>JAZLDG010000086.1:0-20611 GCA_045614565.1 Candidatus Scatosoma sp. | reverse complement strand
GTGTCAAGAAATTTCTAAAAAAAGACTGGCCTAACCTGCCTTCTTATGGTAAATTCCGAAAGCTTTTTCAAAAAGAACTATTAATCCAGATCTGTTCACCTATTTGGTTCAAACCGATTCCTCCTGCATTCTTGCATTCTGCTTTTCCGAAATCAGAAGCAAACGGTCTCCAACATGGAGCTTAAGTGTGCCGTTGGGAATCAGGTATTCATCATTTCGTTTAACAATCATGACCAGAGTCCCCTTAGGCAGTGACATGTCTTTCAGAGTATCACCGCTGGCAATGTCATCTTCTGTGATAACCATGTCGTTTAGATTGGTGTTGATTTCCTCAGGAAGCTCCACGCCAAATTCATTGCCTGTTTTCTCCATAGGCTTTGAAAGTCCAAGGCTGTTTGCCATCGAAGATATAGTTGTTCCTTGTATTATCAGCGACAATATAGTGATAAAGAACACAATGTTGAATATCATGTTTGCCCCTTCAATATCAGCCACAACAGGATAGGTGGCAAAGATTATTGGTACGGCGCCTCGCAGCCCGACCCATGAGATGAACAAGCGCGACTTTGTATTCATGTTTCTAAATGGCAACAGGCACAGGAAAACACTAAGTGGGCGACCGATGAAAATCATAAACATACCGATTAGGGTGGCAACGATAGCCACGTCGAGCATTTCATGTGGATTTACCAGCAAGCCCAAACATAAGAACATGATAATCTGGAAGAGCCATGAAAGTCCGTCCATGAATGTAGTTATCTCTTTGCGATGTTTTATCTTGTTGTTGCCTACAATCATGCCAGCAATATATACCGCCAGATAGCCGTTGCCTTTGAGAAGGTCGGTAATGGAGAAAGTGAAGAAAACAAAGGCGAGCAACAGGATAGGGTAGAGCGACTGGTTGTCGATATTGAGCCTGTTGAGCATAAATACTGCCGTCCGTCCTAAAGCATATCCTAAGGCTCCGCCCACGATAAACTGGACGGCAAACGACAAAGCAATATCCCCACCACTTACTCCTGATGCCTGTACCAGCTGGATGAGCACAATGGTAAGCATATATGCCATCGGGTCGTTGCTGCCACTCTCCAGTTCAAGCATTGGGCGCAAGTTATGCTTTAGGTTGATGTTCTGTGAACGAAGTATGGCAAACACCGAAGCAGAATCAGTAGACGACATAGTTGCTGCCAACAGCAGGGAGGTTGTTATAGGAAATGCAATATTAGACCAGCTCATGCCTGATACCCACCAGATAAATATTCCGGTGAAGAAGGCAGTAAAAAGGACTCCAATGGTAGACAGCATTACACCTTGTGCCATTATTGGCCGAATATCATGAAACTTGGTGTCCATGCCGCCTGAGAACAGGATAATGCTCAGTGCCACCATACCGATGAACTGTGCCTCGTCGGCGTTATGGAATTGCAGTCCCAAACCATCACTGCCGAACAGCATTCCTACAAGAAGGAATAGCAAAAGGGTTGGAACACCGAACTTATAACCAGTCTTGCCAACGATGATACTCACAAAAAGGAGTACCGAACCTACCAATAATATATTTCCTGCTGTAAAAAACATAATCCGAATATTATCGTCTAACACTCTCGCAAAGAGAGATTTTCGAACTGTTGATAATTATTTGCTTTTTAATCCTTTAACTCTTTAATTATTAAACTCTTATTTCAAATAGTTCTCAAAATACTGAGTGATACGCTCATGCAGATGCACACTCTTGTGCCCCATCATGTTATGTCCCTCACCTGGATAAACGAAGAAATCGGGCTGTGTACCAGCCTCAGTGCATGCGTTGATGAACTGGAGGCAGTGCTGAGGTACAACAACAGGGTCGTTCATGCCCGTGATAATCTGCAGTTTGCCTTTCAAGTTCTTTGCTTTGTTTATCAGGTTGCTGTTCTTGTATCCCTCAGGGTTTGCCTGTGGTGTGTCCATATAACGCTCACCATACATCACTTCATACCATTCCCAGTTGATTACCGGTCCGCCGGCTACACCCACCTTGAACACATCAGGATAAGTGGTCATGAGCGATGTTGTCATGAATCCGCCATAGCTCCATCCATGCACACCCATTCGGTCTTGGTCTACACACTTCAGAGACTTCAAGAACTCCACGCCTTTCAATTGGTCTTTCATCTCCTCAACACCAAGTTGGCGGAATGTGGCTTGTTCGAAGTCGCGTCCGCGGTCGCTTGAGCCACGGTTGTCAAGTCGGATCGTAGCCATGTCGTTCTGTGGGCCAAGGAGATGGCCATTAGTATTGTCTTCCTAAGACCGCTTGGCCTCCCGACTTAAGCGTTCCGCTTCGGGCGCGTTTTTTTATTCAGGCAATTTCATATCGTTTTCTTTAATCCAACCCTTTTTACGCATAAATTCCGAGATTAAGAAATTCAAGATTGCGGGCAAAACGATCATCAATAGAATGATACCGACGCAGCCGAGCCAACCGTTCGTGTAATTGAACAAATCGAACACGCCGACAAGTCCGCTCGTGCCCATACCGCCCCCCGACGCACCGCATTTTAACTGAAATAAGCAGGTGGAAAGCGGTCCGCAAATCGCACTCGAAATAATCATAGGCAACATAATTGCGGGTTTTTTCATAATATTCGGGATTTGGAGCATACTCGTGCCGATTCCTTGCGAAATCAAACCGCCCACGCCGTTTTCACGGAAGCTCGCCACGGCAAAGCCCACCATATGGCACGCGCAACCCACCGTTGCCGCACCGCCTGCAAGTAGCATCGCGTCATACCCCGCCGCGCCTGCGCCGCCGCCCAAAACGGGGCTTGCCACCGCAACCCAAATCGCCGCCGACGAAGTCGGCATCGTCAAAAGTACGCCCATAATCACGGCGATCACGATACCCATTACAAAGGGGGTTACTTCGGTAGCAATCGCGATCAACGCGCCGAGTTGATTAACAAGCCAAATAAACGGAAACGCCACGAAAACGCCCGCAAAGCCAAGAAGCAACGTACCGAGTGGCACGAGCAAGATATCCAGCTTGGTTTTTCCCGCGTAAAGTTCTACTACTTCTACGACGAGCATCGTCACTACGTACGCACCGATGGGATTTCCGGGAGCGCCGAGCGAAAGCATCACGAACGGCGTTGCCGCACCGATCATCAATTTATCCGCAAACGCGCCGATCATACCCGCTACCGCGGACGAAAAAATAAGTAATTTATTCTTGCCGAGCGCGTACGCAATCCCAACGCCGATCCCCGCACCCATTAACGATTTGGCGATATTCGCAATATACCAAAGCGTACTGCCGATATAATTGTCTTCGCCGATCCAACCCGCAATTTGCGCCAAAATCGTGCCTGCAATTAAGGTCACGAATAAGCCCTGCGCCATACCCGAAAACGCGGTAATGAAAAACCGCTTGGGTAACGCTTTTACATACTCTTTTACTTTACAAGTCTTTTTTTCTTCCGTCATAACCTACTCCATAGATAAAAATTATCGATATAGATAAAAAATTATCGATTAAATCTTATTATATATAATTTGGATTAAAAAAGCAAGTATTTGACGTACGTTTAACAAAAAAATTACCCGCGTTTTTTGCGCGGGCAATTTTTGGCGTTTATTTTCTTTCAAAACTGTCACAGCAAGTACAGCTGTCCGCGTCGCAAGAGCAGGTGTTCCCTACGTGAATTTTACGAAGCGTGCAGTAATCGCCCGAGCGATTGTACTTACATTCGGTTACGCCGCAACCGATACTCGTGTTTACTTCTTGACCTTTTTCATTCATCATAATAAAAATCCTCCTTCAAAGGTAAAAACAGTATGTATCAAATGAAGAAAGATTATTGACATTTCCAAAAATTTGCTGTAAAATAGTATTGTAGAAATGTAAAGGAGAAAATTTTATGAAAGTATTATTAACGGCTGACGTAAAAGGTACGGGTAAAAAAGGCGAAGTGGTGGAAGTCGCGGACGGATACGGCAGAAACTTTTTGTTGAAGAAAGGCTTGGCGACGGCGGCTACGGCGGCAAGCGTACACGAAGCCGAACAAAAAAAGGCGGCTGCGGCGTATCATAAAGCGGAAGAAGTGAAAGCTTTGAAGGCGTTGGCAGCGTCAATCGACGGGAAAAAGGTAACGGTGAAAATCAAAACGGGCGAAAACGGAAAAACGTTCGGGAGCATTACTCCTTCGCACGTAGCGGCGGCTTTACTGGAAAGCGGCTTTGATATCGATAAAAAGAAAATCAAAATGGATGCGGCGAAAAACGTCGGTTCGTACGCAGCGGAAGTGCGCTTAATGGAAGGCGTTATCGCAAAAATCACGGTCGTGGTAGAAAGTCTTTAATATATAATATGGAAACGAATAACGAAAATAAACAAATTGTAGCAGGCGCAAACGTGCAGGACTTGCCGCCGAAAATCACTAAATCCGATTTGGAGCGAAACGCGGAAACCAAAAAGAGCAAAGCTTTACAAACCGCCTATGCGGTACTGTATATTTTGCTTTCTTCCTTTCTCGTGTCCTTTGCATCGTACGCTTTAATCGCGCCCAACGAGTTCACGATCGGCGGTGTGAGCGGTATTGCAATTTTGCTCAACGTCGCCTTTTCCGTTCCGCAAAGTATCGTAATTTTTGCGCTCAATCTTCCCTTGGTCGTGCTTTCCTTTTTCTTCGTCAAGAAAAAGTTTGCTCTGCTTTCGGCAAGTAATATTATAATGCAATCGGTTTGGCTCGTTTTATGGGAAAACCTGTTCCCCACCTTTGAAATCAAATTTAACGCAGGCGGAGAACGCATTTTCGCGGCAATCGCCGCAGGGCTTTGCGTAGGCGTTGCGGTGGCGCTCGCCTTTAAGGTCGGCGGCAGTACGGGCGGCGCGGACATTCTCGCCGTAATCATTCAACGCAAAATTAAAGCGACTTCGATTGCTTGGATGATCTTTGTTATCAACGGTCTGGTTATTTGTTCGTCGGTCTTCGTATTTAACTACGAAACACCCGCGGCAACCTTACTTCCTATAATGATGTCGGCGTTTGAAGCGTATATCGAAAGCAAAATCAACGAATCGGTAACGAACGGTTTTCAATCGGCAATCGAGTTTCGGATTATCACCAACAAGCCCGAAGAAATGTCCCACGCGCTTATGAAAGAGTTAAGCCGCGGCGTAACGGCTTTGCCTGCAACGGGTATGTATACGAAAGAAGAACGCGCAATGTTGCTTTGCGTGGTAAGCCGCAGACAGGTAGCGACGCTTAAACGTATTATGAAGCAAATCGACCCCGATTCCTTTGCCGTTATGGCAAGTGTTTCACAAGTTTTGGGGCTTGGATTTTATCGCGACGAATTTAATCAATAATCGCGGTTTTTCCCTTAAAAAACCTGACGAAAGCCGAGTTTTCTCGGCTTTTTTCGTATACTTTTGAGTTTTTACGCAAAAAAACGAAAAAATCCTTTATTTTTCAGGGTTTTTCGCGATTTTTTTTCTTTTGGAGCTTGACAAAACCCCTTACTATACTGTATAATAAAATTACTTAAAAACAAGCGGTTTTTAAGAAAATTATTAAAAGGGGATTCTCTTATGAACAAAGGCGAATTGATTAAAGCAATGGCAGAAAAGGCAGGCTTCACCAACAAGGACGCAGCGATCGCATACGACGCATTCGTATCCGTCGTTACCGAAGCGTTGAAAGCAGGTGAAAAGGTACAACTCGTTGGCTTCGGTACGCTCGAAGTTAAAAACGTTCCTGCAAAGACGGGTATCAACCCTCAAACGAAAGAAAAGGTTGAAATCGCAGCATGCAAGAAGCCCGTTATGAAATTCGGTAAAGCTTACAAGGATATGATCAACGGCTAATCGAAAACAAATCAAAAAACCGACGCGTCAAGCGTCGGTTTTTTCTTTATTCAAAATAGAATATCTCTCGTAAACAACGCTCCCGAAAACCGCCAAGTTTTCAAGAGCGTAAATTCCACGTGGTCGTTATTTCTTCCCTTGATTAAATTGACGTTCATAATCAAAAGAATATACGCTCTCAAATAATTTCCAATTATCTACGTCCAATTGTCCGTAATTAAATTTAGACTTTTTCTCCTTAACGCCACACGCTACGACGGTACCGTCTTCTTTCAACCCCAAAGACGAACAAGCCCCACAAGCGATAGAAACGATATTTTTCCAATCGGAAACCGCGCAAGGATTAAAAATTTCGTGCGATTCTCTATCCCCCGCACCGCACGCCACTACCGTTCCATCTTCCTTTAATCCAAGCGTTTGAAGTTGTCCCGCTGCAATATCTATGATATCCGTCCAATCGTCAACTGCACAAAGATTATTATTCGTATCTCCACAAGCCACCACCGTTCCGTCCGCTTTTAACCCAACGGAATGATTAAGCCCGCAAACGACCTTGACTATATCTCTCCACTCGATTACGTTACATTGTCCCAATCCATTCCAACCGCAAGCCACTACCGTACCGTCTGCTTTTAAGCCAAGGCTATGCCATTGTCCTGCCGCCACTGCAACTATATCCGTCCAGCCATCTACTGCAAACTGTCCGTAATCGTAACGCTTCTCCCGATAGACGTCGTCCTTAAACCCCGTCACTAATACCCGTCCGTTTTCTTGTAATCCCAAAATATGATAATAACCGCAAGCAATATCGCATACGTTCGCCCATTTTTTAATTTTCCCCCGTCCTTGTATGGGATAGCTCAAATCGCCATCTAAAGTGTATTGTTTATCTTTTGTTTTAGCAATCACGATATAACCCGCGCCACAATATACAGCTTCAACGTTTTTCCATTTGTGTATTTTATAAAGTTCTTTTTGACCCTTACCGCAAGCGCGGATACATCCCTTTGCTTCTAATCCCACGCTTATATTTTGTCCGCCAGCTATTAAGTTTTGAAATTTTTTAATAGCTTGTCTTCTTTCTAATAAATATAATTCCTTTGCGTTCATTTGCTTTTGCTCTCTATCATCACATCATTTTTATTTTAATATAGTGTACGTCTTGCGCTAATATCACGCTTGAAACGTCTGCTTTTTCTTGCAACGCGCCCGACAATTCCGTTGCAAACTCGCCCCAAGAATCGTTTAACGCTTCTATATTTGCGTTTATCCTACGCAATTCATCCATTTTCTCCCGATGCTGTCTTTCTCTTTGGTCGTGTAATTTTTGAAACCAATCTGCAATCATTGAAAACCCACGTTCTAATTTATCACAAATCGCTTCGCCCGCTTTACGTATCTCCCCCGCAATCATTTCCGCTTGCTTTTGTTTATCTACAAGCAATAATGCTTCTTTTATACTTTCTGCACGACGCGTTTCAAGATAATAAATAAGAAGATCTACGTTTTCCCAATCAGAAACTGCAACGATTGTAGAGAAACTATCGTATAATATGCCTATGATCCTCTTATTTTTGTCTCCCAAATTTTGTATACTTTGACTAATTTCGCGGTATTTTTCCGTAATTACCTTTTTTTCACGTGCGTAATTTTCTTCTAATCGCAACAAATGTACCCCCGCTTCCTTTTCACCCACTCGCCCGCGAAATTCAAGTACACCCTTTTGATCTTCGTATCTTCTTTTTATTCTCTTTTCTTCATACTCTTTATCCAAAAAAGCCGTTTCTTTCTGTTGAATTATATCCTTATTGATAGATATTAACGACATCGCCGCTCGCAAAGAATACAACTCACCTAATAATTCATTTAATTCTTGCATACTTTACTCTCCATAATAATTCGTTTTGAATAATTTTACCACATATTTAAATACTTGTCAACTCATTTTGAATTATTATGTTTACAATTTCGTTCATTTTGTTATAATCAGCATATAAAATAATGCAAAATGAATAATTTATAAACGTGGGGTAAGTATGTTTTATCTAAAAGATTTAAGGAAAGAAAACGGTTTGAAGCGTAGCGAGCTTGCAAAGGCAATCGGAATACATCAATGTACGCTTGCGAACTATGAAAATGAAACACGACAAGCCCCTTACGAAACGTTGATTTTACTCGCAGATTATTTTCACATAAGCGTGGACGAATTATTAGGACGCGAGCTTCCGTCTTTTTCACCCAACGATGAACCAAGTTTCTCTTTGGACGAAAAGATTTTATTAAAAAAATACCGTTCCTTGTCCGAAAAGGATAAAGAACGGTTGAACGACTATCTTTCTTTATTGGTTAATAATCGTTGAAGTTTTGCGCCCCTGTCTATTTGACAGGGGCGCAAATGTTTTATTCAAAATAGTTGATTTTCATAGAACGTTTGACTTCGGAAAGCGTTTGCGCCGCAACCGCACGCGCCTTTTCGCTCCCTTCTTTGAGCATCGCCCAAATCGCGGGAATATCCTTGGCAAGCTCTTCTCGTCTTAAACGGATCGGCTCTAACGTTTCTTGCATAACCGCGTTGAGCAGCTTCTTAACCTTCATATCGCCCAAACCGCCGCGCTCGTAATGCGCTTTCATTTCGTCCAAATTCGCGTATTCGGGCAAATATTTCGCAAAATGCTCGTCGGTGGAAAACGCGTCTAAATAGATAAAAGTCGGGTTATTTTTGGTATCCCCAGGATCGGTCACCTTGATATGGTTGGGATCGGTATACATACCCATTACTTTGCGTTTAATCTCGTCCGCGCTGTCCGAAAGATAGATACAGTTTCCAAGCGATTTACTCATTTTCGCCATACCGTCCGTCCCCGGCAATCGCAAGCACGATTTATTTTCGGGCAAAACCGCTTTCGGCTCTACGAGCGTTTCGCCGTACAAGCCGTTAAAGCTTCTCACGATTTCCCGTGCTTGTTCCAGCATCGGGAGCTGGTCTTCGCCGACGGGTACGACGTTGGCTTTGAACGCGGTAATGTCCGCCGTTTGCGATACGGGATAGGTTAAAAAACCCATCGGAATGGATTGCTCGAAGTTGCGAAGCTTCAATTCCGTTTTGACCGTCGGATTGCGTTCCAAACGCGACAGCGTAACCAAATTCATATAATAGAACGTAAGCTCGGTAAGCTGTTCGATATGCGATTGCACGAAAATCGTCGACTTTTTGGGATCAAGCCCGCAGGCAAGATAATCGAGCGCAACTTCCGTGATATTCGCGCGCACCTTGTCGGGATTATCGAAATTATCCGTCAACGCTTGTGCGTCGGCGATCATAATATAAATCTCATCGAATTTCCCGCTGTTTTGCATTTCCACACGGCGACGAAGCGAGCCCACGTAATGCCCGATATGCAATTTCCCCGTAGGTCTGTCACCCGTTAAAATAATATTTTTCATTATTCTTACTCCTTGAATATCCCGCCGTCTATTCGCGCATACTGCTAATATGAAATTTCGTTTAACCGTGACGGCTTTTTTATTCGTTTGCGCCGTAGCAATGTTTATCATCGGCGCGCGTGCGTTGGAAACGCAAGCGCAAAATAAACGCCCTACCACGCCCGTTTTTTATCAACAACGCGCGTTACCGCATATACGCCGTAAAGCCCCGCAAAAGGATTAGTTTACGCCGTAGGTGTTACGGTATTTATACATCGCGGACAAATGCTCT
Source organism: Candidatus Scatosoma sp. (assembly GCA_045614565.1). GTDB lineage: Bacteria > Bacillota > Clostridia > Christensenellales > Borkfalkiaceae > Scatosoma. The sequence goes on along the minus strand of JAZLDG010000086.1, from coordinate 11,048 downwards.
TTGCCGTCGATAACGCCGTCTTCGATCGCCGCGATAATATCGTTCATCGTAACGACGGAATATACGTCGATCCCAAATTCCGCTTTCGCTTGCGCGACGGCGGATAATTCGCTGTTCAACGCTTTTTCCATTCTATCCACGGAAATAACCATTCCCACGACTTCGACCTTTGCCGCCGCTTCTAACTTGGGCAAAATCTCCCGCAAAGCCTTGCCCGACGTCATTACGTCTTCGATGATAATGACTTTTTCACCGTCGGTAAGCTGTTTCCCTACGAACAAACCGCCTTCGCCGTGATCCTTGGCTTCCTTTCTGTCGAAACAGTAATTGATTTCCTTTTCGTAATCGTTATACATAGCAATCGCCGTCGCTACCGACAAGGGAATACCTTTGTACGCAGGTCCGACCAGCGTATCCGCTTCCAAGCCGTTGTCGCGGATACAAGCGGCGTAATACTGTCCGAGCTTTGCAAGCTGTTTGCCCGTTTTGTAGTTGCCCGTATTGATGAAATAAGGCGCAATTCTACCGCTTTTAAGCGTAAATTCGCCAAATTTCAAAACGCCGTTCGATACCATAAATCTAATAAATTCTTCTTTGTACGTATATTGCATTTTACTACTCCTTACTGATTTATTTGTAAAGTTCCCGTCAAATCAGCGACGTTTTGTACGCCGTGACGGTCACACCATTCGTCAAGACCTTTGATAATTTTCGGCATCGCGTAAGGATCGGTGAAGTTCGCCGTACCGACCTGCACCGCCGTTGCGCCCGCCATTAAAAATTCGATTGCGTCTTCCGCGCAGGTGATACCGCCCATACCGATAACGGGGATTTTCACCGCTTTGGAAGCTTCGTACGTCATACGCACCGCAACGGGCTTTACGCCCGCGCCTGAAACGCCGCCCGTGTTGTTGGCAATAATCGGTCTTCTTCTTTCAATATCGATCGCCATACCCGTCAGCGTGTTGATGAGCGAAATACAATCCGCGCCGCCGTATTCGGCGGCTTTTGCGTTTTCCGCGATATTTTCTACGTTCGGGGAAAGCTTGACGATGAGCGGCGTATTTTTTGCGCCCGACTTTGCCACCCGCGTGACTTCTTCGAGCATTTGCGGTTTTACGCCAAACGCCATCGCGCCGCTTTTTACGTTGGGGCAGGACACGTTCAATTCAATCATATCCACTTTGCCGTCGAGCTTCGCGCAAATGTCGCGATAATCTTCCATCGTTTTCCCCGCGACGTTGGCAATCACGCACGTACCCGTAGCTTTAAGCCAAGCGAGATCGTACTCGATAAAATGCTCCACCCCGGGGTTTTGCAAACCCACGGCGTTGAGAATAACGCCTCTGCTTTCCGCGATACGGGGTACTGGATTACCCAAACGCGGTTCAAGCGTTAAGCCTTTCGTCGAAACGCCGCCAAGCGTGCCTATATCGTACAATTCGTTAAATTCACGACCGAAGCCGAACGTTCCCGAAGCGGCAATCACGGGATTTTTTAAGGTAACGCCGCAAAGATTTACTGCTAAATTCGCCATAATACTCCCCCTTAAAGATTTACTTCGTCCGCTTTGAATACGGGACCGTCTTTACATACGCGCGCCTTTTTGCCGCCGCTCAAATCGCAAACGCAAACCAAGCACGCGCCGATGCCGCAACCCATTCTCTCTTCCAAAGAAATATAGCAAGGCAGGTTTTCCTTTTCCACGAGCGTTTTTAAGGCGCGGAGCATAGGCGTAGGACCGCAGGCAAGCACCACGTCGGGGCGGTTGCCCTTGGCAAGATCGGCAGCAAACGCTTGCACGGCGTTCATCTTCTCGCCGTAGCTTCCGTCGTCGGTGACGGCAACAAATTTGTCCGCTTTTTCAAATTCTTCTACGCCGCAAACGGCGTTTTTGTTTCTATAACCGATATACGCCGAAATCTCTTTGGTATCCGCGTACGCCCGCAAGACGGAAATGAGCGGAAACACGCCCACGCCGCCGCCGACCAATGCGACTTTTTTCTCGTTTTCTTCAACGAAGAAACCGTTTCCGAGCGGCATTAATACGCTTAAACGCGTACCTGCCCCCATTTCTTTCAAGCTTTTCGTGCCGTCGCCCTTGATTTGGTAGCAAAAGGTCACTTCTCTATTTTCCACCTTACAAATAGCGATAGGACGGCGCAAAAGATGCGTACCGCCCACAGCTATATCGCCAAACTGTCCCGCGCGAACCTTAATATCTTCGTCCAAAGCAAAGGTAACCGCGTATACGTTTTCGGCTATGCGTTCGTTTTTTACGATGGTTGCAATATAATCTTTCATACTTATTTACTCATTTTACCGATTACGCCCGAAAGGTCGCGTTGCATTGCGATACAAGCCGCGCGCGCCGCTTCGTAGTACGTGCCGCCGTTCTTCTGATACGCGCACAAAATCCCGCGGGAATTGTTCACGACCCCGCCCAAACCGTTTTTACCGAAACAGTTTTTGAGCATTTCCGCGTTCCCGCCCTGCGCACCGTAACCAGGGATCAAGAAGAAGGTATGGGGTAAGATTTCACGCAAACGCGCCGCTTCCGTGGGGTGTGTTGCACCCACGACCGCGCCGACAGCGGAATATCCGTAATCGCCGATCGTGCTTTCGCCCCATTTTTCGACCAAGCCGCCCATATATTCGTATACGGGTTTGCCGTTTTCAAGCACGAGATTTTGAAGCTCGCCGCTCGACGGGTTAGACGTTTTAACGAGCACGAAAATACCTTTGTCTTTCTTTTCACATTCTTCCACGAACGGCGCGATACCGTCCGTACCTAAATACCCGTTCACCGTCACGTAATCGGCGGGGAACGCTTGACGGGCAAGCCCGTTTACCTGCGTTTCACCAAGGAAAGTCTTTGCATAACAGGACGCCGTCGAGCCGATGTCGTTACGCTTTGCATCCGCAATCACGACAAGCCCTTTTTCCGCCGCGTATTTGAGCGTTTCTTCGTACGCTTTCATTCCCGCTACGCCGTACATTTCGTAGTACGCGATTTGTACCTTTACCGAAGGTACGATATCGTAAAGGGTGTCGATTAATTTTTTATTGAAATCGAATACGCGCTCGGCAACCCCTTCAAAGGTCGTAACCCCCGCTTTCATTTCGTCGGGTAAATAGTCGAACAAGGTATCCAAGCCCACGCAGGTGGGGTTTTGCATATCGATAATGCCTTCTATCAATCTATCCGTAATCATTCTTTTCTCTCCCTTACGCTTGGTATTTGACTTCGCCGTCTACGAGCGTATATTTCACCACGCCGTCGAGCTTATAACCGCCAAACGGACTGTTTTTGCCCTTGCTCACGAAGTTTGCGGGGTCTACGACGAAGCTTTCGTTCAAATCCGCAATCGTCAAGTCGGCTACGCCGCCTTCGGCGATTTCGCCGCCGTCCAGTCCCAAAATGCGCGCGGGCGCGGCAGACATTCTTTCCGCGATTTCAGGCAAGCTCAAAACGCCTGCTTTGTATAAATGAGTGATCGCAAACCCGAACGAAGTTTCGATACCGCTGATCCCAAACGCCGCGGCGTTATATTCCACGTTTTTGTCGTTGATATGGTGCGGGGCGTGATCGGTGACGATACAATCAAGCGTTCCGTCCTTCAAGCCTTCCAAGATCGCCTGCTTATCCACTTCTTCGCGAATGGGGGGATTGACCTTGGTGTTGGTGTCGAAACCCGTCACGATTTCGTCCGTTACCGCAAAATAATGCGGGCAGGTTTCCGCCGTTACTTTTACGCCTGCTTTTTTCGCGTCGCGAATAAGCCTTACGCCGCTGTACGTGGAAACGTGACAAATATGCACGGGAACGTCCAAGCTTTCCGCAAGCGCAATTTCTCTTGCAATGATAATATCTTCCGCCGCACGGGGAATACCTTTCAAGCCCGCGATCGTCGAGCTTAACCCTTCGTTGACTACGCCGCCGTCCACAAGCTCTTTATCTTCGCAATGGCAAAGACATTTTACGTTAAAACCGCTTGCGTATTCCATAGCAAGTCGCATAAGCCGCGCATTCTTGACGCTCACGCCGTCGTCGGAAATGGCTACCGCGCCCGCCTTTTTCATTTCGCCGATTTCGGCAAGCTGTTCGCCTTTCGAGCCTTTGGTGATCGCGCCGATCGGGTGCACTTTGCAAAGCCCGACTTCCTGCGCTTTATGCTTGATATAGCTAACCACGACCTTGTTGTCCGTAACGGGGTTGGTATTGGGCATACAGCAAATTTGCGTAAACCCGCCCTTTACCGCCGCTTTCGAGCCGCTTTCAATGTCTTCTTTGTATTCAAATCCAGGATCGCGCAAATGCACGTGCATATCAATAAGCCCAGGGAATACGTGCTTGCCCGAAGCGTCGATTTCCTTGTCGCCGTTTGCAGGGATATTATTCGCAATTTTTACGATTTTACCGTTTTTAATCAAAATATCCTTTTTTGCAACGGAATTTTTCAAAACCACGTTACCGTTTCTAATGATCATTTCTATTTTCTCCTATTTTTTATCTTCCGCAATTTCTATAATCGTTCAAAAGCTTCAACGCCGCCATACGCACGGCAATCCCCGAAAATACCTGTTCTTCTATACGGCTCTTTTCGTGATCAATAACCTTACCCGTAAGCTCTACGCCGCGGTTTACGGGACCGGGGTGCATTACGATGGCATTCGGCTTTGCGTATTTGAGCGATTTGCCGTCTACGCCGTAAAATTCCGCGTATTCGTTGAGCGACGGGAAATTGCCCGCTTGTTGGCGTTCGAGCTGAATACGAAGTCCCATTACGACGTCCGCGCCGTCCAAAGCTTCTTCTTTGCTCGAACAAAGCTTTGCGCCAAGCTTGTCTATGCCTTTGGGAATAAGCGTTTCAGGCGCGTACATACGCACTTCCGCGCCCATCGCGTTCAAGCCGAACAGGTTGGATTTTGCTACGCGCGAATGTTTGATATCGCCCACGATCGCCACTTTCAAGCCGTCTAAATGCCCGAAATGCTCGCGCATCGTCAGCATATCCAACAAAGCTTGGGTAGGGTGTTCGTTCATACCGTCGCCCGCGTTGAGCACGCCCGCGTTCACGGTCTTTGCAAGCAAATAGGGCGCACCCCCCATCGGATGGCGCATAATCAGGAAATCGTTGAGCTGTGCGTCCAGCGTTTTCCCCGTATCGACGAGCGTTTCACCCTTTGCCACCGACGAGCTGCCCGCGGCGATATTGATGACCGTCGCGCCAAGGTACTTGGCGGCAAGCTCGAAGCTCGTACGCGTTCTCGTGCTGTTTTCGTAAAAGAGTATGGTCGCCGTTTTGCCTTTGAGATAGGGAAGCTGTTTATTCCCGTCTTTCAAATGCCGTTTCATTTCCGTCGCCACGTCGAGAAGCTCGTTAATCTCTTCCGCGGTGACGTCGATAAGCCCTAATAAATCTTTTCTTTTGAGCATATTTCTCTCCGTTTTATTCTTTCAATTTTATAGTATAGCACTTTTTCGTTCGTTTGTAAAGGATTACGCCGCCCGTTTTGAAAAATCAATAGATTTTTACGAGCTTAAACCCCACTTTATCGCAAGCGGTTAAAATATATTCCACGCCGCCGCGTTCCGATTTAAGCGGAAAGTACGCCGCGCCGTGAATATGCCCGAACACGACCTTTTGCACGCCGTTTTTTTCAAACAGTTCGGTAAAGAGCGTAGCTTCGCTTTTCAAGCTAAACGGCGGGTAATGGATCATTGCGATTTTCACGTCGCCGTCTTCGTACAGGTCGTTCGCGTCCAAAAGCGCAAGACGGAAACGTTCCGCTTCGCGAAGATACAGCTTTTGATCCTGCTCGGTAAAATCGGGGCTTTCGGGACAAGTCCAACCCCGCGAACCGACGATGACGAAATTCCCAAGCTTTACCGCGTCCGTTTGCAAGAAAATAAAGCTCTCGTCAGGCGCGGAAGCGCGGAGCTTAGAAATACCGTTCCACCAGTAATCGTGGTTTCCGCGAATAAACACTTTTTTCCCTGGTAACCCCACAAGCTCGTTCAAGTCTTGGAGCGCGTTTTCCAGCTTCATCGCCCAACTGATATCCCCTGCAATCAAGACGATATCGTCGTCTTTCACGACGGAAAGCCAGTCTTTTTTTATTTTTTGGAAATGCCCTTCCCAGTTCCCGCCGAACACGTCCATCGGCTTGTCCGCGGTCGTGGATAAATGCAAATCGCTGATAGCGTAAATATTCATACTCATATTATACCATCTCTTGCATAAAAAAGCAAGGTTTTCAAAGGAAATAAACGCAAAAAAGCAGCCCGCAAAACGGACTGCTTTTTCTTGGAAACTTAATTTTTGCAAGGACGGTTACGCGTTTGCGGATACAGCGGCAATTCAAAGAAGCCCGCGCATACTTCCTGCGAATATTCTTGGCAAGGCGGAAGCACGCAATAGCCGTACGACGGTACGAGCAATTCCACGGGCATTGCAATCTTCAAAATAATCGTCGCACAAATGGCTACGGTAAAGCCCTGCGTTTCGGGATTGTAAACGCCGTCGGGCGCAACCGCACTCACCACCGCTTTTACCGTGAACGGAATAATGGACGGTGCGGGCACGTACAGCAAAACGTCTTGGTTGAGCGAAACGGTTGCCGTCGCGCTCCCTTCCACGCCCGCCGCGTCCGTGAATAAAACTTCCAAAGGCACGGAAACCGTAGCTTGCACACGCGCGCAAGATTTATCCAACTGTCTGTCGACGGTCAAATTCGTGACGGTTGCTTCCGCCGTAACGGAACGCGCGCTAACGAAGGTTAAAGGATATGTAGGCGAAGCGGGAGAAAGATCGGTAAGGGTGAGCGAATAATTTTCGATTTGCGTTTGCTTAATGCACGCGTCGAAGATTTTTTCCGCTTGAATACACACCTTTTCCGTCAAACCGCCGAGCGGATTGCCCGTAATCGTTCCGGGGCATTTATCCGATTGAAAATTAGAATAAAAGGACATTATATACCTCCTGTTACGAATAAACCCAAATGCTCGGCAGGTTTTTCTTTCGTTGAACGCTCCCGCCGCGTTTTCGGTCTTTCGCGTAATAATTACTTATTATATCGTATGCAAAGCAAGGCAAAAGTGTGCGGTTATAAAATCACGCGCATTCCAGGATATAAAATATCCGTGCCGTTTTTCTCGCGAAAGCTTTTTTCACTCCCGCAAAGCAAAGCTTTGCTATCCCGCTCCCCCGCCGTATACGCGTTTCCGCGCAAGGACGGAATACGTAGAAGCGCACCTTCGCGCGGCTCGGCTTCAAGCGCGTTTTCTTTGGCAAGCAACCGCTCCGCAACGCAAAACGCCGTCGCGATTTCCCGAAGCGTTTGGTCTTTTTTAACTCTGTAAAATACGGGTATTTCCAACTTTAACATATTTACATTTATGCCTTAAAAAAGTTAAATATTCTTGTTATACCACAAGAAAACGGCTCGTACAATAATATTATGAAAAACCTTACGCCGCACAATCCGCATAAATCGCTAAAAACCACCGCGTTTGCAACCGCTTCTATCGTCACCGCGCTCTCCGTCGCCGAACGCGGTTTGGGATTTTTATACCGCATCGTCCTTTCCCGCCTTTTGGGCGCGGAAGGCGTGGGACTTTACCAAGTCGCGCTCTCCGTTTTCGCCGTCTTTTTGACGATCGGCACGGGCGGTATTCCGCTCACCGTATCCCGCCTTATTTCCAAAAGCAAGGCGGAAAACAACCCTTACGGCGAAAAAAGCGCGGTGAGCGCGGGACTTTTTCTTTGTCTTGTGCTCACCCTGCCCGTTTCTTTGATTTTAGGACTTTTCCCGCAAACTGTTTCCTTTCTGTTTTCGGACGAGCGGAGCTTGCAGGTCTTTCGTATTTTATTGCTCGGATTGAGCATCACTTCCGTTTACGCCGTTTTTCGGGGATATTTTTGGGGGAATAAACAGTTTTTACTTCCGTCTATTTTAGAAATCGCCGAAGAAACGGTAATGGTCGTTGCGGGCGTATTGCTTTTGCGAAACGTATCGAGTGTACAAACGGGCGCGAACTTGGCGGGCTGGGCGGTCGTCATTTCCTACGTCTTTTCCTTTCTCGCGTCCATCTGCTGTTTCTTCTTGTACGGCGGTAAATTCGCTAAGCCCCAAAAACAGCTAAAACCGCTGTTCAACGCAACCCTGCCTATCACTTCCGTCCGCGCAAGCGGTACGCTCGTCAACTCTGCCGTCGCCGTTTTATTGCCCGCAATGCTCGTGAAATCGGGATTGAGCGAATCGGAAGCACTCACCCTTTTCGGGTTGGTGTCGGGTATGGCAATCCCCGTGCTTTTTATCCCGTCCACCATTATCGGCTCGCTTTCGCTCGTGCTCGTTCCCGAGCTCTCCGAAAACTTTTATCGCAAGGATACCAAGCGTTTATATGAAAATTTATCTAAGGGCTTAACGGTATCCACGCTCGTCGCTTGCTTTTTACTGCCCTTTTTTTACGCCTTTGGCGACGAGCTTGGAAAAATCGCCTTTTCCGAACCGCTCGCAGGGGAATTTATCCGCACGGGCTGTCCCATTCTTTTACCGATGAGTTTGACGATGATTTCGACGGGTATGCTCAACTCTATGGGTTTTGAAAAACAAACCTTTATCTATTACTTTATCGGTGCGGCGGCAATGCTGCTTTGTATTTTGTTTCTACCCGCTGTTTGCGGCGCGTACGCTTATATTATCGGGCTTGGCGCGAGCTTTATTCTCACGAGCATTTGCAATCTCACCCTTTTGGGTAAAAAATGCCCGAATTTATACAGGCACACTTTCAAGAAACGGCAAGGCGCGCTTTTTCACCCCGTCGCAAAAGCAATGTTTACAATCTTGCCCATCGCACTTTGCGGAGATTTATTCGTCAGTTTATTTCAACGATTTTTGGGCGAACTTCTCTGCATTACCCTTTCAGGCTTGGCTTTGTTGGTGCTTACCGCGGTAATTTGGGGGTTGCTTGGAATTATTCCCTTTAAGAAATTTTTTCCAAAAAAGAAAATTTGTGAAATTTCTTAATTTTTTATCCACTTTTTGCGTTCCGTTTCTTGACATTAAATGCAATTAAGAGTAAAATATAACGGTAACTAAAAAATAAGGTTATGTCAAAATCAACGATTAACCTAAAAAACAAAGGAGTATTTTTTATGGGCTACAAAACCAGAGAATGGCGCAACTCTATGCGCGTAACCTTGGACTACAACAATATGACCGATCGTTTCTTGGGCGACAAGGGCTTTACGGCAAGAGAACTTGCTTCGTACGCTTCCAAAGCAAGCGCGGCGTTCCGTTACGTACAAGAAAACAGAGGCAAAGACGAACTGTATATGGGCTGGACGGAGCTTCCCTACAACCAAAAGGAAATCGTTGCCGATATTTTGCAAACGGCGAAAAATATCCGCGGTAAATTCCAAAACTTCGTCGTACTCGGCATCGGCGGCAGCGCACTCGGTCCGATTATGGCGTTTAACGCACTTTGCCACTTACATTACAACGATTTGCCCCGTTCCAAGAGAAAGGGCCCGAAATTTTACGTAGAAGATAACGTAGATCCCGTAAGAATGAAAGACTTGCTCGACGTGATCGACCCCGCGAAAACGTGTTTCAACGTTATTTCCAAATCGGGCGCAACGAGCGAAACGATGGCGCAATATTTGATTATTTTAGATCAGCTTACCAAAGCGGGCGTAAACGTTAAAGAAAACGTGATTTTCACCACCGACGAGAAAAAGGGCAACCTTAAAAAGATCTCCGACGAAGTGGGCGGAATTAAGAGCTACGTGCTTCCCGACGGCGTAGGCGGCAGATTTTCCCAGCTTTGCCCCGTAGGGCTTTTGCCTGCGGCGGTGCTCGGCATCGATATTAAAGGCTTACTTGCGGGCGCGGCGTATATGGATAGCGTTTGCCGTTATTCGTCTATGCAAAAAAACCCCGCGCTTATGTGCGCGGTATTGCAGATCGCGGCAATGGAGCAAGGCAAGAATATCGGCGTTATGATGCCCTATTCGGATAACTTGAAATATATCGCGGACTGGTACTGTCAGCTTTGGGCGGAAAGCTTGGGCAAAAATATCACGCTTGACGGCGTAGCCTGCAACGTTGGGCAAACGCCCGTGAAATCGCTCGGCGTTACCGACCAACATTCGCAGGTACAGCTTTACACCGAAGGTCCTTTCGACAAGGTCGTAACTTTCCTTTCCTTGAAAAAGTACGGCTGTGAAATGCCCATTCCCCACGGTTGCGAAAATATCCCCGACGTAGCGTTCCTTGGCGGACACACGATGGAAGAATTGATCCAAGCGGAAAATGCGGCAACGGCGTATGCTTTGACCAAAGCTGGCAGAATGAATTACACCATCTACCTTCCCGAATTGAACGCGTTTACGCTCGGTCAGCTCTTGTTCCTTTTCGAGCTTCAAACGGCGTACGCGGGCGCAATGCTCAACATCAACACCTTTAATCAGCCGGGCGTTGAAGAAGGCAAAAAAGCAACCTTCGCGCTCCTTGGAAAAGCGGGTTACACGGAAAAGAAAAAGGAACTCGATTCCCTTCCCGAAAAAGACGCACGCTGCATAATTTAACACAATAAACCAAAGGGCAGGTATGCTTCATCGCATATCTGCCCTTTTTATTTTTTATTTTTTATTCTTGGTTTTTGCCGATTCCGCGAACGTGATAATTATACAGTTCTTCTTGCGCAAAGTGCATTTTCGTCAAGTAATTTTTCGCCGTTTTCAGGAACATAAAATAGCTCGTTTCGTCCGTCGCAATATCGAACGCGTCGCCGCGGTTTAAGAAATCGTATTCGACGTGTACAGAGTACATAGAAGAAACGGGCTTATTGAGCTTAAACGGTTTGCCGTCCACTTCGCCTTCAAAGGTGAAGCCGTTTTCATCGTGCACCACGTGCGCCTTACCCGCGTTCACGAAGCCCACGCGCGTCGAATAATAATCTTCCACGCGTACGTCGTCTTCAAAACGGTACGTTCCCGCAACAACTTCTTTTTTTACTTCTTCCCGCTCCCAACGGT
>JAZLDG010000085.1:0-4000 GCA_045614565.1 Candidatus Scatosoma sp. | reverse complement strand
GGCGTTAAAAACGAAATAAAAACAAGCGATATATCCACGACAAAGTGGGCAAAGAGATTTGTGAACTGGGAAGAGTTTTTCGTGTTTACGCACGATTATGAATTTAAAGGCAATGCAAAATCTATAACGGAAGAAACTTTTGAAAAGCTTTTAGACTTTACGAACGCAACGCCTTTGACCTGTGCAGAGTTTACCACCTATACGCAGGAAGGTGTTGAAATCGTAACGGCGTTTTCGCCTGTCAAACACCTTGCGATTGGAAACAGTATTTACTTCCAGTTTGAAACGCTTGATAATTTTGCGGTAGGTTATCAATCGGAAGTAGCACCGTTGGAAGCAAAAAGCGTAATAGACGGTAAACGCTTTGACCGTGCGCAAAAGGCTGTTCGGTATTGCGACACGCTGGGGCGTGCGGAAACAGTAAGCTTTAAATTGCTCACGGACGGCGCAAATGCAAGCAATTCGACTTATGTATTGACCGAAGACGATATACAAGAAATAACGGCTGATACGGAAGCGCAAACGCTTACTGTTAAGCTTAGAAAAGCTTATCCTGTTTACTTGCGTGTAGTTGTTCAAGATAATTTTGGTTCCGGGTATATTTGCTTGTTTTCGCCAAATCAAACCGTATATACAACTACTTTGGTAGGCGATGCAAACGTATTACTTCTTTCAATAGATTTTGATAATAGGGACGAAATTAAAAAAGCAACAAACGAAGCGTTTGTCCGTAGCACGCTTGCGCACGAATATCCAAAAAAGCCGTACAGGGTTGACTTCGACGAAAGCAAAGTAATGAAAGCGTTTGAAGTTGACGACTTGCTTATTAAAAAGAATTCTGCTGAATGCTTAAAGTTTGCGTGTCAATATCATTTTAGAACGACGGAAAAAAACTTTATAATTGGTAGCGGTATGTCAAATTTTTGCGCTTTAATCGGCGGTGAATGCGCAGGCGTTGAGCTTTATGTTGGTGTTGTGCCTATCAATCCGTTTGAACGGCATATTAACGTAAATAACACTACTTATTATCACAAAATAGAAACGCTTCCAGAAGTTGGCTACGGCGATTGGTTGAACGGATTGCGGATAACACTTCCAAGCGAAATAAATAATAAATATCCGTTTGTAGGCACAAAAATCCCGATGACTTCGTGGTTTTTGGTAGGCGTGGACAAGAACGGAAACCGTCAACTTATTTTTGGCGAAAATAGAACAAATTTGTTCCAAGACTTCAATACTGAATTGTATTTGGTTGGTCGCAAAAAATAATTCGGTGCGGCGGATTGTTGATATAAAAAAAATAAATTTAAAAGGAGATTTTTATGAAAATTAAGGCTTTAATGAATTATTATGTTACAGGCAGTAACGGCAAGCAAGAACTTAAAACAAAAGAAGTGACGATTATTTCTTTTGTTGGAAACAATGCAGCCGTTTGCGTTGTCCCTAATACTAACGGGGATTATTCGGGTTGGTGCGATGTTAAGCAGTTGCCGTTGTATGATTTAAAAGTTGACGGAAATGAAGCTATTTCAAAGTAGGATAATAAATAAAAAGGAGATTTAAACCATATGGAAAAATTAAAAGCTATTTATAGACAAACTATCAAAAACGAAGCAAGCCCCAACGGCAAGGACGAAATCGTCGAAGAAGTGACAATTATTGGGTTTACTGACGATAAGGCGGTTTGCGTTTGTCTTCGTAATGAACAATACGAAGACAACGGCATCAATAAGTCGGCACGCGTTGCGCGTCCTACGCTTATCCCCTTGAAGGAATTGGAAATTCAAGACGGAAACGTTTGCCCCCGTGGCGTTATGCTTATTAACGGGAAAAGCCCCGTCGGTTGGTGGTAAAATAATTTACTCCGCACGGTAGATTATTACACGCCAAAAAAACAAAAACCGCTTGCCGTAAATGGTAGGCGGTTTTTTATGTACCGCCGCACGGTGCGGAGCGCATAACGCTTTTAGCGTTACGTTTTGAAAATATAAGCCGTAATATTTAGCCTGTCGCCGTGTTTAATGCCTTTTATGGGTGATTTACGGCGCATTAACATTTTCCCCAACAATTCCCCCGACTTTGTAAAAATCGTGCGTTATAAGCCAAAATTTAAAGCGTTGCAAAAATATCCGAAGAAGAACACAAAAAGAGCCTGCCTTTTGTGGCAAGCCCTTTTTCTTTTTTTTGTTGGTGCGGCGGTTATTTTTGCGCGGCTTCTTTTAAAATCCCGTCCGTGTCGGTTTCGTCGTACACGGGAACGATTGCGGCGGCTCTCTTCGTTTCGCCTGCGCTTTGCTCTTTGTCGAGCTTGTACAGGTCGGCAGCAGTTTTTCTTATCGTTTCTTTAAGTTTTTTGGTGTACTCCGCCGCAATGCTTAAAAAAATTTCAAGCGTGGGGCGGCGTTGAATAAGGTTCGCTTTGTTTTGTTCGTCTTCCGATGTTCCGTCGTGTTTAATTGGCTTTGCCACTTCATAAAAAACTTCGTCGAGCAAGGTTTCGATATACTCAAAGTCTACGGCGGCAAGTTCTAATCCTTCGGCAAGGTCAAAAAGCGTTTTTCTTTTTGGTTCGCAAAGCTTTGCAAGTGCTGCCAAAACGGCGGAAAAGCTGCCGTCTTGCTTTTGGGTGGTGGGGTTCGTCTTCGTGTTAGTAGTCTTTTTCATAGTTTTTTTTGTTTTACTCCTTAAAATTGCTTGATTTTTTTATTTATGCCTGCTATACTATGGAGTAGAGAAGGGGGCAGGCTTGCCCCTTCCAACTCTTTGCCGTCCCTCAGTTGGTAGCCGTGGGCGGCTTTTTTTTATTTGTTGGCGATTATTCGCGCCAACGCTTCGCGGAACTCTTCAAGCGTTTCACACTTGTCGGCAAGCTCCTTGACCGTTTGAAGTATTGCTTCGGTAGCAGTCACTTCGTCCTCCTTTTCCTGCTCAAAAACCATTTCGTCCGCCTGCATTCTCAAGCCCTCCTTTTTTTACTCAGGTATCGTTCCCTCAACCTTGTACCTATATTATACACCATTCCGTTTACATTGTCAACTATTTTGATACACTATTTTGAAATTTTTTTATATTTTTTTGAAAAATATTTTGCGTATATAGTTGACAATGTAAATTATTTAGTGTATAATAAAAACACCAAAAACAAAGGAGCTAAAATATTATGGTAACAAATTCTCAAAAAGTAAAAATGGCTTTGGCTTTAAAAAACAAAACCGCCGCATCGCTTGCGGACGAAATAGGAATGAGCAGACAAAACCTTGCAAACAAGATTTCACGTAATTCCTTAACGGTCGAAGAGCTTGCAAAGATAGCGGAAGTTTTGGGCGGTGTGTATGTGTTCGGCTTTGAGTTTCCCGACGGAACGAAGATTTGACGAACGGAGCAAAGATTATGGATAGAAAAACAATAACAAAAGCTATTGCTTATAGTGGAATATCGCAAGCCGACCTCGCCCGTGCTTTGGGTATTACCCCTGCGACGTTCTCGAACAGGCTAAACAAAAGCCGTTTTTCGTCGGAAGAATTAAAAACAATAGCCGCCGCCCTTGGTGCGGAATATGTAGAAAGCTTTCGTTTTTCCGATGGTATCGAGATTAAGCCAAATTAGAAAGGGGTGCAAACAATGCCACAAACCGAAGCACAAAAAAGAGCAAAGGACAAATACAACGCTAAAAATCCGAATAAATATAAGACTATCGGTGTAACATTGCCCGCCGAAGAAGCAGAAGAACACCGTCGCATTATGCAGGAGTACAACGTAACGCCTGTGCAAGTGTGGCGAGAAGGCATTAAAGCGATTTTGACCAAACAAAAGTAAACAAGCGACAAACAAAAAAGCAGGGGGCGACAGTTCCCCTGCTTTTGCTTTTTAAGGGCGATTATAAGCCGTAGAACGCACGAACGAACGCAGGGCAGGGGAAACACACGCCCAAACGAAAAAAGGCGGTTAAAAGCGTTATTTAAAATCCGCCGCATTTATCTTGACTTATTCGGGAATATAT
>JAZLDG010000084.1:0-34534 GCA_045614565.1 Candidatus Scatosoma sp. | reverse complement strand
TTAAAAGCGTCTTTTCGGCTCTTTTATGCTCGTCGTCATTATAATACGGACGGTATTATTGCTTCCTTCTCGCAAAAAATAGCTCAAAAATACGCGTTTTAAGATGCGAAGCAATTTTCAGTCGCCGAATTTTAGCGATAGCCTGATAAGAGTTGAAGCGCAACAAGCCTGAAAGCGTCTTTTTTGCTCTTTTCGCCACGCTCGCGCTTGAAGTATGTCGATACGTCAGCGCGCAATCGTGACAAAAATATCTAAAAAATACGCGTTTTTAGGTGCGGAGCAGTTTTAGGAAGCGAAAAAGTGAATTAGACGAGGAAATCGAGTGCAATCATACCCAAGTATTATAAGCGAGATTGACGAAGTATAAACGCTTTTTCGTCCCTAAAACCTTGTAGGGTTCAATTCCTATCAGGCTACGCGATTGTCGGCTCGTCGCCGTCGCAAGTGGATTGTACCCGATCGAGAAAATTACGCGCGAACGTAGCCCACGCGGTCAATTTTTTGATCAAACCGAGCGCAAGTTTTTCGACGAGCCCTAAAAAGAGCACGTCTAAACGGGTAAAACGCAAAAACTTAACCAAAGCAGTTTTCATAACGCTCTCTCCTTTTTGTTGGAATATAGTCAACCGTGAAAAGTGATGCGCTTACCAAGGGGGCAAAAGGGTGAGGGAAACCGTTTTGCGCCCGTCGCGGAAAGCAGTATATCATACTTTTTCCATTTGTCAATACCCTACTGTCACCTTTTTTGCAAAAAAATTTATAAACCAAGGTAAAGTATTTAGAGAAACTTGACTTTTTCGCGCTATTACGGTATAATAAGGATAAGCAAAAGGAAATACGCGGCAGGGGTTAGAAGAAATGATTATTTTGGGCATAGATCCGGGGCTTGCAACGTTGGGCTTTGGGGTAATCGAAAAGGACGCGCGGGGGAATTGCCGCGCAATCGATTGCGGCGTTTTGACCACGCCCAAAGAAGAAGGCTTGCCCGTCCGCCTTGCAATGCTGGAAGAAGGCTTACAGCGGCTTTTGGATCAGTACCGCCCCGACGAAATCGCGATGGAAGAGCTGTTCTTTTCCAAAAATATCACGACGGGTATCGCCGTAGCGCACGCCCGCGGGGTCGCGCTTTTGACATGCGTCAAGCGTTGCGGAAAACTCTACGAGTATACGCCTATGCAGATCAAGCAAGCGTTGACGGGGTATGGAAAAGCGGACAAAAAACAAATCCAAACGGTGGTAGCTTCGCTGTTGAAGCTCAAATCCGTTCCCAAACCCGACGACGCGGCGGACGCGCTTGGGATTGCGCTTTGTCACGCGTTCACGAGCCGCTTTGGAGAGCTGTTCGCGGTGGGGAATATGACGAGAACGAAAGGAAAAAATACGGACGGCGACGCGGCGGCGCAGTTGATTGCGGAAGCGGAACGCCGTCGCGCGGCAAGGCTTGCCAAGATAAAAGCGGTCAAAGAAGCCGCGAGAAAAGAAAGTGAGGAACCGGAAAAATGATAGCGTATTTGAAAGGCAAAGTATTGACGCTGACCGCCGAAACGGCGATTTTGGAAGTCAACGGCGTGGGGTATGAAATTTATTGCTCGGGCGGAGCTTTCCGCAAGCTCGTGATCGGCGAAATCGCGGAGCTTTACACCTATTTGCAGGTCAAGGAAGACGGCGTAACGCTGTTTGGGTTTGCTTCCACGCGCGAAAAAGAGCTGTTTTTGAAAATTGTGTCGGTATCGGGCGTAGGTCCGAAATTAGGCATTTCCGTCTTGACGGGACTTTCCGCAGACGAGCTTACGCAAGCGATCGCAACGGCGGACGTAAAGCGTTTGAGCGCGGTGAAAGGTCTTGGAAAAAAGACGGCGGAAAAAATCGTGCTGGAATTACACGGCAAAATTTCCGCGGCGGAAGTGATGAGCGCGTCGGGTACGGACTTGACGGCAGGCGTTGCCGCCGCGCCCCTTTCCGCGCAGGACGAAGAAGCGATTTCCGCGCTGATGGGCTTGGGCTTTACCAAGAGCGAAAGCGCGCAAGCGGTAAAACGCGCCCGCGACAACGGCGCGACGACGGTCGAAGACGTTATTCGCAAAGCTTTACAAGGCGGGATATAAAAGGGGGAGAGTATGTTTGAGAACGATTACGCTGACGAAAGCTTGATCGTCGGCACGAAAACGGAATACGACGCGGAAGAGAACGTGCTGCGACCCAAAACGATGTCCGATTACGTCGGGCAACAAAAGGTCAAGGAAAATCTCGGCGTATATATCGCCGCGGCGAAATCGCGCGGCGAAGCTTTGGATCACGTGCTTTTGTACGGACCGCCAGGCTTGGGGAAAACCACGCTTTCGCATATTATCGCCAACGAAATGGGCGCGAATATTAAAATGACGAGCGGACCTGCCATCGAGCGTTCGGGCGATCTCGCCGCCATACTTACCAACTTGAACGAAGGCGACGTTTTGTTTATCGACGAAATTCACCGCTTAAACCGTTCGGTTGAAGAAATTTTATATTCGGCAATGGAAGATTACGCGCTCGATATTATCGTGGGCAAAGGTCCGTCCGCGCGGAATATCCGTTTCACGCTCAACCGCTTCACGCTCGTCGGCGCGACCACGCGCGTGGGAATGCTCGCCCCGCCCCTTCGCGACCGTTTCGGCATTATCAACCGCCTTGAAATTTACACGCCCGCGGAGCTGAAAGAAATCGTTACCCGCTCGGCGCGCGCGTTGGAAATTTCCATCGACGAAACCGCAGCGGAAGAAATTGCGCGGCGAAGCCGTGGCACGCCCCGAATCGCCAACCGTTTGTTAAAGCGCGTCCGCGATTTCTCGGCGGTCAAGGGCAATTCGACGATCACGCTCCAAGACGCCCGTTTCGCGCTTGCGCGGTTGGAAATCGACGAGCTTGGTTTGGATCAAACGGATCGAAGCCTGCTCCGCGCGCTCATTGAAAAATTCGGCGGCGGTCCTGCGGGTTTGGAAACGCTCGCGGCGACGACGGGCGAAGACGCGAACACCATCGAAGACGTATACGAGCCCTATCTTTTACAGCTTGGTTTTATCGCGCGTACGTCGCGGGGCAGAATTTGCTTGAAGGACGGTTACGCGCATATGGGCATAGAGCCGAGCTTGAAAGCAAGAAAACAAATGTCGATGTTTGAAGACGATTGATTATGGAAAAAGTACAATACACGAAAAAAGATTTTTATTACGATTTACCCGAAGACCGTATCGCGCAAACGCCCGCAGAGCCGCGCGATTCTTCGCGTTTGCTTGTATACGATCGCAAAACCAAAACCGTTTCGGATAAAATTTTCTCCGATATTTACGACCAGTTACAGGCAGGGGATTTGCTCGTACTCAACAATACCAAGGTAATCCCCGCGCGAATGTACGCGCGTACGCCGCACGGCGGGCTTGTGGAAGTCCTTTTGTTAAAACGCTATGATTTACGGACTTGGGAAGTGCTGATGAAACCGGGGAAAAAGGGCAAAATCGGCGTAACGCTCACCGTTTGCGACGAGCTTTCGCTCACCGTCAAGGATATCACCGAATCGGGCGAGCGTATCGTGGAATTCAACTTTGACGGCGCGTTTGAAGACGTTTTATCCCGCGTAGGCACGATGCCGTTGCCCCCGTACATCAAGGAAAAATTAGAAAATCAAGCGCGGTATAACACCGTTTACAGCAAAGTAGACGGCTCGGCGGCTGCGCCGACGGCGGGCTTGCATTTCACGGACGAGCTTCTTTCCCGCTTGCGCGACAAGGGCGTGGAAATAGCCGAAGTGCTTTTGCACGTGGGTTTGGGCACGTTCCGTCCCGTCAGCGAAGAAATCATTACCGATCACAAAATGCACTCCGAATATTATGAAATCGGCGCGGAAGCAGCGGAAAAAATCAACGCGGCGAAGCGCGAAGGTCGGCGGGTAATCGCCGTGGGTACGACTTCCGTGCGCACGCTGGAAAGCGTGGCGGACGAAAACGGGTTCGTGCGCCCGTGTAGCGGCAACACCGAAATTTTCCTTTACCCGCCCTATAAAATGAAATGTGTCGACGCGCTCGTAACCAACTTCCATCTTCCCGAAAGCACGCTCATTATGCTCGTGGCGTGTCTGACGGGCAGGGAAGAAATACTCGAAGTTTATAAATACGCCGTGGATAACAAGTACCGCTTTTTCAGCTTCGGGGACGCCTGTTTGATTTTATAAACGACGCATTCGGCGTTAAACATATCTTTTTTCAAAGGGGGCTTTCGCTATGACGTATGCAAAATACAATCAATCGGAACAAGATTATTTAGAAAGCATTTTAATGCTTTCGCGCACGCAAACCGTCGTACACCGTATCGACGTGGCAAAGCGTATGTCCGTTTCGGGCGCGGCGGTCAATAAGGCAATGAAGCTCCTTTGCGAAAAGGGTTATATCTACGAAGAAGGCAAGCATCTCTACCTTTCCCAAAAGGGTAAGGATTACGCCGAAGCCGTTTACGAAAAACATTGCATTATCCGTAACTTTTTACAAAAACTCGGCGTATCCGCGGCGTGCGCGGAAGAAGACGCTTGCAATATGGAACATCTCGTATCAAACGAAACCTTTGAAAAAATGAAAAAATTTCTTGAAAATCAAGAATAAAATCTTAACCAAGGTTTATTTTTTCTTGACAACCGCATAAAATAATGATAGAATATAAACGAAAATACGGTGTACACCGCTTTTTTCTTCATAGTAAAACTTAACCTTGGTTAAGAAAACAGGAGAATGGTTATGAAGCTTTTATCGCAATTTGATATAGGAGAACGCGGCACGATTAAAGCGGTGAACGGCGAAGGTGCGATTCGCCGTAGATTGTTTGATATGGGGATTACCCCCGGCGCTGAGATTTATCTGCGCAAAAAAGCACCGCTTGGCGACCCGATAGAAATTTCTATACGCGGTTATGAATTGACGCTTCGCAAAGCGGAAGCGGCGCACGTGGAGATGGAGTAAGAATAGGTATGTTAAAATTTGCATTAGCAGGCAATCCGAATGCGGGCAAGACGACGCTTTTTAACGTGCTCACGGGCAGTACGGCACACGTCGGGAACTGGCCGGGGGTCACGGTGGATAAGCGTGAAGGCACGTATAAAAAGGGGAACGAACCCGTCGATATCGTCGATTTACCGGGGATTTATTCGCTTTCGCCCTACACGCCCGAAGAAGTGATTGCGCGGAATTTCGTTTTGGACGAAAATCCCGATTGTATTATCAATATCGTAGACGCGACGAATTTGGAAAGGAACTTGTATCTTACCACCCAGCTTATGGAGCTGGATATTCCGATGGTCGTCGCCTTAAATATGACGGACGTTTTGGATAGAAACGGTGACAAAATCGACGTGCGGGCGTTGGAACGGCGAATGGATATCCCCGTCGTGGAGATTTCCGCGCTCAAAGGCACGAATATCGAGCTTTTGATGACGCGAGCAATGGACGCGATACTTAAAAAGCGTACGGCGACGACGGTTTTGAAGGACAGCTTGCTCGGTTCGGCGATTGCAAACGCCGAAATCGCGCTCAAACTCAAAGGCGTGGACGCGCCCCTATTCCACGCGATAAAGCTTGTGGAAAAGGACGAAATCGAAGTCAAAAACCACCCCGCGGAAGCCAAAGCCGTCGAAGCGTTTATCCGTGAAAACGTGCAACGCACGGGCAAGGAAATCGACACGGAAGCGGAGATTGCCGACGCGCGGTATAAATACGTGACTTCCCGTTTTTCAACGACGCTTACCCGCGCGAGAAAGGTGGACGACGAGCTTTCTAAATCCAACCAAGCGGATAAAGTACTTACGCATAAATGGGCGGGTATCCCTATATTTTTACTTATTCTATTCACGATTTTTCATTTAACTTTTTCGGAAAATTTATTATATTTAGGGAGTATTATTCCTGCTTTTGGCGAGTGGTGCGCTACCGTTAGCCAAACGCCCGTTGGGGGAATTTTCTTCTCCGAAGGTATAAATTCTTTGGGCGTGGCGTTATTTAACGCGCTCGAACTTTTGACGGGGCTAATCGGGGACGCGCTCGCGACGGGCTTGACGGCGTTAGATGCGCACGAAGCGGTGGTAGGTCTGGTTTGCGACGGCGTATGGGGCGGTTTGTCGTCCGTGCTTTCGTTCTTGCCCCAAATTCTCGTACTGTTCCTTTGCTTTTCCATTTTGGAAGACAGCGGATATATGGCGCGCGTAGCGTTTATGCTCGACCGCGTATTCCGTCGCTTTGGGGTATCGGGTAGGGCGTTTATGCCGATGATTATGGGCTTTGGCTGCTCCGTTCCCGCAATGATCAATACCCGCACGATGGTAGACGAACGGGAACGCATCGCGACCGTTCGCGTCATTCCCTTTTTCTCGTGCGGTGCAAAATTGCCGATTTTGCTTGCCATTTCAGGCGGGATCGTGGCAAAATTCGGCGTGGGCAACGCGGACGTGATTACCTATTCAATGTATCTTCTCGGCGTAATCGTCGCGCTCATTTCCTTGCTCGTAATGCGCAGCACCACGATGCGCGGCGAAGCTTCGCCCTTTATTATGGAGCTTCCGCACTATCATTTGCCCAAGTTTGGCAATTTAATGCTGCATCTTTGGGATAAAGCAAAGCATTTCATTCAAAAAGCGTTTACCATTATCGTCGCTTCGTGTATCGTCGTTTGGTTTTTGTCCAACTTCGGTTGGAGCTGGAACTACGTAGGCAAAGCAATGGATACGTCCATTCTTGCTTCGCTCGGTCAGCTCATTCAGCCCTTCTTCACGCCGCTCGGCTTCGGTAGTCAGCTTTCGTCTGCGGGTTGGGTGTTTGCGGTGGCGGCACTTACGGGCTTGATTGCAAAGGAAGACGTCATCGCAACGTTCGGTACGTTGGCGGCTTGCTTGTTCGCTTCGTTCGAGCATTCGGGCTTGTACGAAGAAGGCGTGGAAGAAGTACTGATTATGATTAACGCCACGGGCGTTACCATTCCCGCGCTCATTTCTTTTATCGCCTTTAATATGCTCACCGTACCCTGCTTTGCGGCGGTTGCGACGGCAAAAGGCGAAGTGGGGAAAGGAAAATTCAAGTGGACGCTATTGTTTTGGATCGTCACTTCCTATCTCGTGGCGAGTATGGTCTATACGATCGGGAGCTGGTGGTGGACGGCGTTCATTTGGGCGGCGGTCGTCGTCGTGATAACCGTTGGGATTGTGTTATACAATAAGAAAAAGGAAAAATTATGAAACCGATAGATATTATTATAATCGTACTTGCGGCGGCAATCGTCGTCGGCGTAATCGCGCTTTCGCTTTGGCGGAAAAAGACGGGAAAAACGGATTGCGGCTGCGGCTGTCACGGTTGCAGCGGTTGCGTAAACGGCGAAAGCTGTCCAAGCAAACGCGCCGCGGACGAAGAAAACGAATAAACGCAAAAAACAACGAAAAATATATTTTTCGTTGTTTTTTGATTGCTATTTTCACGGGCTTGTGATATAATACGCCTAATATTGAAGTAAGGTGTCGTTATGATAAATTATAAACGTACGAAGCTTGGCTGTTACGTCTCAAATATTGCGATGGCGGCGGGCGGCGATCTCGGCGCGTCGGTAGGACCGCAGCTCGTCGGCGTGGTAACGGACGGCGTAATCGCTTCTTCTTCCGCTTCGTCGCTTGCTTCTTCTCTTGCCTTGACGGTGGAAGAGCTGGGTATGCGGGTAGGAATGCTCGCGGGAACGGCGTTTCCGCTTTTGGCAATTTTGGTATTCGCTATCCTTTGGAAATCCACGAAACACAAACAATAAAAAGAAGGCAAACCCGCGGGTTTGCCTTTTCCTTTATAGCAATGTAAGAAGAAGGTATATCCCTTCCAAAAGTGCAAGATGTAGGGGATAGAAGATATAGAAAAAGTACTTGGTTTTCAGCTTGCCTTTTTCGCCGTTGTATAACAGCAAGAACACCATCGAAAGTAAGGTGTACGGCGCGATCGGGTTGGTACGGCGCACGTACAGGAAGAAAAGAAGCCCGATAAAAAAGCATAAAAGCCGCCAAGGAATAGCGTCGAATTTTTGGAATTTCTCGGGGACAGGTATTTGACGAAAATCTAAAATACTTGCGAACACGGGCAGCAGTACGCCCGTAATACCGTAGTCCACGGTGAAAAATCGGCAAAAGAGATACGCGCCTACACCCGAAGCCAAAAACAACGCGCCCGCGCCGATTTTTACAAGCAGTTTGCACTCGCTAAAAAGGCATTTTTTGAAAAATTGCATTGCGTAAATGATAACAACGGACAGGGAAAAGGTGATTAAAATATTCAAATAGGTATCGCCCGAAAACAAAAAATATACGAGCTGACAACCCACGCCAAGCCCAAGCATCAACGCAAGATGCTTGATTTTATTTTTGGTATAGCGGCAACCTTCGGAAACTGCGAACGCGAATAGGGGCATAGAAAGCCGACCGATGATACGGAAAATCGTCAGTTTGGGGAACAGCATCAAGCCCGTATGATCGACGAGCATTAACGCCGCCGCTATAAATTTAATGGCGTTTGCGTTGAGTACGCGTATTTTTTTCAAGGCTTCCATCGTTTAATCGTCCTTTCTTTTGCCGAATAGCTTTCTCGGCTTTTTTTCTTGCGTGATTGCAATTTCTTCGGCGGCTTTACTTTTGCGTTTGGCGGCTTTTTTCTCCGCTCTGTCCGACTTCACTTTTTCGTCCAGCCACAGTCGGGATTTGGATTTTTCCTTTTCAGGCTCGACTTCCTGACCCGTAATTTTCTTGAAGAAATTACCCACCGTTTTGACGGGCCTGGTAAGTTCTTGATAGTCCGCTTCCACACCTTCGAGCAAAAATTGCACGCGGTTTTCCACGATCAGTTCCACGACGTTGAACACAAGCCCAAGTACCCAGCCGATGAGCATAAACACGATTTGCACGAGCTGAATTAAGGAAGCGATCGTGACGGTGGAAGAAAGGGTGTACACGCCGTAAAACCCGTATACGATCACGGCGAGATTGTAAAGCGCAATCAAATGCTTTAAGTACTTAAAAATCCGTTGCCCGATTTTTTTGCTCTTTTGTTTTTCCTTGCTCGCCTTGCCCGTCGTCATTACGAGAAAGAATATAAAATACGCAAGCGAAAGGGTGAGAAGCACGCCGTTTACCCAAGGATTTCCCGATTTGGCGACGAGCGCGTACACAAGATAAGAAAGGTACACGGCTTGCGTGACGATATTACAAATATAAAAGAATTTTTTGAAATCCGTCCAAATTTTCGTGACGGCGGTTTTGGTGTAATCAAACATACTTATTTGTCCTTTGGTGCTTTTCCAAAATAGGAATACAATCCGCAAAGCAGGTTCGCATTGTAAAGCTTTTTCTTTTTATCCGCGCGTTTGCCGAAATACCGCTCAAAATCGGGCAAGGAAGTCAAGACGTACGCGTTCCATTCGGAAAGCGAACGGAAGGTCTTGCCGAAATCGCGCATCAGCGTTTGCACCGAAGCGGTATCGGACAACCGCTCGCCGTAGGGCGGGTTGGAAATAAGCACACCGTAGCTTTTTCCGCTCGTGAATTTCCGTGCGTCCGCAACTTCAAAACGGATATATTCGTCCACGCCCGCGCGTTTGGCGTGATAGCGCGCAATGGAAATGGCTTCGGGATTGATATCCGAGCCGAAAATACACGGCTTTATATCCCGTCTTACGCCGTCGCGGGCTTCTTCTCTCGCGCGCGCCGCCGCTTGTTTGGGTGCGCAAGCCCATTTTTCAAAATCAAAGCTTCGATTGACGCAAGGCGCGATATGCAAGGCTTTCATAGCCGCTTCAATGGGCAAAGTCCCGCTTCCGCAAAAGAGATCGGCGAACGGCTTTTCCATATCCCTGTCGGGGTTGTAAAAGGATTCGTCGATAATGCCCGCTGCAAGCGTTTCCTTTAACGGCGCGCTGTACGCGAGCGTACGGTAGCCGCGTTTATGCAGTCCGTCGCCCGAAGTGTCCAAGGTGATCGTCGCTTCGTCCTTATAAAGGGAAATCCCGACGATGGAACGCGGACCTGTTTCCGAAAGCGTTTGTCTGCCTTGTCGAAGTTTGTCCGAAAGCCGTTGCACAATCGCCTTTTTCGCCACGCCGCCCGTGGCTTTAATCGCCGCAAGCGTACTTTGTACGCTTTTACCGTCCATAAGGATTTTCGATTGCACGGTCAGCCAACGCTCCCATTCGATGGCGTAAACGCCGTCGTAAAGCTCGTCAAAGGTACGGGCAGGGAAACGGGCAAGACAAATCAAAACGCGTTCGCCGCTGCGCAAAAACACGTTCAGCCGCGCAATATCCGTCCAGTCGCCGTCGATTTCAATCCTGCCGTTGTCGGCGGGGGCTTTCGTAAAGCCCAGCGTTTGCAGTTGTCGTTTGGTTGCCTGCTCTTGGGCGAATGCAACGGGTATGAGTAGTTTCATAACACTCATTATAAAGATTTTTACGTAATTTGTCAAGGCGTTGCGCCGTTTTTTAACGAAAGAGCGTTGACAAAGATTTGGAAAGTGGGTATAATAGTAGGTATGAAACGAAATTACGAAAACGAAATGCTCGCGTTGATAGAAAGCTTGCCTACGGGTACGCCGCTGCTTTTACATAGCTGTTGCGCGCCCTGCTCGTCGGCGTGTTTGGAAAGGCTCAAAGACAAATTTGCTGTGACCGTGCTGTATTATAACCCGAACATCGACGAGAAAGCGGAATACGACAAACGCAAAGCTGAACAAATCCGTTTTTTACGGGAAACGGGCTGGGCGAAGTTTATCGACTGCGATTACGACAGCGAAAGCTTTTTAGAAATCTCGGCGGGCTTGGAAAACGAGCCTGAACGCGGAAAACGCTGTTATCTTTGTTATCAGCTCCGCTTGGAAAAAACGGCGCAAATCGCGAAAGAGAACGGGTTTTCTTGGTTTTGCACCACGCTTTCGTTAAGTCCGCATAAAAACGCGGAATGGTTGAACGAAATCGGGGAAAAGGTCGCGGGCAGGTATGCGTTGAATTATCTCGTTTCGGATTTTAAGAAAAAGGGCGGGTACTTGCAATCGATCGCGCTTTCCAAGGAATACGGACTGTATCGGCAGGATTTTTGCGGTTGCAGGTTTTCCAAAATTCACCAAAATTTCAAACAATCATAAAATATTTTACAAACAAGCAAGATATAATTAAAGATAATAAGTACTTCTAAAAGGAGTTTTGTATGAAAAAAATATGGAAAAAAACGGCGGCTTTTCTTTTGGCGGGGGTGGCGACGGCGTCGGTTTTGGCGTTTGCCGCTTGTGACAATCAAGAAATTATAAACGCCTACGATATTGCCGTGAAAAACGGCTTTGAAGGGGACGAGCAGGCTTGGCTCGAATCCCTGCGCGGCAAAAACGGCGCGGACGGACAAAGCTTGTCCATTGAAGAAATGTACGAAGCCGTGAAAAATTCCGAAGAAGGGTACGACGGTACGCTTTTGGATTTTATCAAGGAATTAGGCTTTGATTTTAGCGTGCAGGAAGATAACGACACGGAAACGATTGCGCAAAATACTTCTTCCGTTGTGGGCATTTGTTGCGCGTTTGAAAAACAGGTCATGGTCGGAAATCGGCTCAACTACCGTCAGGAAAAGCTCGTTTCGGCGGCGGAAGGGAGCGGCGTTATTTTCAAGCTCCGTGAAAACGATACGACGGCGACGGCGTATATCGTGACGAATTATCACGTGGTGTACGATTCCGAATATAACACGGGCATTTCAAATTGCATCTACGTTTATCCCTACGGCGCAAGGGAAGGCTTCACTAAGGGTGACGATACGGACGGAGACGGCTATATCGAAACGGAAGCGGGCGATTTCACGGGCGACGGGATCAAGGCGAGCTTCGTGGGCGGCGCGATGGATTACGATATCGCGATTTTGAAAGTGGACAGCAGCGAATACTTGAAAAAGAGCGCGGCAACGGAAGCGGTGTTCGGGGACTCGGACGCACTCACGATCGGCGAAAAAGCGTTCGCGATCGGGAACGCGAACGGCTTGGGGATTTCCGTGACGAGCGGCGTCGTGTCGGTGGATTCGGAAAATATCGCGATGACTTCCACAGACGGCAAGCGTACCGTTTCCTATCGCGTATTGCGGACGGACGCGGCGATCAATCACGGCAACTCGGGGGGCGGACTTTTCAACGCCCAAGGCGAGCTGATCGGCATTACCAACGCCAAGAGCGTAGCGGACGAAACGGACAATATGGGTTACGCTTTGCCCATTACGCAGGTGCGGTATTTGCTGGATAATATTTTGGAAAACGCGGTCAACGACGAGAACGGGTACGCGCTCCGCGCGTGGCTTGGCGTGGAAGCGTATATTGACGCTTCGACGGCTTCGCTCGTCGATAAAAAACTTCAAATTAAAGAAGACATAGTCATTTCCAGCGTACTTGCGGGAAGCGACGCGGGCGCGGCAAACGGCAAGCTCAAAGTCGGGGATAAGCTTTTGGCAATTACCGTTCACGGCACGGAAACGCCGCTTCAAAGAAGATATCAGCTCAACGATTTACTGCTAACGGTAAGAAAGGGCGATACGGTTTCGGTTAAAGTGCTTCGCGACGGCGAAGAAAAAACGGTGGACATCGTCTTTGATAAAGACGAATATTTCGTAAAATACGCATAAAATCGTACGCGCCGCGGTAAAAACCGCGGCGCGGATTTCTTTCAGGACTTGACAAAGCCGTGGTTTTTTTGTATAATAAAGGTATACGAAAGAAAAGGAGTGGCGCGGACGCTATGAGATCGGACGAATTTATTTCCCTTTTGACGGAAAATTGTAAAGACGAAGAGAGCTTGAAAAAGCTTCGCGCGGGCGTGCCGCTCGGTCGGGATATGGCGGACAACACCGTGCTTTCCCAAAAGCACGGAAGACCGTATTTTCGGCATACCTGCGTCACGGGCGGGCGTAGAACGGCGTTTATTAAGCGTTTGATTATTACGCTTTCCTGCTTGTACGACAAGACCGAAGCCAACTTTCTCGTGCTTTCGCCCCGCGCCGAATACGGCGAGCTGTTGCGCCTTTCCTGCGTGGATTTAACCGCGCCGTTCGTGCGTTTGAAATCCGATTTAGACCAAGCCAAGACTTGCGTAAAAGAGCTTTTGGATATGCACGAGCGTGAAAAGGGCTGTCCGAGATTGATTATCGTTTTGGACGGCTTGGAAGATTTGCCCGATTGCAACAAAAACGGCGATTTGGAAGAATACCGCGACTTTTTCGAGCTGATTGCCCGCAAAGAAAACGTCGAAGTAATTAGCGGTGCGGAACTGATGCGAAGCATTTTCAGCGGCTACCCCGGTGCGTTCGTGGGCGTGGGAAATTGCTTGGTAACGACGCAAGGCAACGGCAAAGCGGACATCACCTACGTCGGCGAAGATTCGTCGCTGTCGATGCCGACGCCCATTCTTTTCCCCGATGAGCCGAATATCACCGAAACGGTGATTTTGCTCAATTCGCTTGCGGCGAAAGAATAGTACATATGACGACGATTTTTCCATTTGAACGCATACCTGCCCCCTTGCTTGCTTGGTATCAAACGCATAAACGCGACCTTGCTTGGCGTAACGATCCCACGCCTTATCATATATGGGTATCCGAGATAATGCTCCAACAAACCCGCGTGGAAGCGGTCAAGGCCTATTACGCGCGCTTTATCGCGGAATTGCCCGACGTGCAAGCCCTTGCGGCTTGCGAAGAAGAACGCTTGTTGAAGCTTTGGGAAGGGCTTGGGTATTATAGCCGCGTACGCAATTTGCAAAAAGCCGCGCGCGAGATTTTATACCGCTTTAACGGCGAATTTCCGCAAAACAAAGCCGAACTTCGTTCCCTTTCGGGAATCGGTGATTACACCGCGGGCGCGATTGCGTCCATTGCTTTCGGGCAGCGGGAAGCGGCGGTAGACGGGAACGTGCTTCGCGTGGTGTCAAGACTTGCCGAAAACGGTTCGGTGATATCGGATACGCGCTATCGCAAGCGCATTGAAAGCGAGCTTTCGGCGGCATACCCCAAGGCGGGCAAGGCTTGTTCGGATTTTACGCAAAGCTTGTTCGAGCTGGGCGCGCTCGTTTGCAAGCCGCAAAACCCCGATTGCGCGAAATGCCCGTTGCAGGAAATTTGCAGGGCGTATAAAAACGGCACGCAGCCGCTGTATCCCGTGCTTCCGCAAAAGAAAGAGACACGCCTTGAAAGCGTGTATATCTTTTTAATCCAAACGGACGAAGGCTTTTGTATCCGCCGTCGGGAAACGGGCGTACTCAAAGGTATGAACGAATTTCCGTCCGCCGTGCAAACGAACGAAAGCGCGGAAAGCGTCTTAAACGAATGGGGCGTGTACGCGTTCACCGAGAAAAAACGCAAAAAATATAAGCATATTTTTACGCACATTATATGGGATATTACCTGCGTATGGGTACAAACGGAGTTCGCGCCGTTCGATACCTATACCTTGGACGAAATCCAAGACGGTATTTCGCTCCCGACCGCGTTCAAACAATGTTTAGAACTGTTAAACGATGAAAAAATATAAGCTTGATTTTGAAATTGTACCCGAAGAATGTTGGTTTTTTAATCTTCGGAGCGTGTTAAAGCCCGCTGACTGGGATATCGTTCGCCGTGACGCGTATAAGCGCGCGGGGGGCAGGTGCTGTATATGCGGACGGGCGGGGGAACGCTTGGAAGCGCACGAGCGTTGGAGCTACGACGAAGAAAAAGCGTTGCAAAAGCTTGAAACGGTGGTTGCGCTTTGCAGGAATTGCCACCAAGTCGTGCATATTTCCCGTACCCAGCTTATGGGCAGGGGGGCGGAAGCGATGGAATGGTTTATGAAGGTCAACGCTTGCTCGCAAATGGAGTTTCACGCCGCGCTTGGGGAAGCCAACGAAGCGTATAAACGCAGAAACCGCGTGGAAGGCTGGGTTACCGATATATCTTGGTTAAAAAATAAATACGATATTATTTTAGGAGAAAATTTATGAAAGTTTTATTGATTAACGGCAGTTATCACGAAAAGGGTTGTACGTATACCGCGCTTGCGGAAGTGGAAAAGGCGTTGAACGCCAACGGCGTGGAAACGGAGATTTACTGGCTCGGTCAACACGCGACGAACGGCTGTAAAGGCTGTTGGGCTTGTAAAAAGCTGAAAAAATGCGTAATCGACGACGGCGTAAACGAATTCGTCGAAAAAGCGGCGGGATTCGACGGGTTCGTGTTCGGTTCGCCCGTGTATTACGCTTCGGCTTCGGGCGCGTTGGTGTCCTTTATGGACAGAGTATTTTACAGCGGCGGCAAACAGCTCGCGTATAAACCCGCAGCGGCGGTGGTGAGTTGCCGTCGGGCGGGCGCGTCTACTACGTTCGACGTAATCAATAAATATTTCACGATCAATAATATGCCTATCGTCGGCTCGAATTACTGGAACGAAATCCACGGCAACACCGCCGAAGAAGCGGCGCAAGACGAAGAAGGATTGCAAACGATGCGGATTTTAGGGAACAATATGGCTTGGCTGTTGAAATGCTTGGCACTTGGCAAGGAAGCGGGCGTCGAACCCGTCAAGGAACGCAAAATTATGACGAATTTTATCCGTTAAAAGGATTTTTTATCAAGAAAACTCGGCTTTTCATAAGCCGAGTTTTCTTTTTTTTGCAAAAATGCTTGATAAAAACTTGAATTTGTGGTATATTGTATGTGTCACATAAACTAAATAAGAAAAAAAGAGCGATTTTTTAAGGGATAATTATGCCCTTTTTTAACCATCTTAATCTTATGAATTTGATAAAAATGCAAATTCCAACGATTAAGATGACGAAAATTCTCTTTTTTGATTAAGTTTGTGTGACAACAACGGAGTTTGCGTTTTTAGTGCGTTGACTTCGGTTAGCGCACTTTTTAGTTTAAGGAGAAAATAAAATGACGGAAGAAGATAAAAAAGAAATTCAAGAGTTAGAAAAACAAATCGAAGCGCTTAAAAAGAAAGGCGTAGTAAACGGCGACCAATTAGCTTACGAAAAGGAGCTTGACTGGCTTATTCTTTGGAAACGGATATTAGAAATAAGATAAACCGCACCGATAGGGTGCGGTTTTGTTATACGAAAGGATGTTCGACGCGAATGACGCAAAAACAGTTGGGGCGGTGTTTTCGGATTTCGTCCGCAACCGCATTTTCCGCTTCTTCCGAACACATTTTACAATCGCTTGGCATTACCAAATCGAAGATCAAATTCACGGTCGTTTCGCCCTTGGTCATTCGGAAATCGTGAATGGAAAAATCTGCGTTCACCGTCTTTGCCGAAGTTTGCGCAAGGGCGCGAAGCTCGTTCACGAGCGGATCGTTCATCACGATCGGGTCAAGGTGGACGGTCACGATACAGCCGAATTTTTCGTGCATATCCCGTTCCATTTGGTCGACTTCTTCGTGCGCTACGTTGATATCCGAATCGGACGGCACTTCGGCGTGAAAGGAAACGATTTGCCTGCCGGGGCCGTAATCGT
The DNA here is from genome assembly GCA_045614565.1 of Candidatus Scatosoma sp. Lineage (GTDB taxonomy): Bacteria > Bacillota > Clostridia > Christensenellales > Borkfalkiaceae > Scatosoma. Next base: position 17,994 of record JAZLDG010000084.1, on the reverse strand, counting down.
GCACCATTACGTCGTGGATACCGACGATTTTTTTATAGTCCTTGATGAATTCGTAAATGTTTTCGATAAATTCGGGATCAGGGGGCGAGCCGAGCAATAAATCAATCGTTTCTTTCGCCGCTTTTATGCCCGTGTACAGGATAAACGCCGCGACGAGAATTCCTGCCCAGCCGTCGATTGCCACGCCCCAAATTCTTGCGACTAACGCGGAAACGAGTACGAGCGTGGTCGCGATACAATCGGTGAGTGAGTCGCTCGCCGCCGCGTTAATAGAAGCCGAGCGGATTTTTTTGCCGATTTTTCGATAAAAGAAAAACAGCCAAACCTTTACCAAAATCGCGACGCTTAAAATAATAAGCGTTGCGACGCCTACGCTCGGAAGCGTGGGATTTACGATTTTTTCAATCGAGCTTTTCAACAGCTCCGCACCGACGAGAATAATGAGCGCGTCCACGATAAAGCCCGAAACGTATTCCAAGCGGCCGTGACCGAGCGGGTGTTCTTTGTCTACGGGCTTATTCGCGAGCCGAAACCCGATCAACGCCACGACGGACGAGCCTGCGTCGGAAATATTATTAAACGCGTCGGCGATAATGGCTACGCTTGCCGAAACAAGCCCCATCGTGAGCTTACCCACGAAGAGCAAAAAGTTCATTATAATCCCCGTAAAACCCGCCAAGGAAGCGTATTTTCCGCGCACGGCGGGGTCGTTCGGATTTTTGTTTTTGCCTACGAAAAGGCGAATGAGAAATTCGTTCATAGCAGCCCCGAAAAAGGGACGCGGGGTTTGCCCCGCGTCAAAGTTTTATTCTTGGTTATTTTCTTGCGTTTCTTCTTCGCGGCGTTTTTTTGCTTCCGCGGCTTTGGCGATTGCAAAAGAAGTGATCTTGACCGTTACGATAATCAGTCCGATTACGACGAAGATTGCCAAAAGTCCTTGCCAAAGGAAATTGAGCGCGGGCGCGATTACGTCCCAGTTCATAGGGGTAAGGTTGTCAAAAGCTAATAATAAATGCAACATACGCGTATTCTCCTTATAAACAGAACGGGCCGAGTAGACCGATAATCAAGCCGCCGACGATTGCGGAAGCGATTTGCCCCGATACGTTCGCGCCGACTGCGTGCATCAAAAGGTGGTTGGACGGGTCTTCTTTAATACCCATTTTTTCCACGACGCGCGCCGCCATAGGGAATGCGGAAATACCCGCTGCACCCAGCATAGGATTGATTTTTTCCTTGCAAAATAAATTCATAACCTTCGCGCACATTACGCCGCCGATCGTGTCGAATACGAACGCGAACAAGCCGAGTGCCATAATAATCAAGGTTTCCAGCGCAAGGAACGCTTCCGCTTGCATTTGGAAAGCAATGGTGATACCAAGGAGCAAGGTGATAATGTTCGAGAAAGTCGTTTGCGCCGTTTCGGAAAGCGATTGCAATACCCCACATTCGCGGAGCAGGTTACCGAACATCAGCATACCCACGAGCGAAAGGGAATCGGGCGCGATTAAGCCCGAAATAATCGTAACGATGATCGGGAACAGGATACGCATAAGCTTGGGAACTTGTTTCGCGCTGTATTTCATTTTAATCAAGCGTTCTTTTCTTGTCGTGCAAAGACGAACGACGGCAGGTTGTACGATGGGTACGAGTGCCATATACGAATACGCTACGACCATAATAGGACCGATGTACTTGGAAGCGAGCTGCATCGCTACGAGAATAGCCGTAGGACCGTCCGCTGCGCCGATAATACCGATTGAAGCCGCGTCGTTGAGCGGGAAACCGATCATTGCCGCAAGGATAATCGTAACGAAAATACCAAGCTGTGCCGCACCGCCCAAGATAAAGAGCTTGGGGTTGGTAAGAAGCGGTCCGAAATCGATCATACAACCGATACCGATAAAGAGCAAAAGCGGCATCGCTTCGCTTGCTTCGATACCGACTTTGAAAAGCGAAGTAATAATACCGAGATGTTCGCCGTCTACGCCGCTACCGATTACGGGAGAGAGCGGGAGATTGACTAAAATTGCGCCGAAGCCCATCGGCAACAGCAATGCGGGTTCCATATCCTTTTTAATGGCGAGATAGATTAAAAGCCCGCCGATCGCCCACATAACGACCTGTTGCCAAGTGAGCGCGGAAAACCCTTGAAGTAGGAAATCCATATATGCCTCCATTATAAAAATGATAAGTATATTATAATGCAAAATATGAAAATTGTCAAGACAAAAATAAAAAAATAGTGGAAAAATAAAAATAAAAGAAAAAAATAGTGCAAAAATGCTTGCCAAAGGTGAAAAATTTATATATAATATTGTTTGACTTCGAGCGTTCCGCTGCCTTTTTTTGGGCATAACGAGAAGTTATGCAGCGGGTTATGAACGTTTCGTAAATAATGGAGGTAAAGTCTAAAATGAAAGGATTGATTGAAGCGATCGAAGCTGAAAATATGAAAGCTGAAGTTCCCGCATTTGAAGTTGGCGACACGGTCAAGGTCGGTTATAAGATCATTGAAGGTGGCAAAGAAAGAGTTCAAAACTTTGAAGGCGTCGTTATCGCGAAAAAGAACGGCGGCGTGTCCGAAACGTTCACCGTACGTCATATTTCTTACGGCGTCGGCGTAGAAAAAACCTATCCCCTTCACTCGCCGAAGATTGCGAGCATTACCGTTGTTAGACGGGGTAAGGTTAGAAGAGCGAAGCTTTATTATTTGCGTAAGCTTACGGGTAAAGCAGCGAAAGTTAAAGAAAAGATCTAACGAAAACTTCTTAAAAAATAATAGGGAACAAGCCCGTCCAAAGTCAAGGACGGGCTTGTTCTTTTTTCACTTTTTACTCATTTCTAAAATGACATTTACTGAACGTCATTTTATAGAATTTAACATATTATAATATATTTGTCAAGTAAAAAGACGAAAAATAGAAAGGTTTGAAAAATGTTCAAAAACAAAGCGGGTGACGGACAAAATAATATATGCGGAAAGCGGTTGTATATTTTACGGAAAACGATGCAACCGAAGCTTTCGCAACGGGCTTTTGCGGAAAAATGTCAGCTTTTGGGTTTGGATATAGATAAAAACGCCGTACAACGGATTGAAAGCGGAAAGCGTTTCGTGACGGATATTGAGCTTGTGTGTTTTGCTCAAATTTTGAACGTATCGCTTGACGAACTACTTAAAGAATAATAACAAAAAATTGCATTAAAAAAACGCCTATTTTTAGGCGTTTTTTTATGCGGGTTTTTAAGCCGTTAAGAATTGATAGTACGCTTCAAGCTTTAACGTGCTTTCTACGGGCGTAGCGGAATATACACTTTTAACGTAGTATTTCTCTGGTGTGCAAAAATATTAAGATGTGTCGCATAAATAATATATCACTTTTATCAAGCGTTTTTATAAATAAAAGAAAAATTCTCCATTATCTAATGCCAAAATAAAACAGGATGCACAAGGCACCCTGTTTTATTTTGGAGCAGGTGATAGGGCACGTAACAGGCATACTGCCACGGGTATCAAAACCCATATTTTATCGCAAAAATCACCCGTTTTTAGGCATTTTTGCGTGATTTTCTATCCATTTTCTAACCGATTATTGGGTGGCAATTTTGAACCTACTTCCGCTTTTTGACTTGTCAAAGTTGGACTCTCAACTCGCCAAATTCGAACGTTTGGTGTTTGTGTTCGTTGGGGCGAGCGATATAGTTTCGTGTTTCTATCACCGTAGCAGGTATGGGTTCAATGCCATTAAGCAGCCTTTGCAGGTTGAACGTTATGCGAATTTCGCGGTTATCCATTGTGATAAGGCGTATGAATTCCCGATACGTCGCTTGCAGGGCTTTTCCGTTCTCGGTAGTGATTCTATCGCGATAGGAATTTGCCATTTTCGTCACTCGTTGAACGTTGAACGAAGGGTACATAGAAATTCGTTCGCTCAACAGTTGCGCGCTTCGGGTAAGTTCGTTGACTTCCCACCGCATAGCGCAGTTTTCTTCCGCGAGATATGCGCGTAGGGATTTCATTTCTTCCTGCGTTTCTTTTAGGCAGTTTTCCTTGATTTTTGTTTCTTTTTCTTCGATTTTCGCCAACAATCCATTATATTCCGTCTGCATTTTCTCATAAGTCTTAATGTACGCCATACGCACAAGGTCTATGAATTGTTTGCGGTTGTCCTTTTTCAATAAGCACCACGTCAACAGCCGATAGACGTAAGTTTCCAAATATTCCGCGTTGGTGGGGGTTGTAGGACATTTTCTATCCCGTCGATTGCATTGATAATGGGGTATGCCGATTTTTAAGCCTTTGTAGTTGTAGCGAACTCCACCACATACCGAGCCATCACAACAACCGCATTTTATTAACCCTGCGAATAGGTACTTGCCGTTTGGGTTGAATACTCGTCTGCGCCCTTTTCGTTCATCCATAATTGCTTGCACACGGAAGAACGTATCGTCGTCTATAATACGGGGAACGCCGTTGGGAACGCGTATGATTTCCGATTCGGGTTTGCTCTTATGCTTGTTTCGTATTCCGCGTTCGTCGCGTTCGGCTTCCACATTATACGTGTATTCCCCGATATACTTTCGGTTGCGAAGTATATCGTAGAAGTGCGCAGTAAACGGTCTTCCGTCAGCGTGGCGATAGCCGTTCGCAAAGAGATAATTGCGAATTGCCCTATACCCGTAGCCTTGTAAGAATAGGTCGAAGATAAGGCGCACGATTTCCGCTTCCTTTTCTTCTATCACGTACCTTTTGTTTTGTACTTTGTAGCCAAGCAGGGGTACGCCACCGTGGACTTTTGCTTCTCTTGCGTTGGCGAGCATACCTGCCCGACATTCCCTTGCAAGCTTTTTAGAGTATAACTCTGCCATACCCATAGACATTAACTCAAAGAACTCGCCTTCGGGTGTTTCGTCGAATTCTTCTATGGTACTTACCACCTTTATCCCGAATTTTCGCAGGTATTTTTTGTAGTAGCGCGCATCGTCCACGTTTCGCGCCCATCTATCCATACGGTGTACGATAACGAAACGGAACTGTCTTTTTTGTGCGTCCTGTATCATTTCTTGGAAGCTTTTTCGGTTGGCGTTCGTACCCGTTTGCGCTTCGTCTATGTATTCGCGAACGAGATTGATATTGTGCCGTTCGCAAAATCGCCGTATTTCCGCAAGTTGTACGACGATACTTGATTCTTGTTGCCTATCCGACGAATACCGAGCATAGGCAACCGCTTCAAACTGTGCCATTTTTCTGTTCTCCTTTGATTTTTGTATAGAAAGAGCGCATAGCCCAATGACGAGCTATGCGCTTATGTTGTTAATTCTTGAAGATTACTTCAATGTCGTCCGTTTCGTCGTCTATGAGAATCTTCTCAATGAAGATTCCCACGAGTTCACGGGCGATTGTGTGTGAATGGAAGATATCGTCCACCGTAAGACTTTCCGTCTTGTTGGCAAACGCGGTTTCGATTTCGTTTACTTGGGTTAGAATTGCGTTAAGTTCCGCGAGCCTTGCCTTGTGTTGTTCTTGGGCTTCGATTGCTTCGTCTGCTTGCTCTTCGCAACGCTTGGCAACAGCTTTGGACGTTTTGGGATTCACGGATTTGTCTATCAAACCGCGAATGTGGTCGTCGAGAGAATTGATACGCTTTTGGATTGCGTTGACTTCTTCGACTTTGGAACTTTTGAGCAGGTCAAACACCGATTTTTGGGCGTTAGTGGCAGACAGGTATGCGTTCACCTTGTCTGCAAGCACATTTTTGATGGCTGTTTCAAGGTATTCGGCGTTTACCTTCTTCGTCTTGCATACCTTGCCACGCTTGGAACTATGATTTGGGCAAGCATAAGAACGAATACGGGTATAACCACGTCCACCGCTATTCGCCATACCACTCATAGACGAGCCACAGGACTTACATTCCACGAAGCCCGTCAAGAAGTATTCGGGATTAGAGTTTTGGTGTGGTCGGCAGGACGTTCTGCCGTTTAGGATTGCTTGGACTTTGTCAAACTGCGCCTTCGTTATGATAGCAGGTATCGCAGTTTCGTTGCGCACTTCGTCAAACTTTTCGATTAGCACGCGCTTCTTCTTGCGCTTACCGTCTTCTCGGTTGTAGACGTATGTGCCGTAATACTTATCGTTTCGAAGTAGGGAGTTCAACGTCGAGTAGCTGAACTTCTTGCCTTGTCGGGTGGAGTAGCCTTGCTCGGTTAAGTGGTCGATAACCTGCTTGTAGCTGTTTCCGCTTGGCTATCATTGAGAAGATTTGCCTTATCGCAGGGGCTTCGTCTTCGTCAATTTCGTATTGCTTGTTCACTAACTTCAATCCGTATGGCGGTTGTCCACCTGCGCTATCGCCATTCTGCACGTTGTGAATTTCGCCTTGCATAACACGGCTTGCGGTCACTCGTGCGTGGTATTGATTTTGGCATAACAGGATTCCGCGCATAAACTCGCCAACGGGAGTGTTGCTGTTTGAGATGTCGTCACCTGCGAGCAACGCGCACCCGTAGGCGTTCAAGAGTTTAATGGTCGTTGTGGTATCGGCAACGTCACGCCCTAATCTATCAAGGCGCAATACGACGATTGCGTGTAGTTCACCGCTTTCGGCTTTGGATAGCATTGCCAAAAACTCGTCGCGGTTATCCATAAACATTCCGCTTTTGTCGTCTTCTTGGAAGACTTGCGTTAGTTCAAGGAAGTCGTATTTGGCTATGAACTCTTTGCAAAGCTCAATTTGCGTGGGTAGGGAAGTTTGTTTCTCGTCTTTGGTACTCTTACGAGCGTAGATTGCCGTGCGGAGTTTAGTGATTCCGCTTGGTTTTGGTTAATTTGGCTAATTGCCCTTTAAGTGCTTGGATTTCTTCTTTGTCAAGGTTGCGCATTGTCATCTCCTTTGAATTTTTTAGTGATTATCTCCGCGAGCGTTTCGTTTAGCTCTGCGTTTGGGGGTGTTTGGGTTTCATCTTCCGCAGGGGACAGCGTTAACTGTCCCTTGCGTTTGTAGAGTTCGGTGCGGTTAATGTGAATACTGCTCATACTTCACCTCGAAATATCTGTTGGATTGCTACGCTATCATCCACCGCGTAATCGCTTACAGGTGTTTCCTGTTGAACTGTTTCGGTTTTGGGCGGTTCTTCACTTTCAGGTTCTACTATACCACCTTCTATGATAAGGCAATCGCACCTTGCCGTACGACCATTGATACTGTACTTTCGAGTATTGTGGTCGCCATCACCTTTGGTTAAACCACGCTCAACCCATTTTTGACGGATTCCACGGATTTCACCACCAAGCCCGTTTTTATCAAGTATCTCTTTCGTTATGTCTTCGAGCAAACGCACTTCCCAATGTGTTTTATACTTGATGATTTTACCATATACGTTGTTAGGGCGATAATCGCTATTATACAGGCTCATCATCCTGTCATCCATTTGTCTATCTTGCAAGAAACGTGCTTCGTGTCGATATACGAAGTCTACCACGCAATTATACGCTTTTAAGGTGTTATCGCGTTCTTCGATAGAGTCTTGTTCGGGTTGAATGAAGCAAGTAAGCAACCTGTCTGCGGATAAGCCGTATGCAAACTTCTCATTGAGAAGTTCCACCGTTAAGTAGACAGCGGCGTACTTATCTGCAATACGGTCAGTTAGGTTATCCTTTTTGACCATTAACTTCTGCACACTTTCGATAGAATCCTCGAATCTATCATAAAGTTCTTCAATGGGAATTGAGGCAACGTAATCAGCAAATTCCTTACCCGTAAAGCCGAAGTTCTTGCGAACGGTACGCTTCACGAGCTTGGCTTCTTCGGCAGACTTCGTCCATTGAAGTCCGTAGGTATGCAACACACGGGCTTTAACGCCTTGATAGCCATCCGTGAAGTCGGTGATAGGCGATTCGCTGGAAGCTATGATAACGCCACACCAACCTTCCGCTTTACGAACTTCGCAGTTTCCGTTTAACCTGCGTTTAGGCGCGCCTTGTGCAAGAGCGTAAACGATATCCGTCATCGTAAACCTTGAGTTGGTTGTGATGTCATCAATTACACACGGAATACCGTACACACCTTCAAAGAGTTGATACAATCCATTTGACGTGCTTTGCGCCGACATAGACAAACTTTGACCTGAATTGCTAACGGAAGGATTCATAAACGGGCTACACATCAACATCTCGGCTGTTGACTTACCCGTACTTGAAGTACCGCAAAGGTTAACGATAACTGTGCCTAAATCGGCTTCGTCTTTTAACCTTGCTACGACTACCGCAGAATACCCAATAGCAAGCGCAAGGCTTAATTCGGTGGAAGGGAAGACGGTATCTTTTAGGAATTTGAGATACGTTTCCTTGTCACCTTTTTGGAATTCGATACTCTTACGGGTACATTGAGCGTGCTTGCCGTCGAAGTCAGTTTCATCATAGAAGTAATAACTTGTGCCATTAAACGGATACCAACCAAGCACCTTATTACGGTATGAGATACAACCTTCTTCTTGGCATTTTTGATGCCCATAGAGTAAGTGGCTAACAACAAACTTCGACCAGAAAGGGTCTATCATAACACCATTCTCGCACAATTCGGCTGTTAGGGTTTGTAAGTGAATCGCTTTCGAAGACAATTCGAACTCAAATTCACGTTGGTTATGGTCGTTGACGTGAATCAACCACGTATCAAGACCATTAGGGGCTTCTACGTTGCGAATAATTGACTTAACGTAGAAGAGTGGCGCGACGTTTTCGGTAACGTCACCGTTCTTGGTTGCAGTAATCGAGGCAACCGCTCGTTGTCGTTTCTTACCATCATAAGAATCTCCTTAAAAATTTATTTACAACCTGTTTTGTAGGCGATTTTAGAACGAAAAACGCCGAAATCGACGTTTTTCGATATGCTATACAAAAAAGATTGTATAATTATTTGTTCCCACGATTCCTAACAGTTGGGATTTTTCTAAACGAAAGAACAATTACGCACGCGCGATTTGTTCCCACGATTCCTAACAGTTGGGATTTGATAGAACAATACGCACGTCGTGTGCGCGTTTTAAATAATATTATGGCAATAGCTCAATAAGAAAAATAATCCACTTGGGGTTATTTTTCTTTCACGCGATACCATATTCCGTTTTTTTGCTTGTCCGAGATATACCCGTCTTGCTTCATTCGGTCTATGATTTGCCCTGCTTCAAGATAGGATAGGCAAAGGCGACGTTGCAGGTGGGATATACACACCTTCCCGTCTTCCTTTGCTATCCGTATTGCCTTTTCGTAATTCGTCATCCGTTCGCCACCGCAGGGGTGCTTGCGCTACTATCCACGAATCGGCAGAGTTTATCGGGCATTTTCTTATTCTCGATATAGCGTTTGAACCCGTCACCCACCCTTACGAGAATACGAGTCTTTGTAGGGATATCGTAGATTTTACCCGTTAAGGGCGATTTCCACGCTTTCTTGCCTTCCATTTTTCGCCCTTCGATGGTAAGGTAGTTTTTCTTAATCACCTTGTAGCCCATCTTCGCGTATTCCATCGTCAGTTTTTGTTCTTCTTCGATAACCGCGAGTATATCCGAGAGTTTGAACCCGAACTTCTCCGCGATTTGACGGGCAACCGTCATTTGGTCAATGGTTTTCACCGTATTTTTGCTTTTAAGGCTTTTACCTTCGTCTTTCTTTGTTCCTTGCTTTTTGCTTGCCATTTTCTTTGTTCCTCCTGTTTTAGTATTCATAGGCAAATAGCATAGTGCTATGGTCGCCGTCGTCGATTACGAAGACTTTTTCGTGTAGGATTTCATCGTATTCGGGGCGGTAGGTTGTGTAGTGTACGTTTAATAGGGGCGGTTCTTCCTGCTCGTGGTGTAGAGCAAGGATTTCCCCGTCGATTTTCTTGAACGTGAACACTTGCAGGTAGTCGATTTTCTCGTCCGCGAAGAATATTCTTGCTTCTATGGAAGCCCACATTAAGCATTGCAATTCTTGCGGTACGCGCTTGTCGATTCCACCCGTCACGTAGCGTTTTTCTTTGTTGAACATTTCCTTTCTCCTTGTGGTTGTGAATTGCCCGAAGTTGGGCAACTTTGTACCCGATTTTTGGCGTTTGTGTGTGCCGATGGTGCGAGTATGCCCCGTGCAACACGCGCGAAATTCGGGCAGTTTTAGGGTAATAACGGCACGCGCTCAAAGTATATGATACCGCCTCCGTCGTCCGAAAAGACATACACGCTTTGTTTCCAATACGCCCCGTCAAGAGTGTTAATAATTCTGCTGTATTCGGGCGCGCAGTTCGATAGTGCATATTCCTTTTTCACCTGCTTTGCTTCGGCTTTTGTTTCCGCTATGATTAGGAACGCCGTTGCTCCGCTTTGGTTTACTTCTTCCACGGCTTGCATATCGTTTTTTGCTACCGTTTGTAGTTCGTTTGGGGCGTTTGCACCCACCATGTACGAGATGAGTTCGCCCATTGTTTGAAATTTCTTCATAGAGTTTCTCCTTGGGGACATAGTAAAAGGGCTAACGCGTAATTGTCGTTAGCCCTATGTAATAGTTCTTGTATTTAGTTGTTAAATGGACGCCCACGTAATAGCTACATTGCGCTATATAGCTATTAAATGGGTGTTAAATGGTATTAAATGGGGTATTACATACAGCGTGTACTTTGCTCGTATGTAATACTTACTACCAATCTTATAATATACGATTGTTAAATGGTATTTTTCAATTATTATTTAATTGTGTTTGCAAGCAATGGAACTATTATGCTTGCGACTTGTATCCCCTGTTCTGCAACCCACTTAAAAAAGTCTTTAATTTTTGTCCATTTACTTTTTTTAGATTCCGTCGATTCAACAATTTCTTTAAACTCTTGAATTTTTTGAAGAACTTCTTTTTCTTGTGCGTCAGGAAGACAGGCATTTTCCACTTGCTTAATGGCATTTTCAATTTCAATTGAAATATCAATAGAAATATTATTGGAAGCGGTAGCACTAATTGTTGGATTGTTCGTCACTTGGATAAGTGGAGTTTTGGCTTCTTCAAGCGGTTTGTTTTCACATAACTTTTCAGCGTACCTATTCAACTGTAACTGCAAACCTTTAAGCATACTTGGCGTTGCCTCGGAATATTCACCCGCACTTAACCCTGCACCGTCAGCATAGCGAGTCGCATTTTTGATACCATCATCAAAATCAATAACGGCACAATATGAATGATATATCCTCGAAACACATTCAAATCTGCTTTCAATATTACTTGGAATAATACATTCTATCTCTTCTATATCGTCTAATATCTTTTGTATTTCATTGGATTTAGAGCATTCAGATATCTTACCTGCTAAAGCTGCAATTATGGAATCTAAATCCGCTTGCATTTCTGCGGATGTTCTTGAATTTCCATAAAACCTTGCTAATTCCGAAGATAACTTAAACGGAAGATAGGACTCTCCCAGAAAGGCACGAATTTGATTATTCAAATCGCAAATAGAGTTTATGTTTGGATTAGATTTAAGTTTTTTTGCCCGTGAAGTATAATCTCTAATTTGTTTAATGTGGTGTAATGTCATTTCATTCTCCATAGTATATTAACTTATTTAATATATACCCCAAATATTTCCAAATTAAACGATTTTTCGACATAAAATAAGCCCTGTGGAGAGAGATTTCCACAGGGCGTTTACCTTTTATAAGCTATTCAAAAAATCGTTTAATAATTGCTTTTGCTTTTCCGTAAGGGAAGAAACTCTATCTATTAGGGCTTCTTCTCTTTTTTCGGTAAAGAAATCGGCAAGGGTAATGCCAAACGCAAAGCAAATCGCGTCCAACGTTTCTATCGTAGGGCATTTTTCGCCATTTTCAAGCACGGGAATATAACTCGGCGCAATCCCTGCCCGTGTAGCGAGCGTTCCTTTTGCCCAACCGCGCTCTTCTCTCAATGCTCTTATACGCTTTCCTACGTCTTTTCTATCCATAATAAACACCGCCAAAAATTCACTATAGTAATAGTTTACTATTTTTTTTCGGTCTAAACATTCACTATAGATTGACTTTTATTCACTATAGTAGTATAATATATAAACTATAGTGTAAAATGGGCGAAGTCTTATGAACAAAAGTGAAACACCAAAAAAGCAAACAAAATCCCGTCAAAGGGTGCGCGACCACGGCGAAGTTTTTACAAATGAACGCGAAGTGAAATCTATGTGCGACCTTGTAAAAGACGAAACGGAACGCATAGACAGTCGCTTTTTAGAGCCTGCCTGTGGCGATGGGAATTTCCTTGCCGAAATCCTAACGCGCAAACTTGAAATCGTCAAGCGCAAGTACAAGAAATCTTCCCTTGATTATGAGAAAAACGCCGTTCTTGCCGCAAGCAGTATTTACGGTGTGGATATCCTAATCGACAACGTAATCGCTTGTAGGGAAAGAATGTTCAAGATATGGGATAAGGAATACAAAGCCGTATGCAAAAAGGATTGCAATGATATGACGCGCGAGGCAGTACGTTTTATTCTAAAACGCAATATCGTTTGTGGCAACGCCCTTACGCTTAAATGCGTAGACGAAAACGGCAACGAAACGGATGAACCTATCGTCTTTTCCGAATGGGCGTTTATCACGGGCTTTCAAATGCAACGTAGCGATTATACTTTCGCGGAATTGCTTGCACAAAACGACGATAAAAAGCAAATGCGCATAGACGATACACCAAGCGACGAAGGTACGTTCCTTAAAAAATACGTGACTCATTATCGGAGGGTACAAGAAAATGAGTGAAAATTTGTTCAATAAAGTGTATAACCCCGACGTTTTATCGTGTCTTGCCAACCTTTCCAACGACGAAGTGTTTACGCCACCCGAAATCGTAAACCAAATGCTGGATATGCTACCGCAGGAGTTGTTCAAGAACCCCGACACTACGTTTTTAGACCCTGCGTGCAAAACGGGCGTATTCTTGCGCGAGATTGCCAAACGCTTGATAAAAGGGCTTGAACCGCAATTTCCCGACCTGCAAGAACGAATCGACCATATTTTCCATAAGCAACTTTTCGGCATAGCCATTACCGAACTTACGAGTTTGCTTTCCCGTCGTGGCGTATATTGCAGTAAATACCCGAATAGCGATTTTTCGGTAAGCAGGTTTGACACCGCCGAAGGGAATATCCGTTTTAAGCGTTCACCGCATACCTGGGTGGGTGGAAAATGCGTCTACTGTGGCGCAAACAAGCAACAATACGAACGTGGCGACGAACTTGAAACTCACGCATACGAATTTATCCATAAGAAAGACGCAAAGGAAATATTGAATATGAAATTCGACGTAATCATAAGCAATCCCCCGTATCAACTCTCCGATGGTGGCGGTACAGGCGCAAGCGCAATGCCCATATATCAACATTTTGTACAGCAAGCCGCAAAATTGAAACCGACCTACCTTTCTATGATTATTCCTTCTCGTTGGTTTGCAGGCGGTAAAGGGTTGGATGATTTTCGTTCGTATATGTTAAACTGTAAAAACATATCGAAGATTGTTGATTATCCTAATAGCGCGGATTGTTTCCCTGGTGTGACTATTGCAGGTGGTGTGTGCTATTTCTTGTGGGAAAAAGAATACAATGGCACTTGCGAGATAGTAAATATGAAAGATAATACAATACTTTCGAGCGACATTCGCTCTTTGAATGAGTACGATGTATTTGTCCGTGATAATATTGCAATAAAAATCATTAGAAAGATTAAAGCATTGTCAAGCAATTTTGTTGATGAGATTGTTTATTCAAGAAACTGCTTCGACCTTTACAGTAAAGAAACAGGACACCCTTTATATAAGCAAGGTGATTTGACACTTTATTCGCTAAACGGAAAATCCTATATAGAAAAAAGCAAAGTGACCGACAGGGATAACTTGCTTAATAGTTATAAGGTTATTATGACGAAGGCTATGTCGGGTGGCAATAAACCTTCAAGCGAAGGCAATTATCTTGTAATTTCTGCCACTATGCGTGTTTTACAACCGAATGAAGTTTGCACGGAAACTTATTTGTGTTTAGGTAATTATCAAACGGCGCAAGAAGCAAGTAATTTGTGCGCTTATATGAAAACTAAATTTTTCCGCTTCCTTTTATTGCAATCTTTGAGTTCCATTAACATCTCAAAAGAAAAGTTCCAATTTATTCCTATTCAAGATTTTTCGAGGGCTTGGACGGATGAAGAACTGTATGCGAAATATGGTTTAACACAAGAAGAAATCGAGTTTATTGAAACTATCATTAAACCTATGGAGTAAACGACTATGGCACAAGAATTTTTCCTTCAACGCCCTGCGGTTACGCCTACCATTTACGCTTACGAGCTTATCGGGGTGGATTCGCATAAAAACTACATAAAAATCGGGTTTACCGACCGTACCGCAGAAGAACGTATCAAAGAGCAGTTGCATACAAGCGGTATTCCTTACCGCATTTTGCTTAAAGAATCGGCAATGCGTAGCGACGGCACGTGTTTTACCGACCACGATATCCACACCGTTTTGCGCCGTAAAGGGTTTATTCAACTCAATCAAGGCGAAGATAGAAACGAGTGGTTTCGTTGTTCTATCCGCGACGTACAATCGGCTATTTTAGAAGTCCGCGACGGGTTGCGTTCGGAAGAAAACCGCACGGCTACCTTCAAAATGCGCCCCGAGCAGACCGTTGCCGTACAAAAGACAATGGAGTTTTTCGGCAAAGCCAAACAGGACGAACCCGACAAAGCCCCGAAATTCCTTTGGAACGCAAAAATGCGTTTTGGTAAGACGTTTGCAAGTTATCAGTTAGCGCGCAAAATGGGCTTTAAGCGCGTTTTGGTGCTTACATTCAAACCTGCCGTAGAATCGGCTTGGCGTGAAGACCTTGTTTCCCACGTGGACTTTGAAGGTTGGCAATTCGTTTCCAACAAGGACGCACACGACAACAAAATCAATATCGACGTACAATTCGACAATGCGGACAAGTCCCGTCCTATCGTCGTATTTGGTTCTTTCCAAGACTTGTTAGGTACGAATGAAAACGGCGGTATCAAGGCGAAAAACGAGTTCATCCACGCTACACAATGGGGTTTGGTTATCTTTGACGAATACCATTTCGGCGCGTGGCGTGAAAATGCGAAGAAGTTGTTTGAAAATCCCGACGAAGAAGAAAACGCGGATTTCGATATGGAACACTACAAGCGCACGGAAGCGGACAACGCCTACAACGAAACTTTCTTGCCTATTTCCACGGGGTATTATCTTTTCCTTTCGGGTACGCCTTTCCGTGCTATCAACAGCGGTGAGTTCATTGAAGACCAAATCTACAACTGGACGTATTCCGACGAGCAAAACGCAAAGGAATCGTGGATAGGTTCGGGGAATCCTTATCTTGCGTTGCCCCGTATGGTTATGCTTACCTATCGTATTCCCGAAAGTATCCGTCAAATCGCGGTGCAGGGCGAATACGACGAATTCGACCTTAACGTGTTCTTCTCTGCGAAAGGCAAGGGCGCGGAAGCGAAGTTCGTTTATGAAAACGAAGTACAGAAGTGGTTGGATTTGATACGTGGTTCTTACCTGCCGTCAAGCGTTGACGATTTGAAACTTGGGCAGGATAAACGACCGCCTATGCCTTTCTCCGATACGCGACTTTTGAACGTGTTGTCGCATACGTTATGGTTCTTGCCGAACGTTGCGAGCTGTCAAGCAATGGCAAACTTGCTTCAACAAAAGCAAAACACTTTCTACCACGATTACACCCTCAATGTATGCGCAGGGACGGGGGCAGGTATCGGTTTAGACGCTCTTGCGCCTGTGCAAGCGTCGATGGGGAATCCCCTTGAAACGAAGACGATTACCCTTTCTTGTGGTAAACTAACAACAGGCGTTACCATTCGTCCTTGGACGGGTGTGTTTATGCTTCGTAATCTCAAATCCCCCGAAACGTATTTCCAAACGGCGTTCCGTGTGCAATCGCCTTGGGAAGTAAAGGATGACAACGGCGACAAGCGGATTATGAAGCAGGAATGCTATGTATTCGACTTTGCTTTGGATAGAGCCTTACGGCAAATTTCCGATTATTCCTGCCGTTTGAACGTGGACGAATCCAACCCCGAAAAGAAGGTTGCGGATTTCATTCATTTCTTGCCCGTTTTGGCGTACGACGGCAGTACAATGAAGCAAATCAACGCGCAGGATATTTTGGATATCGCCATGGCAGGTACGAGCGCAACCTTGCTTGCGAAGCGTTGGGAATCGGCGTTGCTTGTCAACGTTGACAACGATACTTTGTCGCGTTTGCTTTCCAACAAGGAAGCCTTGGATGCGATTATGAATATCGAAGGTTTCCGTTCTTTGAATCAAGACATTCAAACGATTATTAACAAATCCGAACACGTTAAAAAGGCAAAAAAGGAAGCAGGCGATAAGCTCACGCCAAAGGAAAAGAAGGAACTTTCCGACGAAGAAAAAGAGTACAAATCCAAGCGCAAACAAATACAGGAAAAGCTTATCAAGTTTGCTACGCGTATTCCCGTGTTTATGTATTTGACGGACTACCGCGAACGCTCTTTGAAAGACGTTATCACGCAGTTAGAGCCTGGGCTTTTCAAGAAGGTTACGGGTTTGGACGTAAACGATTTTAACCTTTTGTGTTCTATCGGGGTATTCAACGCGAGCCTTATGAACGACGCAATTTTCAAGTTCAAGCGTTATGAAGATTCGTCGCTTTCCTATACGGGTATCGAAAAGAATATTTCCGATGAAATCGGTGGTTGGGATACCGTTATCCGTCGGGAAGAATACCAAAAACTGTTCTTCAACCAACAGGCGACAATGGATTTCGTGGCGGAAGCAATCCCCGAAGTCATCGAAGAAATTGCCCCTGCCGTTGTTGAACCGAAAGTTGCTATTACGCGCGACGGACAAACGGTTACGCCTGCCGATTACGAACGATTTGGCGGTAGAGTTGGGATTGTAGTGACAAGTCGCCCTGCACAACAGCAAGAACAAGAAGAAAAGCCCAAACTTGACCTGTCGGGAGTTGTCGCAGGTGCAACCGTTATTCATAAGAAGTTTGGCGAAGGGAAAGTCCTTCGTATCGACAAAGCGCAAAAGTACATCAAAGTCGATTTCGGGCAAGGTGAAAAGACTTTTGTATTCCCTTCCGCTTTCGAAATGGGTTTCTTGGAATTGAAGTAAGAAAAAAAGGATTCGGAGTTTTTCCGAATCTTTTTTCTTTTACCTTTGAATCGTGCGTACAAGGCTACATAAGCGACCTTCCGAGAAGTGCCGTAAGATTTTGTCGGGGGCTTCCGCAAAGCGATAATACGCCTGTTTCGTGTACTTGTCGGGGTTGCCGTAATACACCACGTAGCGCAAGCCAAAGGCAAACTCTTTCTTGCGGAATAGCCTTTCAAGGGGCGATTGCCAACCTTCCAACACGTTATCTGCCGTGTGCCATATAAACACCGAACGAGTCTTCGCCGTAGGGTATTTGTTGCCGTAGTTCATCACGTTTTCAAGCATTTTCAAACCTTCGCCAAAATCGGGGTTGCCGTGGGGCAGGTATGCGTTGAACGGTTGAACAAAGAACGCTTTGTCGTTGTACCCGATAATATGCAACTTCGTCTTGTAGGGGCAAAACTCTAATGCCCGTGCCACTTTTGTTATATTTTGCTTAATGCGGTTTGCCACGATTCCGCGTGTCTTAACCGAAGTGTCGATGATATAGTAAATATTCGTTGTTTTCATTGATGATTCTCCTTGTTTTTGTGAAATAGAAAACGCCTACGGTCAAATAACCGTGAGCGCGTGATTTTTTGTGATTTTTGCAAGAAGGCGGCAGCCTAATGAAAGCCGAAGCACACAAGGTTTTAGGGGCGAAAAATCGCCCATACTTCGTCAACCTCACTTATAATACTTGGGTATGATTGCATTCGGTTTCCTTGTCTAATTCTATTTTTCGCCACCTAAAACTGCTTTGCACCTTAAAAACA
>JAZLDG010000083.1:0-1256 GCA_045614565.1 Candidatus Scatosoma sp. | reverse complement strand
GTTAAAAAAAACTCCGCGGGCGCGCACGCGTGAGGGGGGGTCAACGAAAGGCGGTGAATTTATTTGGCAACTTCAAAGAATACCGAAATTTTGGTAAATGATAGCGTGATTAAGAAAGAAAAACGCAAACTTATGAAGATTTTTGAAAAGGCTGTAAAAGAGGTCGGCGACGACGGCAAAAAGCGCTTTACCGACAAAGGAATTATGCTTGAAGGGCTTATCGACGAAGCGGCTTTCGTCCGTTCCGTTCTGCTTGAAGCAAAGCGCCTTATAAAGACCGACGGAATAGAAACAACCACCATAAACGGCAGCCAAAAATACAAGAACGCAACACCCGCAACAAAGATTTATGCGGAATATTTGCGAACTTATACGCCGCTTGTAAATTCACTTCTTGAACATATCCCCGAAAAGAAAGAAAAGAAGCAAGCAAGGCTTGCGGCGCTGCTGATTGACGACTAAAAATTATATTTACGAATACCGCGACGCAATCGAAACGGGGCGCGTTACCGTCGGCGTGTGGATAAAGCTTATTTTTGATATTTTAATACGCGGAATTGAAAATAAGACTTGGTTTTACGACGATAAGAAGGCAAAAAAAGCAATAAAATTCATCGAAAATTTTTGCCACCACAGCGAAGGCCGCAACGATTTATTAAAGCTTGAATTATGGCAAAAAGCCATTGTTTCGGCAATATTCGGAATAGTAGATTGCGACGGCTTCCGACAATTCCGCGAAGTGTTTATAATTGTCGCCCGTAAGAACGGAAAAACCCTTTTTGCGGCTGCAATTATTGCATATATGGCATATCTTGACGGCGAATACGGCGCGAAAATATATTGCCTTGCGCCGAAGCTTGAACAAGCCGACCTTGTATATGACGCATTTTACCAAATTGTGCAAGCTGATGAAGAACTCGGCGACCCCGACTTCACAAAGAAGCGTCGTTCCGACATCTACATACAGCAACTTAATACATCAATAAGGCGTCTTGCCTTCAATTCCAAAAAGTCGGACGGCTTCAACCCGCATTTAACAGTATGCGACGAAATGGAAGCTTGGCCGGGCGAACAAGGCTTGAAGCAATACGAAGTTATGAAATCCGCGCTTGGCGCAAGAAAACAGCCGCTTATATTATCAATAGCAACGGCGGGTTATGTCAACGACGGAATTTATGACGAACTTATGAAACGTTCGACCGCTTTTCTAAAAGGCGGCGACGAAATGCGCTTGCTTCCCTTCTTGTATATCATTG
>JAZLDG010000082.1:0-28337 GCA_045614565.1 Candidatus Scatosoma sp. | reverse complement strand
CTACGCCGCGGGCAAATAAGCCCGCGGCGTTTTTTTACCTTTCTAAAAAAGAAAGGTTTTTTTCTTATAAAAACGAATATACTGCTATTATGAAAACGATGACGATCGACGGAAACGCGGCTGCCGCGCACGTTTCCTACGCTTTTTGTGAACTCGCGGTTATCTACCCTATCACCCCGTCTTCGCCTATGGCGGAGCTTGCCGACGAATGGGCGACGGCACAAAAACAAAATATGTTTGGCGTCGTACCCAAAGTCGTGGAAATGCAATCGGAAGCCGGCGCAGCAGGCGCGTTGCACGGCGCCCTCACCTGCGGCGCGCTCGCGACTACCTATACTTGCAGTCAGGGTTTGCTTTTGATGCAACCCAATATGTTCAAAATTGCAGGCGAGCTTCTCCCTACCGTATTCCACGTCAGCGCACGCGCGCTCGCTACACACGCGTTAAGCATTTTCGGCGATCATCAAGACGTAATGGCGTGTAGGCAAACGGGGTTTGCTATGCTTGCTTCCGCTTCGGTGCAGGAAGTCCACGATCTCGCGTTCGTCGCGCATCTTGCCACCTTACGCGCCCGCGTACCCTTTTTGCATTTTTTCGACGGATTTAGAACTTCCCACGAAGTGAATAAAATCCAAACGCTTGACTACGAAGAAATGCGTTCGCTCGTAAGCGACGACGATATTCGCGCTTTTCGCGAACGTGCGCTTGACTCTGAAAAACCTATACAACGGGGCACGGCGCAAAACCCCGACGTCTATTTCCAAAACCGCGAAGCGGCAAACGCCTATTATCTCGCTCTTCCACAAATCGTGCAAGAAACGATGCAAAAGGTGGCGACTCTTACGGGTAGAGAATACCGTCTATTCGATTATTGCGGTGCTACGGACGCGGAAAGCGTATTCGTGATTATGGGTAGCGGCGGCGAAACGGTCGAAGAAACCGTGAAAAAATTGAACGAACAAGGCGCAAAAACAGGCGTTATCAAGGTCCGTCTTTACCGTCCTTTCTCCGCGGAAGCCTTCCTTTCGGTAATTCCGAAAACTTGTAAACGGATTGCCGTGTTAGATAGAACGAAAGAAGCGGGTGCGCTTGGCGAGCCGCTCTATCTCGACGTGCAAAGCGCGTTATACGAAAACGGGCGCACGGACATTCGGGTCATCGGCGGTAGATACGGGCTGGGCTTAAAGGAATTTACGCCGTCTTGCGCGTACGCCGTTTTTCAAAACCTGCAAAGCGAACCCCCTAAAAATCATTTCACAGTTGGGATTACCGACGACCGCACGCACACTTCGCTTACCGTTAACGAAAAATTTTCCGCCACGCCCAAGGACTGCGTAGCTTGTCAATTTTTCGGGCTTGGCTCGGACGGAACGGTGGGTGCAAACAAGAACTCTATTAAAATTATCGGCGAGCGTACCGAGCTTTTCGTGCAAGCGTATTTTTGTTACGATTCCAAAAAATCAGGCGGGGCAACCATTTCTCACCTGCGCTTTGGTCGTTCTCCTATCCACGCCCCCTATTTAATCGACGAAGCGGACTTTGTCGCTTGTCACAATCCGTCCTATCCCGCTCGATACGAAATGCTACGAAGTTTGAAAGACGGCGGCGTATTTCTTCTCAACTGCCCGCATACCGATTTGGACAGCCTAAACGCATACCTGCCCCCCAGCTATAAACGCGAAATCGCGCAAAAAAATATCTCGCTTTTCGTGATCGACGCGACAAAAATCGCCAACGAAGTGGGATTGAGCGGCAGAACGAGTACGATTATGCAAGCGGCTTTTTTCTATCTCAATTCCCAAATTATGCCTAGTGAAAAAGCGATCGGATATCTAAAAGAAGAATTGAGCAAAAAATTCGCACGCAAGGGCGAAGCGGTGGTACGAATGAACGTTGCCGCCGTGGATAGAACGCAAGAAGCGATTAAAAAAATCGAATACCCCGATGCTTGGCTAACGGCGACGGACGGCGGAACGCCCCTTGCAAGACCCAAGGACGAATATTTCCAAGATTTTATTTTACCCGTTTTGTCGCTCCGCGGCGACGATTTGCCCACTTCTGCTTTTGCGCCCGACGGAAGCGTACCCACTTCCACCACTCGATTAGAAAAACACGGCGTAGCCTTTTTACTTCCGCAATGGATACCCGAAAACTGTATACAATGCAATCAATGCTCGTTCGTATGCCCGCACGCAACCATTCGTCCGTTCGCACTACAACGCCTTGAAAACGCGCCCGAAAGCTTTGTCACTGTACCAGCAAAAGGGTTGACGGACGTGCGTTTCCGCGTACAGGTTGCCGCGCACGACTGTATGGGCTGCGGGGTATGCGCCGAAGTTTGTCCCGCCAAAGAAAAAGCGCTCGTAATGCGGCCTAAATCGGAGCTGATGCCAAACGAAGGACAAAACTGGGAATACGCGCAAAACGCCACGCTTGCCGATACGAGCGTTTTCAAGCCCACGACCGTCAAGGGCAGTCAGTTCAAACAACCGCTTTTTGAATTTTCCTACGCTTGCGCGGGTTGTGGCGAAACGCCGTATATCAAGGTTTTAACCCAGCTTTTCGGAGATAGAATGATTATCGCGAACGCGACGGGGTGTTCGTCAATCTACGGCGGGTCCGCGCCGACCTGCCCGTATACGGTCAACAAGGACGGGAAAGGTCCTGCTTGGGCGAACTCACTTTTTGAAGACAACGCGGAATTTGGGTTGGGTATGCGGCTTGCCTGCCAAATGCAAGATAAAGAAAACCGCTCGATTTGGATCATCGGCGGCGACGGTTGGGCGTATGATATAGGGTACGGCGGATTAGATCACGTGCTTGCAAGCCAAGAAAACGTGAATATTTTGGTACTCGATTCCGAAGTGTATTCCAACACGGGCGGGCAGGCTTCCAAATCTACGCCGCTTGGCGCAGTCGCGCGGTTTGCCACCGCGGGGAAACGTTCTAAAAAGAAAGAACTTGGGCTTATGGCAATGACGTATGGAAACGTGTACGTTGCACAAGTGTCCATAGGCGCAAATAAGCAACAGTTTTTGAACGCGCTCACCGAAGCGGAAAGCTACGAAGGTCCGTCGCTGATTATTGCGTATTCGCCCTGTATATCGCACGGTGTGCATATGAGCAAGTGTATGGAAGAAGAAAAGCGAGCGGTGGAAAGCGGGTATTTCCCCTTGTTCCGTTTCGATCCGCGAAAGGAAACGCCTTTAACGCTGGACAGCAAAGCCCCTACCGCGGATTTTCAAGACTTCCTTGCGGGAGAAA
The DNA here is from genome assembly GCA_045614565.1 of Candidatus Scatosoma sp. Classification (GTDB taxonomy): domain Bacteria; phylum Bacillota; class Clostridia; order Christensenellales; family Borkfalkiaceae; genus Scatosoma. Next base: position 25,073 of record JAZLDG010000082.1, on the reverse strand, counting down.
ACCGTTTTGCTTCCCTGCAAAAATCCAAACCCGAAATTGCCCAAACCTTGTTTGCACAAGCAGAAGAAAACAGCAAAAAACGCTTGGAATTTTTAGAGCGACTTACAAAAATTCTTGCAAAAGAGTAATAAACTACGCGGCGTGCATTCCTGCACGCCGCGTTCGTTTATATAATTTATCTTCTCGTAAGTACTTTTTTCAAGATGAAAATAATCAAAGAAAGAAGCAAAATCGCCGCAGCGAAGATGTAAAAGACGAGATACAAAACACCGCAATACAACGCAAAGATTTGTAACGCTTCGCGTACGTCAGCCACGAAGCCCACCCCAAAAATCATCGAGATGCCCGCAAACGCCAACGCCAAAAGCAAATAAAGGCCCAAACCGCCAAGGCTGTTTTTGATATCCGCAGGACTTAACGTAACGTGCATCGTTACTGAGAAAATAACGATAAAACCGATCAGCTTCATCCACCATTCTTCCCCGCCCGTAAACATATTTACGGGTAACTGCCACGCTTGCGAAAGCGCTTGCGTAAAGTCACCACCGCTCACCGCGCCAAACGCTTGCGTAAAGAAAGTGTTAAACGCACTCGGGAAGCACAGGAATAATACGAGCGTAATAACGCCGATACCACTGAAAATCGGTCCCATACCGATAAATAAGTTGCCTAATTTTTGATAAAGGTTACGGGGATTGTGCGAGTGTTGCACGTAACCGAGCGTACCCGAATCGGGATCGAATTGATACAGCTTCATATCCACGATTTTATGCCCGAAAATAATACACATCAACGCGTGTCCGATTTCGTGCACGGGCGTACCGATCCACGCCGTCGCGATAATCGCTTTATAACCGAGTGAATTACCGATTAAATAGCTGAACAGCCGCCGTAACAGCTCCGCGACCAAACCGCAAACAATCAAAAGCCCCAAGGTATACAGCAAAATTTCTAAATAGTAAAGAAGAAAATCGCCAAAGTTCATAATTTTCAACGCTCCTTTCTTTTCGATATATATATTATATCACATCAAATTGTTTTTTGCAAGTATTTTAACAATCGCTTACGGTAATTCAAAACTCGTTTCAAATAATCTTAAAGAATACCATCTTTTTACTTGATTTTTAGAAATATATGTCATATAATAAGAATGCGCATAGATAATTTATCTTGTAAGTCGGTTAACGTTAGAACGGGTTTATCCCATTCTTTTTTATTTCAAAAATAATTCTACCGCAGGCGGGAATAATTCCCGCCTGCGGTAGTTTGTTATTCTACAGGTATTACAAAGTGCCGTCGCCGAAATAAAAAATACGGCACACCCTAACGGGCATACCGTATTTTTGGTTGAGGCGACGGGACTTGAACCCACGACCTTTTGGTCCCTAAATATCGCCAAGTATATCACCAAAACGCTGAAAGCCTTTAAAATAAAGGAACTCCGCATCATCCGCGAATAAAATTTGAAGTATCAACAGCCATTTTGTTGACCTATTTGACCTAACTGTTGACCTGATTATATTATACCAAATCCGCGCGAAAATGTCAAGAAATAACCGCCGCCGCACCCGAAAAAAGTAAAAAAATAAGCAGGTTTTTAACAGCTTTTGAACATCTTCCAAACATCCCAAAAGCATCCTGAAAACAACTTAAAAACATCCTATAAGAATCTTTATTACAAGTTTTTAACATCTTTTTATAAGGATTCTTTTTTATTTAAAAAATATTTAAAAAAACTTTTTTATAAAATGAGTGTTCTACCATTTAAATGATACATCCGATAAATGTGTATGTTATAATATGAGTGTAAAGAGGTTGAGGGAACGGTACCTACCAAAACCAATTTACAAATAGATTTCATAATTAAAAATAAATAAAAAAACAAAAAAGCGAGGTAAAAAAATTATGAAGAAATTATTTATCAATGTTAAGACTCAAACCATCGAACTCTCTGAAGCATTCAGTAAGAAAGCAGGAAACTTTGGCTCTTCTGAATACAAGAACTTGAACGAAGCAAGAGCTGCTTATCCTGATTTTAGAATCAAAGTAATTAAAGTTACTAAATCCAAGGATTCCGATATCATCCCTTTAATTAAAGGCATCACTCGCGATTTTATGTACGATTACGCAAAAGCTCACGAAACTGAAGAAAGCGTATTGAAATTCTCTCTACTCGATGAAGAGGCAACTTTCCTTGCGGTAAGAAAAGTTTTCTTTGAATGCTATCCTGAATTTAAAAAGTTTAAAACTCAATATGAATGGCACTTGGCGGCAAGAGCATAATGAAATTATTAAAAATAAAAAATAAGGAGAAAAATACAAATGAGAAATTATCTTAAAATCAACTTTTTCAACAGCACTATTGAAGCAACGACATCTTTCGTGAAAAAAGCATGTGTTTATGCATCTTCTGAATACTACATGCTTATGGATGCACAAAGACAACATCCCACCTTCTGTCTTAAAATTATTCCATCCAAGAAAAGAACTGCACCTGTAATCACTTATGAATTCATGCGCGAATATATCATTACGCATGGAGCTTGTGAAGAAAATCTGCAAGAGCTTGACCGTCTTATTTTCATGCAGGTACCATATTTCACAATTAAAAAGTGGTTTATGGAACAGTACCCTGCGTTTAAAGATTGCAAGAGCAAAGAAGAATGGTTGTTGGTAGCATAAAAGGAGGAAATTAAAATGAGAAACGTATTAAAGATTGACCACAAGAACGCTAAAATTATTATGGATAGAGAATTCTCTGTTAGAGCTTCTATTTTTGGCTCTGACGAATACAAACAACTTCAAGAAGCAAGAAAGGATTATCCTAATTATGGGGTAATGAGAAAGACTATCAAGAAAAATTCACACAAAGAAGCTTTCAAAGGCTTAACCTATGAGTACATGGAAAAATATATGGCAAGATATAATGTTAGCGAAGATATTCTTCAACAGTACAGAAATGTTCGCTTCGATGTACAATGTCATTCCATCCGCTATCCATATGTAAAAAAATGGTTTTTAAAGACTTTTCCCGATGTTAAAGACTTAGGGTTGGCTGATGTTGAAGTCGATGAAGTTAGTATTGTAGAAAACGATGCGGCGGATGCCGCCGAAGTGGCATAAAGGAGGTGAATTATTATGCCAAATATTAAAGAAATTAAAATTCATAAAGACAATCGACAAGCCGCCCCCTTTCTTACACTTTCAGTATCAACCATTATTGACACCTACAAAAAGCTCAAGAATCCTGAAGCCTTTTACCTCTATATATGTCTTTGCGGACACACCAACAATTTTGATATAACAGGCTCCGCGGAAACATTGTCCGCAAAATTCGGACAACCTGCATCCGTGATAGAAGACAGCTTCAATCAGCTTATAAATACAGGAATCCTTATCCCACGAAAAGAAAATAGCACCCTTTATGATTTCTATGCAAGCACTCAAAAGAGCAACCCAAACCCAAACGCCATGATTTGTTGGGGCGAATGAATGCAAACCGATAGAGTTGTATTATATATACACTCCATCGGTTTTTTATATATGCGTATATATCAACAAGAGTCAAAGCCTCCCTTTATGGAGAGCAAATTTGACCTGTGAAAAAAAATTGAGTATAATATATATAAGTGAGATAAGTAAGTGAGAATTATATATAAACAAAAAAGTTGGGCAAAGCCAAAAAATATATACCTTGAATTTTATATATTATATATAAGAAAAATCCAAACTTATCTTTATATATAAATATCAAAATAAACTTCGTCGACAACGCGACAAGTCGCGTTGCTCCTCGTTTATTTTATGGGACTTCGTCCCTACAAAAAAATATATACTCAAAAGGAGGTGAATATTATGAAAATTGGATATCAAACTGACCTTGAAGAACAAAGAATTTTAGGCTTAATTGATGATGATATGTATTATATGCTAAAAATTCGCGATGCAGGTTTTAATTACGATGTAGAAGAACAAAAGCGATTGATGCGTTTACGATATTTAGAAAGACGCCAAAAGCAAAAAAGAGAAGCTGAAGAAAAACAAAAGCAAGAGAAAGCAGAAAAAGAACAAGAGAAAGCCATCAAGCAAGCGATTGAAAAGGATTTACCTGCAAAAATTGAAAAGACATTGGAAAAAGAACTTCAAAAAATTTTCTCAAAACGTTAAAAATAAACGAGTCGGTGAACGCCGCGACAAGTCGCGCCGCCGCCTCGTTTATTTTATGCTTCGCTTTGGATGAAATCAAGAGAAAATCGAAAACAATAGCAACTATTGAAAACGGATCCGTTTTTAAAATGAAAATAAGGTTTCAAGATTGAACGGCTCACACCTATTGAAAAACGAAGAAAATTTTTATTTTATCCCGAAATATATCCCCCCTTATATCTATAAGAGCCGCCGCCCCCTTGCCAAAAGAAAAGAAATGTGTTATACTATATCCATCAATCAAAAGGCGGCGGTTAAGTTATGAGAAGACAGAATCAACGATTTAAATCATTCTTGGTTTATAAATATTTATTTGAAAAATCCGATGAAAATCATTGTCTTTCCGCGACAAACATTATAGGTCATTTAAAAGAACAATATGGGGTTGATGCTGAAGAACGCTCCATTTATAAAGACATCTATGACCTTAATGTCCTTCTTTATAGATTTTCTATCCCTGAAGAAGAAATGGATACAATATGGGAAGAAATTGAGGAGTTTGAAGAAGATGGCGATAATTCTTGGAAAGCTATTGTCTATGATGGGAGCAGAAAGGGCTATTATGTGCGCCATAGAGAATATGACCTTGACGACCTTCGCACCATCGCCACATGTATATATTCAGCCAAATTTATTACAGAAAGACAAGCAAAACAATATGTAAACATGATGCTTGATACTCTTGTCAGCGAACACCAAGCCGCGGAAATCCGTCAAGATGCTTTCCTTGTTGACCGCGGTAAAACGATAAATAAAAATGTTTTCTACAATATCCAAACAATATCCGCCGCCATGCGCACCGCAACAGGCAAAGATAAACATACACCGAAAAAGATTTCTTTTAAATATTTGACAGCAACAATAAAAGGTGAGGCGGCGGAGCGTAGAAAAGGCGCAAAATATATCGTCAATCCGTTTAGATTGCTTATCAATGATGGTAACTATTATCTCTTGGGCGTAGAAGAAACCAAGAAAAAGATAATGACCTATCGCGTGGATAGGATGAAAGATGTTGTGGAGCTGAAAGAAGAAAGAGAACATGCAGAACTCTTTAGAACTATTGACGAAAAGACCTACGCAAAACAACATTTTGGCATGTTTAATGGGGCAAAAGAACGCGTTACGCTTCGATTCTCCAACCACATGTTAGATACTGTTGTGGATAAATTCGGTAAAGAAAATCACTATTATTATCAAGTTGATGATAGGCATTTTTCCGTTCAGGTGGAAGTGGCTGTTACCGACCAATTTTTCGGTTGGTTGTGTAGCTTGGGGCGTACAGTAAAAGTCATGTCGCCGCCGCACGTTCAGGAAAAATACAAAGTACATTTGGAAAAAATTAAAACTATGTATTAAGAAATAAACAGCTATTGAAATAAAAACAATAGCTGTTTATTTTTATGCTTGAAGTAAATTAACGAGGCGATTGCTTGATGAAATATTTTTAATAAACTCCTCGATTGTGTATGTTAAAATATCAACGTTGTATTGGAATTTGGAGAATCCAGCCATATATTTGGTATCTGAATGAATAGAAGGTGCAACAAGCATAGAGAAAACAAGTTTATTGGGATATTTGTCTTTTGCTTCTTGTAGGTGTCGTGTAATAGCAGGCATTTCATTAGTTGCTTGTGTGCGCGCCGACATAAGCGTAACTTCAACCAAAGGATTGTTATCTGTGTCAAAACATTCAATATCTGCCATCCCACCCGAAGCTGTAAATGTAGGCAGTCCTTCATCATCAACATGATAATTTGGATAAACTTTCAACTCATTAAAATGTTGTTTTAATGCTATGCTTGTAAGGAACTCAAAACGGGTCGGTTTATCAATAATACGCAAGATAGGATTTTTACTTTCACCTTTTCCGCACACCACACGTAATTCTTTAATAATATCTTCTTTTGTGTAAGTTTCAGCCCATTCATTTAATGTTTTAATACGAATATCGTTAAGATTTTCTTCTTGTACTTTTTGTGCTGTCAAGATATTGCTATCAACGGCACCCATATAACGAAAATAATCTTCTTTTGATTCAAAGCGAGGATATTCGCAATAATTTTCTAATATGTAGTTGATTTTATCAATTTCGAAGGTGTTAAAATCAAGAAAACGTCCATTGCCTCTTAATGAAACAATCCCTGTGATACGCATTTTTCTAATAAATTCATCAACGGCTTCGCCTGTGATTTGGTCAATCTTAAATCGCTTTTTCTTATCCGCCCCTACGCCTAATAATTCCAAACAAATATCGTAAATTACCTCATCTCCATATATAAACCCATACTCGGCTCTTAATGCCTTAATCTTTCTATACAGGTTTTCGGCATTATTATCACCCCAACAAATAATGAGCGATAATTCACTTCGGAATATCCCTGCATCGTTTTCTTCAGGGTCATCCTTCAAAAGTTTTATAACACGTAGTAGTAACGGCAAGGGAACATTTTCGTTGGCGTTTTTTCTAAAAGGATTACTCGTTTGATATTTCATCAAAGCATTAAGGAATACTTTTTGAATTTTTTCATTGTTTACAGGATTTTCATTCAGTGCATCAACAAGCATGTGTCCTGTTGTGGAAACTTGAATGGGCTTATTCATTTCATAGTAGAGAAAACCGAATTCCATGGATAATTTATACCATGTATCAAAGCGTGAATCCCAACCTTTTTCAAATCCTGCTTCTTTATGGTCCTGTGGACTATTAGCAATAATATCTTCAACCTGTCCTCTTGTAAAAGAAAGCTCATCGCTTTTATATATTTCTCGATATTCAGGAACTTTCATTTCGTATTTTTCAGTGTAATACAGTTTTTCAGAAATCAAATTAACGGCAACTTCATGGATAATCTCACTTGTCAAAATTTGCCCTTCAAACGGCAAAATACAATTTAAGAACGCTGCAATACGTGCAGGGTTTCTCATTGTTGTTGAAAAGGATAAAGGTTTATATTCTTTTGCTTTCTCTCTACTCATGACAATACCTCAATAATTTTTAACGAGAACTTCATAGGTGTCTTTTTCTGTATTATCGTTGAAACTAATATAATTGCTTTGTACTCTTACGATATTATATTTTTGAGCCCATGCATTAAAAGTTGCATTGTATTTTTTCTTATGCCATAAAACATTTGATACAGCAAAACGGATATTGCGTTCATTTAATTCATCCAAAATCCTAATTAAGCGTGTTTCACTCTCTTCGTTCCAAAGCTTATTATATTCACTAAATGTAATCAAATAAGGGGGGTCAAGATACACAAAGTCCTTTTCAGTTAAATCCAACGAATTTAAAAAGCTTTCAAAATCAGTATTAAACAATGCAATCTCTTTATTTTGGACTGTATTAAAATAAGCGTTTAAAGCCGCAACAACATTATTATTAAAATCCACATTGCCAACAGGCAAATTAAAATCACCTTTGGCGTTAAAGCGTATCATGTGATTAAAACCATAAATAAGAAGCATATACAATAACATCATATTGTTTTTATCGGCATTATAATCAGCGCGAAGTTTTGCATAAGCTTCTTTATTATATTTCGCAAAATATGTTTTAGGGAATTCAGCTCTCAATTCTTTTGATACAGTTTTTCCAAAGTAGCTCGCTGATAAACCATAGTGAGAAATAATCGTATTTACTTGTTCCCAAAAAGCATCTTGATTTTTACTACATTCAATTAAAAATTTGTGTAATGCCATCATGTTCGAATCAATGTCATTAAGTAAATACTGATTCGCTTTTGTGTTTAAGAAAACACTGCCGCCGCCGCAAAATGGCTCAACAAAGCGGTCAATAGCTTTCGGAAAATTTTCTTTTAATTGAGATAATAATTTAAATTTATCCCCTACGTAGAAAAAAGGGGAACGATTAAATTTTGCTTTTGATTTTTTTGTTTTTTCATTACTTTTAACTTCTACTAAAAAAATCAACTCTTTATGGTCGGTAAAGTTTGTTTTTCCTGTATTGAAGAATTGATGTGACTTTTCGAAACATGTCAATTTTCCTTTTTGAGATAAAATCTCCTTGATATTTTCAAGTGTCATTTTATTCATAGAGGAGCTACTTTTTGAGTCATACGTATTATTATAAGAAACAACAATATATTTGCATTTTAAGTCCTTTATTAGTGCAGAAAACGCATCAAAAGCGGTGCTTCTACAATATTCGCTCATGTTTTCAGGCTCAGGCTTTAATGCCACACCATACAATTTTGGTTTTTTCCATGTTGTAATGTTTTCTAAAACATGATAAAATCGACTGTATTGTCGCGAATTGTAAGGAGGGTCTATATAAACAATATCCGCATTCAGTGTTTTTGCAAGCAGGTTGGCATCTTCGCGGTGAATTTTTACTGTCGCTTTTGTTTTATAAGGCGAAATCAACTCAAATTTAAAGCTGTCAGCGATGGTATGTCCTTTGATATAAGCATCATAATGCCCGACTGTATTAGCAACTTTATCAGCAGAATACAATAGTGAAGCCAATAATATGGCGTATTCTTTTTTCGATAAATTATTTGCGGTTTCTATTCTTTCCCGAATTTCCCCAATAAGTAAAGCGTCATTGTATGAAAAAAACTTATTCCCAAAATTTTCAGAAACATAATTGTCTTTAAGGTTTTGTGGGATAAGCTTCTGAAACTCACTTTTATAGTATTCAATCTTATCTATGTCATAAGATTCTTGTAAGAAAAACGCTTTATAAATGGTTTCATTAGAAAACAAAAAATCATTTACAATCACTGAGCTCATTCTTGAAAGCGCGCGTTGTGTTATAATTCCTGTTCCTGCAAATATATCGCAAAAAGAATTTCCCTTGCAATGCTTATCAATAATATCAAAAATCCAATCAGCAAGTTTGTATTTACTGCCTGTATATCTTCTGTTCCAAATTTCGTAATGCATAAATAACCCCAATTAGAATTTAATATTATTTTTATCGCAAAAAATTTCAAACGCTTTCTTGGCTAAACGGCTTGGATTATAGTTTCCATTTTCCCACCTATTGATAGTGGCAAAACTTACCCCCAATTCGTGGGCAAATTCTTCTTGGGATAATTGTAACTCTGTACGTACCTTTTTTACTTTTTCTGCAAAACTCATTTTAAACTCCAAAATAGACTTTTAAAGTATTATAACACTTTTTATAAAAAATGTAAATTGTTTTAAAGAAAATTTTTATTTTAATGCATTATACTTACATATAAATCTAAACTTATAAATTCTCTGATTGCCTAATATAATTGAAAGTATTCCAAATACATAAGCAACTAAATATTTAACGCGCCGCCGCCCATTTTTATCATATCCTGTTTGAACTCTTGGTTTTCAGTGTATATATTTTTAATAAATATGATAACTATTAAAGGAGAAAACATGATACAGTGGAAAGATAATTTTTATGAAAATTTTTTGAAAGACCCCTCAAAAGATGGCTTCAAAAGTTTTCTTCAAAATAATTTTGGCGAATTAAACTGCATCGATTTTAAAAAGGAATGGATAAGAAAAGGACGCCTTGCTAAAACAATTTTAGCAATGGCTAATTCGCGCGGTGGCATTATTGTTTTGGGCGTAGAAGAAAAAGCTGATGGCGAGTTAGTTCCTGTTGGCTTAGAGAAATTTGAGAAAAAGGAAGATATTGGAAATGAGATTTCCAAATTTATATCACCAAATCTTGATTACGACATTTTGAATTTTAACTATGATTCCCCCGATTATACATTAAGTAAAAATAGAAAATTTCAAATGGTGGTAATTAAGGACAAACCCGAAGAGCTGCCCTTTATTTCACCTTGCGAAACAACAGATTTGAATAAAGATACTATCTACGTGAGGCGCGATACAAAATGCGAAAAAGCGACCGCAGAAGAAATAGAAAGAATCATATCCGCCAAAATCGAAACTATTTTTAAAGAATCATCGGATTTAACCCTCGACCAACATTTAATGCAATTAAAAAAGTTGTATGGTGAATTACCTGAAAAAATCAAAGTTTTAGTGAAATCTAGTGCGTCAAGCATGAGTACTATGTTGTCATTATTGGGAAAAAATCTGACATCTATATACGGACATAATGAATATACTGAAATAGAAAATCCTTATTATCCAGAAGAAAGTTATGAAGCTTTCATTTTGCGCATGATAAAAATGAAAAAGCTAAAAATAGAAAAAGTCTTGGACTTAAAATAAATTTTTTATGCGCCGCCGCCATTATTGCTTATATTTTTCAAGAGATTTATAGCAATTTTACAGCACATTTGTAGCAGATTTATAGTGGATTTATAGTAGGTTTATAGCAAAAGATGTTAAAAGATGTTACAGACCTTTTCAAAGGAATAAAAAGTTGACTGAAAGCTGTTAAATGACATAACTTTCAATCAACTTTTTTATTTGCTTTTGCTTACCAATTAAAGGCGTTTGCTGTAGCTGTTCGCATATTGTTCATGTCGGACTTCACATAGAAATTTAAAGTGGTAGAAGCATCCGCATGTCCTAAAATATCCTGCACGCTTTTGATGTCCGCGCCGCTTTGCAAAAGCAGGGAAGCGCAAGTATGTCTTAAATCGTGGGGCGACATGTCGGGCAAACCTATCTTCTTCATGAACTTCTTCAAATGGTCGGTTGCAAAATCGGGGTGATGGGGGTCAAAAGGTGAAGTTTCCGAATGGAATACAAAGGCGGTCGCCGCCGCATTTTCTTGGCTTTTGTACTCTTGCAACAACTTTATCATGCCATCCGTCAAGGGAATTTCCCTAATACCTGCATCCGTTTTGGGTAAACCAATGACAATTCCGCTCATGGAAGTATAAGTTACGCTTCGTTCTATGTGAATGGATTTATTGATAAAATCCACGTCTTGCCATTGAAGCCCGAAGCATTCGCCGCGGCGAATCCCTGTTGTGATAAGCAGGTTATACATGGTTTTCAGCCACAACGGAAGCTTTTGAATCTCTTGTATGAATATTTGCGTTTCCGCTTTGGAAAGAGCTTTTACCTTTTGCTTTGTGGTTTTAGGCGTTTCCACTTTTGCAAGGGGATTTTTCTCTATGTAATCAAGTTTCAAAGCATAACCGAAAATCAAACTCAAAGTGCCGTAATGGTGGCGAATGGTTTTCGGGGCAAGTCGTGTATTGTATCTTGTCCGATAGGTATTTTTAAGATAGGAAAGGTATCTTTCAATGTGCTTATCTGTAATATCCTTTAACTTTTGCCCTTCAAAATAGGGAAGGATGATTTTTAACATGCAAGAGTGAAATGTAATTGTCGTTGCGCGGACTTCTTTGGGATTGATTTTCTCAGGAAACCAAACCTTTTGAACGAAGTCATTGAACAAAATTTCATTCGGTTTGAATGCTTTTCTTTCTTCTTCGTATTGGGCGGCGGCTTCGTATTCAAAGAGAATTGCTTCTTTTTCTGCAAGAGCAAGAATCTTCTTTTCCGTCATATCCTTTTCAGGAATCCAATTCTTGCAACGGAAGATTTGTTTGCCTTGTTCATCCCTGCCAAGGTATGCTTTTAACTTAACAGAAATGATTTTTCCATCTTTGCGGTTGGGGTAAATAGTTGCCATATTTTGCTCCTTTTCGCAAGGAAGATGTAAGAAGTTCTTTTTTTGTTGACCTAAGTGTTGACCTAATTGCAAAATAGATGCAAAAAGATAAAACAAAAAAGTCCTGAAACCCTTTAGTTTCAAGACTTTTTCGTTGGTTGAGGCGACGGGACTTGAACCCACGACCTTTTGGTCCCTAACCAAACGCGCTACCAAGCTGCGCTACGCCTCAATATGTGTCGCCGTATCACGATTTCCCTCGCTCAACAGCATACATAATTATACCTACCTACGCCCGTTAAGTCAAGCGTTTTTTCACAGTTTTTTAACTTTTTTTTATTTTTTTGCAAAATTTTTATAAGCACAATCTTGCAAGCTTGACTACCCCCACTGCCGTCGGGAAAATCATAAAAAACGCAATCACTGCCGTTGCCAGCAATACGCCCGCCCAAGCGATCACACCCGCACCTTGATCAATCCATTTCGTTTTCCGTTCTACGACCGCAACCGCGCAAAGTCCCAAAATCCCAACGCCCGCGCCAACCAAGGCGTACGCGGGATAGGGCGATTCGTACACGAACTCTACGACGTTTTCCCCTTCGTCAAGCTCCACGCACAAAAAATTCAAATCGTTATCCACAAGCGGTTTTTCCTTGCCGTTCACATACGCGCGATAGCCTTTGGACGCAACGAAGTTCAAAAACAAACGTTCCCCCGCCGTAGCCGTCACCTTTGCGGAAATTTTCCCCGCGCCGACTTCAAGCTCCGCGGCGTTTTCCCAAAGATACCCCGAAAGCTCCCGTGCCGTTTCCACCGTTACGTATTCCGAGCTATTACTACCCGTTTCAAAGCGCATTTCCTGCAAGGTTTTACCGCGCAAAAACTCGTATAAAGCCGCTTGATTTTTCACTCGATTTCCCGAATCGGCAATATTTTCCGCAACGAAACGGTACGTTCCGCCCGAAACCTTATACGCCGACGGGAACACGATTTCGTTCTCGTAAACGTAATATCCCCCTGCCGAAAGCTGGATGGTTTCACCCGTTGCCGTATACGGCTTTATATACTTGGAAAGCTTGCTGTCCTTTTCGATTTTCGACCTATCTTCTTCCGCAACGAAATAATATTTATACCCCAAAAAGGAATCCCCGAACTCATCGCAACGGTTATATTTGCCGTCCGAGTGCGCACTTTTTAGGCTATTTTTGAAATTTCCTTTATACCCGAACAATTCCCCGATCACGAAATTATCCGCGTCAATCACAGACGAAAAAACGCCAAACGAATCCACTCCCGCCGTAAACGTAGCGTTTGCCGTGAGTTTATCCCCGTAATCCTTTACGCGAAAATAGTTTTCGTCGTCCTTTAAGAGTTTCTCCCCAACCGTTTGAAAACTTCCGATATCAATATGTTGGGTGGAACGGTTACCGATCACGATTTGATCGTTATAAAAAAGTAATTGCGCGCCCACCACGCCTACCATAACGAGTGAAACGAGCCGCAAACTCACCTTTTTTCCGCGTACCAGCCCCGCGCCGACGAGCGTTGCCACCCCTACGAGAATAAAAGGCACGCAAATAACTTCCGCGCCTCCAAGCGAATGGGCAAACCGTCCCGAAAAGCTTTCCAAACCTTGCAGCATTTCCGAATCGGTGAGAATACTCGCCCAAAAATTTTTCCAATTTCCCGACGAAATAAACCAAAGCAGAAAACAAACGCAAGCCACGCCCAACGCGATAAACACGCACCCCCACGCGTTCAACGCATACCTGCCCCCTTGTTTCGGCTCGTCCGTCAAGTACGCGCGCCTGCCCGTAAAGGTTTTGACGGCTTGCAAACTCGTACCGTCGTACGCGCGACCAAATTCAAAGCAAAGCCCTTCCAGCCCCAAGCACGCGCCACCTAAAAAGTAGATTGCGTTCAAAAATCCAAACCGCAAAGCGTAGGACATATACGAGCCCATATTCATAAGCAGCGTAACTTCGTCCACCGCGACGGGCAACATTGTAAACACGCCCGCCGCAAGCATAAATTTAGCAAACGGATCGCGCAAGCCTTTACGCAAAAACCAAACGAGCGTTAAAAACACGAACGCCGAGTCGGTGAGAATATAGCTCCATTTACGGTACGCCGCAAGCTCGACCGTGTCGATAAAAGCCGAAGAAGAAAAATCCCCGATTTGCGTTCCGTTCACATCAAAGCCAAACCATAAATTATCAAACAGTCCGCCGCCGCGCCCGCTTTGAAGATACGCCGCCAAAGCGGGCGTAAGCACGGGCAAAGCCATTAAAATCGCCGCGAAAAACGCGATACAAAGCCGCGCCAAAAAGCCGTTCCGTTTTTGCTTTTCAACGCAAAGCAAGCCGTAGAAAATTAACGCGGGAAAAGCGACGAACATTGAAAAACAGGCTATGGAAAAGCAAGTATAAATACAGCACGCCACGAACAGCGAAAACAGCCAAAACGAGCCCGTTTTTACGAAACGACGAAAGCCCCAAGTCGCAAACGGCATATAAATCAAGAAATCCATCCAGTTTATATAGGTATTAGAAACGAACGTATACCCGCAATAGGCGTACGCAAGCCCTACCGTAATACAAAGATAATCGGGAATATCCTTAAACAGCGATTTTGCAAACCAAGTTCCCGCAAACGCGATCGCCGCGAGCTTACAAGCGACGACAAGCCCGCTTGCCTGCGCCACCATTCCGTCTCCAAACACCAAGAATAAGAATGAAAACGGACTGATAAAGAAATATAAAAACGTACCCGTAATATCCGCACCGCCTGCGATTGCGTACGAATAAAAGAGCGATGATTTCCCGTCCAACACGTCGAATAAATGCTCGATAAAAGGACAAATTTGCGCGGAGAGATCGTAGCTCGCGGCGGTGTACTCTTCGCCAAAGGGGAACACGCCGTAGAAAGCGAGCAGTACCGTGTACGCGACGAGCGCGATAAAGGGCGCGAAGAAATACGCGTAATTTTTCCCAAAAAACGCGACGATACCCCCTTTTTTTCTCCTTTCATTTTCCATTTCCAACATATCCCTATTGTAGCATTTTTTTCCCGATAAGTCAATAAAACGGCGCAGAATTTTCCGCGCCGTCTATTATTATTTGCTTTGGATATACTCGTCAATAGCTTTTGCCGCAATCTTACCCGCGCCCATCGCCTTAATAACGGTCGCCGCGCCCGTAGCCGCGTCACCGCCGCAATACACGCCTTCAATGGACGTTTTGCCCACTTCGTCTACGGCAATTTCACCGCGGCGAAGCGTTTCCAATCCCGGGGTCGTCGCTTTCAACAACGGATTCGGCGAAGTTCCCAGCGACATAATCACGCAATCGACGGGAATAATAAATTCACTTCCCGCAACCGCTTTGGGCGAACGGCGGCCGCTGTCATCAGGCTCGCCAAGCTCCATACGGATACATTCGATACCGTCTACCCAACCGTATCTGGGATCACGGGGATCGCTTACGTCCGTTGCCAAAATGCGGGTAGGGTTAGTAAGTAAATCGAAGATAATCCCTTCTTCTTTCGCGTGTTCAATTTCTTCTCTACGCGCGGGCAATTCTTCTTCGCCGCGACGGTAGATAATATGCACTTCCGCACCCAAACGCTTCGCCGTTCTCGCCGCGTCCATCGCAACGTTCCCACCGCCGACGACCGCCACGCATTTACCGTGCTGAATGGGCGTATGACTGCCCGTGCGGTACGCCTTCATTAAGTTGGAACGGGTTAAAAATTCGTTTGCGGAATATACGCCTTTCAAGCTTTCCCCAGGGATATTCATAAACTTCGGCAACCCTGCGCCCGAACCGATAAATACCGCTTCAAAGCCGTATTCGTCTTTGAGTTCTTCAATCGTAATAACGCGGCCGATAACCATATTCGTTTCGACCTTTACGCCCAACGCTTTGAGATTATCCACTTCCTTTTGCACGATTGCCTTGGGCAAACGGAATTCGGGAATACCGTATACGAGTACGCCGCCCGCAACGTGCAAGGCTTCAAATACGGTCACGTCGTAACCCATTTTCGCCAAATCCCCTGCGCAGGTCAAGCCCGCAGGACCGCTTCCGACGACCGCCACTTTATGTCCGTTGGACGGAGCAGGTACGGGTTTTTCCGTGGTATTCGCGTTATGCCAGTCGGCAACGAAGCGTTCCAACCGACCGATACCGACGGCTTCGCAACCCGCTTTAATACCGCGCGTACATTTGCCTTCGCATTGCGTTTCTTGGGGGCAAACTCTGCCGCAAACCGCAGGAAGCGCGGAATCTTCGGCGATAATTTGATACGCCGCTTCAAAATCACCTTCCGCTACCTTTGCGATAAATTCGGGGATTTTAATATTGACGGGACAAGCCGCCACGCAAGGACGATTTTTACAGTTGATACAACGCTTTGCTTCGTCAATTGCCATTTCCGCCGTGTAGCCAAGCGCAACTTCTTCAAAGTTCCCGTTTCTTACGTTGGGATCTTGCGCGGGCATAGGATTTTTCAAAGGATTCATATTAAATTTCGCCATCTTATTTCACCTCCTGCTTGAACAGGTTGCACGCTTCTTCTCTTTCGTGCGCTTCAAAGTCCGCATACGCGCGCGAACGGCTCATCGCTTCGTCAAAATCGATTTCGTGTCCGTCAAATTCAGGTCCGTCCACGCAAGCGAACTTCATTTGCCCGCCAACCGTCAAACGGCACCCGCCGCACATACCCGTCCCGTCGATCATGACGGGGTTCATACTTGCAATCGTTTTTACGTTATACGCTTTCGTCGTCGCGCAAACGAACTTCATCATAATAAGCGGTCCGATCGTGATTACTTCGTCGAAAGTTTCGCCCTTTTCCAAAAGCTCTTTTAACGGCACGCAAACGTTACCCTGTCTGCCGTACGAGCCGTCGTCCGTCATCATATAAAAATCGGACGAAGCCGCCTTGAACTCGTCTTCCAAAATAACGAGATCCTTGTTACGGAAGCCGATAATGGAAGTAACCTCCGTTCCCTGTTCGTGCAAAGCACGCGCAACGGGTAACGCGATAGCGCAACCCACGCCGCCGCCCACGACACATACTTTTTTCAAGCCCTGCGTATGGGTAGGTCTGCCCAAAGGTCCTACGAAGTCGGGAATATAGTCCCCTTCGTTTTTATGATTAAGCATTTCGGTCGATCCACCGACGATTTGGAAAATGATGGTAACCGTACCCTTTTCCCTATCGTACCCCGCAATAGTAAGGGGAATTCTTTCCCCGTCTTCGTCCACGCGTAAAATGATGAACTGCCCGGGAAGTGCTTTTTTCGCAACGAACGGCGCAAGAATTTCCATTTGCGTCACAGTCGGATTGAGCGATTTTTTGCTGACGATCTTGTACATTGTAAAGATTTCTCCTTGATTTTATACTTTCACTTCATTATTATACAGCTTACAAAAAAAATTGTCAATCGCTTGTCGGGCTTTTTCCAACAAAACCAAGTAAAATAATTTCACAAAACTTTCATTTTATCCCCGTTTTAATTTGCCTTTCTAAAACGGAAGTAGTATAATGTTTAACGAATAAATTTCCAAAGGAAAAAAATTATGCAGGCTTTATTATCTTTATCCATCGCTTTGTTATCGGGACTACTTCTTTCGCGTTTAGCAAAGCTTGCAAAGCTCCCCGCCGTAACGGCGTATTTGGTAGCGGGTATTCTCATCGGTCCGTACTGTTTGGGCGCGTTGGGCGTTAAAGGCTTGGGCTTTACGAGCAAAGCGGACGTAGAAAGCTTATCCATTTTAAGCGGCGTAGCGCTCGGCTTTATCGCCTTTTCTATCGGCAACGAGTTCCGTCTTTCCCAGCTCAAAAAAATCGGTAAACACGCGACTATCGTGGGTATTTTCCAAGCCGTTATTACGACGCTTCTCGTCGATATCGTCTTGATCGCGTTACATTTGATTATCCCCGACAAGCTTCCCTTGCCCGCGGCAATCACGCTCGGCGCAATCGCTTCGGCAACCGCGCCCGCGGCAACGCTGATGGTCGTAAAGCAATACAAAGCAAAAGGTCCTTTGACGGATATTTTGCTTCCCGTCGTCGCACTCGACGACGCGGTAGGGCTTATCCTGTTCGCCGTTTCCTTCGGCGTAGCGAAAGCCTTGAAAATGGGTGCGCTCAACCCCGTTTCCATTATCGTAGAACCGCTGCTTGAAATCGTACTTTCGCTCGGCCTTGGTGGCGTTATGGGCTTACTGTTCAGCTTTTGCGAACGTTTCTTCCATTCCCGTTCCAAGCGTCTTGCCGTGTCCGTGGCGTTCGTATTTTTAACGATCGGGCTTTCGATGATGAAATTTGAAATCGGCGGCGTGCATATCGGATTTTCGTCCTTGCTCGTATGTATGATGCTCGGTACGATTTTCTGCAATATTTGCGATTTCTCCGAAGAACTTATGGACAGAGTAGACCGTTGGACGGCTCCGCTATTCGTCATTTTCTTCGTATTAAGCGGTGCGGAATTAGAACTTTCGGTATTTGCCGACGTGCTTATTATTCTCGTGGGCGTGGCGTATATTTTAGCCCGTTCGGCAGGCAAGTACAGCGGTGCGTTTTTGAGCGCGAAAATCGCAAAATGCGACGACAACATCGTGAAATATCTCGGCGTTACCTTGCTTCCCCAAGCAGGCGTTGCGCTCGGCATGGCAAATATGGCAATGAGCTCGGCGGAGCTTGGCGCGGAAGGCGCAATTATTGCAAATATTACTCTTTTCGCCGTACTTATTTACGAACTTATCGGACCTATGCTCACCAAGATCGCGCTTTTGAAAGCGGGCGACATCGACCCCGAAGGCAAAAGCAGCGCACGTCACGAACACGCCAAGAAAAAAGGCTTGCATCAGCATTTATAATTTTTATGCAAAAGCAAAGGAGCTACGCCGTAGCTCCTTTTTTTATTCGCGTTTCCATATCTCGTTTGCAACCACGTATTCAGGCGGAATACACGCCGCGTACGGGCTGACCTTGCGTTCGTTCCTGCCGTTGTAAATCGCCCGCGTTAAAATCAAACGGCTTTTCGCGCGGGTAATCGCCACGTAAAACACTTTCTTTTCTTCATCTTCCCCGCCGCTTTGTTTTGCGGCAAAGCTCGGGAAATGATTATCGTCCACGCCAGCAAGCAACACCACGTCAAACTCGCAACCCTTGGCTTGGTGCACCGTTATTACGGGTACGCAGTCCGTTCGTTTCAAAAAGTCGTTGAGCTGACTGCTCGGCAACGCCGCTTCCGTCAAATACTCGCGTAAAAACCGTTCGGCGTTTACCCCTTCTCCCAAGCGCAAGCTTTCCACGACTTCCCGCATCGCTCGCCGATCGGACGACGATTTATAGCGCTTATCGAGCATCATTTTCTCAATGACCGTAACCGCAAGTCCTGCCGTTTCGCCGTGGTCAAGCATTTCGCGTAACTCGCGGGTAAAGGCGTAGAATTTCTCGAATTTATTCTTGTACCGTGCGAGTGTTTCCCGCCGTCTTTCTTCGGTCGGCAGGATATCTTCGAAAAGCATCTTCACAAGACATTTCGCCGTCGCGGTAATATCCCCCAACGCGTTATGCGCGGCGTCGTTGACGATCCCGTAATAAAAACACAAGGTGGACAGCTTAAAATCGGGAAGTTTGGAATGGAACTGCTTGGCGATCGTCATCGTATCATATTCCCCAAGCGTTAAAAGGTCCTGCAAGCCGTTTTCTTGAAGCTGTCTTTTGATCAAAGGCGCGTCAAAGCGTAACGAGTTATGCCCCACGAGTACGCAGCCCTGACAAAACGCGGAAAACTTTTGCAACGCGGTTTTCGCGTCCACGCCGCCGTGCTCGCGGATATACGCAAGATCAAAGCCGTGCGTTTCGTACGCGCCTTGGCTGATGGGAACGCTCGGCTCGATCATCAAATCCAGCGTATCGACGATTTCGCCGTTTTTCCCAAGCCGTATCGCCGAAAGCTGGACCATTTGGTCCTTGGCAAGATCCAACCCCGTCGTTTCCGTGTCGTAAACGACGATATTCCCTTGTTTGTAAGCTTCTATCAAGGGCGCGTAGGTATCCCCAAACTCGTACAAAGCAGGCTCTATAAAGGAAGTAATCGCAACGCCCAAACGGTTAAAATCGCGGAGCGTTTCAATCGTTCTCCCGCCCACGCCGCGGATATATTTCTCGGCGAGCCGTTCCATACTCACACGGTCGCTGCCGTTCAGCAACAGTTTCACGACGGCAAGCACGTCTTTGACCACGGGTTTTTTGAAGAACTGGTAATTGTCTTCCACCGTGAAAAAACGCACGCGTTCGTTTTCGGGCAAAGCCGCGTTCAGCGCGTCAAACTCCCGCGAAAGTGCGGCAATATAATTGTTCGTTCGCGCCATTATACATATTTGATCGTTTTCTTTTGCCTTGCGGCGTTGCACGAACTTGAAAATTTGCTTGGCTTCCTGCTGACGGTTATCAAAGGCGTAACAAAAAATCTTTTCCCCTTCTTCCCCGCTTTGCACCCGCATTGCAGCGGGGCAAAACTTGCCGATTAAATCGGGATAGCTTCTTTCCAAGTACCCAAACCCCGCTCGCGCAAGCGTTTTCGTCGCGCGGTAATTTTCGCAAAGTGTGTACGCTTTCGCGCCGAAGCGTTCCACGTAATCGCTTAAAATTTCCTGCGGGCGCGAACCGCGCCATTCGTAGATAGTTTGAAAAAAATCCCCGCAAAGCATTACGTTGTTTTTATCGAAAATCTTTTTTAAGATATCGTATTCCAACACGCTCGTGTCCTGCATTTCGTCCACGATAATATATTTATACTTCCCCGTCCAACGCGTGCGGACTTCCTTTCTTTCAAGCAAGCCGTTGACTTGCACCACGAGATCGTCAAAATCCACTTGGTTGCTTTGGCGCAAATGCTCGTCGTATTCGGCAATCAACCGACCCGCAAACGCCGTTGCCGCGGCAAATTCTTCGTCGGGGATTTTTCCCACGTATTTGGCGTAATAGGAAACCGAATCTTCAAACACGGCGGGCTTATATTCACGCAAAAACGCGACCGTCTTTTCCCAGTCGGCGGTTTCGTTGCCCGAGTACCATTTATTTTCTTCCCGACAATGCTTCATTTCGCTGACGAACGTCATAAGCGCGTTCTTTTTTCCGTAAATAGGAAAATCGCGCAGGGGTAATTCCGCGTCCAAAGCCGCGCCGCAAACGCAGTTTTCGCGTTCGTCCGCGTATTCGCTTCCACATTCGCCACACACCCGTTTTACGTCCCGCCAAGTATAATACCGCGTGGATAAAATACTTCGGAGCAATTCTTCTTCATCCACTTCGTCGCATACCTGTAAATCGTTATAGCGTTCTCCGTTTCTTTTGTATTCTTCGGCAAGCAAGCGATAACAAAAGCCGTGAATGGTTTTCACGACAACCGATTTCGCGTCCGCGCCGATATAGCGGGAAATATCTTCTTTCATTTCCCCGCAAGCTTTAATGGTAAACGTCAAACATAAAATTTCCTGCGGTTTCGCCCTGCCGCTTTGGATAATATTCGCCACGCGGTTTGCTACGGTAAACGTTTTCCCCGTTCCCGCGCTTGCGAATAGAATGATATTATCGTCTAAATTTTCAATAACTTTTGCTTGTTCTTCGTTCGGCACGCGCATTATACTTTCTCCAAATTTTCACAAAGGCGTTATTTTTTATATAAAAAGCACATTCTAATAGATATGAAAAGGCAACGTTTTCTCGACTGGATTGTGTATCAAATTTACCCTAAAAGCTTTTACGATAGCAACGGTGACGGCATAGGCGATTTACGCGGCATTTTGCAAAAAATCGACCACTTGACCGAGCTTGGCGTCAACGCCGTTTGGCTTTGTCCGTGCTATAAAAGCCCCAACGCCGACAACGGCTACGACGTCGAAGATTATCGGGAAATCGACCCGCAATTCGGCAGCTTTCAAGACTGGAAAGCCTTGCAAACGGAGCTAAAAAAGCGGAATATTAAACTGATTATGGATTTCGTCGCCAACCATACTTCGTCCAAACATATTTGGTTTGAACAGGCGCGAAGCTCCCGCGATAATCCCTATCACGATTATTATATTTGGGCGGATAAACCCTTTAATAAATGGAAATCGGTGTTCGGCGGCAGCGCGTGGGAATATAACCCGACGACGCAAGAATATTATCTACACTCCTTTTCCGTGGAACAACCCGATTTGAACTGGGAAAACCCCAAAGTACGCAAGGAAATGCGGGATATTATCGATTTTTGGGTGGAGCAAGGCATAGACGGTTTCCGTTGCGACGTGTTGGATTTTATTTCCAAAGATTTTGAACGGAATAAAATGTACGACGGCAAACGCTTACACGAATATATCCGCGAGCTTTTCGACCGCGAAAAAACGAAAGACTTATTTATCATCGGCGAATGTCAATCGAACGAAAAAAACATCAAGAAGATTTGTGGCAAAAACCGTGGTGAGCTGACCACCGTGTTTCAATTCGAGCATACGCAATTCGGCGGGGTAAACAAATACCTACCCCACTCGTTTACGCTTGACAAATTCAAAAATACACTCGTAAAATGGCAGGATTTTTCGCAAAAAAACGAACTTTTATACACGCTTTTTACCGACAATCACGATCAGCCTTTCCTGCTTTCCCGCTTTAATTTGGACAAAGAAATGCGTTACGAAGCCGCGACGATGCTTGCAACGGCCATCTATCTTTTGAAGGGCATTCCCTTTATCTATCAAGGTCAAGAATACGGCGCAGCGAATTCGTATTTTGACGATATCGGCGATTTCAACGACGTAGAAACGTTACGTTATTATCAAGACCGCCAAACCGATCTTAATATTTTTGAAAAAATCAACCGCGGAAGCCGCGACAATCCCCGCCGTCCGATGGCGTGGAACGGGCAAAAATATTACGGATTTTCCACGGCAAAACCGTGGCTTACTTGCCCGTCGCGGGGGAAAGAAATTCATTTGGAAAAGGATAAAGAAAGCGAAAAATCCGTTTTCGGATTTTATCAAGCCTTGCTTTCGCTTCGCAAAAACCTGCCTGCGCTTCGCTATGGGAAATTTGCCGATCAAACGCAGGGCAAGGGGTATTTTAGCTATACGCGATCCTATCGAAAACAAACGGTTTTGATCGTTTGCAATTTTCAAAAACCGCGTAAAATCCCGCTTGTTTACGAGATAAAAAACCTGCTTTTAAGCAATTATGCCGAGCGGTATAATGAACCCAAAAGCATCTTTTTCCGTTCCTTTGAAATTGCGGTGTACGCACTTAAAAGATAGTAAAAATCCCGCGGGACGCAAAGCTTCGTCCCGCGGGTTTATTTTTACGCGCCCATCATTATTTCGGAAATCACGTTCAATACCTTATCGTGGCAGCCGCCGCAACCCGTCGAACAGTGCGTAATTCTTTGCACGTCCGCAAATACTTCCAAAACGTCTTCCATTTTGTTGTGATTTGCAAGCGCACTTTCAATGTCGGTATAACTTACCTGTTTACAATTACAAATGATATAGTTTTCCATAAAGATCTCCTTCCTTGGTTAATATATTCCAACGCCGCGGCGTTTAGTTTTCTTCCGTAAAATTTTCTTTGCCAACGCCGCAAAGCGGACATTCAAAATCTTCGGGCAAGTCTTCAAACTTCGTACCTGCCGCAACGTTTTGTTCGGGCAAACCGACGATTTCATCGTATACCCAACCACAAACTTCACAAACAAATTTACGCATTTTTATATCTCCTTTTTATTTACAAAGCTCCGACGCAAGCGCGTCCACTTGCGCACGACTTTCTTCGTTTAAGGCGGAAAGAATTTTCACGCTCGTTTCCGTATAACGGATATTTTTGCATTTTTCGAGCATCGCGCGCATAACGCGTGCCGCCATCGGCGCCCAGCTCCCGTTTTCGATCAAAGCAACCGTGCGGTTTTGGAAATTATGCTCCGTTAAATCGTGCAAAAACTCCCGCATAAAGGGAAAAATCTCGCCGTTGTAGGTCGTCGTTGCCAAAACGAGTGTTCCGTAACGGAACGCGTCTTCCACCGCTTCCGCCATATCGCACCGCGCAAGATCGTGGATAACTACCTTTTTGCTGCCCGCTTGTAAGCGTTCCGCAAGCAGCTCCACCCCTTTTTTGGTGTTCCCGTACACGGACGTATACGCAATCACAACCCCGTCGCTTTCTACGTCGTACCGCGACCAAATATCGTATAAACGGAAATATTCCGCCAAATTTTCTTTCAAAACGGGTCCGTGTAACGGACAAATCGTTTGAATTTCGTACGCCGCGAGCTTTTTTAACAGGTTTTGCACTTGCACGCCGTATTTGCCGACGATCCCGAAATAGTACCGTCTTGCTTCGCAAGCCCATTCTTCGTCCGTATCCGTTGTGCCGAATTTCCCGAACGCATCCGCGGAAAACAAAACCTTTTCCGTCTTTTCATAGCTCACGATAACTTCGGGCCAATGCACCATCGGCGCGGTAAAGAAGGTAAGCTCGTGCTTACCAAGCGCAAGGGTGTCCCCGTCGTTTACGACGAGCTGTTTCTCGTTAAACGCTTGCCCGAAATAGTTTTGCATCATTACGAACGCTTTTGACGAAGCCACGATTTTCACTGTTGGATATGCTTTGGTGAAAGCCAAAATATTCGCCGAGTGGTCGGGTTCCATATGCTGTACGATTAAATAGTCGGGCGTTTTGCCATTTAAGACCGTTTGCAGTTTTTTCAGCCATTCGTCCTTGCACGCAAAATCCACCGTATCGAATACCGCGATTTTCTCGTCCAAAATGACGTAGGAATTATAGGACATACCGTTTTCAACGGTATATTGCCCTTCAAAAAGATCCAACGTTTTGTCGTTTACGCCGATATAACGAATATCATTTGAAATGTTCATACGTTTTCATTATTTCCCTTTTCTTTTTAATTCATTCCTTTACGGTCTTTTTTTTCGACCAAATAATATACCGCGTAAAACAACGAGATATAAAGCAGGAATAATACGACTACCAACAACGGATATAAAACGGGATTGTATTGTATTTTGTCCGAATTGAGCATTTCTTTAATCAAAGCCACGCCCGCCGAACCACCGCCGATAACCATTACGCGAACCGCTTGGGGTTGTTGATTTTTGAGATAATGCAGTCCGACCGTAAACAGCTTTTTAGCTATACGGATAAAGTTCGTAAGCGTGAACAAGCACAAAATGTACACGAGCAAAGAAACAAAGGTCGCGTAAAGCTGTCTTGTTACGGCAATAAATATGAAATTTGCTACCGCTACAAG
>JAZLDG010000081.1:0-1454 GCA_045614565.1 Candidatus Scatosoma sp. | reverse complement strand
TTCTCTCATTTTGTACCCTCTCACAATATCCCCGCTAAATCGTCGGGCGCGTCTGTATTTATTGCAATGCCGTTCACGCCGTATGTCGTGCGGGCGTTAATCTTGTAATCGTCTTTCCAACCCTCGTTATTAAACCACGTTACGCCGTGCTTTATGTACTCCGTGGCGGTTTTTAACGTGTCGATCTGTCGGCGGTATGCTTCTATACCCTTTTTAACGTCGTCAAACGTTGTGCCGTTTTTCCTTGCCTTTTGATATGCTTTTAAGGCTTTCGGTTTTCCGATCTTACGCGGGTATAACTTCCAAAGCGTTTCAAACTCGGTCGTTATATCTGTGTTTTCAACTGCGTTTACATCTGTGTTTATATTTGGTATAGGTTCGACGTTTTGATTGTTTCCATTTGACGGTTTTGTATCTTCCATTATGTCAAAATGTAAAATGCATTTCCCTTTTTCGGTTAATGCATACCACAACGTACGATCATACGCAACTTTGTTATAATTGCCCGTTACAATAAGCCCGTCGGCGATCAGCTTTTCAAACGCTGTTGCAATCTGTCTTTCGCTCATGTACGGAAATAATTCACGGTATGCGCGGCGGCTGTTAAACGTCCAATAATAGCCGTCGTAATAATTAACCTCGTTTGCTTCGTTTTGCTTTATCCAATACCCGATATTTTCAAGCAATACGGCGGCATTAACGCCGTATTTGCGGGCAATATCAACGTCGAAAATATGTTTCATAGGTCGTCAGCCCCTTTACGCCTTATTTGCGCGGGATCGCACGTTACAACGTACCCGTGTTCGTGCCGTATCTCCACTTCGATATATACGCGCCCTTTTCGCGCTCTGTAAATGATCGCCGTTACGCATTTATATTCGGCTTCATATCCGACGGCGTTTTTGTATATGATCGGATAACCTTTTATTAACGCGTCTTTTAATTCTTCGCCTGTCATTTGTTGCCCCCGTTTAACCATTTCAAAATACGTTTGCGGTTTTTTTCTCTTACTCGTTTTTTGCGGTGATACATTGCAAGATGTAAAACCCGTTTGTTGGGAAACTCGCAAAAACGGTATATATCGTAAATTTCCCCAAATGTTTTTATAACTTCTTTCGCAATTTTTATAAATGCGTCCACGATTGGCGACAGTATTTCAAATGCCGCTTTAATTAAATCGAATACCGCTTGTTCGATCTTTTCAATATTGCATTTATCACAATCGTTATTGCAATATTCTTTGTATCTGCAATTATCCATTTGTTGCCCCTTTCAAATTAAAAGGCGCGCTATATAGTGAATGGCAGTTCACCTATATAACACGCCTTGTTGATACAATATTCGTTTATCGTTGAACGATACTGCCATACCGTACCAACATTAAATATTATATCACTTGTTTTGCTGTCAGTTGTGGACAATCTGTTAATTATCGTTGCGTGCCGTCGCAAAAT
>JAZLDG010000080.1:0-1856 GCA_045614565.1 Candidatus Scatosoma sp. | reverse complement strand
TTCTGTATATATTATATCATAGTCGTACGCCTATGTCAATAGTTTTTATAAAAATAATTGAAAAAATTTTAAAAAAATTCGGGCTTTGGTTTTATCCAAGCCCGATTTATTCGTTTTCGGCTTCTTCCGCAAGAAGCCACGCCGCTTCAACCTTTAATACTTTTGAAAATACCTTCAATTCGTAGTCAGTAACGAAGCGCGTTCCGATTTCTATTCTTGAAATGCTGTCCCGCTCTATAATTACGCCGTTAATCTGCATTTGTGCCGCAAGGTCGGCTTGTGTCAATCTGCGCTTGAAGCGCGCTTCCCGTATGCGGTCGCCGCAAATATTCTTTTTGCCGTTATAATCGTATATTTTCATAAAATCCCTTCTTTACTACTTTGTGCGATGTGCTAATGTTCAGCACTATTCTTGACTTTAACACATTTTTTCGATATAATTGTGTTAAAGATAAGAAACGACCAAATTTTGTAAAAAATGCCGACTTCTTATCATATAATATTTTATAACGTATTAGACGTTTACGAAAGAAGGTTCATTATGAAGAATTTGAAACAATGGGTTTTCCGTATGCTTCAACCCGACGAAAAGGAAACGAAAGCAGAAAAAATATTCGATGTTTTTATAATATCGCTTATTATAATAAATGTTGTAATGGTTATTGCCGATACATTTTCACTTCCCGGCGCTGTAAAAACAGCCTTTGAATATTTGGAATTTGTGTCGGTAATTGTATTTACGATTGAATATTTATTGCGTCTATGGACGGCGCGGCTTTTATATCCGGGCTTATCCGCTCCGCGCGCATACATAAAATACATATTTTCATTTATGGCAATTATTGATTTGTTGGCAATCCTGCCTTTTTACCTCCCTTACATATTCCCGATTGATTTAAGGGTATTAAGAACGCTTCGCATTGTGCGGTTGTTCCGCTTGTTCAAAGTGAACCGCTATACGAATTCACTTTCACTTATTGCAAGGGTATTTAAAAGCAAAGCAAGCCAACTTGTTTCGTCGGTTTTTGTTGTCGGGCTTCTTATGATTATTTCTTCCGTGTTAATGTATAGCATTGAAAACCCCGTACAACCCGACGTATTCAAAAACGCTTTTTCGGGCCTTTGGTGGGCGGTTGCAACATTTACAACGGTTGGTTATGGCGATATATACCCAATAACGGGAGCGGGTAAAATATTAAGCGCCGTTATTGCGATGTTGGGAATTGGCCTTGTTGCAGTTCCGACGGGTATTATTTCGGCGGGCTTCATTGAAAACATTTCGGAAGAAGAAGCAGCGGAAGAAGAAAAGAAACATTATTGTCCTTACTGTGGAAAAAAGATTGACTAACAAAAAAACGGCGACGGGGTTTTCCCGCTGCCGTCCTTTTTTATTTTCCCGTAATATATCTTATGGCGTTACGAACCATTATTGCAACGTCGCCGCGCTTGATGTTATCGTCCGGGCGAAAATTTCCGTTTCCGTCGCCGTTCACAATACCCATTTTAAAAAGGTCATTTATTGCCGCTTCTGCATAATATCCCTTTATGTCTTTGAACCCTGCCTCCGCTGCTTCTGTTTTGGCAAGTCCGAAGCCCGACACGATACCATTTACAACAGCGTCTATAACTTCGGCTTTTTTCTGCTGATACAAATTTACGTCGTCGCGGTCGTCGATGAAGCAAACTTCAATCAGCGCATAAGATACGCCGTAATTTTTCTTGCAAACATTCATATTTCGCAAATCGGAACGACGTTTAACGCCCCTATTTTTAAAGCCAAGCGCTGCAATGTTATTTAAAATAGCTTCTTCGACGCTTGCGCCGCTCTCTGTGGTATGTATAAGAATTTCCGTTCC
>JAZLDG010000079.1:0-1647 GCA_045614565.1 Candidatus Scatosoma sp. | reverse complement strand
TTCCATTAACTGTTGCATACTGGTAAATCCCTAAATAATGCTAATTTAATTATATCTCTTATTTAGTTTATTGTCAACCGATTTTCGGAATATTCTTTTCGGTAACGCAACGGCGTAACGACGCATAAAGCAATAAAAAGCCACGCCCCTTGCCGAAGCAAGGGGCGTGTTTTTCTTTGGATTTTATTTAGTTTTCCGTACTTGCGCTTTTAGGCATCATCGTAACGAAGCCCATCATATAATCCTTGCCTACTTGTTCAGGCGTAGCACCTGCTAGTATTGCATTATTAAAGCCTACGTGAACAGCCGTTGTACCCGTAATATCCAACGAAGGATAGCCTAAATCATCTCCGCTTCCTTTAATCCAATCGCTAACGTCACCCGTGCCAGCTCTCACAAGAATTGCAAAATTGATATATTGCAAACCGTCGCGTTCTTTAATAATGGTATACGTTCCATAGGATTGTGCACTGACTTGTTCTTCAATCTTGGATTTTAACAACGCCGCAGTAGGTGCCATTCCGTAAACGTTAAACCACGTTTCGTTACCCGTTACCCAGTTTTCAATTACGGTATCGCCCACAAGATTTAACGTTCCGTTCACCGCTTGCGCGCTGCGAACACCGTCGAAATGTATTGCCGCGCCGCTGGACGCGCCCACGAACGAGCTGTCAAGCGTAACTTTACCAAAGCCCCAAACGTACGCGCCGTTTGCCCAGTTGTTTTCGATAATACAATCCTTTGCGTACAAGCTGGATGCGTGCAACGTATTCGTTACGGTATTAACCGCCGTCTTGGGATTTAACCCGTAAACCGCCGTACCGAACAAACATCTTCTTGTCGTTACGTTATCCATTTCCACGTTACCGCTTCTCACCGACAAGCCGATCGCAGCACCGCTCATAATTAACGCTTTCTTTTCTGCGCCGCTCTTATTATAAAGCACGTAATCGCTTTCCGTATTCGTTGCTTTATTGAAGTTACCGACGATATTCAAGTTTTCCATCGTCAGCTTATCGCTGATACCGCTGTCGTCTTGACCGAACTTAAACATCGCAAACTGTACGTTATGAAGAATATTATATTCTTGGTTACCGTTAAAGCCCCTATTCCCGTCACGGTTATCTACGAGCGGAATATTACCGCCGTTTACCGTGAAGTAGTTACCGTTCACTTTCAAATTACCCGACAAACGATTGTACACAGCTTCACCGCCGTCCGGGTTCTTCGGGGAAGTAAACGTTTTGGTTACGGTGAACGTAACGTCGTAATTACTATAAGAACCAGGTTCAATCGTATTCGTACGTTCCGCAATCAATTCCGCGTTAATGTTACGAAGCACGTTGATATTGCTTACGTTCGGATCTTCGTACGCTACGCGGAGCTGTTCGCTCGTATACACGTTCACGCCTTCGTTCACGGTAAACGTAAACGTAAGATTTTGTCCTTTGAAGATCGCGTATCTCGGCGCAAGCGTCACCGTAAGCTGCGTACCGTCCGCAACCATATTGCCAAACGTAATCGCGTTCCCGTCCGTCGTATAATCGGTCACGAGCGTATCCCCCGCTTTCACGGTGATGTCTACGTTCGCTTGGCTCAACGAAAGCTTTTCGCCTGCCGCATTCTTCGTAATAACCACGTCGGGGA
>JAZLDG010000078.1:0-7484 GCA_045614565.1 Candidatus Scatosoma sp. | reverse complement strand
ATCATTACGGCAGCGACGACAAGAACTTCTTAAATCGCTGCAAAGTTACGATTGAGTTATACACAAAAAGCAGAAACAAAGAAATCGAAGGAAAAATCGAAGCGGCTTTGTCCTCTGTCGAATTTGATATATGGCGCGAATATCTCGAAGACCAAAAATTACACTTGGCTTCGTATGAATTTGAAACAATTATAAAGATTGGAGGAAATCAAAATGGCTAAAAAAGAAAGAATTGTACTCGGCAGCGGCCATACTTATTTTATGGAATATGCGGGGGAAATTCCCGCCATTGAAGAAATTGAAAAGGAAGAAAACCGCCTCGGCCGTACATCGGGCGGCGCTTCTCTTGAATATACGCCCGAAAGTTATACAGCTTCGGACGATTTCGGAACTGTAACAAAAACAGTTTTGACAAAGGAAGAAGCTTTGTTGAAACTCGGCCTTTGTACTTGGTGCAGAAACGTTGACAAGCTTGTATCTACTGCAAGAGTTACCACAGAAGGCAATAAAAGAATTGTCAAAATTGGTGGCCTTGATAACGACAACGGCAAATCATACGTTATTCTTTTTGCACACAAAGACAAAAAGGACGGCAATATGTATGTTCTTATTGTTGGTAAAAACAGCGCCGCGCTTACAATCACTTTTGCGAAAGACGCGGAAACAGTTGTAAACCCCGAATTCAAAGCAGAACCGCAGGACGACGAAGGCACTTTAATTCAGCTTATCGAAGAAATCAAGGACGACGGCGCGGCTGCAGCTTCAACCGAAGACGATAAAACCCCGGACGACGGCGAAGACGCATAAGGGGGCTTGAATAATGCTTGATTACACCAAAATTCAAAAAAAGACCTTTACCGTAAAACTTTACGACGGCACGACGCTTATTTGCACAATGCCGAAAAAAAGGACTTTTGAAAAAATGGCGCTTATGAAGGATATAAACGCCGATACATTGGACGAAAAAAGCATAAACGACCTTTACGAAGTAACGGCCGAAATTCTTTCTTGCAATATGCAGAAGAAGAAATATACAGCCGATGAAGTCGGCGAAATGTTCGACATCGACGACGTAATAATGCTGTTCAATGAATATACAGAATTTACGGGGTACGCAACGGACGACCCAAACTAAAAATACCGCTTCTACCGGGCGACGACGAAGACGCGGTAAAATACAACATTCGGACGATTTCGGAAAGGCTTGTTGCAGAATATACGGGCCTTTCCTTCGCCGAAATCGAAGAAATACAATACGACATATATTTGTCGTTACTCCGCGACGCTTTTATATTCAAAAAAAGCCAAACGGAAGAAGGGCGCGAATATCTTGAAAGCTGTTGGATTTTGGAACAGACAAAACCCGACCGCAAAGCCCTTCGGGAACATTTTTCAAAAAAGGAGGGCTAAAACGTGGCAGCGGGTATAAAAGGAATTACAATCGACATCGGCGGTAATACCGCGCCTTTGAATAAGGCTTTGTCGGAAGTCAACAAGACAAGCCGAAATCTTCAAAACGAACTTAAACAAGTTGATAAACTCTTAAAATTAGACCCGAAAAATACCGAACTATTAGCCCAAAAACAGAAGCTTCTTTCGGAGCAAATTGAAAGTACGAAAGGAAAGCTTGACACCCTCAAAGAAGCCGAAAAGCAAGTGCAAGCACAATTTGAGCGCGGCGAAGTATCGGAAGAACAATACCGCGCCTTACAACGTGAAATCATTAAAACCGAACAAGAATTAAAAACGCTTGAAGAAGCGGCCAACAATTCAACGTCGGCACTTGATAAAATTTCGGAAGTATCAACCAAAATCGGCGAAAAATCCGAAGCAGCGGGAAAGAAAATGTTACCCGTTACGGCGGGAATTGCTGCAATCGGAGCGGCAAGCGTTGCTTCGTTCAACGAAATAGACGCGGGCTATGACACAATCATAACAAAAACGGGCGCAACAGGCGAAGCGTTAGACGGTTTACAAAACAGTATGAATAACGTTTTTTCCGAAATACCGACCACGGCCGAAAACGCAGGAATTGCAATCGGTGAAGTAAATACAAGGTTCGGCGCTACGGGAAAGGTTCTTGAAGACCTTTCAAAAGAATTTATACAGTTTGCGGAGATTAACGAAACTGACTTAAATAATTCGATTGGTACAACAAAAAAGATTATGGAAGCTTGGAACATCGAAGCGGAAAAAACGCCGAATGTTCTTGGTCTTATCACTTCGAAAGCGCAGGAAACGGGAATTTCCGTCGATGTTCTTATGAACAGCGCACTTGAAAACAATTCCGTCTTCAAGGAAATGGGCTTAACCTTCGAACAATCAATCGGACTTATGGCCGAATTCGAAAAGAACGGCGTAAATTCAACAACAGCCCTTGCAGGACTTAAAAAAGCGGTTGTAAATTACGCAAAAGAAGGGCTTTCAATGGAAGAAGGCTTACAAAAGACCATTGACAGCATTAAAAACGCAAAAACAGAAACCGAAGCTTTGACAATAGCGCAAGAGATTTTCGGAACGAAAGGCGCGGCCGAAATGTCGAACGCCATTCGTGAAGGTCGATTAAGTATTGAAGATTTGTGCGCGTCTATGGACGAATACGGAACAACCGTTGCAGACACCTTCAATGCAACACTTGACCCGCCCGACAAAGCAGCACTTGCACTTAATAATTTAAAGCTTGCGGGCGCGGATTTAGGAAATACAATTCTTTCTTCCCTTGCACCAATGCTTGAAAAGTTTGTTGAAAAAATCAAAAGTTTTGCACAATGGTTTACGGGCCTTTCGGACGGCTCAAAAACTGCAATCGTTGCAATAGGTGGAATTGTTGCAGCGCTCGGCCCGGCTTTAATAGCCTTCGGCAAAATGGCAACGGGTGTTACATCAGCAATAAGCGCTATGCAGAAAATAGGTTCGGTAATTTCGACGGTTAAAACCGCCTTATCGTCCTTCAACATCGTTCAAGCAGCGCAAGCCGCAATGACAAAAGTAGTCGCCGCGGCGCAATGGTTGCTTAATGCTGCAATGAACGCAAATCCAATAGGCTTAATTGTTGTTGCGATAGCGGGACTTGTGGCCGCATTTGTTCTTTTGTGGAATAAGTGCGAAGGCTTCCGAAACTTCTTTATCGGGTTATGGGAAGCAATAAAGACAGCCTTTCAAGCGTTTCTTGATTGGATAAGCCCCGCAATAGAGGTTATAAAAGGGTATTTTCAAGGCCTTTGGACGAAGCTTCAAGAAATTTGGGCGTACATAGTCGAAAGCTTACAACCCGTAAAAGACGCTATTTCGGGAACGTTTCAAGCAGCTTGGGAACTTATAAAAGTTGTTTGGGATTTAGTAAAACCGTATTTCGAAGCAATTTGGCAGAACATACAGACGATTTTTTCGGTTGTCAAAGATGTTTTAAGCGGATTTTTTGAAGCGGCTTGGATAGCCATTCAAGCAATTTGGGACGTTGTTTCTTCCTATTTTGCGGCTATTTGGGACACTATAAAAGCCGTATTTTCGGTTGTTGCTACATATTTAGGCGGTATGTTTGAAACCGCTTGGACGGCCATAAAAGCCATTTGGGACACCGTAACGGGGTATTTTACCGCGATATGGGAAACAATCAAAGGCATATTTGCCGTTGTAAAGAATGTTTTAAGTGGTAATTGGTCGGAAGCTTGGGAAGCCATAAAAGGCATTGTGAACACTTGGGCGGGCTTCTTTTCGGGAGTATGGGACAGTATAAAAGCTGTTTTTGCTTCTGTTGGTTCGTGGTTTAGTGATACATTTTCCGCAGCTTGGACGGCTGTAAAGAATGTATTTTCAACTTGGGGTTCGTTTTTTAGCGGCCTTTGGGACACTATAAAGAACACCTTTTCAAGCTTGGGTACATCTATTTCAAACGCAATCGGCGGCGCGATAAAATCGGGCATTAACGGCGTTATTTCTATGATACAAAATACGATTAACGGCGCAATCGGCCTTATAAATGGCGCAATCGGCCTTATTAACAAAATACCGGGCGTTTCCGTCGGAAAGATTAAAACATTATCTTTGCCACGTCTTGCGGAAGGTACGGTATTAACGAAGGCAACCCCCGTTATAGCGGGCGAAGACGGCGCAGAAGCAATTATGCCGCTTGAAAAACATACGGGTTGGATAGATGTTCTTGCAAAGAAAATAAATGCCGCAATGAATAACACGGGCGGCGGTTCGCGTTATGCAATGCAGGAAATAAACAACAATCTTGGCGGCCTTAATTTCAATATAGATAAATTCGTAAATAATACCGATAAGGATTTACACCAAATTATGGGCGAATTTATGGAAATCGCCGAAGAATATATCAAACGTCGCGGGGGTGCTTTTGGGTGATTAGAGAAAATACAAATCGTTTTATTTTTCGTAACGTATCTTCCGCAGATATGGGCTTAATTATCACAGAAACGCCACACATCACAAGCCCGGAACGTGATGTTGAATTTATATCCGTACCGGGCAAGGACGGCGACGTGATAAACGACAACGGGAAATTCAAAAATGTTTCCGTTACCTACCCCGTGAACTTGATTTCGGACGAAAGGCCGCTTGACCTTATGGCAAGGAAAATAAAAGCGTGGCTACAATCCGAAGTCGGGTATTTCACACTTACGGACACATACGACCCGTTATATTATCGCAAGGCGGCATACGTCGCCGCTTTGGATATTGAAGACAAAGTAAAAAAAATCGGTATTTCGTCAATAACATTTAATTGCAAACCGTTTAAATACCGTAAGGACGGCGACCGTGAAACAGTAATAACACAGCCGACAACGTTATACAACCCCGAAGCGTGGAAATCTCAACCGTATATAAGAATATACGGAACGGGAGCGGTAACGCTTCAAATTAACAACAATTCCTTTTATATTTCGGATATAGACGAATATATCGAAATTGACAGCGAATTGCAATCGGCATTTAAGGCGGCAGCGCTGCAAAATAATAAAATAAGTTTTAGCACCTTTCCTTCCTTCGGAGCGGGTGCGAATTCTGTTTCGTGGGTTGGCGATGTATCGAAAATAATAATTAAAACAAGGTGGTGTTGCATTTGATACCTATTCTATACGACAAAAACGAAACGGCGTTCACAAGTAACGGTATAGGTATTTTAAGCGATACCACCTTTTGCAATGTTACAGAAGAACGCAACGGAATTTATGAAATTACTTTTTCTTATCCGATTAAAGGCGCACTTTTTGAACATATACAAGAAGATTGCTTTGTTAAGGCGAAGGCCAACGAAACAAGCGA
This sequence comes from Candidatus Scatosoma sp., assembly GCA_045614565.1. Classification (GTDB taxonomy): domain Bacteria; phylum Bacillota; class Clostridia; order Christensenellales; family Borkfalkiaceae; genus Scatosoma. The sequence continues at coordinate 2,198 of JAZLDG010000078.1, read as the reverse complement.
AGCGCAGATATTCCATATATACAAATCTTCGAAGCCGATAAATGGTATTGTTACTTATTACGGCGAACACATTTCATATGAACTTACGGGAAACCCCGTCGAAAAAGTCGTTATTACCAACGCAACGGGCGCGCAGGGGTTAAACAAGGTTCTTGAAGCGGCGCTTGTTCCCCACTCTTACAGCGGGTTAAGCGACATCGCTTCCCGAAAATCAACAACGCTTTCACTTTTAAGCGTACGCGCAGCGCTTGGCGGCGTTGAAGGTTCTTTGCTTGATGTTTACGGCGGCGAATATGAATTCGACAATTTTACAATCAAGCTTCACGAAAGCCGCGGCAGCGACACGGGTATTATAATAGGCTACGGGAAAAACCTTACCGACTTACAGCAGGAAAAAAACATTTCCGAAACTTATACGGCGCTTTTTCCTTATGCGAAATATACCCCCGAAAAAGAAGAAGGCGACGAAGAAGACCCGGAAGAAGTTGTTGTAACGCTTTCGGAAAAGATTATATATTCTTCAAACGCTACACGCCCGAAGGTTCTTACGATGGATTTTACGGACAAATTTTCGGACGATGAAGAAATCACCGAAGCGGCCTTACGTCAAAAGGCCAAAGCGTGGGCGGCTGATAGCGGATATAATAAACCTTCCGTAAGTATAAAAGTCGCTTTTACTCACCTTTGGCAAAGCCCCGAATATAAGCAATATGCAATTTTGGAGCGCGTAAGCCTTTGTGATACGCTAACGGTAAATTTTGAAAAGTTGGGAGTATCAGCAAAAGCGAAGGTTATAAAAACCGTTTACGATACCTTGAAGGAAAAATATGTTTCTATTGAATTGGGCGACGCAAAAAGCAATTTTGCGGACAGCATAAACCAAACGACGCAGGAAATAGAAAATATAAAAACCGAAGTAAAGAAAAATGAAACAGCAACCGCGAAGAAAATTGCTGCAGCCGTGGCAAATGCAACGGCACTTATTACCGGGCAAAATGGCGGGTATGTTGTTTTGAACCCTTCGAACAATCCGCAAGAAATCCTTATAATGGACGCACCTTCAATAAATGAAGCTGTTAAAATATGGCGTTGGAATTCGGGCGGCTTGGGCTATTCCTCCAATGGATATAACGGCCCTTTTGCAACAGCCATAACGCAGGACGGCGCAATCGTCGCCGACTTCATAACAGCGGGCGAAATCAACGGCGCTTTAATAAAGGCCGACACCGTTTCTTCCTCCGCTATTTCACAAACCTTCAAAAATGAAATCACGAAAGAAATTTCGGACAATATAACAGAGGTAACGGCGACAATTACACAGCTTTTCGAAGCGGCCGACGGAAGATTGAAAAGTGAAATTGAAGCACATATAACCAAAACCACACAGACACTTCAAACGTCAATCGACCAAAACGCGCAAAAAATCACTTTAACGGCGACCGAAATTCGGGACGAAGTAAATTCCATTAAAGAAGGCCTTGAAACCGAAATAAGGCAAACGGCCGACAGTATAACATTGACAGCAAGCGAACTTACAATGTTAAGTACGGAAATGTACGAAAGAACGGACAGTTTACGGGAAGACCTCGCGGCCGCCGAAGGTGAAATTTCAACAAATGCCGCGGCGATTTTAGACGCTAACACCAAAATACAACAAAATGCAAACGCAATAACCCTTACAGCAAACGACATTCGCGGCGAATTGGTAGAGGTTGAAGACGGCTTGCAGGAACAAATATCAGCAAATCAAGCCGACATCGAAGTCAACGCCGATAATATAAAAATGCGTGTTGCGAAATCTGTTGAATACAGCACGGCCACACGCGACAGCGCCGTGCCGACATATTCAAACACAACCGCAGCAGAAAAAAAGAAGTTGTATTTTTGTACTTCTAACGAAAGTTATTATTATTACAATGAAATTTCTGCAAGTTGGGTTAAAGTAGATAGCCAATGCGTATATAGTGCCTTCATACAAACGGCCAACGGTTTTGAGTTTAGCGACCTTGTAAAGATTAACGGCGACTTAATTGTTTCGGGTACAATCAGCGGCGACCGCATAAGCGGCGGTACAATTACGGGCGCAACGGTTGCTTCCGCTCCGAACCAATGGGGCGACGGCGTAAAGCTTAACGGCTCAACACAACGCCTTGAAATTCTTTACAATGGCGCAGTTGTTGGCGCTTGGGGGCCGACAT
>JAZLDG010000077.1:0-2339 GCA_045614565.1 Candidatus Scatosoma sp. | reverse complement strand
TGATATTAAGGTCACCGATTTGTTGTATAAATGCTCGGACGAAGCGGACGCAGGCGACAAGGAAGCGTTCCTTGAAACGTTCGGGAAAATTCGTACCCGCTTTCTAAATATCGAAGCGGAAATCGGCAAAAAGCTCGGAATGGAAGAAGCCTTGGACGAAATCCAAGCGGAAATTTTAGGCGGTGCGGGTCGCGATTATTGCGCTTCGCGCGGCGAATACCTTGCGGCGAAAATTATGGCGGCGGTGTTAAACGTTCCGTTCGTGGACGCAACGGAGTTCGTTCGCTTTGATAAAGACGGGGCTTTGAGCGAAGACACGTTTGCGATTGTGGCGGAAGTGCTTTCCAAATACCCCCGCGCGGTTATCCCCGGGTTTTACGGGTTAAGCGCGGACGGCAAGGTAAAAACCTTTTCCCGTGGCGGTGGCGATATTTCCGGTTCGATCGTAGCGCGCGGCGTTATGGCGGACTTGTATGAAAACTGGACGGACGTGAGCGGCTTCTACGCTTGTGATCCCCGTATCGTAAATTCCCCGAAATGTATTCCCGAGCTTACCTATCAAGAGCTTCGCGAGCTTTCGTATATGGGCGCGAACGTATTACATAGCGAATCCATTTTCCCCGTTAGAAGCGCGGGTATTCCTATCCGTATTTGCAATACCTTCCGTCCCGACGATGCGGGTACGTATATCGTAAAAACGTCTACGCGGGATATGCGCGAAAACGTAGTTACGGGTATTGCGGGTAAAAAAGATTTCACGGCGATTTCTTTGGAAAAGTCCTTGATGAACGGCGAAGTCGGCTTCGTTGGAAAGGTGCTTTCCGTCATCGGTAAACGCGGAATTTCCTTTGAACATTTGCCGTCGGGAATCGATACGATGTCGCTCGTTATCGACAACGAATACTTGAAAAACGGCGTGTTGGAAGAAGTCGTTGCGGAGATGAAAGAAGCGGTAAACCCCGATAAATTGTACGTGCACGAAAATATCGCGCTCGTTGCGACGGTTGGACACGGTATGGCGAAAAACGTCGGTACGTCTGCGCGCCTTTTCAAAGCCCTTTCCGAAGCAGGGGTCAACGTAATGATGATCGACCAAGGTTCGAGCGAAATGAACATTATCGTCGGCGTAGAAAACGCCGATTGCGGTGCGTGTATTCAAGCGATTTACAACGAATTTTTTAGTTAACCAATTCAATATAATCCCAACTTGATTTTGAGTGGCGAATTTTGGCGCATATTGCGTTAAAAGCATTGCCAAACCGTCGGGTTTGTCTTCGTCTTTTGCCTTATATTCACCTAAAATTCGCCTACTGAAAATTGCTTGCACGCAAAAGAGCGTATTTTCTGACGGATTTTGGTGAAGATGCTCGCAGTTGTACCCGCGTACTACAAGGGCATATTTGCCGAAATGCGGCGAAAAGACGTCTTTTGCGCGGGTTTGGATTATATTGAATTGGTTAAGGAGATATTATGAAGACTGCTATTATTGATTTGAAAAAGGAATACGGCTTGCAGGGCGGTACGCTTTCTTGCCTTGCCATCGATTATCCTTGGGACGGCGAAATCAATCCCAACTGGAAAAGACCTGCGGTAATCGTCGTTCCGGGCGGCGGTTACGGTAATGTAAGCAAACGCGAAGCCGAACCCGTTGCAACGGCGTTTTTAGCGAAAGGTTTTCAAACGTTTATTTTAACCTATGAAATAGGCGGGGAAAACGGATTTTCCTATCCCGAACAGCTTTTAGAAGCTGCTTGCGCGGTAGATTACGTGAAAAAGCACGCGCAAGAATTTAGCGTAAACCCCGACGAAGTATTCGTCGTCGGCTTCTCCGCGGGCGGACACCTTACGGGCAATCTTGCCGTGGAATACGCTTCCGTTTCTGAAAAATTAGGTAAGGAAGTGGATTGTAAACCTACGGGGGTAGGTCTTTGCTATCCCGTTGTTTCCAAAATTAACGGACATCAAGGCTCGTACGAATACCTGCTTTACGGGTATTCGGACGAAGCGAAAGCAGAGCTTTTGAAAACGCTGAACTTGAACGAAGCGGTGACGAAGGATACGCCGCCCGCATTCCTTTGGGCGACGGCAACGGACGGGTGCGTGCCCGCCGACAACGCGCTTCGTTACGCGCTCGCTTGCGCGAAATGCGGCGTGGCGTACGAATTGCATATTTATCCGCAAGGACAACACGGTTTGTCGACTGGTAGCAGGGAAATCAACGTCCCTGCGGACGAGTTGGATCGCGTTTGCGCTTGGGTTGACGATTGTGTCAAATTCTTCCGTTTGTATATTCAGGAAAAATTTTAATAATCGATAAATAAAACTCCCGCCCCGAAAGT
>JAZLDG010000076.1:0-19513 GCA_045614565.1 Candidatus Scatosoma sp. | reverse complement strand
CCCCGACCCCACGCCTACGCTCACCTTGAAAGACGAATCGGGAAAGGAAAATCCGGCGACGTTGAACTACCCCGCCAGCGAAACCGTCACGATCAAGCTTGAAGAAAAATAAACGCACCCCCGCCCGTTTGCAATAGCTGGCAACCGGGCGGTTTTAACGTAGAATAGACTTACTTTACAAAATCACATTTTTTGAAAAATTGTTGATATAGCAGGTTAAAAAAGTTTGACTTTTATATATAACTTTGTTATAATGTATAAGCTTTCTAAAAATCGAGGCGGAGCGCAGCTGGTAGCGCGCAGCGTTCGGGACGCTGAGGTCGTGGGTTCGATCCCCGTCGCCTCGACCAAAAAATGCAGGAAATTACTTGAATTTCCTGCATTTTTTATTTATCTTATCTTCTTTGAAAATAAAAGAGTTTAAGGATTTTCTTTGTTTACTGCGTATCAAATTTTGCGTAGTAAAAAGATAAATAGCTCGTATTTTTCAGAGCAAAACAATACCCCTGTTTTTGCAACAAGGGTATCATGAAAAACTATTGAATTTGAATGATTACTAGATGAGCGGAAACAGGACGAACTCCACCTGCTAACGGCGTAATCGTTAGAGCTGCAGCCGTACCTGCGGGATTGCGAACGGTCAGCACGGAATTTCCGCTGGTGGTTTCTACCAACGCCATGCCGATAATTTGCGACGTGCCCGTCGCGCGCCCTACAACCGTATACGGTAAATCTGCGCCGTTCAAAGTCAAAATCAGCTGACCTGGTTCTGTAACGCTTACTTGAAAGAAAACCTGGTACGTGCCAATAGGACCTAACTGAAACGAGTCTGCATCAATTCTGGTAATATCCGTACCGCTATTCGGCCCGTCTTGGGGAAAGCTAACGTCCGTTCCAGGAGCAACCGTAGCAGCATTATCGGGCGGCATCAAAGCATAAAAATCAGCAAAACTTAAAACGCCGCCTGCAGGACCTTGTTCACCTGGAACACCTTGCGGGCCTGCTGGACCAACTGGACCTGCTGGTCCACGAACGCCAGGAGGACCTTGTCTTCCCTCTGGGCAAACTATGCAAGGATTTCCGAAAAAAGGTTGATTTTCGGGGCAACAACACGGATTGTTGTTGCAGCAACCATTACAACAATTTTGTCTATTCATAAAAAGACCTATTAACGTAAGTTATCTATTCTATAATATGATTTTCGCTTAAAATAGGTTCTATATCTTTCTTGATTGTTCCATACACATCTTTTCTTCTGTGTTTAGGTGCAAATATTATGAAAAATACCTAATCTTTGAAAAATCAAAAAATACCCCCGCGGTTTGCTTCAAAGCAAACCGCGGGGGTTGGTTTTTTATGCGGATAATTTAGTTTTCCTTTTTCCTGCGAATCAGTACCGCTACGCCCATAACCGCAAGCATTGCGGTGAGCGCGATCGCGCCGTCCACAGAGCCGTTGCAACCCGTTTCTTCTTCGGACGAAGCGGGAGGTTCGGGCTGATTATTACCGCTTTCCACGTTGATATATACGCGAAGCGTGGATTTAATCACGCCGTCGTCGTATTCCACCACCACCGAACGGTCGGTAGCAAGCAACTTACGCTGATAATCTTCGGCAAGTTTGAGCTTGGACGAATCCGCTTCTACCTGCGCGCCGTCCGCATACTCGATAAGCACCTTCAAGCCCGTCAAATCGAAATATTCGTCCACCTTATATTTGGTTTTATGCGTACTGTTTTTCGTATCCACGCGCAATCTTTCAAATTCCGCTTGCAGCTCGAATTTTTCCTTTATCAAACGGAAGGTTTCTTCCATTTGAGAAAGCTGCGCTTCCTTGCCTTGAATAAACGCAAGCTGCGCTTGATCGTTGGCAACGATGGTGTATTCAGCCCGCGCCGCGGTAAGGCTTTGATCGTACGCAAGCACGAGCGCAAGATTATCTTCGTTTACGGGGAAGCTTTCCGAAAGCCAAACGCTTAAATCGGTTTTCGCAAGGCTATCGATTGCGCCAACCACCGCGCGCGCCGCATCCGTCATCCCCACGGTCGTGGTGTAACGTTCGCCGAAATACAGCGTATAGATATAATTATCGTAGCCTACGCCGTTGACGGGATAACGCATAATCAAATTGCTCTTTTGCTCGCCAAACGGCGTGTAATTGACGAAATAGCTTTCAAAGTTACTGTAATAATAACCTTTATAGTACGCCGAATCCATTCTGCTTTCGGCAATCAATTCGATTTGATCTCTAACGTCTTGACGGTATACGGCTTCTAAAACGGGAGCTTGAATACTCTCGAAAATATATTCCTTAATATCACTGTCAAAGAACGCTTCGTCGCCGATTGCGTTTACGCTATACGGAAGCACGACCGCGTCAAGCCCGACGCTTACGTTTTCGTCCGTGGCTTTGTTCAGCCCAAGGAATGCCGACGAAAGCACGTAAAGCGTGCCTTCTTGCACTTCGTACGTCTTTTTTCCGTCCGTAGGCGCTTGCGTACGGTTTGCGGGATAACAAACGATTTCAAAGCTACCCGCGTCTTTATCAATATAGCGATACAGTACGCCGTAGCCGTCGGTATCTTCGTCCATTGCAACGAAGCTCGTATTGTCCGCGTGCACCTTTATACCCTTTAATTCTTGCGCCGACGCGAACGCACCGTTGCCGATAAAGCTTACGCAAGCGGGCAAATCCAAGCTCGACGCACGATTGCCCTTGAACGCGTACGCGCCGATTTTTTCCACTTTGGGAAGAGAAATCGCCGTCGCTTTCACGTTTTCAAACGCGCCGTCTGCGATAATTTCCGCATTATCCAGCACAAGGCTTTCTATCGCAGTATTTCTAAACGCGCTAATACCGATTTTGACGGCGTTTTCGAGATTGACGACCGTTTTCAAGCCGTTACAATCGGCAAACGCGCCGTCGCCGACCATCACGATTTGCGTGGAAAGTGTCACCGATTTCAAGACTCTATTGCGATAGAACACGCCTTCTTCCACAACCGTCTGCCCTGCTGCAAAAGCAAAGTTTTCTATCGCGGTGTTATAGAAAGTATACGTACCCGTCGCCGTCGCGCCGCTATCAAAAGACGCTTGCTTCAAGTTCTTTGCCTGATAGAACGTATAACCGCCCAACTTTTCCAAAGCAGGCAAGCTCGCGCTCGTAAGCAATTCGCATTCCGCAAAGGTGAAGTTTCCCATTTCTTTCAACGAAGCCGCCAACACGACACCCGTTTGCGCCGCGTCTTCCGTCGTGACCGTTTTCACGTTTTTACAGTTTTCAAATACGCTGTTCCCAAGCTTTTCCAAGCCTGCCGCCCTAAACAAAGCGATCGCGGAGCTTGCAAACGCATAGTCGCCTACACTCTTAACGCTTTCGGGCAATTCGATACTTGCAACGCTCGTACCGTAGAACGCGTACGCGGGGATTTCTTGCAGCTTGGTTTGCGCAAGCGCAATCTCACTCAACTTCGAGTTTCTAAACGCGCCTATGCCCATTTTTTCAAGGCTGGAAGCGTTTACAAAGCGCACGCTCGTAAGCTTGCTTTCCGCAAACGCGTAATCGCCGATTTCGGTAACCGTAGCAGGGATTTCAAACGCGCCCGTTTTCACCGTATTTACGAGCAAAAGCTTTGTTTTTGCCTTGTTGTAAATCACGCCGTCTACTTCCGCATATTTCGTCCCGTTATAGCCGTTTTCCAGCGTTACGGTGAGATTGTTAAACGCCGTACCGCCCTTTCTGAACGCTTCCACGTCAAAGCTGTCGTTGATCGCAAGCGTCGTCAGCGAAGTACCCGCAAAGACGTTGTTTCCGATCGTACGAATACTTTGACCGTTGAAATTGACGGTAAACCCGCCGAGCGCGTTCGTGCCGCAGTTTTCAAACGCGCGCGCGCCGATATCGAATTGTACGTTTTCGCCCTTACCGTCGAATTTCACGCCCACGAGATTCGTACATCCCGCAAACGCGCCTTCGCCGAGCTTTGGCGTGGAAATTACAACCGTGGCGCGAAGTCCCGTACAGTTTTTGAACGCTTCTTTGCCGATTGCCGTAAATTTACCCGTTTTGATTTTATTCAAAGCGGTACAGCCTTCAAAAACGTTGTTTCCGCTCATATGCAATCCGGTCAAATCGACTTCTTTGAGCGAAGTACAGCCCGCAAATGCTCTATGGTGCATCGTACCGATGCTCGGCATATCCACCACTTCTTTGAGCGAAGTACAGCCTGCGAAACATTCGCTTGCAATCGTGATCGTTTTGACGTTAGCAAGGTCAACCTTTTCAAGGCTGGTACAGTTATAGAACGCGCGCTGGTACACGATAGAAAGGTCGGACCAGTCGATGAGTTTTTCGTTGAGTATATCGTCGCCCGAAGTTTGCGTGCCCTTATCGTCTAAAACGCGGTGCTCGGTGGAAACGAAATACACTTCTTTGAGCGCGCTACAATTTTCAAACGCGCCTTCGCGGATTTCCGTTACCGAAGCGGGAATGACGATACGTTCGATATTGTCGTTGTCCTTGAACGCGTCTTCGCCGATATACATAATATTCATATCGGTCGGCATAACGAGCACTTTTTCCGTTTTTCCGTCGCCGTCGATATCGATTTCTTGGTTATAACCAACGCCGTGATATTTATATAACGTATAATTGCTTACGTCAAACTCGTTGACTACGCGAAGTCTTACGAGCGCAGGGTCAAGAAGCGGTCTGCCGTCCTTATACAGCGTTGCGTAAACGGTCGTCGTACCCTTTTTCAAGGTTTTCACGTTCCCGTTTTGATCGACGGTAGCAATTTTCGGATCGTCGGTAGACCAAACCACCGAAAGCCCCGTCATCGGATGATACCAAGGATCGCTCGTATACGTGAGCGTAAAGCTTTCGCCTGCATTGACTTCGACTGTTCCCGTCGCTTTTTTCAAGGCTTCCGTCGCCGTTTTAATGATGCCGAACGAAAGCTTGGGCGTGGAAAGCGTTTTCACGCTGTCCGTGACGGTAACCTGAATACGCTTAACCGTTTCGCCGTTGCTGACCGTGACGGTTACGGGCGTACTCGTAGGCGCAAGACCGACGATTTCCCCGTTGCGTACGCCCACCTTTTCGGGATCGTCCGTAGCCCACGAGAAGTTGGAAATATTCGCCGCGCCGTCGTAGATCAAGCCCACTTTATGCGTGTCGTAAACGCCGAGCGTGATATTTTGCGAGCCTTCCGCTACCGCAAAATCGCCTTTGGGTAATACGCTCTTATTCATTGCCCCGACGTCTAATTGATACAAACAGCTATTTACCGCGTAGTCGTCGATTTGCACGTACAGCTGACTGCCGTATTTTTCATACAAATCGGTGATTTCGATAGAAACGGTCGTCGTACCGTTTTTGTTCGGGTTACGAACGGGTGTAGGATAATCGGTTGCAAGCTGTAACACGAGTTCGTTTTGCGCATTATACACGGGATAGCAAAGCATAATCGCTTGCGCGTAGTGGTTGTCAAACACGTCCAAATCCAAATAGATACGCTGTTTTTCTTTGCCGTCGTCCTTATAATCGTAATAACGGATACGCGCGTCTTGCAACACGGGCGCTTCATAGTCCACGGTAAAGGTAAAGGAATAGGTGTCCTTGCAGTTGTTCGCGTTTTCAATCACGTCCGCCGTCAAGGGATCGTCGCCGAATACCGTGTAAACTTCGGGATCGTTCATATAGAACTCGAAGTCCATTTTGTATTTTCCGTTGCCGAGCAATCCGATTTCTTCGGGGAAAAGCTCTAATTCCACGTTCGCGGGAACGGCGGAACCGCCGCCGCTATACGCTTTACCCACGCGGGGAATTTCCTTGCCCGTAAACAGGTATTCGCCCGTTTCCACGTTCATCAGCGAATACCGAACGACGCGGGCGTTACGGAGCAAGCCTGCGTATACCGCTTTGATACCCGTAGACGTCATATAGTTTTCCGAATTGTCTTCACCGTAATAATCGTTATAACGCGAAACGGCGTTATAATCTTCGTTGGCGTACATCGGATCGTCGTTTTCGTCCAAAAGATAGACGTAACCGCCCATAGGCAGGATATATTTTTCATTGTAATAGGTAGAATACGGTTGGGTTGCCCATACGCTCGCTTGGATTTTCTCTTCTTCCTTGATTGCGGGGTCTTTCGCTTCTTCCGCTACTTCGTACGCCGTGAAATCGAGCATAGGCGACGTTTCCCAGTCGCCGTGGAAGCCAAGGAAGGGTATGCTCAAATCGCATTGATTTGCGTACGCTGTCCCGTTTTCGTCCACCGAAACGAGTTTCAAGAAGCCTTCCAAATACATACCGTTCGGGAAGTTTTTGAGATATTCAATTTCGTCCGCGGACATACGGAGCGTTGCGCTGATTTCCACCGTTTCGCCCGCGTTTACCGCAATAACCGCCTCTTTTCCTATCTGCGTTCCGTTTTTATACCAAGTTGCGGGCGCGTCGTCAAGCATATACGCTTGCTCCGCAACCGCAAGCCCGTCTTGTGAAACCGTTTCCGTGAAGAATAAGTAATCTGTTTTGAAATACAGCGTAGACGAGCCGAAATTCGTTACCTTGAACGCTAACTTTTCACGGTCGATCGTATCCGATTTTTCAGGATCATCGCCGATTTCAAGCTTGGGACGGTAATCGGCTTCCGCGTTGTCCACGGAAAGGAACGCCGTCGTTTTTTCCACGACGTTTAACAAGCTTCCAAGCCCCGCGCCCTGCTTTCTCGGCGAGTACGGTCTACCGCCCGTATCCCGTACCGTCGTTGCCGTACTCATCATAAGCTGGTTGGCAAGGCGGTTGAGTTTAACGTTATCCAAAACGCCGTTCGTGTACAAAAGCTCGGTAATTTTCGTCTTTACCGCCGTATCTTCGCTACGTAAGAGCGATTTTACGTAATTGCGAACGATTGCCATTACGCCCGCCATATTCGGCGAAGCCATACTCGTACCGCTTTGTTCGCCGTAGCCGCCGGGAACGGTGGACGTAATCTCCCCGCCGTGCGCCGTAATTTCGGGTTTTAATTTCAAATCGTGCGTAGGGCCCCAAGACGAAAATTCGCTCATAAACGGACCCGCTTCGGTGTTTCTGCTGATCGTGATTTTGCCGACTACGCCCTTTTCACCGTCTTTTGCAAGCTTGACGAGAGAAAGACCGCTTGCCAAATCAATGGAAATCGCGGGAATGGGGTCTTCCACTTCGCCCAAATTCATTCGTATCAAGCCCGAAACGTTATTGTATACGATAATGGCTACTGCGCCCATCATTTTCGCGATTTGCACCTTTTCTTGGAAGGTCGAATCGCCGCGGCGAACGAGCGCGATACGGTTGAAATTCCCGTTTGCATTTTTGAACAGCGAAGCGTTATAATCGCCTTGTGCGCCCGTGCCTTCAATCGCCACGTACTCAAATACCTTTTCGTTGACTACGTAATTGCCTTGCGCATCCTTTTCCGTGCCGAGCATTTGCTCTACGAATTCGTACGGGCTGCCGTTTTCGTCGCGCGCTTCTTCAAAGAATACGTACGATTCGTTTTCCGTGCCTGCCGCCGCCGTCATATACGGCGATTTTTGACCGCTGATACTTGCCACTGACAACGCCGAAGCAAAGGTAGACGGCGAGCCTACGGTGCTGGAATCGGGGTTGGATTTCAAGTTCGTACCGAACACCCCGCCGTAGCCCGAGCTGTAATCGTTGCTTGCCGCGCAAACCAAGCTAATGCCTTGTTTTTGAATATTCTCGTACACGGCGTTGAGCATTTCGCCTTCGTCGTCGCCGTCGTTGGTCGTGGAGAAGCCGCAAGCCGTACCCAGCGACATATTGATAACGTCAACGCCGAGCATTACGCAGTCTTCCAAAGCAGCGATAATATCTTCCGCTTCCGCGCCGCCAAGGTCTTCGTCGTCCAAATCGTCGGTAAATACTTTACAAATCACGAGCTGGGCATCGGGAACTACGCCACGGAACGCTTCGTCCGTGACCGCGTTCCCGTCCTTATCAGTATAACCCGTTTCCGCGTAACCGCCGATAATACCCGCAACGTGCGTACCGTGGTTGGAATAGGACGGGTAAACGTCCGCGTCTTTATCCGCGTAATCGTACGCGAACGGGACTTTGGAGCTGATATAAACGTCCGCAATCTCCAACCCGTTGGAATGTTCTTCCGCGCGGAGCGTAAGTGCGTCTAATTTATTTTGTACAATCGTTTCGTTCCAAACGGGGTTTTGGGGCTGACGCTGATACGCTTCGTGCGTATAGTCCAAGCCCGTGTCCAAAATCGCAACGACCGTGCCTTCGCCAAGATCGCCAAGCTCCGTTACGCTCGTATACTCGTCCGAATTATAAATACCCGTATCGTATACGCTCGTAAGATTGGTAAGATTTTTAATATCTAATTTACCGTCCACCGTTTCAGGGTGCGCGTACGAAGTCGTGATGACCACGCCGTCTACGCCCGCAATTTCTTTAATACGGGAAACGTATTCGGTATTCACTTCAATCGCCACCGCGTTCAAAAGCGTGGTATACCGTCTTTCTTCCTTAAACGAAATCCCCGTTGCTTTGAGTTTTTTCAAAAACGCGTTTTGTTCTTTGCGAATGTCCGAAAGTGTTTTTTCGCCCGAGAACGTTTTTGCGTACTCCGCCGCCGAAACGCCGTCCGCCGCCGCTTGGGCAAGGCAATCCCCCTTCAAGGTAACCATAACCGTTCTCGTTTCGTATTTCGGCGCAAGCTGTTCCGTTTCCAAAACCTGACTGTTAAAGTTTTGCGCGCGGAGTGCGGACGTGTCCGCCGTTCCCGTTACGTCCTTAAACGAAACGCTCGCGTTCGTGACCGTGCCTGCGTTTTGATCGGCGTAAGGGCGTAAAATATTCTCAACGACAAGCGTTGATACCATCGCTAACGACAATACGCTGCACAAAATCCGTTTTACTGATTTTTTCATAAAACCTCCCGATCGGAATTGTCCGACCTGTCTTTTCCTGAATAAGGGCATTTCTACCCATAATAACCCTATTATAACGTATATATTTTATAATAAATTCAACTTTTTGTCAAGTTTTTTGAACGTAAACCCCGTGGCTTTTCGTAAAAGCCACGGGGTTTTTATCATAATACCAAATTTTGTAAAAGCATAAACATTAACGGAATGGTCGCTATGGATAGGATATGCGATACGAGCGCCATTGCCGCCGCGTCCGAAGCGTCCTTACCGTAACCTGCGGGAACGACGATTGCGTTCAATCCTACGGGCATCGCCGCTACGCAAAGCGCGCATTTCAAAAACGTTTCCGTAACAAACTCTCCCATAGGAAGTAACATAAACACGCCGATAAAAAGCAACGGATAGGCAAGCAGTTTAATCGCCGAGACTACGTAAATTCGCCATTTTTTGAGCAAGGCAAGAATATCGAGCTTTCCAAGCATCGCGCCCGTAAATAGCATAGCAATGGGTGACATACAATTCCCCGAAACGGTGATAACGTTCGTAATCGGCGCGGGCAATACTTTTCCCCAACCCGTCAGCCCCAACACAATCCCGATTACCGACGCAATCAGCATAGGATTGACGAGATTTTTCAAGCTGTCTTTCACCGTCGTCCTTTTCCCGCTTGCGTTGGAAATGAGAAGTACGGGGACACCCCACGCGTTAATCAACAGCCACAGCGGCAGACAGAACACGAGATAATCGGCGTACATAGCGGGAAAGACCGCCGCCACGATTGCGTTCCCCATATACGCAAAGTTAGAAAACGCCAAACCGTACGTCGTTATCTTCTGTAAATACGCTTCCTTAAAGCAAAGCTTCGCTACAAAGAAAGAGAGCGGTATCAAAATCGCGACGACGATAAAGCCCGACAAGAGCAGCTTCCACATAGTCTCTATGCGCTCTACCGTACAATTTTGCAAAAACACACCCATCATCAACGCGGGAATAAACAGCAGCGTTTCCAAGCGCGACAATACTTGCGAGGAATTTTCGGGAATAAATTTCCATTTTACCAAAATAAATCCGATTATGATAAACGCAAACAAAAATATCATTTGCGAAAATATCGGCGCAAACGTTTCCATACTTTCACCTCAAACGGTTTTTATTGTATCACAATCATCTTCCCTTGTCAAACGAAAAAGCCCGCTTTTGACAGAAGCGAGCTTTTTTTATAGTTTTTTTATTTCGTCGTTTTATAGATCGGTCCGTACGCCTGACAAGCATCGTGCAAGGCATTTCTGTTTTGGCTACGAAACGGGACGAATACCCGCCGCCGCGGAAATAGCCCAAATCGGCGTACGGCCAAGTCGTTGCTTTCATACAAGCGTCGATATCCTTGTCCGTCATTTCCCACGACTTCTTCATAACGGCATTCCCGTTTTCATCCTTGACTTCGCCGCAAGCGTCTACGCAAGCCGCGCCCGAGTTTATAAGGTGGATAAAGCCGTCCGCTTCTTTTGCTTTGCCGTCGATTTCATAGCCCGTTACGCGTTTAATCGCGTCACCCGACCAGTACGTTCTTACGTCCGCGAAAATTTACAAGCTTAAAAAGGTATTGAAATTTATCCGCGACAATTTCGATTCGGAAATCACGCTCGACGATATGGCGCGCGAAGTCGATTTATCCACGAAATATTTTTGCGCCTTTTTCAAGAATATGACGGGTACGACGCCCGTGAAATATTTACTCACCTACCGCGTCGAACGGGCGGCGCGAAAGCTTTTGGGTACGGATATGAGTATCACGCAAATCGCGTTTGATTGCGGGTTTAACGATTTGAGTTATTTTATTAAAACCTTTAAGGATATCAAAAAAATTACTCCTAAAGCTTACCGCAAATGCAAAAGCGGGGCTTGACAATATTGCCAAGCCCCGCTTCTATTTGAATTTTCTTACAATAAATAATACGGCATATCCGCGCCTACTTCCACGCGCATAAATCCGTCCTTTTTCTTTGCTTTGCAAGCCGTTTTTTTGGTGGTTTTCTTCGTCGGCTTTTCTACGGGCGCGACGATTTTTTCTGTCACCTGCTCGTCAAGATTGGCGATAACGTTGCTGTTTTGCATATCGGGCGCGTCCGTTTTTACTTTGGAATACCCGTTGTTTTCTACTCTTTTGATTGCATTTTTACCGATTGGCATACTTCATAATCTCCTTCGTCAAATTTATATACTCGACGGCGCTACGGCTCGCCTTTTTATACGCAACTACGGGCTTACTGTTATCTTGCGCCCACTCTACCGCGCTGTCTACGCGCACGTAATTTTCAAACAAGCGTACGCCGTCCGTCGCTTTCAGCGTTTCCATCGTTTGTTTGAAATATTTTTTGCGTTCGTCCGCCTTGGTGATAGCAATACCTAAAATTTCAAGCTGGGGCGCGATTGATTTCGCTTGGTTGCAAAATTCAAACATATTCGCAAGCCCGAACAAGCCCCAAGGGCTTGCTTCTACGGGGATAACCACGTAATCGGAAGCGCACATAACGTTCATTACCCAACCGCCGAGCGTCGGGGGTGCGTCGATTAAAATATAATCGTAATACCCTTTCGCTTTTACGCGTTCCAAACATTTTTTCAGCACGAACTCCCGTTGCCATTTGGCAAATAAATCAAATTCAATCGAGCTCATAAGTGACGTGGACGGGATAATATCCAAACCCTTAATTCCCGTTTCCACGACGTAGTCGGAAAGGTCCTTTTCCGCTTTAATCGCACGGTAAATATTCTTTTCACCCTTGGCGTATTCGTACGCCTTTTCTTCGTCGAAATAGGAAATGGTTAGATTGAGCTGCATATCGCCGTCGATCATCAACACCTTTTTCCCTTGCATCGCCATAGCGCAGCCCACGTTCGAGCAAGTCGTCGTTTTGCCGCTACCGCCTTTATTATTCGCAAACGCGATTACTTTAGTTTTACTCATACTCTTTCTCCCGTTTTATAACAACCAAGTATCCAGTTGTCCGCTTTTTTCTTGTTTTGCAGCAAGGTTCACTTGCGGTTTTTTTACCGCTTTTTTATCACGCTTCACGCCGCTATCGTCGCTTAAAAACGCCGCAAGTTCCTTGATCCCTTCGCCCGTGATCGAGCTTACGGGAAAGACCTTTTTACAGCCCGCAAGCCGTAACCAACGCGTAACGCGTTCTACGTTGGCGTCGGGTTTGTCGATACCCGTCACGATACCGATCGCTTCCCGATTGACCATACTCGTAAGGCAGGGCGGAAAAATGGAATAGGGCTCGTTTGCCGAAAGCACCAACCCCACGACGTCCGCTTCGTACGCATACAAGGAAAGTGCGCCGCTCGTTTCCCGACGTTCGGTATATTCCCCCGGGGTGTCGATTACCGTGTCCAAATAATTGACGTATTGCGTTTTATAATATTTGATTTCTTCGCCGCGCAAAGCTTGCGTGAGCGTAGTTTTGCCCGCCGCTACTCTGCCGAACAACATTATTTTTTTCATTGCTATCGATTAGGTTTTGGTCAGCTCGCAACAAGTATATCCGAGCTTTTCAATGAAATATTCGCGAATCGCCGTGAACGCGGCTTCCACGGATGAAACGCTGCCCGTGATAATAAGCGTACCCGTAAATCTATCCACAAACCCAACGTCCGCGCCAGAAGCTTTCATCGCAATATCCGCGGCAATGACTGCGCTTTCGTACGGGATTACCGTCAAAACGCCGATCGCGCTTTTGGTGTAATCCGTTTGCGGGTCTAAGCCAAGCTTGGTATACAGCGTTTCCCCAGGATTTGCAATGATATGGCAAAGCGTGATTTGTTTACCGGGGACGAATTCTTGTATAATCGTCATTTTATCTTTGAGTTCCATTTTTTACTCCTTATTGCTATATTCCTTTTTTACCCGCCGATTTGACATTTCAAGCCGCTTTCTTCGGCAACGGAAAGCAAATATTCCATTCTTTCTTTGGTCGGCGGCTCGATATCTTTGAGCGAATACCGTCTATCCAGTCCTGCGTATTTATCCTGCCCTAAACGGTGATAGGGCAATAAATGATGCTCCCTAACGCCTTTTAAGGACGCCGCAAAACGGGAAATTGCACGGATTTCTTCCGCCGTACCGTTAAAAGTGGGCACAACAGGCGTACGAATAATCAATTCCACGCCGCTTTGCGCTATTTTTTTTGCGTTTTCCAAAATCAATTCGTTCCCTGCGCGCGTATATTCCTTATGCTTGACGGAATTCATATGCTTAATATCCATTAGGTATAAATCAAGATAGGGCAAAATTTCCGCGATATCTTCCCAAGGCGCGTTTGCGGTCGATTCCACCGCCGTATGCAAGCCGTTTTCTTGACAAGCCCGCAACAAATCCCGCGCGAATTTGGGTTGCGCGAGAATTTCCCCACCCGAAAGCGTTATCCCGCCGCCGCTTCTTCTGTAATACGGCTCGTCGGCTAACAGTTCGGGTAAAATTTCTTCCACCGTAACGTCCCTACCGACGGTTTTTTCTTTGCCCTTTTCCACAAGCGTTTGTATCTCGTATTCTTGGGATTCGGGATTGCAACACCACGCGCAACGCATATAACAGCCCTTGAAGAACACGATCGTACGGATTCCCGGTCCGTCGTGGATCGAAAATCTTTGGATATTAAATATTCTTCCTTTGGTTTGATATATGCTCATACTGTTTAGCCTTATGTTTTTATTTTACTAATTCACAATGAGTGCGGCGTATTGCCGCAAAACTCGCGGGCGCGTTCCGATTTTGTGGATAAGACGCCGTGCTATACGTGCTTTTACCTAAAAGCCTTGTTCGGTACGATTGATAATATCGTCCTGCAACGAGCGGGAAAGCGTCGTAAAGAGTGCGCTGTAACCTGCCACGCGAACGACGAGCGTTTTGTATTTTTCGGGATTTTTTTGCGCGTCCAAAAGCGTTTCACGGGTGACGACGTTAAATTGCATATGCATTCCCTTTTGATCGAAATAGGAACGAATTAACGCCACGAACTTGGTCAAGCCCGACATTCCCGCAAGCGCGGACGGATGGAATTTTTGATTGAGTAGCGTACCGTTACTTGCAATGCCCTGTTCCAGCTTCGCCACGGAATTTGCCGTCGCCGTCGGACCTTTGATATCCCTGCCAGAAGCAGGACCGATACCGTCCGCAATGGGCGTGAACGCAAGTCTTCCGTCGGGCGTTGCGCCCGTTTGCGCGCCAAGGGGTACGTTTGCCGAAACGGGATATAAGCCCGCTTGGAAAATACCGCCGCGATAGTTTTTATATTTTTCGACTTCTTTGGTGTACGTATTCCCCACTTCACGGGCAAACATATCCACTTCGTAAATATCGTTGCCGTACTTGGGGCAGGTTTCGTCGATCAAACGCTTGATTTCGCGATACCGCGCTTTTTGCGCAGGCTCTAACGCGTTTGCCGTCGTCACTTCTTCGTAAATGGTGCGAACGACTTCGTCCGTGATCTGCACGCCTTCTTTTGCAAGCTCGTAGGCAATCTCGCCCGTTACGCGTTCCGCTGCCGCACCTTGCAAACCGTACCCGAAATTCGCGTTCAACGCGTCACGGTATTCCGCAAGCGTGACTTTCTTTTCGTCGAAAACAAGCTGTTTTACGGCAATCAAGCCGTCGGTATTATTCGCGATACCAAAGCCCTGCGGACCCGTGAAATTGTAGATCGCGCCCCCTTCCTGCAAGGATTTACCGCGCGCAATACAATCGTCCACCATACAGGACTGGAAAGGAAGCGGGCAACGGGTTGCGTGCGCCGCGTCAATCGCGTTGTTTGCGTTTACGAGTAATTTAATAAAATAGCTTTGTTGCGTTTTGTAAGCGTTGAAAAATTCTTCAAAGCTCGTCATCTTGGTTACGTCACCCGTATCAGGACCGATCTTGACGCCTTTATCCACGCCGTTCGAGAATACGAGCTCCATAGGACGGCACATATTAAAGAACGCCGCGTCGTGCCAACCGTCCGTTTTACCGCCTTTTTGCGGTTCTACGCAACCGATGATACAATAATCTCTCGCGTCTTCCAACGTCAAGCCACGCGCCATAATGGACGGGATCATCACTTCGTCGTTATAGTACGCAGGAAGTCCCGTACCCAAACGGGTAAGCGCGCCCGCCTTGACCATCAAGGACTGCGGCGTACCGTTCCACACGCGCACGGAAAGCGAAGGCTGGGGCAGGGGTACGTGCATTGCCGCTTCGATACACATATACGAAAGGTCGTTGGTGGCGTCCATACCGTCTACCGTTTGACCGCCGACGATTAAGTTTTGGAACATACCGTAGCCCGCAAACCCGTCTGCCGAGCCAGCGTCGCGCACCTTATTGATATCGTTGAGCTTTACCCAAATACAGTCGATAAGCTCCTGCGCCTGTTCGAGCGTCAGCTTGCCCGCATCAATATCCTTTTTATAGTAGGGATACATATACTGGTCGAAACGACCGGGGGAAATGGAATGTCCGCTCGATTCGATTTGCAATAATAATTGCACAAACCAAAACGATTGACAGGCTTCGTGGAAATCGGTGGCGGGAAATTCGGGCACGCGCGCGCAATTCGCCGCAATTTTTTCAAGCTCCGCTTTTCTTACCGCGCATTTTTCCTTTTTCGCCATTTCTTTCGCGAGTGCGGCATATCTTCTTGCATACAAAACCACCGCGTCGCAGCTTTCAATAACCGCGTATAAAAAGTTGGAGCGTTGTACGTAATCACCGTCGCTCACGTCTAACTTTTCCAAAGCGGCTTGCGCATCCGCGCGAATACCGCTGTAACCCTTTTTCAAAACCTTATCGTATTGTACGTTTACGTGTCCGATCCCGTTATAAAAATAATTCCCAGGCGTGAAAATACCGTGTACGGTAAACGCATCGAAGGCTTGCGGGGACATATTCGCTTTTGCAAGATCACTACACGTCTTGCCTTTCCAATACGGATATGCCGCGCGAAGATCAGCTTTGGTTTTTTCGCTGATATAGAACGGATCGGCGGCACGCGTCGCAACCGTTTCAAATTCCGCTTCCAACCATTCATAGGAATATTCGGGGAATACTTGACAGCCCCGCGGTGCAACCGTCGCGCTGCCGACGATCAATTCGTTGTCGCGGATAACGATAGGTAAATTTTCCAAAATATGTGCAAAAGCCGCGCTACGCCGACGAATAATCGGCAACGCTTCCGTTTCTTTATAGCTTTCGGTGACGAGCACGCCGCGCGCCGATTCAATTTCGGGCATTTTCGCGTACAACGCGTCCACGAGTTTTTCTATTCTCGCACTTTTTTCAATGACGAATTTAATATTTTCCATATTATAACTGCCCCCAAAGTTCTTCGTGGGGTGCGGCGATGATGGAATAGGAAGAAAGCTGACCGCTCGTTTTCGCGTACGCCGAGCCTGCTTCCACCGCTGCCGTTACGTCGCCGATTTCGCCCGTGAGCATCACGACGCCTTTGCCGCCCATACCGCGAGAAACGCGAAGATCGAAAATATCTACGCGCGCCGTTTTCACCGCGATATCCGCCGCTTTAATCGTCGTTGCCGCCGAAAAGGTTTCAATCAAGCCAAGCGCGCCCTTTTTCTCGCTCTTTTGCGTACCGAACAACGCCGTAATAACCTGCTCGTCGATACGCCCCATTACCGAACTGTCGATGATATAATTTTCAAACTTGCCCTTGACGTGTTCGACGGAAGCCGTAACGTTGGAAATAGATCCCGTCAAAATAATCTCGTATTTACCGGGACAAGCAGGATGCGCGGCAACCATTTCCACGCCCGCGCTTTTAAGCGCGGCGTCCGTTGCTTCTACGCCCTTGGGTATACTTTTCAGTTCAATAACACCGATTGCCTTAAACATTATTCGCTATCCTTTTCAATAATGATTTTCGTTTGATCCACGAGCGTTACTACGCCCGTAACGGTCGCGTATTGCGGCAGGGAAAGCCCTTCTCCGCTTTGGGCGATTTCGTCGCCCTTTACGACCTTATCCCCTTCTTTCACAATCGCCACGCTCGGCGCGCCGATATGTTGCCGAAGATATATTTCCACGCGGGAAAAATCCTTTTGTTCCCCGACGTATTTTGCTACTTTATCATACTTTGCCACGCCCAAAACGCTTGCCCAACGCTCGGAAGGGATCATTCTGTATTCCCGTTCGGGCATAGGCACGTTTTCTTCCTTGGAAACGTAGCGAAGCTTGTTTTTCGCGAGCAACGCCTTATATTCGTTAATCACCGCTTTGGGCGAAATACCTTGGCAGCAAGCCAACGTTTCACATACCCCGCAACCGCAACAAAGCGTTGCCGAAAGCACCATTTGCGGCATCAGCGTCACCGCGCCCTTTGCCGTACGGACCATTTTATGCGGTTCGAGCGGATATCCAAGCAAGGCTCTCGGGCACATATCCGTACAACGGGTACATTGACAGCACGCCGTTTCCGCGCGCGCAATCGATTTAGGCCCGTCGATGAATTTACTTGCCACCGCTTCACACGTTTCGGGCAATATCAGCAAGCCTTTGGTCGTTTTGGTAATCACCGCGCGTTCGGGATCGATTACCTTGCCCATAGACGGTCCGCCGTCCAAAACGGCGTAGCCGTCGGGTACGGTGATCCCGTTCTTTTCAAACAGCTCCCAAACGGGCGTACCGATCGGGACTTTGACGACGATCGGCTCTTGAATATCTCCCCCGATCGTGAGCCATTTATGCGTGAGCGGCAAATCGCGTTTGACCGCCAAAGCGACGTTGTACATCGTTTCTACGTTGTAGACGATTACGCCCGCCGTAATGGGTAAATTCCCCGCTTTTACGACGCGTCCCGTCGCTTGATAAATCAAGCTGATTTCGTCGCCCATCGGATATACGTCGGGCAACGTTTTCAAGAGAATTTTTTGCGTGAGCTTCACTCCGTTTTCAAGACGCAGCCGCTTTGCCGTATGCTCTTTCACGCACAACAAAGCGCAAGGAATATTCGCATATTCCAGCACTGCTTCTATACCCGCCAACACTGTCGGCAGTTCTTTATGTAAAAGCACGTAGTCGGTATACAGCAACGGCTCGCATTCCGCGCCGTTGATCACGAGCATATCCGCGCCGTCCGCAAGTTTTGCGTAGGACGGAAATCCCGCGCCGCCTGCGCCGACGATACCGGCTTTTTTCATAATCTCTTTCAAACTCATACAAAACCTTTTTCTAAAACTTCTTAATCTACGATACCGACGATAACCGCGTCACACGGTGCGTTACAATTCCGCAACGCCAAACGAGCCGAGCTGCCCGTCGTAACGAGTACCGTTTCTCCGATACCTGCACCAACGCTGTCTACGGCGATCAAATATTCCCCCGTCAATTCTCCGTTTTTCATAAGCTCGATTTCCATAAATTTCGAGCCGACGAGCGATTCCTGTTTTCTCGTGGAGACGATATGCCCCCTGATAATACCTCTTAACACCTTTTACTCCTTAACGACTTTAACCTTAAAACCGTTGCCGATACCCGCCGCGTTTGCGTCGTCCGTATCGACGTGCATTTCCAAACGGAAATCGGGATGTACGCGCACTTGCACGTCGTACCAACGCGTACGACGCTTGCCTTCTACGTCCACCGTCACCGTTTCTCCGTCTTTTACGTTGAATTTCGCGCCGTCCGCAGGCGACATATGGATATGTCTGTTTGCGATAATACAACCTTCTTTAAGCTGTACCACGCCCTTCGGACCAACGAGCGTAACCCCCGCCGAGCCTTCCGTTTTTCCCGACTCGCGCACGGGCGGTTTTACCTTTAATACGTAAGAATCGGTCGTGGAAATTTCCACTTGCGATTTATTGCGAAGCGGACCTAACACGCGTACGCCTTCAATCGGCCGCATTGCAGGACCAACGAGCGTAAGCGTTTCCTTGCACGCGTATTGTCCCGGTTGCGATAAATCTTTGAGCGGAGTAAGCTCGTAGCCTACGCCGAACAACGTTTCCAAATCGGCTTTATTGAGATGAATATGTCTATTCGACACGCCGACGGGAACTTCGTTGCCACTTGCAACGCTTTCGCCTCCGTCCATTTCCGCGAGTACTCGTTTTACCATTTCCGCAATTTTTGCGCTTGTGATTTCCATAAGATCGTTCCTTTTTTACTACTTTTTTGGGCGAAAAACGCCCGTTTTTTCTTGTTTTTGCGTTTGAAAAACCGCCGCAGTACCCGAAACGGCGTTTCGGATACTACGGTTTTCTATCCCTTGAAGTCAACAATTTAGCTTACTGCTAATTATTTGATAGCGGGAAGAAGCTTTTCAACGTCCATATGGGGGCGGGGAATTACGTGCGTAGCGATAACTTCGCCAAGCGCGGTAGCCGCTGCCGTACCTGCTTCGACAGCCGCTTTTACTGCGCCTACGTCGCCGCGTACCATAACGCTTACCAAACCGCTACCGATCTTTTCGCTGCCGATAAGTACGACGTTTGCCGCCTTTACCATTGCATCTGCTGCTTCGATCGCCGCTACCAAACCTCTGGTTTCTACCATACCTAATGCTTCC
>JAZLDG010000075.1:0-4600 GCA_045614565.1 Candidatus Scatosoma sp. | reverse complement strand
GGCACGGGTTAAAGAGGGAGAGAGAATGAATGGATTAGATTTAACGACAATTACAACGCTGATAGCGGAGATAGGAATTTTGCTCGGCGTTATTGTCCCTGTGATCATAACCGTAAAGAAGATTTCAAACGGGACGAAATGTCAATTACGAAGCGAAATGCTACGTATCTATTACCATAACCGCGAATCACGGCAAATTCGGCAATATGAGTACGAAAATTTTGTAATGCTCTACGAAGCATACAAGGCGTTAAAAGGCAATTCTTTTATTGACAAAATCTATAAGGAATTGCAATCGTGGGAAATTATAACTTAATGAAGGAGATAAGGATATGGAAGCTATGACTATGTTTTTTCAAACTTACGGCTGGCAGCTTGCTTTAATTGCGCTGGTGGGGATCGTCTTACTCGGCATTTTGAAGTATGCGAATGTTTTTGCAAAGGTTGACAAGGATAAACGCAAGCCGCTTTACTTTGGTATTTCCGTCGGTTTTTCGGCGGTTGCGGCGGCGGTGTACTTGCTGATAGTGGGGAAGTTTGAGATCAATTTTTATATCGCTGTAACGGTGGCTATTTACGGATTGAATCAAACGTTTTATGCAATCTATGAAACTACGACTTTGCGCGAATTGCTGGCGAATCTCTTAAAGGTGATTGCGGAGAAGATCAAGAAGAAAGACGGCGACGGTGTAGCCGAAGAGGGTGACAATGAGAGCGTTTAAGGCGGTTTTGTTTTGGGTGGCGTCCTTTACGTGGGGCTTGCCGATGACTTTAATTGGCGCGGTGTGCGCGGTTGTCCTGATGATTGCAGGGTACAAGCCTAAACGCTTTCATCACTTCATCTATTTTGAAGTAGGTAACGATTGGGGCGGTTTTGAATGCGGGTGCTTTTTTATCGTGAATAAAAAAGCGTCCTTGCATATAAAACAGCACGAAGCAGGACACGGCTTACAAAATATTATGCTGGGCTGGCTTATGCCGTTTATCGTCAGTATTCCGTCCGCTATTCGTTATTGGTATAGGGAATACCTTTACAGGAATGATAGACAAAAATATAACAGCTTGCCGCCTTATGACGCGATTTGGTTTGAAGGCTGGGCAAGTGATCTTGGGAGAAAATACTTCAAGAAAGAAGCGTGATCTAATTGAATATATCCAAAAACGGGATAGACTTGATAAAACGGTTTGAAGGGTGCAAGCTCACGGCGTACAAATGCGCGGGCGGTGTTTATACAATCGGGTACGGGCATACGGACGGCGTGAAAAAAGGGCTTAAAATCACCCTAAATCAAGCGGAAAGTTTTTTAAGGGAAGATATTAAGAAGTTTGAAAACGGCGTAAATAGGCTGGTTGCAAGCCCTCTAAATCAAAATCAATTCGACGCGCTGGTATCGTTTTGTTTTAATTGCGGTTTGTGGGCGTTCAAAACAAGTACCTTGCGGCAAAAATTAAACGCTGGCGATTATGCAGGGGCGGCAAAAGAATTTCCGCGCTGGAATAAATCAGGCGGGAAGGTGCTTAATGGGCTTGTCAAACGCCGCGCGGCTGAACAAAAGCTGTTTACAACTCCCGTTAAAAAGGTTTACGATTCGGTTTACGTTGTGAAGAAAGGCGATACATTGTCCGCGATTGCGGCAAAGTATGATACGACGTATCAGGTTTTGGCGGCGTTAAACGGGCTTAAAAACCCGAATAGAATATACGTCGGGCAAATACTCAAAGTTAAATAAAAGCAAGCAAAAAGGGGCGGTTTTCACCGTCCCTTTTTTTCATTTTATAAGGTTTTCATTCCGCAACTTGTATTCGATCAGCTCTACCACGTATTCAGGCGGATTACGTAAGCCGTGTTCCCAGTCGCTCAATGTGCGGTAGGGGATTTTCAGGTAATCGCTGAATTGTCGCCGCGTCATCAATGTAGCCTTTCTCAATTCCGTTATCGTCATATCACTTGCCCGTCCTTTTCGTTCTCTTCTTTTTTTCGGGGGCAGGTTTCAAGATTGTTACCGCGTTATAGTCTTTCGCCCACCTTTCCTGAATAGAGAGGAAAATACGCAAGCGGTCAAGGCTGTATTGCTGTTGCTCTTCCCGCGTTAATTCGCGGTCATAATAAAGTATGTCGTGATATTGCCCCGTGGGATCATCTTCCCGTCTTAAAAAACCGTCCATAGGTTGGCAACCTACTGAAAACCCGCGTAAACGCATTCCGTACTTATATTCCATAGCTTTTTCTCCTTTACGGGGATTCGCCGCCCCGCACGGCATATTTTTTATTATATAAACGCGTTGCGTTTTTCTTAAACAGGTTATTACAATTTTTTGATTTCTTGAAGAATCTTAAATGCCCGCGGGTAAATCGCAAAGTCGATAAGCCCGCCGCCGCTTTCCCTATGACAATGTTTGATAAACGCTTTCTTTTCGTCGCCGTCAAGCTCCTGTAAATAGCGATGAGCGGTAAGCAGGTGCAACCTTTCTTTTGCGTATTCGTCTTGCTTGTCCGCTGGCTGGCAAGAAAGCACGTAGTTATTGTACCACCAATAGCAATTCAGCGGTTGAGGAAGGGGGCGATTCGTGGGGCTTGAAAATGCGTATGTCGGGCAATTACAGCCGTTTGCCGTACACGTTCCGCCGCCGTATCCTTTGCGGAAAAATTCGCATTCGCCGCAAGTACGCGGGCATTCGTTTTCGGGTTTTTCAGTTTTGGTATTCTTGTTATATTTCATAATATCTCCTTTGCCCGCGTTTATCCCCACGGGCGGGGCGGTGTAGCTTTTTTATTCGATCCCGTTGATAAGTTCCCAGCACGCAAGCACCATTGCGTCGTTGAAAAATATGTCCTGATTCGCTCTTTCTACGTATTCTTCCAGCAAGACGTACAAGCTCTTTTTGAAAAAGTCAACCGTAAACTTAATGCTGTCCTTGCAAGCCTTCATACCGAAGTCCCCGCCCTCTACTCTACGCGCCTTTTCTTCGTTCAGGATTTGTTCAAGCGTCTTTTTCATAATCATATACCTCCTTTATACACCGTATCTATTTTCGTTACAGGAAAGCACCGTCCACTTCCTGATCCCGTCCGCCTGTCTTACGTCAGCTCCCCAGCCAATCACCGTACCGTCCGCGACGGGGGCGTATACGTAAATATACGCCGTGTCCATTGTTTCAAAATCCATAAGGCTTACTAAATATCTCATCTTCCTTTCTCCTTTATGCTTGCGCGTAAACTTCTGTTTGAAGTTCTTTAAGTTCGGCAAGCACTCTTTCCTTATCTTCGTCCGTCCCTTCTACTTCGCAAACGCTGTCTTCAAGTAGCTTTGTGAGGTAGTAGAAAACAACTTTTTGCAAAAACTCCTTGCCGCAAAAACGTATGTCTTTGAGATATTGCGTCGCGCCGCGCCCAAAAGAGCAATAACCTTCGTCGTAAATATTTTCAAGCGATTCTTTGTAAATCATTGCGAAAAGCTGGCGTGGATTCATCATAAGCTGGCGGCAATCTTCGCTTTTCTCGTCGTACCAGCTATTGACGTAGCCCCATTGATCGTTCGCGCAGTATTTGATATTTTTGATTGCTTTCTTTTGTTTGAGGTTGCGTTCTTCCTTTGCAAACCCAATCGCGTCCGTAAGCGTTTTGATTCCTAATTGTTCTCTATAATTCGTTCTCATAATTTTTCTCCTTAATAATCACAATTTCCGTAAATCATTTCAAATGCGCTATCTTCATTCCAGCCGCATTCACATACAAGGTAGTCCACCTGTTGAAGTTTGTTCATTCCTTCGTGTCCGCCGTCAAAAAACCATTGTTCGTTTAATTCCTGTTGCTTCGTCATTTCCTTTTCTCCTTTCGGCGGGATACGCCGCCCGCCGTCGGCTATGTTTTTAATTGTTTTCTTCGTCTTCTTTCAGGCTTAACAAGGTAAACCATTCTTCGTATACGTCCTCGTTCCAAAATTGGCACATACCCATATCGTAGTCGTATTCAAGCTGTTCAAGTCTTTTTCTTTGTTTTTCCGTCATCTTCTTTTCTCCTTCGTCAGGGGCTTGATTTTTCGTTTCCCCTCAACCTTTACATAATATATATAAACGCATTGCGTACATTCTAAACACATTTTTATAAAAAAATTCAAAAAATTTTAAAAATTTTGAAAATTTAATTGAAAATCCCGCCGTTTTGTATATAATAGTAAAGGGAATAGCCGCCAAAATGCGGCGGCTTCCCCGTTACCCGTTCAGGCGTTCAAGCATTTCTTCCTTTGTAAGAATGCCCTGTACGTATAGTTCAAGGATAGCTTCGGTGTAGCTTTTCTTGCGTTCTACGTATTCCTCTTCGGTGATTTCCCCGTTCAGCAGTAGCCTTTCAAGTTCGCCTAATGCGTTCATATAATCACCTCCCGCCATATTGATAACTTGGCGGTGCTATCGAAATTGCTCCGCTATGTTATCAATCACGGATATAAAAAAATTATACCCGTAATTTTACGTCTATTTTCATCGGTGGATTGTTCCAGCCGCCGCCGTCACGGATAGCAACGTACTTTCCGTTGCCCTGTTTAACGCGTTTAACTTCATCACGGCTATACGTTATTCTTTCTATACAGGCTTTCAATAG
>JAZLDG010000074.1:0-106315 GCA_045614565.1 Candidatus Scatosoma sp. | reverse complement strand
CTGCCGCCATACCGCTAGGCGACACCTGCATAAGAAAGCCGTTTTTCTCAACGGCTTTCTTATTATATTCTTTTTTTCGTTAAATGTCAACGATTTTTCTTATCTTGCGATAAAAAACTTTTTATGCCTTGGGTTCGTCTTTACAATCCTTGCAAACACCGAAAAATTCCAACGAATATCCTTCGACGGTAAAACCGTCGTAAGCAATCGTTTCCAGTCCGTTTTCCGTCAAGCCTTTCGCTTCTACGTCTGCAAGCTTTCCGCAACGTATGCACCGACCGTGGCAATGCGGGTATACGTTATAATCGTAACGGATTTCGTTGCCTGCC
Organism: Candidatus Scatosoma sp.; assembly: GCA_045614565.1. Taxonomy (GTDB): domain Bacteria; phylum Bacillota; class Clostridia; order Christensenellales; family Borkfalkiaceae; genus Scatosoma. Next base: position 105,986 of record JAZLDG010000074.1, on the reverse strand, counting down.
GTGCGCAATTCTAATGCCCGCCCGTTTGCGGCAAAGCCGCCCAAAACGCGGAATACCGTCGCTCGGGATACGGTGGGGTGCGTTTCACGTATCCAACCGTAAACTTCCGTCGCCGTCGGATGATTGAGCGTTTTCAAGGCGTCGTAAATGATTTGCTTTTGCTTCGTCTGTCGCTCTTGCATCGTCCTTCTCCTTGATTAGTATAAAATGTAACGGTCCGCCCCACGAAGGGGCTTCGCAGGACGGACCGAGATTAAATTGTCAAAATTAGTAGTTTTCCGCGCGAACTTGGAAATATGCCTGCGGGTGCGCGCAAATAGGGCAAACGTCGGGAGCTTTCTTGCCGACTACGATATGACCGCAGTTGGAGCATTGCCATACCGCGTCGCCGTCCTTGGAGAATACCAAGTTGCCTTTTACGTTCGCAAGAAGCTTTCTATATCTTTCTTCGTGTTCCTTTTCGATCGCCGCAACGCCTTCAAACAAAGCCGCGATTTCGTCGAAACCTTCTTCACGCGCTTCCTTTGCGAAAGTATCGTACATATCCGTCCATTCGTAGTTTTCGCCTTCCGCTGCCGCTAAAAGATTTTCCGCCGTCGAAGAAATTTCACCGCCGTTCAAAAGCTTGAACCAAATTTTAGCATGTTCTTGTTCGTTTTTCGCCGTTTCTTCAAAAATAGCCGCGATTTGTACGAACCCTTCCTTTCTTGCCTTGCTTGCAAAATAGGTGTACTTATTTCTTGCTTGGGATTCGCCTGCAAACGCCGTTTGCAAATTCGCTTCCGTTTTCGAGCCTTTCAAAGCGGGTTTCGCTTCAAATTTACCTACTTGCTTGCAAACGGGGCAAACTTCGGGTGCAGCTTCCGCTTCTACTACGTGATGACATACAGAACATTCAAATTTTTTCATAATTATTTTTCTCCTTCCCGTTCCCTTATTAGGATTTGGTTTTATTAAGTGATTATAGTATAATATAAAAAAATGGATTTGTCAACAGTTTTACGGTAAAAATTTCAAATTTTTTCAAAAAATTTTTTTCACGAAAATTTAACGGATTTTTCCTATAATCGTAACCTAAAACTGATATACTATAATATAATACAACAGCTTGACAAAATATGAAAAAGGGTTTATAATAATGAAAAAATTAAGCGAACGAAAAAAAAGGTGGATAGAAAGGACGGTAGCGAACGATAGGAGCTATAAATCCTTTTTGTACAGTCGGTTTTTCGTGTTTTTATTTTCGGCGTTGATACAGCTCTTGGGGTACGCGTTTTTGATTTTTTTATTCGTGTACGCGTCGGAATGGGCGATCGGCTTGCAAATCGCGGTATTCGTTTTAGAGATTTTTTTCATTTTATATATAATAAACGACAAAACCCGACCGTCCACGGAAATGAGCTGGATTTTGCTTATCGTGCTTTTACCTGCGTTTGGCGTGGGTATGTATTTATTGAACGGCCACGGCAGACCGACGCGGAAGATGCTTGAAAAAATGACGCGTGCGCAAGCGGAAAACGCGGTCGGCGTGAAAGAAATCTACGGGGAGCGGAGCTTGCCCGAGCCGAAAAGCAGAAGCGACGCGTTGACGCGTTACGTTGCAAAGTACGGGGGATATCCCGTGTTTTACGACGGGGATATTGCGTATTATCCGAGTGGGGAAGCGGCTTTTCCTGAAATGCTGAACGCGCTCAAAAACGCGGAAAAGTTCGTTTTTTTAGAGTATTTCATTATCGCGCACGGCAAAATGTGGGACGAAATTAGAAAAATTCTTTTAGAAAAAGCGGCGCAAGGGGTGAAAATCCGTATTATTTACGACGATTTCGGGTGTATGGTGACTTTGCCGCCCGATTACGAGCGGTATTTGGAGAGCTTGGACGAAAATATCAAGTGTATGACCTTCAACGACGTCGTTCCCTTTTTCACCGCGCGCATAAACAACCGCGATCACCGAAAAATGTTGGTCGTGGACGGCAAAGTGGCGTTTACGGGCGGGATCAATCTCGCCGACGAGTATATTGCGGAAAAACGCCGTTTCGGGTACTGGAAGGATACGGTCGTGAAAGTGACGGGGGACGCTGTAGCTTCGTTTACGCAAATGTTTTTGAATATTTGGAACGCCTTTCGCCCAGATAAAGAAGATATAAAAACGTATTTATTACCGCCAAGCGGCAAAAGCACGGCGCAATCGACGGCGTTGCGAATTCAGCCCTACGACGATTCGCCGCTCGATAAGCGTAATCTTGCGGAAACGGTGTACACCGATATTATCAACCGCGCAAGTCAATACGTTTGGTTTTTTACACCCTATCTGATTTTAGACGATCATGTGCGTACCGCGCTTTGCGCGGCGGCGGAGCGGGGCGTGGACGTGCGGATCGTAACGCCTGCCGTTCCCGATAAAAAGCTGACCTATCGCGTTACGCGCGCGAATTACGGGATTTTGATGCGCGCAGGGGTGAAAATATACGAGTATACGGCGGGGTTTATCCACGCAAAAAGCGTGGTTGCCGACGACGATTGCGCCGTCGTGGGTACGATCAATCTCGATTACCGCAGTTTATATCACCATTTTGAAAACGCAGTATATTTCGCGGGCTGTCAAGCGGTTGCGGACGTGAAAAGGGACTGCGAAGAAACGTTCGCCGTTTCTAAATTATGTACGAAAGAAAGCGTGAAAAACGGGTTGCTTGGACGGTTGTTCGATTCCGTGCTTCGCGTATTTGAAACGTTAATGTGAGGGAGTTATGAGTAAAATTACTAGAGAAGAAAAGAGAGCCGAAGAAGCCCGCGTCATTGCGGAAATGGAAGCGGCGATGCAGGAAAACGAAATCCCGTTGGAACGGGAAACCGAACCCAAGCCCCAAAAGCGTTGGAATACGTTTAGCGACGCTACGCCTGAAAAGATACATTGCAAGCGTTGCAATACCTTGATGGAAAACGGCGTATGCCCGACCTGCGGTTTCAAAATTTACGTGCCGATGGACGAAGCGAAACGGGGTAAAATCCGTCTAATCGTCGGCGGCGTTTGCGTAGCCGCGTTCTTGATCTGGTTTGTCCTGTCGCAAATTTTATAAGCGTTATCCCCCGCTATAAAAGCGGGGGATTTTTTCGTCTTTGAAAAAAGTTTTTACGAAAAGTTTGAAACGAGTGGAAAAGGGTTACAAATAAAATGAAAACGAAAGGAAAAAGGAGAAGTTGAATATGGATATGCGTAAATTTACGACGAAAACGACGGCGGCTTTGCAAAAGGCGCAAGCCACCGCACGCGAATACGGCAATCAGGAAATCGGTCAACTGCACCTTTTACACGCTCTTTTGACGGCGGAAGAAGGCTTGATCGGTCAGCTTATGCAAAAAATGCAAAAGGACGGGGGCAAAATGTCCGCGGAAGCTTTGCGTTTGATTGAGAAATTACCAAAGGTGAGCGGCGGGGAGCAATATATTTCCACCGCGCTCGCGCAAGCGATTGAAGCGGGCGAATCGCAAGCGGCGAAGATGGGGGACGGATATTTGTCCGTCGAGCATTTGTTTTTCGGTTTAACCGAAAAGCCCGACGCGCAGGTGAAAAAGCTATTAGCTTCGTACGGAATTGAACAAAACGCGTTTATGCAAGCACTTGCAAGCGTTCGCGGTAATCGGAGAGTAGACAGCGAAGATCCCGAAGACACCTACGACGTTTTGAATAAATACGGCGTGGATCTCGTGGAAAAGGCGCGGGCGCAAAAGATCGACCCCGTCATCGGACGTGACGAAGAAATCCGCAACGTCGTTCGGATTTTGTCGAGAAAAACCAAAAACAATCCCGTTTTAATCGGCGAAGCGGGCGTAGGCAAAACGGCGATTGCCGAAGGTCTTGCCATTCGGATTATGAAAGGGGACGTTCCCGACAGCTTAAAGGATAGAAAGGTATTTTCCTTGGACATCGGCGCGTTGATCGCGGGCGCGAAGTTCCGCGGCGAGTTTGAAGAACGGTTAAAAGCCGTACTTGCCGAAGTGAAAAAGAGCGACGGCGGGATTATTTTGTTTATCGACGAGCTGCACACCATCGTCGGCGCGGGAAAAACGGACGGCGCGATGGATGCGGGGAATTTGTTAAAGCCGATGCTCGCCCGCGGGGAATTGCATTGTATCGGCGCAACGACTTTGGACGAATACCGTAAATATATCGAAAAAGACCCTGCGCTGGAACGGCGTTTTCAGCCCGTACTCGTGGGAGAACCGACCGTGGAAGACACAATTTCCATTTTACGCGGTTTGAAAGAACGTTACGAAGTTTATCACGGCGTAAAGATCCAAGACAACGCGTTGATTGCGGCGGCTACGCTTTCTAACCGTTATATCACCGATCGCTTTTTGCCCGATAAGGCGATCGATCTCGTGGACGAAGCTTGCGCTTTAATTAAGACGGAAATGCAGTCTATGCCGTCCGAAATGGACGAAATCGCGCGGAAAATTATGCAGCTTGAAATCGAGCAAAACGCGCTGAAAAAGGAAACGGACGCGCTTTCCGCTTCCCACCTTACCCAAATCGTAAAAGAGCTTTTAGAGCTTCGGGAAAATTACGGGCAAATGAAAGTCAAGTGGGAAAACGAAAGAAATTCGATCGGCAAGGTGCAAAAGCTTCGCGAAGAATTAGAGCTTGCGGGGGCGAGCCTTGAAAAGGCGCAACGGGAATACGACCTTGAAAGGGCAAGCCAACTGCAATACGGGAAAATTCCCGAGCTCAAAAAACAGCTTGAAGAGCTTGAAAGAGCGGGGGCAGGTACGAGCGCAACGGAAAATTCGTTGCTTCGCGACCGCGTCAGCGAAGAAGAAATCGCGCGTATCGTCGCGCGGTGGACGGGGATACCCGTTGCCAAGCTCGTCGAAGGGGAAAGAGAGAAGCTGTTGCGCCTTGGCGATACCTTGCACGAGCGGGTGATCGGACAAGATGAAGCCGTGGAAGCGGTTGCGGACGCCATTTTGCGTTCTCGTGCGGGGATCGCCGATCCCAATCGTCCGATCGGGTCGTTCCTGTTTTTAGGACCGACGGGCGTGGGGAAAACGGAGCTTGCGAAAACGCTCGCGCGGTCGCTGTTTGACGATGAAAAGAATATGATTCGTATCGATATGAGCGAATATATGGAAAAATATTCGGTATCGCGCTTGATCGGCGCGCCCCCGGGCTACGTGGGCTACGACGAAGGGGGGCAGCTGACCGAAGCGGTACGGAGAAAACCGTATAGCGTGGTTTTGTTCGACGAAGTCGAAAAAGCGCACCCCGACGTGTTTAACGTGTTGTTGCAGGTCTTGGACGACGGGCGGATTACCGACGGACAGGGTAGAACGGTGGATTTCAAAAATACCGTTATTATACTCACGTCGAATTTAGGCTCGTCCGCGATTTTGGACGGGATTGAATACGACGGAACGCTGTCCGAAGAAGCGAAAAAAGAAGTTAACGTGATGCTGAAAGCGTCTTTCCGTCCCGAATTTTTGAACCGCTTGGACGAAACGGTGTTTTTCAAACCGTTGAACAAGACGGAAATCGGCAAAATCGTGCATTTACTCGTGCAGGACTTGAAAAAGCGTTTGAACGAGAAACAGCTTGCGCTGTCGCTCACGCAAAAGGTGGTGGACGCGATCGTGGAAAAGGGTTACGACCCCGTTTACGGGGCAAGACCGCTCAAACGGTATATTCAACACGCGCTCGAAACGGCGATTGCCAAGCGTATTCTCGCGGGCGATTTTTCGGCGGGGCAAACCGTCGAAGTGGACGCAAACGAGAACGGATTGTTTATTCGGTAAGATTTTGGGGAACGGGTGTGCCCGTTCCCCAAATTTTACCGCTTGACAAATGCGAAAAACGAACGAATTTTCGCTTTTTTTGTTTACAATTCCACGTATTTATGATATAATAGGAAAAAGGAGTGTGAACGATCGTGAAGATTATACATACGGGGGATATTCATATCGGCTCGGCGATGAAAAACTTGCCGCGCGAAAAAGCCCAGCTCCGCAAAGCGGAGATTTTAGACGGGTTTAAGAAACTTTGCTTGTACGCCAAGGAACACGGCGTGGCGGCAGTTTTGCTCGCGGGCGATTTATTTGATGAAAACCGCGTTTCTCCCGCGGTCAAACGGCAAACGCTGTCCTTTATTGCGGCGGCGAAACCCGTTTGCTTTTTTTACGTTTCGGGCAACCACGACGACGAATTTGACACTCGCGACGAATTGCCCGACAATTTCTTTACCTTTTCCCGTGGTCACGGCTGGCAGGCGTACGCTTTGGGCGAAGGTGTGACCGTCACGGGGATTGATACCAAAAATATTTCCCCGCTCGCGCTTTCTTCGCTTGCTTTGGATGCGAACGCGTTTAATATCGTCTTAATGCACGGGGATATCAAGAGCGAAATCCCGCTTGCAAGCCTGCAAAACAAATATATCGACTATCTTGCGCTCGGACATATCCATATCCCCACGCCGCAAGCGGAACGACTGGATATGCGCGGAAAATACCGCTATTGCGGTTGTCCCGAAGGTCGGGGCTTTGACGAAATCGGGAAACGGGGCTTCTTCTTGTTAGAAATCGCAAACGGCGGGATTGTAAACGAAAAATTCCTGTCCTTTGCTCGCCGCGAAATCGTGGAAAAGCGGGTGGATATTTCCGCTTGCCGCAGTTATTTTGATTTGGAAAACGCCGCGCTCAACGCTTTGCAAGACGAAAACGGCGACAATATGATACGACTCGTGCTGTGCGGAACTTTTGAAGCGGGTTTGAAAAAGGATACCGCGCTGTTATCCACGCGGCTTTCCGAACGCTTTTTCTTCGTGAAAACGGTGGACGAAAGCCGTTTATTCCTTGACCCCAAGACCTATGAAAACGATTTAACCGAACGTGGGGAATTTGTGAGAGAAGTGGGCAGGTACGAGATGAACGAGAGCTTGCGCGAAGAAATTTTAGAAGTGGGGCTGAAAGCGCTTGCGGGGGAGGAGATTGATTTATGAAACTCGTTTCTTGCTATATCACGGGTTTTGGAAAATTCGTGGACCGCAGTTTTGATCTTTCCGCGCCAATCACCGTTTTCAAGGAAGAAAACGGTTGGGGAAAAACGACGCTCGCCGAATTTTTGGAGAGTATGTTTTACGGAATCGACGGGGGAAGAAGCAAAATCGTGAGCGAAAACGCACGGCTCAAATACGAGCCGTGGTCGGGCGCACGCTTCGGCGGATCGCTCGTGTTTTCGTACGAGGGAAAGACCTACCGTATCGAACGCTTTTTTGCCCGCACGCCGAGCGGAGATACCGTACGCGTGTACGACGCGAACAATATGCTTTGCTACGATTTCGGCGACAAAGCCGAACGCGTGGGCGAAACGGTGTTCGGGCTGGATAGAGAAAGCTATCGTAAGACGGCGTATTTGCCCCAAAATATTGCAAATTGCGCCGCGCTCCCTGAAAATATCAAGGGCAAGCTTTTAGCCCTTTTAAGCGTTACCGCCGATCAAACGGGCGGGCAAAACGCGTTGGATCGTTTGGAAGCCGCCGATCGCGCGCTTCGCGCGAAACGCCGTCCCGCCAAAGGCAAGCTCGACGAGCTGGACGAACGGCTTGCGTATTTGAACGCGCAAAAAACGGACTGCAAAAACGCCGCCGACCGTCTGGCGGAAACGGAGCGGGAAATGGAAGCGCGTACGGCGCGGCTTAAAGGGCTTTCGGACGAGATTGCACGGCTTGCGGCAAAGAGCGAAGAATATACCCGCCGTAGCGAAATGGCTGCGCAACGCGCCGTAAGAGCGGAGATAGAAAGTAAGCTTTCCGAAGCGCAAACCGCGCTCGCGGAATGGAACGCGTTTTTTGGTGAAAACGCGCCCGCAACGCTCAATACCGAAGGCTTGGAAAAAGCCGTGAACGAATTTTACGAAGTCAAAGCCCAGCTTTTAGAAAAGGAAAGCGCGTACGCGGCTTTGTCGGCGCAAATCCGCGACAAACAGACCTTGGAAACCCAACGCGCGGCTACGGAAAAGTCGTTGGAAAGCTATGAATTATTGCTCAACCCGCCTAAAAAAGAAACGCCGCGGGTAAGCAAGGACAAAACCAAGGCGAAACGGGGGATAAAAGCGACGTTTGCGCTCGTGTTTATGTTGGCGTTGTCCATCATCGGCGCGATGCTCGTGGAAGGTATCCCCGCGCTTGGCGCGAGCCTGCTTGCGATCGGCGCGGCGGGCGTACTGGTGTGCTTTATTGTGATGCTCCGAAGCGTGGATAAACCGCAAAAACCCAAGGAAGAACCCAAAGACCCCGCGCTCGTGGCGCGTTACGAAGCGATTAAAGCGGAACTCGTGGAAATCGATCGTAAGCTTGCGCTCATTGCACCGCAAACGGAAACGGAATTTGAAGAACTTTCCGCGTATTTGGAAGAAAGGCGGGCGCACTCGCAAGAGCTGGACGGGGCAATCCAACGCTTTTTAAGCAATTTCCGTTTCGGGGAGATTTACGATTACAGAGCCGCGCTCGGCAAGCTAAAAGACGGGGTTGCGGCGCACGAAAAATATACGCAAATTTCACGGGAATACACGCATAAGCTTTCCGCCTTAACGCCCGTTCAAAATGCGCAAGATAGCTACCGTGTATTAGACGAACGGGAAATTTACCCGTCCGATATCGAAGATATCAAGACGCAAATCCGCTATAAGGAAGAAGAAAAGGAAAATTTGACGACGATGCTCGGCAAAGCGGTTGCGGGCGCGGAGCAACTCCAAAAACGGGCGGCGGAACTGACCGATTACGAAGCGGAAGAAAGCGCGCTTTTGGAAGAAAAGGCACGGCTTGAAAAACGCTTGACGGCAATACGCTACGCCAAAGAATTGCTCACGCGGGCGCGGGCAAATATGGCTACGCGGTATCTTGATCCCGTCGAACAGTCCTTGCGCGTATACGCGCAAACGCTTGGGTTTAACGAGCGGGCGCAGGGCTTGCAATTTGCCGCCGACGGCGCGCCCATATCCGACGAAAACGGGAACTTGCGGAGCGCGGAATATTTCAGCGCGGGTATGAAAGATTTACTTGATTTTTGCGTACGCGTCGCACTTGCGGAAGCCGTATTCACCAAGGATGCCCCGCCCTTGATTTTGGACGATCCGTTTACCAACCTTGACGATGAAAAAACGGCGCGCGCAAAGGCATTGATGAAGCAGTTGGCGCAAAAATATCAAATTATTTATTTCACCTGTAAAGAAGAACGAAGCTTGTAACCCCAAAAATGAAATTTCCGTGAAAGGATAAATTTTTACCCCCAAACCGTTGACATATTTTTTATAAAAAAATATAATGGTATGGATAATGCAATGATAGAAGGAGATACTTATGGTAAAAACCTTGCTAAAAAGCGTAAGGGAATATAAAAAACCCGCGATCATAACGCCCGTTTTTATGGTTTTAGAAGCGTTATGCGAGTGTTTAATTCCCTTCTTTATGGCACAGCTTATCACCGCGATTCAGCCCAACGACGGTTCGGTGGTGGCTTCGGACGTCGCGATGCAGCTCGTATTAAAATACGGGATTATTTTGGTCGCGCTCGCGCTCGTATCCATCGTAAGCGGCGTGCTTGCGGGCCGGTTTGCAGCGACGGCAAGCTGCGGCTTTGCGAAAAATTTGCGCCACGATTTGTTTTATAAAGTGCAAAAATTCTCGTTCGGAAACGTAGACACGTTCTCTACTTCGTCGCTCGTGACCCGCTTGACGACGGACGTTTCCAACGTACAGCAATCCTTTCAAATGTGTTTGCGGATTGTGGTACGCGTACCCTTGCAATTTATTTTCGCGATTATAATGAGCTTCACGGTCAATCCCAAGCTCGCTTGGATTTTCGTCGTGATCGTGCCCTTCCTTGCATTTTTGATTATTTCGATTATGCGTTTCGTTATGCCCTATTTCCGTCGTATCTTCAAAAAATACGACGCGCTCAATAATTCCGTGCAGGAAAACGTGGGCGGTATTCGCGTAGTCAAATCGTTCGTGCGCGAAGGGTACGAAACGGAAAAATTCCAAAAAGCGGCGGGGGAAGTCCGCGACGATTTCACGCGCGCGGAAAAGGTAATCGCGCTCAACGGCCCGATTATGACGCTGTTTATCAATTTTGCGTCCATTCTCATTTCCGTATTCGCGGCGTACGCGATCGTCGATCCGAACTTTTGGGCGGCGTACGACGGTTTCGGTACGGGACAGCTTTCCGCGCTCATTGCCTACGGTATACAAATGCTGGCCTGTCTTATGATGTTCTCTATGATTTTCGTGATGCTGTCTATGTCCTTAGAATCGGGACGGAGAATTGCGGAAGTTATGCAATGCGAATCGGACATCGTCAGTCCCGAGCAGGGCGTAACGCAGGTCAAGGACGGCTCTGTGCGTTTTGAAAACGTACAGTTCAAGTACGCGAAAACGGCCCATGAATACGCGCTTTCTAATATAAATTTGGAAATTCAATCGGGCGAAACGGTGGGGATTTTAGGCGGCACGGGCTCGTCGAAAACTACGCTCATTCAGCTCATTCCCCGTCTATACGACGCGACGGAAGGCGCGGTGTACGTCGGCGGCGTGAACATCAAGGACTACGATTTGGACGCACTCCGCAAAGACGTGGCGGTGGTCTTGCAAAAGAACGTACTCTTTTCGGGTACGATTAAAGAAAATTTGCGTTGGGGCGACGAGAACGCCACCGACGAAGATATCGAACGCGTGTGCAAGCTTGCGCAAGCGGACGAATTTATCCGTGCGTTCCCCGACGGGTACGATACCTATATCGAGCAGGGCGGCACGAACGTTTCGGGCGGTCAAAAGCAACGGCTTTGTATTGCCCGCGCTTTGCTCCGTAAACCCAAGATATTGATTTTGGACGACTCGACGAGCGCGGTCGATACCAAAACGGACGCGTTTATCCGTAAAGCGTTCGATACGGAAATTCCCCAAACGACGAAAATTATTATCGCGCAACGCGTGTCGTCCGTAGAACACGCGGATAAGATACTCATTTTAGACGGCGGCAAGATTGTGGCTTGCGGCAATCACGACGCGCTTATGAAAGAAAGCGATATTTATCGCGAAATCTACGAAGCGCAAACCAAGAGTAAAGGGGGTGAAGCGTAATGTCGGAAGAAAAGAAATACGAACAAAAACCCCGCGTGGTAAAACCGATGCGTGGCCGCGCAATGCCCGTTCCCAAGGGCGCGATCAAGAAAGGCACGTTTACCCGTCTTATGAAAATGCTGTTTAAGTATTATAAATGGCAAATGATCGTCGTCTTTCTGTGCTTGATATTCAGTTCACTCGGGAGCTTGGTTTCCACGCTGTATATGAAAGATCTCGTCAACGAAGTCATTACGCCCGCAATTAAGGGCGGCGGTATGACGGACGCTTTGTACGGCGTATTGACGGGTTTGATCGTAATGATGGTGTCGGTGTACGGATTCGTCGTTGTGGCAAACTTCGTATATTCGCGGATAATGGCGACGGTTACGCAGGGTATGCTCTATCGGTTGCGCGAAGAAATGTTCGCCAAAATGCAGTCGCTCCCCATTAAATATTTCGACACCCACGCGCACGGCGAAATTATGAGCTGTTACACGAACGACACGGACGCGGTACGGCAAATCATCGGACAAAGCTTGCCAAATATGTTTTCCAATGCCTTAACGCTCGTCGTTTCCGTGGGAATGATGCTTTCGTTTAGTTTCTGGCTCTCCATCGTCGTGGGCTTTTGCACGGTGGCGATGACCTTTGTTGTCAAGAAAATCGGTGGAAACAGCGCGAAATATATGGTCGCGCAGCAATCTTCGCTTGCCATGGAAGAAGGCTTCGTAGAAGAAATGATGAAAGGGCAAAAGGTCGTTAAAGTCTTTACCCACGAAGAAAAAGCCAAAGAGAATTTTGACGAGTTGAACGAAAAACTTTTCAAGGATAGCGAGCGCGCGCATATTTTCGGTAACGTTTTAGGTCCGATCCTTGGCAATATCGGGAACATCACCTACGTTTTAATCGCTATTATCGGCGCGTTGTTATTTACCTTACAAGTGCCTAATATCGGTTTTTCTAACCTGTTCGCGGCGGAAAAAGCGATTCTTGATATCGGTACGATCGTTGCCTTTTTGGGCTTTTCAAGGAATTTCTCACAAATCGTCAACCAAATGTCCCATCAGGTTTCGATGATTGCAATGGGTCTTGCGGGCGCAAGCCGCGTGTTTACGCTTATGGACGAACCGCCCGAAATGGACGAAGGCTACGTAACGCTCGTGAACGCCAAAAAGGATGAAAACGGCGAAATCGTGGAAACGCAGGAGCGTACGGGGCTTTGGGCTTGGAAGCATTACCATAAAACGGACGGTACGACGACGTATACCGAGCTGAAAGGGGATATCGTAATGGATATGGTCGATTTCGGCTACGTGCCCGAAAAACAGGTGCTTACCGACGTTACGCTGTACGCCAAACCTGGGCAAAAAATCGCGTTCGTCGGTGCGACGGGCGCGGGAAAAACGACGATTACCAACCTTATCAACCGTTTTTACGATATTGCCGACGGAAAAATCCGTTACGACGGTATCAATATCAATAAAATCCGTAAAAGCGACTTACGGCGTTCGCTCGGGATTGTTTTGCAGGACACGAATTTGTTTACGGGTACGGTAATGGAAAATATCCGTTACGGACGGCTGGACGCGACGGACGAAGAATGTATCGCCGCCGCCAAGCTCGCCAACGCAGACGATTTTATCCGACGTTTGCCCGACGGGTACGAAACGGTGCTTACCAACAACGGCGCAAACCTTTCCCAAGGTCAAAGACAACTCCTTTCCATTGCCCGCGTGGCGGTTGCCGACGCGCCCGCGATGATTTTGGACGAAGCGACTTCGTGTATCGATACGCGTACGGAAGCACTCGTTACCGACGGTATGGATAAACTGATGGAAGGCAGAACGGTGTTCGTAATCGCCCATAGACTTTCCACCGTCCGCAATTCCAACGCAATTATGGTGCTTGACCACGGTCATATCATCGAGCGCGGCACGCACGAACAGCTAATCGCGCAAAAGGGTACGTACTATCAACTGTACACGGGCGCGTTTGAATTAGAATAAAACGTACGCCCCCAAAGCTGTTCGGCTTTGGGGGCGTAAACTTTACGGTTATATTTTTTTTCGCATTACGAAATCGCGGTTGAGCATACCGTTGCCAAGGTCGATATCTTCTGCGCGTTCAATCACAAATCCGTTTTTCAAATAACAGTTTACGGCGCGGGTATTGTGCGAATTTGCGTTGAGTACGATATCCTTGCCCGCTTTCGCAAGCTCGGCGAACACGAACGCGGGATACCGTTTTCCGCGTGCGGCGGGGAGTAAGTATAATTTGTCCATATAGGTATATTCCCCGCGGTCGACGAACACGACCACGCCGATGTCGTCTATTTTGCGGTACTGATAGCCAAGACTTTTATAGTGCGCCAAGCCCTTTTGTGAAAAATACTTATCCAACAGGAACAAAATTTGTTCTTGCGGCAAAATCGGTCCGTAGGTTTCCAGCCAAATCGGCTTCATAAAATCGTATAAGTTTTCAAAATCCCGTTCGGTAAAGGGGGACAAAGGTCTCGTTTCCATACCTTTATTATACACCCAAGCGGAAAGAAAGTCAAACGGCTTGCGCAAAAGATCAAAAAATAGCCGTACAATGTAATTGACATCGCGCGCGAAAAGTTTTATAATATTATACGATATAGTAAGTAGTAGGCGGTATAAAAAAAGAAATATTATATCGTTTTGGATATCAGCGGTACGAAATGCGGCGAAAAGACGTCTTTTGCGCGAGTTTGGATTATATTGAATTGGTTAAAGTACACATTGTCTTTGCGGTATAGGATTTTAACGCTTAAATAAAACACAGAGGATTTACTTATGAGTAAGGGAACGGAGAAACTGCACGTATGGGCGGATTTATTGCTGGATACGGGCAAGGGGAATAATTTGATCAATTTCAAGGACACGAAAACGGGAACGGCGGAAATCGTCTATCCCGATTTTGCGACGGTATTTTCTCGCGCGGAACATTCCGCCGTCTTTGAAGTATACGATCCCAAGCAAGAAGACGACGAAGATTATACGCTTCCCACCACGCTTTGGGACGGGGAAAGTGTAGAACAAAAAATCACCAAGGGCGAATATTTGCTCGCCTATCGTAAAAAGGTGAAAAACCGTCAAATTCTCGTATATAACAGCGAAAATAAACCCATTCAAGCCCTGAAAAACATCGGTAAAAAAGCGCGTAGTGCAATGGAAGAAACGGGCGTCAATATCGCCTATCTTGCATTCGGTTTTATTCACTGGCGGGAAAACGAAAACGCGCCCACGAGTATGCGCGCGCCCATTTTGCTCGCTCCTGTTTGCATTGAAAACGAATCTCCCGTCGAGCCTTGCTACGTACGCGTAACGGACGACGAAGTGATCGTCAATCCGACTTTTTCCTTTAAGCTCCAAAACGAGTTCGGCGTGAAGCTTCCCGAATACGACGAAGACGAAGGGATCGAAGGGTATTTCTTGCGGATACAAGACGTCGTTTCGCGGTTGAAGTGGACGGTGACGACGGAATGTAAAATCGGTACGTTTTCTTTTTTGAAAATCAATATGTACAAGGACTTAAAGGATAACGCGCCCAAGATCGCGCAAAACGCTTGTATTCGCGCTTTGCTTGGCGAAAAGGTGGAACAAACGGACAATGAACGCATACCTGCCCCCGACCTTTTGTCTTTGCGTAACGTCGTAGACGCCGATTCCAGCCAAGGGGAAGCGATTGCGCTTGCCAAAGCAGGCGAAAGCTTCGTCTTGCAAGGGCCTCCGGGAACGGGCAAGAGTCAAACGATCACGAATATCATCGCCGAATGTATGGGCGACGGAAAAAAGGTATTGTTCGTTTCTGAAAAACTCGCGGCGTTGAGCGTCGTATACGATAAATTAAAAAAAGTTGGCTTGGAAGAATTTTGTTTGGAATTGCACAGCCATAAAGCCAATAAAAAGCAGGTTATCGAAGAGCTTTGCCATACCTTGAAGTTGCAAAAAAGCGGCGTTTCGGATAAAGCGGATCGGGAAATTCGGCTGAAAAAAGAAGCGCAAGAACGCTTGGACGAATACGCCAAAGAATTGCACGCGCCCCGCCCGATTATCAATAAATCGGCGTACCGCTTATTTGAAGAAATCGCGGCGCGGCGAAACGCGCCTACGATGGATTTCGTGATTTCGGATTTGCCTAGCAAGGGCGAAGAATACGGCGAAAAAGCGGAAACGGCGTTGACGCGATACGCGGAATATACCGAGTCCGTGGGCTACGACTACCGTAAGAACGTTTGGTACGGTTACGTTGACGGGGATTATTCCTATCCGTCCGTAACCAAGCTCAAAGCGGAGTTTCAAGGCGCAATCAGCCTTTGCGATACGCTCGTGATTTTACGCGACAGCGTCAAGGACAAATACGGCGTGTGCGTAGACGGCGTAAACGGCGCGCGAACGCTTGAAAAATGCTTTGCCTTGTTAAAAGACGCGCGTTTTATCACGCCTACGCTGTTAAAATCAAGCGAAAATACGCGCGTATTAGAGCTTTGTGGGAAGATGAAAACGCTCGCCGAAACCGTTTTGCAAAAGAAAAAGGCGCTAGATATGCGCTTTGATCAAGACGTGTATAAGCTCAACGGACAAGAACTGTATAAAAAATTAACGCGGCAATACGACGGATTTTTCACCCGTTTGTTTTCCAAGGAATACAAAGCAATCGCGCAGGATATCCGTTTCTGCACGGGAAACGGCAAAAAGCTCCCGTATAAGAAAGCGGTGTCGTCGATGGACGATCTTTGCGTGTATCAAACTACGCTCCGCGAATTTGACGAATTGGAAAATCGCGTAAAGGACGCGTTGGGCAAGGACTACGCAGGGGTCAACACGGATTTTAAGCGCGCGATCGACGAATTGACGCGGTTGGCGGAAATTCATTCCGAAAACGTAGACTTTGCGCGTTTGCAAAAATATACGCCGAGCGAATTTGAAAGCGAACGCGGCTCGTTTGCAAGATTTTTCGACGCGTACGAAAAAGCGTTTGCCAAGGACGGCGAAGCGGAAAAAGGTTTGAAAGAACGCTTTGATTTGAACGCGTACGACACGCAACGCGCGCCTTTGGACGCGTTGACGCAAAAATACCGCGACTGTTTAGACCGCGTAGACGAGCTTGGACACTGGTGCTCGTTTATGAAGCTTTTGGACGAATTGAAAGCCTTGTCGCTGTTTACGTTCGTCAATAAAACCATTGATAAACGCATACCTGCCCCCGCCGTTTGCGATACGTTCCAAAAAACCTACTATTCGCAATGGGCGGATTTGGTACTCGGCCAAACGCCTGCGCTTGCGGAATTTGCAAGAATACCGCACGACGAAACGGTAAAACGGTTCAAGGAAAAAGACAATTTACATTTCGATATCAATAAAGCGAAAATCAAAGCGACGCTGTCTGCGCAAAGACCGTCCTTGGATATGATCGCGCAAGGAAGCAGTATTGCGATTTTGCTCCGCGAAGGCGAGAAAAAACGCAAACAAAAGGGCATACGGCAGCTACTGTCGGAAATCGGTGAGCTGGCACAAACGCTCAAACCCTGCTTTTTGATGTCGCCGTTGAGCGTAAGTACCTTTTTAAGCCCCGATATACAATTTGACGTGGTCGTATTCGACGAAGCTTCGCAAATTTTCCCGCAGGACGCGGTCGGCGCGATTTATCGCGGAAAACAGCTCATCGTCGTGGGCGACTCCAAGCAAATGCCGCCGAGCAATTTCTTTAATTCCACCGCCGATTTCGACGATAGCGAAGAAGAAGATATTACTGATTTCGAGTCCATTTTGGATCTTTGCTCCACGACCTTCCCGCAAAGACGGCTCAAATGGCATTACAGAAGCCGTTTTGAACGCTTGATTTCCTTCTCTAACGAGAATTTTTACGACGGAGAGCTTGTGACCTTCCCTTCGGCGCAAAAGGATAAAAAGGGCTTGGGCGTCGATTACTTTTACGTGGACGGCGTGTTTGACAGAACGAGCAAAACCAATCGCTTGGAAGCGGAACGCGTCGTCGAGCTCGTGTTTGAAAATATTGAAAAATATCCCGATAGAAGTATCGGCGTGGTCGCGTTTAGTATTTCGCAACAAACCTTGATCGATAAACTGATTACCAAACGCAGAAAAAAAGACCCGTCCAAGGACTGGTTTTTCAAATCCGACCGCAGCGAGCCGTTTTTCGTCAAGAATTTGGAAACGGTACAAGGTGACGAACGCGACGTGATCATTTTCAGCGTGGCTTACGCCAAGGATGCGCAGGGGAAATTGTTGCTCAATTTCGGCCCTGTCAACCGTGCTGGCGGCGAACGGCGCCTGAACGTTGCCGTTACGCGCGCGAAATATAACGTACAGCTCGTTTCGTCTATGCACTACGGAGATATCGATATTTCGCGTACCAACTCGGTGGGAGCAAGATTGTTGCGGGATTATTTGGATTACGCTGAAAACGGCGATATCGCGCTTACGCGCGCCACGTCGCAAACGCAGCTTTTTGCTACGCACGATTCCGATTTGGAAGCGGAGATTTGCGACTTTTTGACGGCGGAAGGCTTTGAAGTCGAAAAACGGCTGGGAAGCTCGTCCTTTAAGGTCGATTTGGCGGTCAAACGTCCGAATACGGAAGAATATGCGCTCGCGATCGAGTGCGACGGCGCGGCGTATCGCGACGCCCATACGACGAGAGATCGCGATCGCTTGCAGCAGGAAGTTATGGAGCGTATGGGCTGGCGGTATTACCGTATTTGGTCTACCGACTGGTTTGCGAATAAACGGGTAGAAAAGGAACGCTTGCTGACGGCGGTCAAGTACGCGATTGCGCATCCCCCGAAAAAGGAAAGCAAAGGGCAAAAGGAAACGACGTTTGAACAAGCGGTCAAGGAAAAGCATTTCGAGTTCCCCAAGTATGAGAAGCTGGACGAGAACAGACTTGGTATAATGTATAAAAAAGACGTCGTGAAGATGACGAGAGCGATCGTGGAAAAGGAAGCTCCCGTTTCCGAAGAATGGCTGTTGAAACGGATCGTGTTCGCGTTTGGCGGTCGGGAAAAGGTGACGGGCGTCGTGCACGACGAGTTCAACAAACTCATGCAGGGTTGCGAGCGTTGGGGGATTGTGCGTTTGAACGGATTTTTGTATTTGATTAATAAACCCGTTCCGATGCTTCGCGTGCCCAAGGACGGCGACGAGCCGCGGGATATCAAGTATATTGAATTGCAGGAGCTGATTGCAGGGATTAAAGAGCTGTTGCGTAGAAACGTAACGGTGGAAAAAGCGGGTTTGTTCCGTTTGCTTGCTTCGCAGCTTGGCTTTGCCCGCGCAGGGGAAGCCTTAACGGAGCGTATGGAAACGGCGTTAAGACTGATAAAAGACGAAATAGAAGTGAACGGCGAAATGCTTTCGTTGAAAAAAGACGGCGAATAATCAATTTCAATTTACGCGCTTGGCGGTTTTCCACCAAGCGCGTAAGGAATAGCGTACTACAAAATTTCAACTTTTCCCATAAAAATCATTGCAAAAAAACGTAATTTTCGGTATAATAATTAAAATTATATAGTATGCTTCCGTAGTTAAATGGATATAACAGTCCCCTCCTAAACGCTTGGTCTATCCGTCTAATATATCTAAAATCAATGCTTTTTATGGTAAAAACGAGTGAAAATAGCCACTTTTTAAGACTTAAAAAGTTTTAGGAATAATTTTAGGAATAAAAATAAAATAAATTTTATCCATTTTGGTTCCTTAGTTAAATGGATATAACAAGCCCCTCCTAAGGGCTAGTTGTGGGTTCGATTCCCGCAGGGACTACCAAAAAAACCACATTTTTTGTGGTTTTTTACTATTTTTAGGGCAAAAAACGGGCATTTTTGGAATAATTTTGAACTATTCCACTATATCCACCCATAGACAAAAATTAAGGGATACCCACAATCAAGTGGGTATCCCAATTTTTTATTCCTAAAATAGGTTATTTAGTGCATTTAACGCCTTTTCTTGTGTGTCGGGTATAAAGTGACTGTAAACCTGCAAAGTAATGGTTGAGTCGCTATGTCCCATATATTTACTAACCGTTTGTAAGGGAACGTTTTGCGATAATAGCAAACTGCAATAGGTATGGCGTAGTCCGTGACAACAAACTCGCTTGAAACCTTTGTCGTCTTGAAACTTTTTAAGCCAACCACCAACCGTATGTGGATAGACGGGTTCACGGCAGATATTGACGGCAAAATAGTATTCGTCCACATTATTATCAAACTCGTCGTCGATTACTCTAAACCACTCACGATATTCCTTCAAATCGTCAATTAAAGGCGTTGGAAGGGGTATATCTCGAGTGGAAGTCTTTGTCTTGGGTTCTTTCTCATAGATTCCGTAACCTTTCGCCACAAGCCGATTTCTGCGAATATGAACCACTTGCTTGTCAAAATCAATATCCGACCAACGTAGTCCGTTAAGTTCACCTGCACGCACACCCGTAAGAAGCATAAACTTTATCGGTACACGCTTATAAATCAAATCTTCGGGAAGTTCGTCAAGCGCTTTCATAAATTCTTGCGCTTCGGCTATTGAGTAAACTTCCTTTTCGTTGACGGGGCGAAGCGATGAGTTGCTATTGCCTGAGCCAACCTTTGTAGCGCATACGGGATTTTTCGTTATCCAATCGTATCTTACGGCTTCGTTAAATACTGTTCTAAGCAATCTTCTATAACCTTTAATGGTTTCGGCTGAATAGGCTTTGTTTCTTTCGTTAGGCTTAAAATATTCGTCGAAATCAAGGTTGTGAATTTCGCAAATTTTCTCTGCCGTTTCACGAAGTATGTAATTGCCTTTTTTCTTAAGTCCGTATGACGAACAACGATTTATAACGTTATCCCTTGCAAGTGCTCTAAAACTGATTGAGTTTGGAAAGTATTTTTTAAGGCAAACAGTGTTGTCTTGTTTGCCGTTTTTCTGCTCAAAACTATTCAAAAACATTTGAACGTGCCTAACCGTAATTTCACTCACGGGTTTATCTGCAAGTCTATTGTTCTTCAAGTAATCGCTAAACTTTTTGGTGATACCAATTCCCCTTAAATAGTAGTTGATAGACCAATTCTTTTTAACACTTTCAAGCCACTCGGCTGCAAGTTCGTCAAAAGTCAAAACTTTCAACTTTTTAACGTCGGTTTTGAGTTCATAAGCCTTTGCAAGTTCTTCTTCGAACTCAATAGCGCATTTTTCTACGTACTTATGAAACTTGGCCGGGGTAAGGTCGTTATCGTTTTTAACCAATTTATAACAAACCTTTTGCTTGTCCGTCTCGGGGTCTCTGCCAAGCGCTTGTATTTTTGCTTTTAATTTTCCTTTTTTATCCGTGCTTATTTTGAAATAAGCCATATAATTCCTCCTTAATCATTACTTTTCTTGCTTTCAAATTGCTCAATCAACGTTGCATAGCCTGCCATTATCAAATCTACCTTTGATAATCCTTTGCTTGATAAGAAAGCATCAATTTTTTCAGCATCTTTACGGGGGATGCTCGTTCCCCAAACCTTATTGAGTTTTTTGCGTTCTACTTTGTGTTTTTCTTCGTATGTTCTACGACTAATTCTAATAGGTGTATCTTCTTTTCTATTCATAGTGTTTTCTCCTTTAATCCACGTAAATAAGTTCGGTTAAGATTTCTTCGTCAATACGGTTTTTGATTTCCGTTTCAATTTTAACGTCGTGCATAAATTCGCCCGTCTTTTTATATTCGGGGCGCTTTAAGAGTTTTTCTCTCATAACTTCCCAAATTTGTTCGGCAGCTTTATCAATACCGTGAAGATAGGTGGGTAAATCTGCAATCAGCCAATCTTTGCCCGTGTCTATTAAGTATTGCTTTTTTAAGTTTCCCCATCTGCCGTAAACGTGCTTAACGGGTGGGTGTGTTCGCTGATATTCCATTACTTCTTCTAACGTTAATTCTTTCATTTTGAAATCTCCTTAACCGTAGTGCATTGTCGTATTAATACGAATATCATATTCAACAAACAAAGTCAAGCTGTTTTTAATAAAAATCTAAAATATTTTTCATAAAATTTTTCCTCCTTGTGGTTAATGTTTGGGTGGTGGGGAGTAGAGCAAAAATCGGGTTTCCCGATTGTTTGAAAAGTCGAAACTGCGACCTGTTGCATTTTCCTTTACCTGCTTGGTAAAATAGGAAAATTTGCAACTTGGTGCGGTTTTCTTATCCTGCTTACAATTTTTTGATTTCCGCACCGCACCAAGCGGTTATATTTTTGTTTGTCCTTACACTATATATTCCTTACTTTTTTCTTAAAAAACAACCACTCACTTTATATTGCTGAATTTTTTAAGCGAAAATAACCCTCCTATTATATATCCCTGACTTTTTTTGCATTTTGCAACCCCATCTACTTTATAATGCTGAAAAATTTTTAAAAAAACAACCACGAAAGCAATTTTAGGACATAAAAAAGGCAAGTAGAACAAATTCCACTCGCCTAAATAGGGTAGATATATTGAGTTGTGAAAATTTAATAGGCAAACGCCCACGTTCTTGGGAATCTGCCTACTTTTGTAAAGATTTTAACAATTTTTAATTGTTATATTGTCTTTTTTTAGAATGTAAATATGTAATATCGGAAAACTTTCAGGCTCTTTGATTACGCCACCCGTTAAGACGCGATTTTCTCTTCCTATAAAAATCCAAAAACCTTTCTCATCCATTTTAGTTATTAAGTCATTTAAGTCAAACCCTATTAGAACTCTTTCGCTTTCTTCGATAAGAGAATCCGCATCCGATAAATATTCCATTTCTTTTTGAAATTCGCTTATAATTGATGCTTCTTCTCTCGTTTTGGGTTCTTCGTAATTATATTGAGCTCCACAACAACCACTCAACGCATTTAATAGTTGTATTCCTGATGTTATGCGAACGAGTGGGGTTTCTTTAAATCCTTCTTCACGCAATAATTTCATCGGTGGAATTGTATCGCTTGTTATATTACCTTGCTTAACACATTTATACCAATTATCGCGATGGCGCTTTAATTCAGTTTTAGAGAACTTAACACCCTTAGGGTGACTTGTATTATACGCACCCACTTCGGCGTGGCAATCAAAGCAAAGGGGAATAGCGTTTTCAAATGTGTCTTCACCACCATCTTTTTGTGGAGTTATATGATGGACTTCCATTTTATTGCCACAAAACTTATGACAGATGCAGCAGTGTCTCCCACACGCTATCATTGCGTCTTCTTTTGTTTTTTCACTAAAGGGCATTTCTTTTCTCCTATATTATTTACCAATTTTTTTGTGTGTAAAATTACCAATGCATACGTTTAGCAATCTCAACAAAACAACCGCGAAATACATCTTGCTTATGCGCAGGGTCTAACTTTTCCATTGCATCTAGAAAATCGCTATAGGCTTTTATTGCGTTATATACATCTTTCTGCTGTTCTTGCTCATATTGTTGTTGCGCTTGCATTTGAGCGTAAGCTTGTGGATTAAAACAGTTAGGGTTATAATACCAATTTGGGTCAAACATAATTTTCTCCTTTGTTTTATTGTTTAGAATCTACACAAATTACAAGTTCGGTATAATCAAGCTCAAACACATCTAAAAGACTCTTTAAGAAAGAAATAATGTTATTTGCACTTAAATTTGATTCAAAAAATATGCCTGTTTCGTAAATTTCAACAGCTTTTCTTAATTTTTCAGCATCGTGGGTAATATATGTTCTTGATGCGCTTGCTAACTTGTAATTTTTATTCGCTAATTCATTTATTACATCGTTATCTAAATCATAGAACACTTCCATAACTTTTGATAATAAGTCTGCATAAGAACTAACCGTTAAGGTATTGCCAAAGAAAATGCAAGTGTTTGGCTTAGTTCCCGTAGCATCGAAGTTTTCTCCAACCGAATAACGCCTTTCCGTATCATTTTGAAATTGAATATATTTTTGCGGCTTATCAATATAGAATAACTTTAATAAAATAGCACTTAAGCGGTCTGCACGATTTTTAATTTCTTTTTCGCCCCAAGAAGTTTGAGATAAAACATCTTTGTTAAGAGCAACAATATGAGAGTTTTTATCTATGATTAATTGCTTCTTTTCGTCAAAAGTTTTTTGTCCTAATTCACTATTATAACCCGTTAACGTTAAGTTACCGAGATTATGTAAGTATTTTTCGTGTATTTTGGCATAATTATTGCCGAGCGCTGTTTGCCAATAATCTGAAAGTTTTTGCGGCATTATATGTTCAATAGAAAGAGTGGAAACGTCTAATATCTCTTTGCTTTCACTTCCATCTTCTGCAATATCTTCTATTGATTTTAAGAGATATTTACAAACGTTTTTCTTGTTATAAATATCAGTGTTTATTAAGGCATCCTTAAACGCTGAATCAGAAGGAACTGCATCCTTTGTATTCAACTGTAAGAAGAATTGAATAATAGAGTCGTAGTAATTTTCCAAATTCTTTTTATCGGCAAAAATTCTATTGTATAGAGTTTTATATAGTCCTCTTAAACTATTAGAGCCAACCCCACAAACAATTCTACGGAGTAAATAATTAAAGAAGAACGTAACAATCTTTTCTAAATCTTCAATTGAAATAATGCCTGCATCGTAATCGTCGAAAATGTGGAATAAAAATTGATATATAGTCCCTTGGTCTAATGCATTAAATCCTGCCAATTTTTTGTTTACGATGTGAGAATATGTTTGTGTATCATTGCCTAAAAATGCCTTGTAGAAAGCAGAATAATGCAATAACTTTTCTAACATTTGTTCATTAGAGAAATTCTCTGTCTTAAAATAGTTTTTAAAGACAATATAAGCATTTTTAGTGGAAACAATCTCACGACAAGAAAACTGCAAGAAATCCGTAATAAAGGCGGGCATTTTATTTTGCCCAACATTATTTTCGATTTTAATCCAATAGTCTTCAAAAAGTTTTTCTTGATTTTTATCAGTCATTAGAATAAAGTTTCTAATTAAATCTGCAAGAGAAAGGTCTAACCCTGTTGAGTTGATAGACTCAAAAACCACTTGTGGTTCATCTTCTTTTGGGTCAAGTATAATGACTGCTGAAGTTAATTTCTTGATACCTGACAAAATATCTTTAGTTGTTATACCTAATGCGTTTGATTTTGAAATCAACTTTTTCATATAGTCATAGTTAATAAAAATGTTTGAACTTCTATCAATCGCTTGCAAATCATTTTTCATCAAAAGCATAAATTGGTCATTATCGCTTTTGATTGGCTTTAACTTTATTTTTGTTTGGTCTGTTAGTTTTAAGTCATTATATTTGTCGATATTAAAAAGAATATCTTCAAACTCTTTTTTAAGGTTTTCGTCTTCGGTTGAATCAAGAAGAGCTTTGAGCAATAAAAAAAGTGTTGTGATTCTTTGCTGTCCGTCAATTATTAAATATCTATATATTTTATTTTCTTCACCTTGGTCGACATAAACGATTGAACCGATAAAGTGAAATCTATCTAACTCATATGCAGAAATAATATCGTCATAAAGTTTTTTGCAGTGTTGTTTTCCCCAATCATAGTTTCTTTGATAGACAGGGATAACAAATTGACGTTTATTCGTCTCAATTAACTCTCCAAGAACTCTATATTTTTCTACTTTCATAAGTTTTTCTCCTTTGCAATTGCTTTTTCTACGCTTTTAATATTTTTCGATATGTCTTTTAATGCCTTTTCTTGTTTTTCCATTTTTCTAATAAAGTCTGATTTATCAAGTATCAATCCTGCCATTGCCAATAAATCCAACTCAAAATCATCATTAAAAGATTCTTGGGAATTGTTTCGATTATATGATAAATGAATTTTTATTTTTTCTTTACTAAGTTCTTGATACATTGTTGTACCATCCCCTGGAATCATAAGAACAAATTTAATATCATCGTTAGGGGGAAGAAAAAATTCGTTTTGCAAGGACTCTTTCATATTGCCGGGCATTTGTTTTTGTTTTAACGCTTCATCAAAGCAATTAAACCATTCCTTATTAATCGTTATTTTTAGATTCTTTGCACATTCGTTTCCTATATTTTTGAAGGTTAAACAAAACATTGCACCTTCTATCATTGTAAAACAAGGAATAATATTAGGGCGATTCGTTGCATTAAATTGATTTATTTGGGTTTCAGTTTGTTTACGTGCCGCAGTCGCTGATTTATAATTAAAAACACAGATACAAATAGTAGCTATAACATATACCAAAGTTAAAAGCCCCATTATAAAGCCATTGTTATCATTCATCCAAGAGACCATTTCTGCCATTATTTCACCTATAAAATTAATTTTATTACGCTAAATACGACAACGCTTGTCATATTTATAAAAGTTTTTACTTTTCATCTACAACTTCCACAATATCTTCTATATTGCAATCTAAAACTTTGCAGATTTTAGCCAAAATTTCGGTGTTTACGTGTTCGTTTTTACCGAGTTTTGCAAGCGCAGTAGTAGTCATACCCGTAGCAATACGAAGGTCTTTTTTCTTCATATCCTTATCAATTAAAAGTTTCCATAGCTTTTTATAACTGACAGCCATTTTATAGCACCATCCTTAATAAAAAATCAGTTTTTACTATTATAGCATATCCATCTAAAAAATTCAACCAAAAATCCAATATTTAGATTTTTAATTTTGAAAATGATTTTAATAACTTTTTAGAGGAGGGAAAAGTGAATTGGAATAAAATAGGAATAATTTTAGAATAAAAGTTGTTTTGAAACGTCCATAATTTATTACAACATCCATTTTATTGAAAGAAAAATATCCATAAAATATATAAAATTACGGTTAATCCATAGAATTTAGAATTATATCAACAGTTTGGATGTGCTCCTAAGGGACAATTATGAGTTCGATTCTCGTCGGGAGTACCAATTAAGCAAAAAGGGAAAAAGATGGATTTTAGTGAAATAGCAAAAACAAGGCAATCTTGCCGTAGTTATAACCCCGACCGCGCAGTGGAACAGGACAAAATTGATTGCATTTTAGAAGCGGCGCGGCTTGCTCCGTCCGCTTGTAACGGTCAACCCTATCAAATTACCGTTTGTTACGGGGAAATCGCAAAAAGGGTGGAAAAAGCTACGCAAGGAATGGGAATGAACAAATTTGCCACCGATGCGCCTGTGGCGTTGGTTATTTTGGAAAAGCCGTACGCGCTAACGGCGGGGGTGGGCGCAAAGGTAAAAAAGAACGATTACCGTTCGATCGATATCGGTATCGTTACGGCGTATATCACGGCGGAAGCGACGGCGCAAGGACTTGGAACGTGTATTCTCGGCTGGCTCAACGACGAAGAAATACGAAGTATTTGCGCTCTTGACGGCACCGTTCGGCTCGTGATTATTTTGGGTTACGCCAAGGACGAAGATAAGCTCCGCACAAAGAAACGAAAAAATCTAAAAGAACTTGTAAAAATCTTGCAATGAAAAAGGAAAAACGCTCCCAACATAGGAATTTTGTAAAATAAAAATCAATATAGAAATAAAGAAAATGAATAACGTCAATAAAACTTTATATATCCCGCTTTACGGGAAAGCGTTAGTCAGCAAAAAGGGGATCATTCTTCGCGACGAAAAAGCGGAAGAAATTTGGGAAAAAGAACGATTCCCCTTGAAGGGTAAATCCAAATCCAAGTGGCTTGCCTATTATATGGGTATGCGTTCCGCGGTTTTTGATAACTGGGTCAAAGCAAAAATAACCGAATATCCTGACGCCGTTGTATTGCATTTGGGTTGCGGCTTGGACAGCCGCGCGCAAAGAGTGGATGGAGCTTTACAATGGTTTGACGTAGATTTTCCTGCCGTCATTGCCGAGCGCAAGCGGTATTACACGGAAACGGAGCGTTACCGTTTGCTTGCCGCGGATATCAAAGAGCCTGCGCTTATCGAGCTTTTACCCCAAGTAGAACGCGCCATCGTGATTTTAGAAGGTGTGAGTATGTATTTGACGAACGCCGAATTACGGCAAACGCTGCACAATCTTACTATACGGTTTTCGCATTTATCCGTGTTGGTGGATTGTTATACACCCTTTGCGGCGAAGATGTCGAAGATTAAAAATCCCATAAACGACGTAGGCGTTTCCCAAGTTTTCGGCGTGGAAAATTCAAGCGTTTTGGAAGAAAATACGAATTTGCGTTTCGTGCAAGAACACGAAATCACGCCCGCGTTTCTCATTGATGAGTTACAAGGTTTTGAAAAGTTCGTTTTTAAGTCCGTATACGCGGGAAAAACGTCTAAAAAGTTGTATAAATTATACGAATACGAGAGTTGAATTACGAGATATTGCACACAATATCCGTATGCGGGAAAATTACGAAAAAACAAAAATAAACGAGCAAAAATACGGTTTAAGCCGATATTTTTTGCTCGTTTTAATTTTATCCTTTTTGGGTTGGGCGTTTGAAACGGGGTTTGTGTGGCTCGCGTTCGGGAAATTCCAAGACCGCGGTTTTATGACTTTGCCCTTTTGCCCCATTTACGGCGTTTCGCTGTTTGGAATGTATTTGCTCGCGGGTACGCCCGACGAGCCGAAAGGCGTCTTGAAAGGGGTAGACAACCGTGTGTTCCGTTATTTGTTTTACTTTTTAATCGGTTTTATCGTGCCCAGCCTTGCCGAGCTTATCGTCGGCTTTGCTTTCGATAAACTTTTTCATAACCCGCTTTGGGATTATTCTCCCCAACCGCTTAATTTGAACGGGTACGTTTGTTTGCCCGTGTCGCTCGTATGGGCAACGCTTATATTCTTTTTTATGAAATTTGCGTTTACGCCTATTAAAAATCTTTTGGGTAAAATGCCCGTAACGCTCGTGCGGATTTTAGCGGCGTTTGCACTGTTTGCTTGCATCGTAGATATCGTATATAATTTTGCAAACGTATTATAAAAATAAATTCAAAAGCAAAAGCCGTGGTATTTTTCTCAAAAATGCCACGGCTTTTAATAATCGGATAAACCTAATAAATAGTCTGCTGATCAAGATCAAACGATGCTTACGGTAGAAGTTAAAAACAATACTTTTGTGAATGATAGCACGGATGTAAAAGTTTTGTATTTGAAAAAGAAAGGCGGCGTATATCATACGGTTAGCGCAATGAGCGGTAACACGTACCAAGGCGCGTTGAGCGGTTGGACGGACGGCGATACCAACGTTATCAAAAAGAAATAATCGTAAGTTAAAGAATAGAGAGCGGAAGCGTTACGTTTCCGCTCTTTATGCGTTTGTGGGGGGTAAATTGTGTAAATCGGATAAAAATTATAAAAAGAGTATAAAAACCGCTTGACGGAAAAGGAAATAAAAGTTAAAATAAAAGGGTAATATATAATGGAGCGTTCATTATGGCGAAAATATTGAAAAAGACAATTTGCGGCGTTTTAGCGGCTACGGCGGCGTTTGGGTGCTTGGGAATGGCAACCGCTTGCGAAACTTCGCATCCCGAAGTGCAAATCCAAATTTCCTTTGAAGGGGAAACGTATAAGCTCAATTATACCTTGTTTAGAAAGGTTGCGCCCGCTACCGTCGAGCATTTTCTCGTGCTTGCGGAAGAAAATTATTACGACGGGCTTTGCGTACACGATTACAGCGCGACCAGACTTTTGACGGGCGGGTATTCGTACGAAAACGACGCTTTGCAGTATAAAAACTATTACGAAACGGTAAAAGGCTATCAAAACTTCCCGTCCACCGTTTATACGCAAGGCGCAAACGGTAAGGGCGAAAGCACGTACACGCTTTGCGGCGAGTTTGGCGCGAATAAATTTGAAGTTACCAACGGAAACAAGAAAGAAAATTACGGCGCGTTAACAATGTATTACACGGATAAGTCCGAATGTGAAGACAGCGTATACGTAGAGCATCCCGAAGCGGGACAGTTCCAACGCGATTATAAATACAACAGCGCGACGTCGCAGTTCTATATTTCCTTGGTGGAAACGGAACAAAGCAATTCTAAATATTGTACGTTTGCGACCTTAAACGACGACAGCGTGGACGCGTTAAAGGCGTTAGATGCGGCGATTAAGACCTACGTTTCTTCGAGTGCGGCGCGTAGCGTAACCGTCAATATCGATACGGACGACCGCTTTATGAGCGAATACGGCAAAAAGGAAACGTTTGACGTTTTGACTTCGCCCGTAGTCATTGAAGACGTCGTTATCAACAAGAGATAAAAGTTGGCTTTATTCTAATTTTTGGCAAATTTTTATTAAGTCAAGAAAAAAGATGGGAGAATAAGGATATGGAAAAAATTTATTGTAAGCTTTCTCCGGACTCGCTTTTTTACGGGCTGCAACAGCCGTTTGCGAAAGGAACGGTCGTGTACTGTCCCGAAAACCATTTCGGCGTGGCAAAGCAGGGCAACGGCGCGTTGAAATTTTTTAACGATAAAATTACCGTCAACAGCAAGGATATACCGGGGTTAAAAGTACCGTTCTTGTTTGGGAAGGTGCAAAACTTAAAGTTATATTTTTATCCTTACGGTATGTCGGGAAGCTTTACGAAAAAAGACGTTAAATTTACCGCCAAAAACGGCAAAAAGGCGAAGGTTTCGTTAAGCGTTAAATACGACGTGGAAATTGAAAACCCGTACAACGTGCTTACGTTAAACGACAAGTTAAAGCTTTACGTTCCTTGCAAGGACGGCGCGCTTACCCGTCCTAAATATTTCGCGGACGATATCGTAAAATATATTTTGGAAGAAGGCGATTCCGCCTACACCAAAATAGATATGGGCTCGGCTTGGAATACGCCGTACGTGCAAGGGGAATCCCGCAACACGCACGAAATGTACACGTTAACCTTGAACGGCAGAGTGACCTTGAAAGCTATGTTCAAGAGCTTTGGCTACAAGGTGAAAGACTCTTCCGTGGACATCTTGGCTTTTGAAATTATCGGATAATTTTACGCCCCGAACGGTACGAACCGTTCGGGGCGTTTTGTTGCGACTTCTTTCGTTACGCGATGGCTTTCAACCACGCTTCGGCTTTTTCTGGGCTCAATCTTTTGATGTCTTCTTTCGTGTATTTCGAGTTTGCCCCGCCGTTTACGTAGAGAAAGTACGATCCGCTTTCCGTTTGGAACAGACATTCTTCGTATCCGTCCGCCGAACCGAATTCGCCAAACGTAAATTTTGTAATAAACGTAGCCGTTTCCGTGTCGTAAACCTTTTTACAAATTACTTTTTGCATAACTATGCTCCTTTTTATTTTTTAGCAAGCTTATTATAAACGATTGCGCGCGCGGTTGTCAACCGCGCGCGCAAGGTGGTTTTTGGCTATTTTTCTATAATTTGGTCAAAGCTTGTCAAATCAAGTTTTTATATCGCAAATTTTTCCGTCCGCAATTTCCACGGTGTAATAGGAAAGCTCGTAAAGCCGTTCTTTCTTTTCTCGCACTAACGCGCAAACGTTAGACGTTTTGGTTTGAATAACGGCGACGAACTCGCCCAAAAACGCGCGAAGCTCGCCCGATTTTGCTTTTAACTCGTCGTTTAACAAATTTTCGTAATCTAACCCCAACAAAACGCTTTCAAAAAACGCGTAAGGTAAAAGCTCGTCTAAAACGCTGTCGCTTTGCGCTTGAATAAGCGAAAACGCCGTTCGCTGGCAACCGTCTTTATCCAAACGGTACGTGCATTTTGCTTCTTGCCCCAGCGAATCGCAAAGGGGTAGGGTTAAAAACAACTCATCGTTTTCGAGCGAAAATTCGCGTACGCTTTCCAAAAGCACGCGCTTGCCCGTAAGCGTAAGCACGGCGAGCTGGGTTGGGCTTTTCAGCAGTACCAAATCACAGGCAAAAATAATTTCACATTCTGAAAAGGACGGGGGCAGGGTTGCGAGAAACAGCCCGTCGGGCGTTTCGATGGACGCTTGTATTTCCCCTTGGGTGAACACGGTGACGAGCGTTTGATTTTCGCGCTTTTGCGCAATCATCTTCAAGGCTTTGTCGAGCGGAGTAAAATCCCGCGCAAAAATGGCAATCCCGTCGCGAAGTAAATATACTTCGCACCCCTGCGGGGGCGAGAAACGGATATTTTCCGTTAGAAAAAAGCCGATCGGCGAAGCGTTTTCGGGAATAAAGCGTATAAAAAGTTTGTCTTTTAACGACGCTTCGGCGAAGCGTTCAAAGCCGTCCGTGATACCGAAATACGCGTCGTTAATATAAAGCGCGCAAGGTTTTGAAGATAAAAAATAAATTTTCATACTATATCCTATTCTTTTCCCGCTTTGAAAAGTATAAAAGTGCAAAAATCCGTTAATAATTTTTTCAGATCGAGAAAATCGGAGGATAAAAATATGAACAAGATCAACGGTTATACGGAAGAAGAAGCTAAAAATTTAGTCGAATTTATTAAGGAAGGCAAAAGCAAGGGCAAAACGCTTACTTATTTATTTGAAGCGTACGGCTTGCAGCGGGGCAGAGCGAAAGGAAGTGTGAGAAATTACTATTACGCGCTGATGAAAAATGAAAAGCAAGACGAACGGATCGTCAAGCTTTTGGACGGGTCTACGCTGTCCGTGGAAAAAATCCGCGAGTTTACCGAGCAAGAAACGGACGCGGCTTTGCGTAGTATTTTGACGGAAAAGAGCAAGGGAATTTCCATCCGCCGCGCGATTTTTAATCTTGCGGGCGGCGACGATAAATTAATGCTCCGCTTGCAAAATAAGTACCGTAATATGCTGAAAAAAGAACCCAAACGCATTGCGGCAATCGCCGCGGAAATGGGGCTTGGGGAAGAAGCATCGCAAATGCAACGCCGAGCTGCCGCCGTGGAAAAAACGAATTTGCCCGACCGTGATTTTTTGCGCCGTAGATTAGAAAACGAAATCAATTCTTTATACGACCGTTTGGCGCAAGCCTTAAAGACGGAAAACGAACGCTTACGCGTAGAAAACGCCGCGCTCAAAGCCGAGCTTCGCGTCTTAAAAAATTCTTAAATCAAAACCACCAGTTCAACTGGTGGTTTTGATTTATTGCTTCAATTTTTTCATCAATTTTTTGACGGGTTTTTCGTCCGCTTCGTTTTTTTCGGCGGCTTTTTCTTCCGCCGCTTCGTCCATTTCACGGATTTTTTCGTCCATCAATTCGTCAAGCTTGGCTTGGACTTCTTCTTGGCTCTTTTTGACGATCGTACGCATTTTATAGTTGTTCGTTGCCAAAACTGCGCCTAAAACCCCGCCGACGGCTAAACCGATTACGAATTTTTCCATAATTTCCCCCTTATCGAGCATATACCAAACGATCGTAAAACAAACTGTAAAAGTCGGGTTTGTTTTATTTCCGTTTCGTTATACAGTATGTGATAAAATTTTTCAAATATACGTATCCAAACGATAGACGACAGGCGGGGATTGTGTTATAATATAGTTATGTTGAAAAAAAGAGCGATAGCCTTCGATATAGGCGACAAACGAATCGGCGTAGCGATTTCCGATCCCTTTAACGAATACGCAATGCCTTGCGAAACCTATTTTCGTACGCGGGATTTTCAAGCGGACGTGGCGGCGATTGCCAAAATTGCCGCGGATAGGGGCGTAGGCGTGATCGTATGCGGTATGCCCGTGAACTTCGACGGCAGCGAGAGCGTGCAAACGGTGAAAACGCAAGAGTTTATTCAAGCCCTGCGCGAAAAAACGGATTTGCCCATTGAGCTGGAAGACGAGCGTTTTACCACGATGCAAGCGCGGGAAACGCAAATTGCGGGCGGCGTAAAGCGCGGGGACAGAAAAAAAACGGTGGATTCGATTGCCGCTTCCTATATTTTAGAAAGCTGGTTGTCGCGAGAAAAAATCAAAGAAAAAAAGGAGAAGACAATGGAAAACGAAGAAATGTTGATGGATGAAGAAGAACGCATTATCGAGCTGGAAGACGACGCGGGGAACGTAGAGAAATTTTTGCATATCGCAACGATCGAGTATCGCGGCGGCACGTATTGCGTATTCCAAAAAGCTGAACCTGAATCGGAAGAAGAGGACGAAGTCGTGATTTTCGAGCTTAACGAAGCGGAACAAACGCTCGTACCATTGGAAGACGAACAGCTTATGGACGAAGTATTCGCGGAATTTTGCTATCAGTACGAAAAATTTGAAGACAGCGACGAAGCGATGCAGTTGGAGTAAATGAAAAAGCGCGGAAATTTTCCGCGTTTTTTTATAAAAAAGGAAAAAAAGTGTAAAATCGTTATAAAATAGCTTGCAATCGCTTGTCCGATATGATAAAATAGTAAGGCTGAAAATTCACACTCGCTCATTGTGCGCAATCCGTGTTCGTAAAATCTTTCAATGCGAACGTAATTGCGAGCCAACGCAAGGCGGGGAGGTAAAACGGAGGTTTGAATTATGGCAGTTATCACTATGAAACAGCTTTTGGAAGCTGGCGTGCACTTCGGTCATCAGACGAGAAAGTGGAATCCCAAAATGAAGAAGTACATCTTCGCGGCAAGAAACGATATTCACATCATCGACTTGCAGGTTACGGCTAACCTTATCGAAGAAGCGTACACGTTCGTTTGCGACAGCGTAAAAGCAGGCAAAACCGTACTTTTCGTAGGTACGAAGAAACAGGCACAGGACGCAATCAAAGAAGAAGCGGAACGTTGCGGTCAATACTACGTAAACAGCCGTTGGCTTGGCGGTTGCTTGACCAACTTCAAAACGATGAGAAGCCGCGTAGAGCGTCTTGAAAAGCTTGAAGCTATGGAAGCAAACGGCGATTTTGAAGCGTTGCCCAAGAAAGAAGTTATGCTTTTGAAGAAGGAAATGGGCAAATTGCAGGCGAACCTTGGCGGTATCAAGACTATGAAGTCTATGCCCGGCGTTATGTTCGTCGTAGATCCCCACAACGAAGATATCGCGATCAAAGAAGCGAAGAAGCTCGGCATCAAGATCGTTGCGATTACCGACACCAACTGCGATCCCGACGAAATCGATTACGTTATCCCCGGTAACGACGACGCTATCCGCGCAATCAAGCTGATCGCGTCCGTAATCGCAAACGCGGTTATCGAAGCAAATCAAGGTGAAGAAGCGCTCGTTGCTATGCAACAAGCTGCGGAAGAAGCTCCTGAATCCATTGAAGAAGTGGTAGCGGCAGCGGAAGAAAACGCGTAAGAGAAGAAAATTAACGCTCGTCCGATTTGTTTATAATCGGACGAAAATTTCAAAATAATAAATAAGGAGAAAAAAATTATGGCATTTACGGCAAAAGACGTAATGGCGTTGCGTGAAAAGACTGGCGCAGGCGTTATGGATTGTAAGAGAGCATTGACGGACGCTGACGGCGATATGGCAAAGGCGGCGGATTTATTGAGAGAACGGGGCATTGCGAAAGCGGATAAGAAAGCTTCCCGTATCGCGGCGGAAGGTATCGTTGCGGCGTATATCGACGGCAACACGGGCGTTTTGGTAGAACTTAACTGCGAATCCGACTTCGTTGCAAAAAATCCCCAGTTCCTTGAAATCGCAAACGAAATCGCGAAAGTTATCGTTAAAGATAACCCCGCATCCGTGGAAGCGTTGCTTCCTTGCGCTTGCCAAGGCGGCACGGTAGAAGAATTTTTGAAGAGCAAAATCGCGATTATCGGCGAAAAGATTGCGGTAAGAAGATTCGTTCGCTATGAAACGAACGGCTTTATGGCAAGCTATATCCACCTTGGCGGTAAGCTCGGCGTATTGCTTGATATGGCTGGCGAAGCTACGGACGCAGCGAAAGAAGTTGCGCACGATATCACGCTTCAAATCGCGTTCACGAAGCCTGCGTACCTTACCAAGGACGAAGTTTCGGCTGAAACGCTTGAAAGAGAAAAGGCTGTATTGAAGCAACAAGCGATGAACGAAGGCAAACCCGAAGCAATCGCTGAAAAGATGGTTATGGGTAGAATTAAGAAATTCTACGAAGAAAACTGCCTTTTGGAACAAGCGTTCATTAAGGACGACTCCAAGAAGATTGCGGACCTTGTAAAAGGCGCAGGCGCTTCCATCAACAAATTCGCGTTCTATATTATGGGCGAAGGTCTTGAAAAGAAGAGCGAAGATTTGAGCGAAGAAGTTGCAAAACAAGTCGCTGCAATGAAGAACTAAATTAAAAAAACAACCACTCCCCCGTGGGCGACCCCGCCCACGGGGTAAATTGTATAAAATTTTCTAAATTTCATCAACTTTTTTCTTATTTTATATAGCTTTCTTCAAAGAAATATGGTATAATAGATAAAACGGTAGTGGAGGAGTTTATGGAACCTATTTACAAGAGAGTATTGCTCAAACTTTCGGGGGAAGCGCTTGCGGGCGATCAACGGTTTGGGCTTAATCACGAAGTGATCGCGCCCGTCGTGGATCAAATTGTAGAATTGCACAACATGGGCGTTCAAGTCGGGCTTGTTATCGGCGGCGGAAACTTTTGGCGCGGTAGACAAGGCACGAATATGGACAGAACGACGGCGGATCATATGGGAATGTTAGCGACGGTTATGAACTCGCTCGCAATGATGGACGCCATCGAGCAACGCGGCGTATCCGTACGCGTACAAACGGCGTTGAATATGGTGTCTTTGGCAGAACCGTTCATTCTGCGTAAAGCATTGCGCCATTTTGAAATGGGGCGTATCGTGATTTTCGCTTGCGGAACGGGTAACCCGTTCTGTTCCACGGATACGGCGGCTGCGCTTCGCGCTTGTGAAATCGGCGCGGACATTTTACTGATGGCAAAGAACGTAGACGGGATTTATGATTCCGATCCCAAGACCAACCCGTTTGCGAAAAAGTACGAAGAATTGCGCTATGCGGACATTATCAACCGCAATTTGAAAGTGATTGATTTCACGGCGGCGACGATGTGTATGGAAAACGACGTGCCCACGCTTGCATTCGGCTTGAACGAAGAAAATTCCATCGTTCGCGCGGTTTGCGGCGAAAAACTTGGCACTCTTATTAAGGTGTAAAGAATAAAAAGCATAAAAAAAGGCAATAAAGGAGAAACGAACAATGATTGAAAACGAAAGAATTGAAGAAATGATGTTAGAACTTGAAGAAAAAGCGGAAAATTCCTTGCGCGCGTTAGAAAACGATTACGGCGCAATTCGTACGGGTAGAGCTAATCCCCGTATTTTGGACCGCTTGGAAGTCGAAGCGTACGGCGGTATGAGCAAGCTTATCGAGCTTGGCAACGTTTCCGCTTTGGACGCGAAATGCTTGCAAATCAGCCTTTGGGATAAATCCCTGCTCAAAGCGGTAGAAAAGGCGATTTTGCAATCGAATATCGGGCTTACGCCGTCCAACGACGGGAACGTGATCCGTTTGGTATTCCCCGATATGACGGAAGAACGCAGAAGAGAGCTTGTAAAGCAAGCCAAGAAAATGGGCGAAGAAACGAAAGTTGCCGTACGTAACCACCGCCGCGAAGCGATGGACGTTATCAAGAAAATGAAAACGGCGAAAGAGCTTTCCGAAGACGAAGCTTCGGGTTGCGAAGCGGACGTAGAAAAAATGATTTCCGAATATATGAGCAAGTTGGAAACGATTATTTCCGCGAAAGAAAAAGATTTGATGTCTATATAAGCTATGGTGGCGAATACAATAAAAGCGGGTGTGAAAATTCCCCGCCACATCGCCATAATAATGGACGGCAACGGGCGTTGGGCGAAAAAACGCTTAATGCCCCGCTCCTTTGGTCATAAACAGGGTATGGAGCGTATGGTCGGACTGCTCGAACACGCGTTCGATTTAGGCGTTTCTTACGTGACCGTGTACGCGTTGTCTACGGAAAACTTGAAACGCCCGCAAGCGGAATTAGAAGGGCTGTACG
This sequence comes from Candidatus Scatosoma sp., assembly GCA_045614565.1. GTDB lineage: Bacteria > Bacillota > Clostridia > Christensenellales > Borkfalkiaceae > Scatosoma. The sequence goes on along the minus strand of JAZLDG010000074.1, from coordinate 69,052 downwards.
ATTTGATCCGTAATTATTTCGACGAATATATGCGTCGGGTGTGCGCGCGTGGCGTACGCCTTCGCGTAATCGGTGATCTTTCCCTTTTGCCTAACGACGTGCAAGCCATTCTCCGCGCGAGCGAAGAAAGAACGCAATGCTACGAAGGTAAAGGCATCAATATGGCGCTTTGCTACGGCGCGCGCGCGGAAATCGTTCGCGCGGCGAATTTAGCAATCGAACGGGGCGAAACGCTTACGGAAGAAAGCTTTTCTTCCCTTTTGTATACCTACGAGCAACCTGATCCTGATCTCATTATCCGTACGGGCAAGGAAGTCCGTTTGTCCAACTTCCTTTTATGGCAAGCGGCGTACGCGGAACTGTATTTTTCCGATAAAATGTTCCCTGAGTTTTCGGATAAGGATTTGGAAAGTGCGATCGCTTGGTTTTCCGAGCGTACCCGCCGTTTTGGTAAAACGGACGAACAGTTATAAATTCCACCAAAAATAAAAATGCAAGGGGCAGGTATGCGTTGAAACGCGCCTTTTGCGGGAGAGTGAGCAATGAAACAGCGAATTACGTCGGGCATAATATATATTATCGTCGTATTATCCTTTTATCTATTAAAGGTTTTCGTACCCACGTACGGAAGCTTGTGCTTCGACGTACTCATTTACGGCTGTTCGCTCATCGGTACGTTTGAAATCGTCCGCGCGATGAACGATAATCTTGCAAAAACGGAAAAATCCATCATATTTATCTTCTCGGCGGTTTGTATTCCGCTTTGCGCGTTGGGTGAATTTTTTTACGGGTACGGTATCCACGTAACGGCGGTTTTGTTTTTCGTGCTCGCGCTTGCGCTGTTGTCCTTGCTCGTGTTCAAAAACGAAGAATCTACCCCCGAAAATATCGGCGCGGCGTTCGTATCCGCGGTATATCCTACCTTGCTTTTGACACTTTTGGTGCTTGCAAACCATATCGGTGAAGCACCGATGTTTCGGGATAAACTCTTGGCAAGTTCGGCGGATCTGGACGCAATGAAGTTCAATTCCAACCTTGCGATTTTACTCATTTTGGGCATTTCCCCGATTGCCGACTGTACGGCGTTTTTCGTGGGAGTTTCATTGAAAAAGGTATTTCCAAAAAAACTCGCGCCTACGTTAAGCCCCAACAAAACGGTGGTCGGCTTTATCGGCGGGCTGCTGGGCGGGGTAATCGGTGCAACGCTCATTTACTTTATTTATAATTCGTTCGTGGGCGGTTTCCCGCATATGGGCTTATGGTTGCCGATTTATATGATAATCGGTTTACTGACCGCGCTTGCGACGGCGTTTGGCGATCTCGTGGAAAGCTGTATCAAACGCAAAAAAGGTTTGAAAGATATGGGGAATTTAATCCCCGGTCACGGCGGAATGTTAGACCGTATCGACGGTACGCTGTTTGCGACGGTGATCGTATACGCGGCGTTCGCGCTCATTTATTTGATAGCATAAGGTGGTGGGATTTTGAAGACAATTTCCTTGATCGGCTCGACGGGTTCTATCGGAACGCAGGTTTGTAGCGTCGTTCGCCGTCACGCTGACAAATTCAAAATTGAAAGTATCGTTGCAAACGCTTCTGCGGAAGCGTTTTTGCGTCAAGTGATAGAATTTAAGCCCGCGTACGCCGCGCTCGTGGACGAAGAAGCGGGGAAAGCGATTGCAGACAAAATTCCGGCGGGGGTACGATTTGGCTACGGTGAAGCAGCCGCGCTTGCCGCCATCGAATACGGCGAAGTTGCGTTCATTGCCGCGACGGGTTTTGCGGGACTTAAATACACACTCAAAGCGGTGGAAGCGAAAAAGGATATCGCGCTTGCGAACAAGGAAACGCTCGTTTGCGGCGGCGAACTGGTAATGCAAAAAATCAAGGGGGCAGGTACGCGTTTAATGCCCGTGGACAGCGAACATTCCGCGCTGTGGCAAGCCTTGCATTTCCGCACGGATGCGCCTTTTTCAAGGCTGATCATCACGGCGAGCGGCGGTCCGTTTTACGGCTGGGATAGAGCGAAATTAGCAACCGTCACACCCGCTTCCGCGCTCAAACACCCCACTTGGAATATGGGCGCGAAAATCACGATCGACTCGGCAACGCTCCTTAATAAAGGCTTTGAAGTTATCGAAGCGAAATGGTTGTACGACTGCGATTTAGACAAAATTCACACGATCGTGCAACCCGAAAGTATCATTCATTCCATGGTGGAATTTTCCGACGGCGGCGTGTTGGCGCAAATGAGCTATCCGACGATGGAATTGCCCATTCAGCTCGCACTCACCTATCCTGAACGCCTGCCTTGCGGCGTCAAGCCCTTGGATTTTGCGTCGCTTGGCGCGATCCGTTTTTTACCGTTTGAAAGAAAAGCGTTTCCTTGCTTTGACCTTGCGCTCAAAGCCGCGGAAACGGGGGATAACTATCCTTGCGCGCTCAACGGCGCGGGGGAAATTGCCGTTCGGGCGTTTTTAGACGGGCGAATACCTTTCCTTGCGATTGCCGATACGATCGAATACGCGCTTGGAAAGACGGAACGCGTAAAAGCGGACGGGTATGCCGCGCTCAAGGCTACGGACGAACGGGCGCGCGCCTTGGCAAAGGAATACGTGGAAAGGGGTTAAGACTTTGTATATAAACGGTTTATTAGCAACGTTTGAAAGCGTAATGACGACGATCGGCGGAATCGTTTTGGCAATTTTGATTTTGCTCGCAATGGTCACCATTCACGAATTCGGGCATTATATCGCGGGAAAAATTTTAGGGTTTCGTATCAACGAATTTTCCGTCGGGTTTGGACCTGCCATCTTCAAAAAACGCAGTAAAAAAACGGGCGAACTGTTTGCGCTCCGCGCAATCCCGCTCGGCGGGTATTGCGCTTTTGACGGCGAAGACGAGTACGAAGAAAATGAAGAAAAAACGGAAGAACCGTTTGAAGAGCTTGCACAAAACCAACAAAGCGACGGGGGCAGGGTTGAGAAAACCCAAGAAAACGAGTACCCCACACCCAAGGGCGAACGTTTCAACGACCAACCGCCTTGGAAACGTATTATCGTGTTGGTAGCGGGCGCGTTGATGAATTATTTGCTCGCGCTCGTGTTGCTTTTTACGATGTTCGGCGTATACGGCTGTATTCATTCCTATCTTGCCTACGCAGGGGAAGGCGAGCCTGTGATTTCTGAAACGGAGCTTTCCGCAAAAGATATTATTTTGTCGGTGGACGGCGAAGATATCTATTTGGCTACGGACTATATCGACGCGCTTTCGGGTAAAACGCAGGGCGAAAGTGTGGATTTCAAAATCTTGCGCAAAAACGCCGACGGCGTTTGGGAAGAAAGAACGCTGCAAATTTTGCTCAAAAGCGATTGCAATTTCCAAAATATGAACGATATGACAACGCTGTACGCAACGCTTGGGTTAGACGTTACGCAATATCAATTCGCGAGCGTGACGGTGCAACAAGGCTTTTTTGAAACGATCGGCTCGGCGTTCGTGTACTCGTTCAAAATCGGCGGCACGGTCTTGCGCTCGCTTGGGGAATTGATTACGGGCAAGCTCGGTATTACGACGATGGGCGGTCCCGTAACCACGATCGGCTTGACGGCACAAGCCGCTTCGGCAAGCCCGCTTTCGTTTTTGAATATAGCGGCGTTTATCGGCGTGAACTTGGCGGTGTTCAATTTATTGCCCGTTCCCGCGCTCGACGGCTGTAAGGTCATCTTTTGTATCATCGAATGGATACGCAAAAAACCCGTCAACCGTAAAGTGGAAACGATTATCCACTTCGTCGGCATCATTTTCTTGTTCGCGTTTGCCATTCTCGTGGATTTATTACAATTTATTCTGTAAAAAACGCAAAAAAAATTTACGGGTGTCAAGTAAAAATGCTTGACACTCGTTTATTTTTAGGGTATAATAGACGACGGAAAGGGGGGAAACGGATATGAAAGACGATTTGCGGTTTCTCCGACTTTGGGATTTGTATTCGCCCTTGCTTACGGCGACGCAACGAGAAATCACCGATTTGTATTTCAATTACGACCTTTCTTTGGGTGAAATTGCCGAACAAAAGGGCGTATCCCGCCAAAGCGTTTCCGACTGTTTGCAAAAATGCAAAAAACAGCTTGAAAACTACGATCAAAAGCTCGGTTTTTTGAATACGCTGGACGAGCTTTCGCGCGAATATTCCGCGTATATGACGACGGTGGACCGTTTTATGGAAGCGAATGCGGCAAGCGAAGCCGTGCTGAAACTGAAAGCGGACTTGCAAGCCGTCCACGAAGAATTTGGTGTGGAAACGATCACGGCGGACGATTAAGGAGACGGGCGATTAAGGAGAGTGGAATGGCTTTATTCGGATCTTTATCAGAAAGATTAAATCATATATTTTCCAAGCTCACCAAACGCGGGAAGCTTACGGAGCTTGAAATCCGCACGGCGATGCGCGAAGTGCGCGTGGCTTTGCTCGAAGCGGACGTCAACTTAAAGGTTGCCAAAGATTTTATCGCGGACGTTTCGGAAAAAGCGGTAGGGCAAGAAATTCTTTCTTCCTTAAACCCTGCACAACAGGTTATCAAAATCGTCAACGAAGAACTCATCGCGTTGATGGGCGCGAAAAACGCGAAAATCGAAGTTTCGCCCAAGCTCCCCACGGTCATTATGATGTGCGGTTTGCAAGGCGCGGGTAAAACGACGCTTTGCGGCAAGCTTGCGTTGCTTCTCAAAAAACAGGGCAAACGCCCCTTGCTCGTGGCGGGGGATATTTACCGCCCCGCGGCGATTACCCAGCTCCAAGTCGTGGGCAAAAACGCGCAAACGGAAGTTTTTGAAAAGGGTACGCAAAATCCCGTCAAAACGGCGAAGCAAGCGATCGAGTACGCGCGTTCGATGAATTACGATACGGTAATCTTGGACACGGCGGGTCGGTTACAGATCGACGATACGCTGATGCAAGAGCTGGAAAATATCAAAAAAGAAATCGAAGTCACCGAAACGCTGCTCGTCGTAGACGCAATGACGGGGCAAGAAGCGGTGAACGTAGCGCAAACCTTCAACGAACGGTTGGCGGTCACGGGCGTGATTTTGACGAAATTAGACGGCGATACGCGCGGCGGCGCGTGCTTGTCGATCAAGGCGGTTACGGGCAAGCCCATTAAATTTATCGGCGTTGGGGAAAAACTCACCGATTTAGAGCCTTTCTATCCCGACCGTATGGCTTCGCGGATTTTGGGTATGGGCGACGTGCTTTCGCTGATTGAAAAAGCGCAACAGGCAATCACCGAAGAAGACGCCAAGAAAATGCAACAAAAAATGCTTGCGAACAGCTTTACTTTGAGCGATTATTTAGAGCAGTTTGCAATGATGAAAAAAATGGGCGGTGCGAGCGCGATGCTTTCGATGCTCCCCGGCGCGAATAAAATGAAGGTCAACGAAGGCGATATCGACGAAAAGAAGATCGAACGCACGAAAGCGATTATCCTTTCAATGACCAAAACCGAGCGGGATAATCCCGCGATCATCGACAGCAAGAGAAAACGTCGTATTGCGGCGGGATCGGGTACGAGCGTACAGGAAGTCAATCAGCTTTTGAAACAGTACGAGCAAACCAAGCTTTTGATGAAACAGCTCAAAGGCGGGCGCGGGAAATTCAAGCTTCCCTTCTAAACACAGCAAAAAATAAAAAAATTTTTATATACTTTGGAGGTATACTATTATGGTAAAAATGAGACTTTTCAGAATGGGCGACAAAAAGAACCCTATCTACCGTGTCGTAGTCGTTGACAGCAGAAAGGCTGCAACGGGCGAATACATCGATTGCGTTGGTCATTACAGACCTACCTGCGATCCCGTTGAACTTACGATCGACGTAGAAAAAGCAAAAGACTGGATTTCTAAGGGCGTTCAACCCACGGAAACGGTTAAGAACTTGCTTGTTAAAACGGGTGCTATGGAAAAGAGCGCGAAGTTAAGCCCTTCCAAGACCAAGACGAAGAAATCCAAATAAGAAGTGTGAGGCATAAAAAATGCTGGATTTGATTAAATATATCGTCGAGCAGTTTGCCGAAGACAAGGACAACGTCGAATACGAAGTCAAAGAAAAAGACCGCGTAATCGAAGTTACCGTCGTGCTTACCCCGTCCGATATGGGCAAGGTAATCGGCAAGCAGGGTAAAATCGCGAAAGCAATGCGTACGATCGTACGCGCGGCGACGCCTGCAAATAGCAAGAAATACGTCGTTGAAATCCGTGAAAAGGGCGGCGACGCCGTAAACACGGACGAAGAATAAGCCGTTTGTAAAACCGAATAAAAAGGCTTTCTGACGGAAGCCTTTTTTTGGCTTATAACCAAGGCTCTGTCCCAACACTCGGTTGATTTTGACGAAAAAACGCCGCGAAATTCTACGCGTTTTGCTCGTCAAATCGTGCAAAGCACTAATCAATCGTTTATTGTGACATCGCCATAACTAAAACGATAGGGGCAGGTATGCGTTCAAATCAAAGGAGTGTGTGGTATGGATAAGCTCGTTATTGCTGAAATATTAAAACCGCAGGGTATTCGCGGGGAATTGAAAATTAAAACCTTTACCGATTTTCCCGAGGACGTCAAAGCGTTCAAAACGCTGTATATCGACGATACGCCTTATAAGATTTTGTCCTATCGTGTCGGAAACGACGGCGCGGCGTACGTAGGGCTTCGCGGCGTACCCGACCGTAACGCGGCGGAGATGTTCCGCGGCAAGCTCGTTTACGGAAAACGCGACGATGCGCCCGCTTTGGAAGAAGGCAGATATTATATCGTCGACGTGCTCGGTTGCGCTTGCGAAACGCAGGACGGGGAATTTTTAGGCACGGTCAAGGATATTACTTTGCTTGCTTCGGATATTTATACCATAGAAAAAGCAGGGAAAAGCATACTCTTCCCTGCCGTAAAAGGCGTGATCGTAAAGGTCGATATTGACGAAAAAAAGGTAATCGTCAATAAATCGGTATTCGACGAAATCGCCGTTTATTGAGCCGTTGATTTTTTTGGCTTCATCATTGCCGTTAAGCGGTCAAGCACGCCTGATTTGCAAAGTGCGACGAGCACGAGCGTGGCGATAATCGCGTCCGCGGGCACGTAGATACATTGATAGATGAACGAGTAAATAAACGCGTTGCTCGTTGCCCAGTCGGGGAAGCTCACCCAAACGGCGTCTTGGGCAAAGAAGATCATACCCGAGAACAGGTGGGAAAGGAAACGGAGCGAGAACACGCTAACGCAACCCAAAACCACGGGCAAAACGCTTCTTTCCTTGCGTTTCATTTTTCCGAAAAATCCCATTACGCCTACGCTCATAAACGCGAGTAAATAATCGAATATGAAGGTGGCAGGTGTGAGAATATACGGGTCTTCAATGAAATTGAGTAAGCCGTGGATCAGTCCGATGAGCAATCCGTCCGCCACGCCGTAAACGTAGGCGAAAATCAAGATCGGCACGAACGAAGCGATGGTGATCGAGCCGCCTGATTGTACGGGGCTGAACTTGATCACGGCGAGCGTAAACGACATTGACACGCAAATGCCCGCAAACGCGATTTTTTTCGCGTCGAAGCGTTTGCCGTTTTGTAAAAAACCGATGAGCGCAATGACGCAAAGTACGAGTACGACGCCTAAAACGGAAACCCATTTCACGACGTTGGTGGTTTGCTCGGAAACTTCGAGCAGGGAATAAAGAAACATAAAACACTCCTTTTCCGTCGTACGCGCTTTTCCAAAGGCGGTGTCACAATAAGCGGTTAATTAGTGCTTTGCACGGTTTGACGAGAAAAACGCAAGAAAGACAAGCAAATACACAAGGGCGCATACCCGCTGTGGTATGTAACCGCGTGTTTTGCGATGCATTTCGCGGCGTTTTTCCGTCAAAAATCAACCGAATATTGGGACAGTGCCTTCACAAAAAGAAAAGCCCCGACTTGTATAAAGTGGGGCGTAAAAGCTTTTTCGTTGTAAAAGCCGCAAGCGGCGTTACGGAAAAAACGGTTATCAATCTCTCGCTCAAGTATTACCTTGCCGATTCCAATGGTATAATCTCAGCCTTGTAGGGCACCCACGACGGATAATTAAATTTTGTACTATCATTATAAAACGATGAAAAGTCTTTGTCAAGCGTTTGGCAAAAAAAAGGAGAAAAAATTTATGCGGTACGATTTTTACGCGTATATGGACAGAATGAAATATATTAAGCGTTGGCAGCTTATGCGCTCGGTACGGGAAGAAAATATAATGGAGCATTCCCACTGCGTAACCTTGCTCGCGCACGCGCTCGCCGTTATCCACAACGAAGAGTTTGGCGGAAACGCGGATATTTTGAAAACGGTACTGTACGCTACGTACCACGAAACGAGCGAAGTGATGACGGGGGATTTGCCCACGCCGATTAAGTACTATAACCAAGGAATTCACGGCGCGTATAAGGAGCTGGAAGCAAAAGCTTGTCAAAAGATGTCGGATATGCTCCCGCAAAAAATGCAACAGGAAATCAAGCCGTATATTCTCGCAGACGAAAACAGCGTGGAATACCGCTTGGTAAAAGCCGCCGACCGACTTGCCGCGTATATCAAATGCCTAGAAGAGCTGCGGTCGGGCAACGGCGAGTTCTCCAAGGCCAAAAAGAGCATCGAGCAGGACTTACACGATAAAAAAATGCCCGAAATCGAATATTTTTTCGAGCATTTCATTCCGTCCTTTTCCTTAACCTTGGACGAACTTGAAGGAATGTAAATAACGCGGGGTTGCATTGAAAAATGCAACCCCGCGTTCGTTTATTTCGTTTCCGTTTCTTTGCTTGTTTCTTCGGTGGTGATGCCGACTACGCTATCGACGGGCAGGGAGAATGCAATGCCTTGCCCTGCGGTATCTAATCCGACTTCTTTATACAGGGCGTGTAAAATGTCGTCCTTGCATTTGGCGGGAACGAGAATCATTACGATTTCCTTTTCAGGCTCGATCGTAATCCCGAAAAACTTTTCGGCGTCTTTACTTGCCGTACCGCGGGCGTTGATAACCGTACCCCCGCGTGCGCCGAATTTTTTAGCCGCGTCCATAACCGCTTCGCTGTAACCGCTGTTTACAATACAAAATATAGATTCGTGTCCGTATTTCATAATTCCACCTTTCAAACCGTTCTGTTATTACTTAAAAACCGATAAATCGCCACGCCGATGACGCTGGTAAGCGGGACGGTAAAAGCAATCCCTTTACCCTTTTTCACCGTTTGGAATTTTTCGTCCAAGCCCCGCAAAATTTCTTCCGCTTTGTCTTCCCGCACGATACTGAAAATTACGCTTTTGTCCGAGTTTTCCAAACCGAGCAAGTGCAAGGTTTCCGAGTGCGCCGTGCCTTGCGCCAAAACGCTCGTTTGGAAATTGACTTCAAAACCGCCGAGATAATCCATATAAAACTCGCCCTTGCTACGGTTGACGACCGTGATTAAAAGTTTAAGTTTTTTGAAATCCGCCGAAGCGGGCTTTTCTTTTTTCGTTTTCCGTAAAACATTCTTTAACGCCATACCTGCCCCCTTCGTTTACATAAAATCAATAATTTGCTCGTCGTCCGCGGCGAGAATACGGCGCATGGCGATTTTTTCGCGTAAATGCTTGGTTGCAACCGCCTTAAAGCCGAGGGCTTGAATGGAAATGAGCGGCGTCATCGCTACCATCGCGACAAGCCCGAATGCGTCCAAAAGGATTTTGCTTTCCCCCTGCAAGGTCGCGCAAACGCCGATAAGGAAAGGGAGAATGAAGCTGGAAGTCAACGGCCCGCTCGCAACGCCGCCCGAGTCGAACGCAATCGCTGTGTACAGCTTGGGAACGAAGAACGAAAGTCCAAGCGACAGGAAATACCCGACGATAAGATAATACAAAATACTGAAATCGAAAATCGCGCGGATAACGGACAGGGCGATTGCCACGCCCACGCCCACGGAAAGCGCGATCAGCATCGAAGTCTTTTTCACCGCGCCGCCCGTTACGCTTTCGACTTGTTTATTCAAGACGTGAATGGCAGGCTCTGCCAAAACGACGGTCAAGCCCAACAAAAACGCGAACAAAACGAGCAGTACGGGGTCTTGCGCCGCAAGTTGCGTACCCATTTTATAGCCGAGCGGCAAAAACCCGACGGACACTGCCGCCAAGAAAATCACAAGCCCGAAAAAGGTGTAAAAAATTCCGACGGCGATGGGTAAGATGCGCTTTTGGGGCAATTTCAATACTGCGAATTGCAAAATGAAGAAAAACGCGATAATGGGAAGCAACGCCATCAACACTTCTCCGCAAGTATGCAAAAAGGTTTCGGCAATTTCCGCAAATCCCGTTTGCATCGTGTAATCAGGGAGCGCGTATTCCATTTCCCCGCTTGCGAAAAGTCCCAAAAACATTACCGCGAGAATAGGTCCGATCGAGCAAAGCGCGATAAAGCCGAAGCTGCTTTCGCGGTCGTGCTTATCGCCCAGCGTAGCTGAAACGCCCGCGCCGAGTGCCATAATAAAGGGTACGGTGATAGGACCCGTGGTTACCCCGCCCGAATCGAACGCAAGGGGTAAAAAGCTACCGTTTCCGCTTTCCAAAATGAGCGCGGAAAGCGCGAATAACAATAAGTAGAAAAAGGTCATAAGGTGGGCAAGGCTTAAACGGAACACGATACGGAGTATCGCCAAAAGTAAAAACGCGCCCACGCCTACGCCGATCGTCACGATCAGCGTCGTGCCGTTGAGAATATCTTGTACTTGCGAAGCAAGCACGGAAAGGTCAGGCTCGGCGATGGTTACGCACACGCCCATAATGAAACATACCAAAAGCAGTATGCCGAGCTTTCCCGACTTGGACAAGCCCGAACCGACCTGTTCGCCCATCGGCGTCATCGCCATATCGGCGCCGAGATTGAAAAGTGCCATACCGACGACGAGTGTGACGGCGCAGCCTGCAAAAATCAAGGTTTCCGTCAGTGTGAAATTGACGAGCGGGGTAAGATTGAGAAACAACACGATAATAGCGACGGGAAATACGCTCACCGCCGCTTCTTTCAATTTGTGGAATAACGCTTTCAACATCTCGTAATCCGCCTAAAACTAAAAACCATACTAAAATATATTATACACTTTATGTTGCTTTTTTGTCAATCTTTCCGTACTGATAATTTATGTTTATTTAACGACGGAGAATTTATAAACGGTCGTCGCCGTGTATTTTTCCCCCGCACGCAAAAGGGTGGACGGGTATTCGGGGCAGTTGGGGGAGTTGGGGTAGCCTTGTGTTTCCAAGCAAAGCGCGCAATGGTTGCCGTATACGCGCTTGCCGTCAAATCTGACCATACCGCCCGCGGTGTAAAGCTGTACGCCGCAAAGCGTCGTATAACAGTCCATTTTTCTACCCGTTTCTTCGTCGTACACGTATGCAAAATGTTCCAAGCCGTCGCCGCTTCTTTCCAAGCAGTAGTTAAAATCGTACCCGTTCGCCATTTTAATCATTTTTTCGTCCGAGAAAGTGTCCTTACCCAGCTTTTTCGCGGGGTAAAAGCTGTACGGCGTACCGTCGATATCCATATATTCGCCGTGGGGGATCAATTCTTCGTCCACGGGCGTGATACGGCGGGCTTTGATCATCAATTCGTGGTTAAGCACGGTATCTTGACCGCCGATATTAAAATACGAATGGTTGGTGAGATTGCAAACGGTGTCTTGATCGCTCACCGCGGCGTATTCGATAACGAGCGCGTTTTCTTCCGTGAGTGTGAAAAAGACCTTCACGGACAAATTCCCGGGGAAACCGCTTTCGCCGTCGGGGGAGAAATGGGATAAAACGAGCGTATTGCCCGCAATTTCCGCGCTCCAAACCTTGCGCGAAAAATCGCCGTTCTTACCGCCGTGCAAAATATTGCCCCGTTCGTTGGCTTCGAGTTTATATTCTTTACCCCCGATTACAAACCGCGCCCCGCCGATGCGGTTGCTGTACCGTCCGATCGTCGCGCCGAAATAAGGATTTTTTTCATAATAATCTTCGGATTTTGCACAGCCGACGATCACGTCGCCGAACGCTCCGTTTTTATCGGGTACGGAAATGCGGGTGATGCGTCCGCCATAGGTGAGAATATCCACTTCCGCGCCCGCGGCGTTGGAAAGGGTGTATACGTCGTTAATATTGCCGTTCTTTTCAAACGAATACGTTTTTTTAATCATACAAATAAAAAGCCCCGTAATTTTTTCTTTTATTATATCATTTTTTTTCGTAAAAATCTACTGATTGATAAAAAAATTATCAAAAACGGGTGAAATTTTATTGACAAAACGTTTAAGTGTGTGTTATCATAGACGAAAATTGAAGAAAGCGCGCTATAAGAAGATAGTAGAAGACGGGCGGGTTCGTCCGACCGAAGGAGTAAAGCTCTCAGGTGATCGCAAGATTGGGAACTGCTATCGGATAGCACTCCGGAGAAGCTCGCGCAAGGCGAGTGCCGAAGGGGCAAAACGGACGGAAAACCGCCGTTAATCTCTCAGGCAAAAGGACAGAGAAATGCTTTGTAAAATCAACCCTTTTCAAAGGGAAAGTTTTGCTTTTTTTCGTAACGGCCGACGGAGTGTTTTTATACTCCGTCATTATTTTTTATTTACATAGGAGGTTCTGTTATGGAACAAGTTTTGGCTTGGATCGCGAGCGTCAACTCCGCGATCAACGGCGTCGTGTGGGGCTGGCCGATGATTATTTTAATTCTCGGCACGGGTATCTATCTCACCGTACGCACGAAGGTGCTTCAAGTCCGTAAATTCGGTACGTCTTGGGGCGAAACCATCATTCCTACCGTTAAGAGTATGGTCGTAAAAAAGGACAAGGTTGGCGGCGGAATGAAAAAGGAAAAGACCATTTCCCCGTTTGAAGCGTTTGCAACCGCAATTTCGGGAACGGTCGGTACGGGGAACATTATCGGTGTTACGTCCGCGATTATGACGGGCGGTCCCGGTGCGGTGTTCTGGATGTGGATTTCCGCATTCTTCGGTATGGTTACCAACTACGCGGAAAACGTGCTCGGTATGTATTTCCGTAAAAAGGGTAGCGACGGCGAATTTTCGGGCGGTCCTATGCAATACCTTTCCGAAGGTATCGGCCGCGACGTAAAAGGCAAGGGCGGCTCGTTCTTGAAGGGCTTTGGTAAGGTGCTCGGCGTAATGGCGGCGGTATTCTGCGTACTCGCGGCAATCGGTATGAGCGGCGCGCAAACGAACAATATCGCGGGTACGTTTGAAGACATTTTCGGCAGCGTGCAAGGCGTGGATACCAACGTAGTCGTTTTGATCGTCGGTATCGTGGTTGCAGTTATGCTTGCGCTCGTTATCTTGGGCGGTATCAAATCTATCGGTAGAGTAGCTTCCATTCTCGTGCCCTTTATGTCCGTGGTGTTTATTTTGATGGCACTTATCATCATTTTTGCAAATATTACGATGGTAGGAAATGCGTTTGTTTTGATATTCTCCAACATTTTCAGCTTTGAAACGGCGATTGCGGGCGTAGGCGGTTACGTATTCGCGCAAATCATTCAAAAGGGTCTTGCGCGCGGCGTATTCTCCAACGAAGCGGGGCTTGGTTCGTCCGTTATCGCGCATAGCGCGTCCGCTACGCGGGAGCCTGTAAAACAAGGGCTTTGGGGTATCTTTGAAGTATTCTTCGATACGTTCATTATTTGTACGCTTACCGCGCTCGTTATTCTCGTGTCGTTTGGCAACGAAGCGGGTATGACCGACGTCTTGTATTACGTAGACGCAAACGGCAATTCGCTCTCGACGACGGTCGTTTCGATGCGTGCGTTCCAAGGCTTGTTCGGCGACGTGGGTACGGTTATTTACGCGACGATTATTCCCTTGTTCGCGTTTACCACCATTCTCGCTTGGTCGTATTACGGTGAAAAATGCGTACAGTTCCTTTTCCGTAAGACGGGGGATAAGGGACAAAAAATCGCGACGGTCGTATTCAAAGTGGCGTACGTATTGCTCGTTATCGTGGCGGCGATTATGGATAACACGCTTGCGTGGGAAATTTCCGATACCTTCAACGGGCTTATGGCGTTGCCCAACTTGATCGGTTTGGTGTTTATGGGCGGCTTAGTTGCCAAGATTACCAAAAACTACTTCGATCGGAAAGCGGGCAAGGACGTAGTGCCTATGCTTTCGGGATATCCCGAACAAAACGAACAGTTTATTAAAGACCTTGCCGTAGAAAATGGCGAAGCGGCGGAAGAACCTGCCGCGGAAGACGCAAACGCGTAAAAAACGAAGCCTCGTTCCGAAAAAATGCGGAACGGGGCTAAAATTTTATAAAAAACGTAAAAAGCACGCAAAAAATGTTGACTTAATTTTTTTTGCGTGCTATCATATTGTATAATTATATAAATAAATGCAATTTATGTCTTCAATTCGTTTTTTGAATGGAGAACGGGAGTGGATTATGGAAATCAAAATCACGAAAACGACGACGCCGAGCGTAATGCCGCCCGAAGATAAGTTGGGCTTTGGGAAAGTATTTACCGACCATATGTTTATAATGGACTACGAAGAAGGTCGGGGCTGGTACGATGCGAGAATCGTGCCGTTCGGGCGTATTTCCTTGCATCCCGCGTCTACCGTATTGCATTACGGCGCGGAAATCTTTGAAGGCTTGAAAGCGTACAGACGCGCGGACGGCGGCATACAGCTGTTTAGACCGATGGAAAATATCCGCCGTATGAACAATTCCGCCGAGCGTATGAGCTTGCCCCTTTTAGACGAGCAGGACGCGTTAGAAATTTTGGAAACATTCGTACGTTTAGAAGAACGCTTCGTGCCCCATTCGTTCGGGACGTCGCTCTATCTTCGTCCCTTTATGTTCGGGAACGACGAAAGCTTAGGAGTACACGCGGTGAAACGCGCGACGTTTATGCTCATTGCATCGCCGAGCGGAAGCTACTACGCTGAAGGGATTAACCCCGTCAAGATTATGATCGAAAACGAAGACGTTAGAACGGTGCGCGGCGGTACGGGTTACGCGAAATGCGGCGGGAATTACGCAGCAAGCACGCGTGCGGGCGAAAGAGCAGCAAAAAAAGGCTATTCGCAGGTACTGTGGCTGGACGGCGTGGAAAGAAAGTATATTGAAGAAGTGGGCGCAATGAACGTTATGTTCAAAATCAACGGCGAAATCATCACGCCCCTTTTGACGGGTTCGATTTTACCCGGAATTACCCGCAAGAGCTGTATTGAAGTTTTGAAGTCCTTGGGGTATTCGGTCAGCGAACGGCTTTTGTCCGTGGACGAGCTTTTGGCAGCGATGAAAAACGGCACGCTGGAAGAAGCTTGGGGCTGCGGTACGGCGGCGGTCGTGTCGCCTATCGGAAAGCTTGCGTACGGCGATGAAGAATACGAAATCGGCGGCGGCAAGATCGGCGAAGTTACGCAAAAACTCTACGATATTTTGACGGGTATTCAATGGGGTAAGATTGAAGATACCTTCCGCTGGGTGCATAAGCTGTAATGAAGCGAAGAATTGCAACATTTTCCAAGAAAATATCGTAAAAAAAGTGAAAAAGGTGACAGTACTTTCTTGACAAAAAGAAGAAAGTAGTATACAATATATACAAGCATTATAAAACAAAGGCAACGACGGGAAAAAATTCGTAAAAACCGTAAAAAGCAGAGAGTCGGCGGCGGGTGTAAGCCGACACGGATTACGGAACATAGCTCCTCCCCGAGCCGCCGAGAGAACGGCGAATTTCGCCAAGTAGATTCGGACGGATTCCCCCGTTATAGGGAAAGTCTTTCAAGGACGTGAGTGGACGGAAAATTTCCGTCAAACGGAGTGGTACCGCGGAGAAAAAAATTCTTCGTCTCTTTCCTGCTTTTTTAGCGCGGGAAAGAGATTATTTTTTTAGAAAGGTAAGAGTATGAGAAACAGTCAAAAATACGTGAAACAATATTTCACGCCACAAGGCGTAACGATGGATTGGGTGAAAAAGACGGCGATTGAAAAACCGCCCGTTTGGTGTAGCGTGGATTTGCGCGACGGAAATCAAGCATTGATTATTCCGATGAGTTTGGAAGAAAAGCTTGAATTTTTCACTTTGCTTTGTCAAATCGGGTTCAAGGAAATCGAAGTGGGTTTCCCCGCGGCGAGCGAAACGGAATATGAATTTTGCCGCGCGCTCATCGAGAGAAATTTGATTCCTGACGACGTGACCATTCAAGTACTTACGCAGTCCCGCGAGCATATCATCGAAAAGACGTTTGCCGCGCTCAAAGGCGCGAAACGCGCGATCGTGCATTTGTACAATTCCACGTCCAAAGCGCAACGCGAGCAGGTGTTCAAGAGAGAGAAAAAAGAAATTATCGATATTGCGGTGACGGGCGCGAAACTTTGTAAAAAATACCGTGAGCAAGCGGAAGGAAAAATCACCTTTGAATATTCTCCCGAAAGCTTTACGGGTACGGAGCCTGAATTTGCGGCGGAAATTTGTAACGCCGTGCTTGATATTTGGCAGCCCACGGCGGACGATAAGGCGATTATCAATTTGCCCGTGACGGTGGAAAATTCTATGCCGCACGTGTACGCAAGTCAGGTCGAATATATGTGCAAAAACCTGAAAAACCGCGAAAACGTCGTCATTTCCTTGCACCCCCACAACGACCGCGGCTGTGCGGTTGCGGACAGCGAAATGGGCTTGCTTGCAGGGGGCGACCGTATCGAAGGTACGCTGTTTGGGAACGGCGAACGCACGGGGAACGTAGATATCGTGACGCTAGCGTTGAATATGTATTCCCAAGGCGTCGATCCGTTGCTTGATTTTTCCGATTTGCCCGCGATTACCAAGGTGTACGAACGAGTGACGAGAATGAAAGTGAGCGAGCGTCAGCCGTACAGCGGGCAGCTTGTGTTCGCGGCGTTCTCGGGCTCGCACCAAGACGCGATTGCAAAGGGTATGAAATACAGGGTGGAAAGGGACGAAAATACTTGGACTGTGCCCTATCTCCCGCTCGATCCTGCCGACGTGGGCAGAGTATACGAGGCGGACGTTATCCGCATCAATTCGCAATCGGGAAAGGGCGGTATCGGGTACGTGCTCGAAACGCAATTCAAGCTTATTTTACCCCCCAAAATGCGTGAACAGTTCGGCTATCACGTCAAGAGTATTTCCGATCACGAGCATAGAGAGCTTGCGTCCAAAGAAGTGTACGACATTTTCATTCGGGATTTCGTCAATCTTACCGAAAAGCTTAACGTTTTGGAAGCGGGTTATCAAGACGTTTCCGCAGAACGGATTAAGGGCAAGATCGTGATCGAGTACGCGGGGAAGGCTACGACCGTGGAAGTGGAAGGAAACGGCAGGCTCGATTGCGTAAGCACCGCGATTAAGCAAGTTACGGGAAAAGAGTATACGCTTGAAAATTACGTCGAACACGCGTTGGAAGAAAAATCGACTTCGCAAGCGGCTTCGTATATTTGTATCGTGGAAAACGGAAAACCGTTTTGGGGCGCGGGGATACACACAGACATTATGACTTCGTCCGTTCGGGCGTTGGTGTCCGCAGTCAATAGATTGCTGTAAGATGATAAAGTGAAGGAGTAGACAAAGATGAAATTAAAAGGATCTCAAATTTTAATCAAGACGCTGATCGAACAAGGGGTAACCGACGTATTCGGGTATCCCGGCGGTCAGGTTATCAATATTTACGATGCCTTGTACGAATACAAGGACGAAATCAACCACGTTTTAACGGCGCACGAACAAGGTGCGTCGCACGCCGCGGACGGGTATTCCCGTGCAACGGGAAAGGTGGGCGTTTGTATCGCTACGAGCGGACCTGGTGCTACGAATTTGGTTACGGGTATTGCGACGGCGATGCTGGACAGTATTCCGATGGTTGCGATTACGGGGAACGTACCTTGTTCGTTGATCGGAAAGGACAGTTTCCAAGAAATCGATATCACGGGCGTGACCTTGCCGATCACCAAGCACAATTATTTCGTGAACGATATTAAAGACCTTGCCGACACCGTACGCGAAGCGTTCCAAATCGCGAAATCGGGCAGACCCGGTCCCGTTTTGATTGATATTCCCAAGGACGTGCAGGTGGCTTTCTACGAGTACGAGCCGCAACCCGTGGTAGAGAAAATTCCTTTGCCCACGGTAGACGAAACGCAAATCGACGAAGCGGTGAAGCTCATTTCCGAAGCGAAAAGACCGTATATTTACGTCGGTGGGGGCGCGGCAGGGCTTGGAATGGGTGAAGAGATCGTGGCTTTGGCGGACAAAATCGACGCGGCGATCGGCTGTACGTTTATGGGGCTTTCCGCCGTACCGCAGGATAGCGAACGGTTTTTGGGAATGCAGGGTATGCACGGGCATTACGCGTCGTCTATGTCCCAAAACGAAGCGGATTTAATTCTCGCCGTCGGCGTTCGGTTTTCCGATCGCGCTACGGGGAACGTTTCTAAATTTGCCAAGCAAAGCAAAATTATACAGTTAGACCCCGATTACGCGGAAATTAACAAGAACGTACCCGTCGAGTTGGGGCTTGTCGGCGACGTGCACGACGCATTCAGCCGTATTGCGGCAAAGTGCGAAGCCAAGAGCAGCCCCGAATGGCTCGCTCGCGTTCGTCAGCTCAAAAAAGAAGAACTTGCCTTTGAAGCGGAAATAGCGGCGGCGAATACCGCGCCGCTTACGCCCAAGCAAGTGTTTGATATTATCAACGCGAATAAACCCGCGGGTACGATCATAGCAACGGACGTTGGTCAGCATCAAATGTGGACGGCGCAGTACGCGTATTTCGACCGTCCGAGACGGATCGTTTCGAGCGGCGGTTTGGGTACGATGGGCTTTGGCTTGGGCGCGGCGATCGGTGCGTACACGGCGACCAAAGATCCTACCGTTTTGATTACGGGCGACGGAAGCTTCGGTATGAACTTGAACGAGCTGGCAACCGCCGTAACCTATAATATTCCCGTCGTTATCGTCTTGATGAACAACGGCGTGTTGGGTATGGTAAGACAATGGCAAACGCTGTTCTTTGGAAAACGTTATTCTAACACCGTACTCAAAAGAAAAACCGATTTTGTGGCTTTGGCGAAAGCGTTTGGCGCGGACGGGTATTTGGCGGAAACGCAGGTCGAGTTCAAGCAAGCGTTTGAAAAAGCGTTGCAAGCGGGTAAACCCGCGGTTATCGACGTGCGGATCGATAAGGACGAAATGGTGTTGCCGATGTTGCCGCCGGGCGGGGCGATCAGCGATATTATTACGAAGGTATAACGCGTATATTCGTGAAAGGAGAAAGGTATGGAAAACAATAAATTCATCATTGCAGTATACGTTGAAAACAAAGCGGGCGTATTGACGCGGGTTACGGCTATGTTCACCCGCCGCGGGTTCAATATCGACACGTTGACGGTAGGAGAAACCGAACGCCCCGAATATTCCCGTATCACCATTTGTATGAGCGGGGACGCGTACGTGAAAGAACAAATGCTCAATCAGCTCAAAAAATTAGTCGTCGTCAAAAAGGTCGAAGTGATGGAATACGAGCCGATTAAGCGTGAGCTTATGCTTATTAAAGTCAAAAACGAGAATAAAAACCGTAGTGAAATTATGACGGCGGTGGACGTGTTCCGCGCAAGCGTCATCGATTATTCTACGGAAGGTATGTGCATTGAAGTTACGGGTAATCCGTCCAAAATCGACGCGTTCGTGAAATTGATGCAACCTTTTGGAATTCTTGAAATGTGCCGTACGGGTATCGTTGCGTTAGAGCGCGGCACGGCTACACTATTTTCAAAGTGATTTATTCAAAAAATAAAAATTTATAAAAGGAAAGGAATATAATTATGGCAAACAAAATTTTTTATCAACAAGATTGTGATTTGAACAAACTCGCAAATAAAACGGTAGCGATCATCGGCTACGGTTCGCAAGGTCACGCGCACGCGCTCAATCTCAAAGATTCGGGCGTAAACGTAGTCGTTGGTCTTTACAACGGCAGCAAGAGCTGGGCAAAAGCGGAAAAGCAAGGCTTGAAGGTTATGACGGCGGCGGATGCGGCGAAAGCGGCGGATCTTATCATGATCCTTATCAACGACGAAAAGCAAGCCAAGCTTTACAAAGAAAGCATCGAACCCAACCTTACCGAAGGTAAGACCTTGGCGTTTGCGCACGGCTTTAATATTCATTTCGGTTGCATTAAGCCCCCGAAGAACGTCAACGTTATTATGATTGCGCCCAAAGGCCCCGGGCATACGGTACGCAGCGAATACCAAGTTGGCAAAGGCGTGCCTTGCCTTATCGCGGTGGAACAGGACGCGACGGGCGACGCTTGGGATCTCGGTCTTGCGTACGCGGCGGGTATCGGCGGCGCGAGAGCGGGCGTTTTGGAAACGAATTTCCGCACGGAAACGGAAACCGATTTGTTCGGCGAACAAGCGGTACTTTGCGGCGGTGTTTGCGCGTTGATGCAAGCGGGCTTTGAAACGCTCGTAGAAGCGGGTTACGATCCCCGTAACGCGTACTTTGAATGTATCCACGAAATGAAGCTTATCGTCGACTTGATTTATCAAAGCGGTTTTGAAGGTATGCGTTACTCCATTTCCAATACGGCGGAATACGGCGATTACGTAACGGGACCGAAGATCATCACCGAAGAAACCAAGAAAGCGATGAAGAAAGTGCTTGCCGACATTCAAGACGGTACGTTTGCAAAGGATTTCTTGCTCGATATGTCCGATGCAGGCAGTCAAGTACATTTCAACGCAATGAGAAAGAAAGCGGCGGAACATCCTTCCGAAGTAGTAGGTAAAGACATTAGAAAGCTTTACAGCTGGGCGGACGAAGAAAAGTTTATTAACAACTAATAAATACTTTAACTTTTCAGTTACTGTTTATTAAAGGTATAATTATGATTAAAGAAACCATAGTAGACGGATTTCATAACGCGCCGCATAGATCGTTGTATCACGCGCTTGGCTTGACGGACGAAGAACAAGCCCGTCCGCTCATCGGCGTCGTTTGCTCGTACAACGAAATCGTGCCGGGGCATATGAATCTTGATAAAATTTGCGATGCGGTAAAGCTCGGCGTGGCGATGGCGGGCGGTACGCCTATTATGTTCCCCGCGATCACCGTTTGCGACGGGATTGCAATGGGGCATACGGGTATGAAATACTCGCTCATCACCCGTGACTTGATCGCCGATTCCACCGAAGCGATGGTAATGGCGCACGGCTTCGACGGGTTGGTTATGATCCCCAACTGCGACAAGAACGTGCCCGGGCTTTTGATGGCGGCGGCACGGCTCAATATTCCGACGGTGTTCGTCAGCGGCGGACCTATGCTCGCGGGCAGAGTGGGCGGTAAAAAACGCTCGCTTTCGAGTATGTTTGAAGCGGTCGGCGCGTATAGTGCGGGCAAGATTGACGATAATCAGCTTTCGGAATTTGAGAAAAAAGTATGTCCTACCTGCGGTTCTTGCTCGGGTATGTATACGGCAAACTCTATGAACTGCTTGACCGAAGTACTCGGTATGGGGCTTCGCGGCAACGGTACGATCCCCGCGGTATATTCCGCGCGTATCGAGCTTGCAAAACACGCGGGTATGCAGGTTATGGAGCTTGTGAAAAAGAATATCCGTCCCCGCGATATTATGACGGCGGCGGCGATTAAGAACGCGATTACCGCGGATATGGCGTTGGGTTGTTCGACGAACAGTATGTTGCATTTGCCTGCGATTGCCAACGAATGCGGCGTAGCGTTTGATTTGGACGAAGTGAACGCCATCAGCGAAAAAACGCCCAACCTTTGTCATCTTGCGCCCGCAGGCCCTACCTATATGGAAGATCTCAACGAAGCGGGCGGCGTTGCGGCGGTTTTGAAAGAGCTTGAAAACTTGAACCTTTTAGATACTTCCGTGATGACCTGTACGGGTAAAACACTGAAAGAAAATTTGGAAGGCGTCGTCAATCTCGATCCCGAAGTGATTAGAAAGCCCGAAAACGCGTTTGGAAAAACGGGCGGTATCGCGGTGTTGAAGGGCAATCTCGCGCCCGACGGTTGCGTGGTGAAGCGTGCCGCCGTGGCGAGCGAAATGCTCATGCACGAAGGGCCTGCCAAGGTTTTTGAAAGCGAAGAAGAATGTATCGCGGCGATCTACGGCGGTAAAATCGTCAAGGGCGACGTAGTGGTTATCCGTTACGAAGGTCCTGCGGGTGGACCGGGTATGCGCGAAATGCTTTCGCCGACTTCCGCGATCGCGGGTATGGGCTTGGATAAAGACGTCGCGCTCATTACCGACGGGCGTTTCTCGGGTGCAACCCGCGGCGCGTCTATCGGTCACGTTTCCCCCGAAGCGGTTTCGGGCGGTCCGATTGCGTACGTAAAAGACGGGGATATCATTGCGATCGATATTCCGAATTACAAGATCGAGTTGAAAGTTTCCGACGAAGAACTTGCAAAACGCAAAGCGGAAATGCCGTTAAAAAAGAAAGAAGTGAGCGGGTATTTGAAACGCTATGCAGCGCAGGTAAGCTCGGCGGATAAAGGCGCGATCATAAACAAATAAAAATCAAATAATTCAACTTGCCTTGCTACGCCTTTTTGGGGCGTAGCCGTGGCTTTTTATGTGGAAAAAGGAGAAAGAAAAAAGTATGGGAATGACGATGACGCAAAAAATTCTCGCGGCGCACGCGGGACTTGAAAGGGTGGAATCGGGACAGCTGATACTCGTCGATTTGGACAGAGTACTCGGCAACGACATTACTTCCCCCGTTGCGATTCGGGAATTTGAAAATATCGGTGCGACGAGCGTGTACGATAAAGATAAAGTCACGATGGTTATGGACCATTTTGCACCGAATAAGGATATTAAAGCGGCTACGCAATGCAAAATGTGCCGTGATTTTTGCGACAAGCACGAAGTAACGCATTTCTACGACGTGGGACAAATGGGTATCGAACACGCGCTTTTGCCTGAAAAGGGCTTGGTCGTGCCCGGGGACGTCGTCATCGGCGCGGACTCGCATACCTGCACTTACGGCGCGTTGGGCGCGTTCTCGACGGGCGTGGGTTCGACGGATATGGCTTGCGGTATGGCGACGGGTAAGGCTTGGTTTAAGGTGCCTTCGGCTATCCGTTTCGTTTTGAAAGGGAAACTCAAAAAATACGTGTCGGGGAAGGACGTAATTTTGCATATTATCGGCAAAATCGGCGTGGACGGCGCGTTGTATAAGTCGATGGAATTCGTCGGCGACGGCGTAAAAGCGTTGACGGTCTACGATCGGCTCACCATCTCTAATATGGCGATTGAAGCAGGCGCGAAAAACGGTATTTTTGAAGTGGACGAACAAACGGAAGCGTACGTGAAAGAACGGAGCGAAAGAAAATTCGTGGCATATAAAGCGGACGACGACGCCGTTTACGACGCGGAATACGTTATTGATTTGGATACGATCGAGCCGACGGTGGCGTTCCCGCATTTGCCTGAAAACACGAAAACTTTCGACGAGATCGGGGATATCAAAATCGATCAAGTCGTGATCGGCTCGTGTACCAACGGACATTATAAAGACCTTGCGGAAGCCGCGGAAATTTTCAAGGGTAGAACGGTGAAAAAGGGCGTTCGGGCGATCGTGATCCCCGCTACGCAGGATATCTATCTCAAAGCCGTAGAAAACGGACTTGTGAAAATCTTTATTCAAGCGGGCTGTATCGTGTCTACGCCCACCTGCGGACCTTGCCTTGGCGGGTATATGGGTATCCTTGCGGCGGGCGAAAGAGCGGTCGCGACGACGAATAGAAATTTCGTCGGGCGTATGGGGCACGTGGACAGCGAAGTGTATCTTGCTTCTCCCGCGGTTGCCGCGGCGAGCGCGATTGCGGGTAAAATCGCAAGTCCTTACGAAATCGCTTAATTTTTGAAAAGGGTTTTCGTTGAAATTTTTTAGAATATCCGCGCAAAACGATATATAAGGATATGAATTCTTTTAACCATTACGCATACGGTTCGGTGGGTGTATGGTTAACCAATTCAATATAATCCGAACTCGCGCAAAAGACGTCTTTTCGCCGCATTTCGGCAAATATGCCCTTGTAGTACGCGGGTACAACTGCGAGCACCTTCACCAAAATCCGTCAGAAAATACGCTCTTTTGCGTGTGTGCAATTTTCAGTAGGCGAATTTTAGGTGAATATAAGGCAAAAGACGAAGTTAAACCTGACGATTTAACAAGGCTTTTAACGCAATATGCGCCAAAATTCGCCACTCAAAATCGAGTTCGGATTATATTGAATTGGTTAACGGGTGGGAAATACGAGTATTTTATAAGGAGAGAGTTATGATTTTTAACGGTAAGGCAATCAAATACGGGGATAACGTAGATACGGACGTTATTATTCCTGCAAGATATTTGAATACCATTGATAAAAAAGAGTTGGCTTCGCATTGTATGGAAGATATCGACAAGTCTTTCAAGGACAAGGTACGTCAAGGCGATATTATGGTGGCGGGATTTAATTTCGGTTGCGGATCTTCGCGGGAACACGCGCCCATCGCGATTAAGGAAAGCGGCATATCGCTCGTGATTGCGCGTAGCTTTGCTCGTATTTTTTACCGCAATTCCATCAATATCGGACTTGCGATCGTCGAGTGCGACGAAGCAGTGGACGGGATTCAAGAAGGCGATAAAGTGGAAGCGGATCTTGACAACGGCGTGATTTATAACCGTACGACGGGTAAAAGCTTCCAAACGCAACCCTTCCCCCCGTTTATTCAAAAGATTATCACGAACGGCGGCTTGGTAAACTCTATTCAAAAAGGCGACGTGAAATAAAGGAAGAAGGTTATGAAAAAGTATAAAATCGGATTACTTCGCGGGGACGGGATCGGCCCTGAAATCGTAGACAGCGCGGTGCGCGTATTAAAAGCCGTTGGCAAAAAGTACGGATTAGAATTTTCGTTTACGCCCTATTTGATCGGCGGTGCGGCGATTGACGCCGTTGGCGAGCCGTTACCCAAAGAAACGGTCGACGGGTGTCTTGCTTCCGACTCCGTGCTGCTTGGTGCGGTCGGCGGACCGAAATGGGACAACTTGGCGGGAAACGTCCGCCCTGAAAAAGCGTTGCTTGGGATTCGCGCGGCGATGGGTTTGTTTACCAACCTTCGTCCTGCAAAGCTGTACCCTGCGTTGAGCGGCGAATGTCCGCTTCGCGCCGATATCGTAGCGAACGGTTTTGATATTATGATCGTGCGCGAGCTTACGGGCGGGATTTATTTCGGTGAGCGCGGTTATCGCAACGGCAAGTACGGCGAAGAAGCGTACGACACCGAAGCGTACAGCCGTATGGAGATTGAACGGATTGCCCGTGTGGCGTTTGAAACGGCAAGAAAACGCCGTAAAAAATTGACGAGCATCGACAAGGCGAACGTTTTGGAAACGTCACGGCTTTGGCGTAAAATCGTGCACGAGATTGCGGCGGAATATCCCGACGTCGAGCTTTCGGATATGCTCGTGGATAACGCGGCGATGCAGCTCGTTCGCAACCCGTCGCAGTTTGACGTTATCGTGACGAGCAATATGTTCGGGGACATTCTCTCCGACGAAGCTTCGCAAATTACAGGTTCTATCGGTATGCTGCCGTCGGCGTCGATCGGCGACAATACGCGCAGCTTGTACGAGCCTATTCATGGCTCCGCGCCCGATATTGCGGGGCAAAACAAGGCGAACCCGATTGCGACCGTGCTTTCGGCGGCGATGATGCTTTTGTACGCATTCAACGAAACGGAAGCGAGCGAAGCGATCGTAAACGCCGTGGACAAGGTGTTAAACGACGGACTTCGTACGGCGGATTTGGCGCGGGACGGTGCGAAACCGCTCGGTACGGTGGAAATGACGGAAGAAATTATTAAAAGACTGTAAAAAAATGGAAAAAAATTTACGTACAATTTACGATCGGTTATGTCTTTCGAGCGTGTTTATCCGCGTGACGAAAAAGCCGCTCCTTACCGCGTTTTCGCAGTATATGCGCGCGGAAACGGCGTCGGAAAAGCGTAGCGCGTACACGGCGTTCGTTGCCGAGATATACGAACGCGGCGCATCGCTTACCAAATGTGTGCAGGGCTTGATTTTTGAAGACGAAAACGTGTATATCAAAGCGGTAGCCCACGGCGAAAAAACGGCGGCTTGTGTGGAAAAGTCGGTAAAAAGAGAACTGGAAAGCTTTTCCGCGTTCGCTTCGTTGAAGCCCTTGGATTTTGCTTTGGATATGGGCTTGAACGAAGGGGAAATCCCGTCCTTTGACAGCACGAACGTTGATTTATACGCCGCGTATAAAAAACGGCTTCGCGGGATTGAAAAGTACGGCTACGGCATATTTTCGTCGCACGGTATGTTCCGTTTGTCCGACGAAAAAACCATCGAGCCGATCGTCAGCGCGGACAAAATCGGTATGGATACCTTTATCGGTTACGAAGCGGAACGCGAAACGGTCGTGGCTAATACCCGCGCGTTTGTGGAAGGCAGACCTGCGGCAAACACCTTGCTTTGCGGGGATGCGGGAACGGGAAAATCGTCCACGGTCAAAGCTGTGGCAAACGCCTTTTTCGACGACGGCGTGCGTTTGATCGAGCTTCGCAAGGATCAGCTTTCGCTCCTGCCCTACGTTATGGGCAAGATTAGCGGCAATCCCTTGAAATTTATTATTTTCATCGACGATTTGGCGTTTAACAGAAGCGACGACAATTTCAGTATGCTCAAAGCGGCGTTGGAAGGCTCGGCGAGTGCGAAAGCGGATAACGCCGTCATTTACGCGACGAGTAACCGTCGGCATATTATCAAGGAAAGCTTTGCCGACCGCGACGGCGACGACGTGCATATCAACGATACTTTGCAGGAAACGCTTTCGCTTTCCGAACGGTTTGGGCTTGTCGTACTGTTCCAAAAACCCAACAAGCAGTTGTATTTGGAAATCGTACGTGAGCTGGCGCAAAAGCACGGTATCGCGCTTCCTGTGCAGGAGCTGGAAATCAAAGCGGAAGCCTTCGCGCTTCGCAAGGGTAACCGCTCGGCAAGATGCGCAGAGCAATTTATTGACAGCTTATTATAATAGAAGCAAATAATTAGAATAAGGATAGAATTATGCTTACGATTGATAACGTATACAGCGCGAGTAACGCGCTCAAAGGTGTGATCCGTAAAACGGACGTCATTTACGCGCCCAAGCTTTGCAAGGGAGTGGATCTTTATTTGAAAACGGAAAATTTACAGGTAACGGGCTCGTTCAAGGTACGCGGCGCGTACTATAAAATGTCGCGCCTTTCCGAAGAAGAAAAGAAGCGCGGCGTTATCGCTTGTTCGGCAGGAAATCACGCGCAAGGCGTTGCGCTTGCCGCGCAAAAGAACGGGATAAAAGCCGTGATTTGTTTGCCTGACGGCGCGCCCATTTCCAAAGTGGAAGCGACGAAAAGCTACGGCGCGGAAGTTTGTCTTGTAGAAGGCGTATATGACGACGCGTACAAAAAAGCGTTGGAACTTCGCGATGAAAAGGGGTATACCTTTATTCATCCTTTCGACGACGAAGACGTGATTGCGGGGCAAGGCACAATCGGGTTGGAGCTTTTAGAACAGCTCCCCGATTTGGACGCGGTACTCGTGCCGATCGGCGGCGGCGGACTGATTTCGGGGATTGCGTATACCTTGAAAACGCTCAAACCCCGCGTTAAAGTCTACGGCGTGCAAGCGGCGGGCGCACCGTCGATGAAAAACGCGATTGAACACGGAAAAATGGAAGAGCTTTCAGGTGTTTCGACGATTGCCGACGGTATCGCCGTTAAAAAACCGGGCGAGCATACCTATGAATTTTGCCAAAAGTACGTGGACGGGATCGTGACGGTCTCCGACGACGAGATTTCCGCGGCAATTCTTGCGCTGATGGAACAGCATAAGCTCGTAGCCGAAGGCGCGGGTGCGGTTGCCGTAGCGGCGGCGATGTTCAAAAAGGTGGATTTACAGGGCAAAAAAGCCGTTTGCGTTTTGTCGGGCGGGAATATCGACGTAACCATTCTTTCGCGCGTCATCAAGCGCGGTTTGTTGACGTCGGGCCGAAGCTGTCAGCTCGTTATCGAGCTTATGGACAAGCCCGGTCAGCTTAAAAACGTGTCGCGGATTATCGCCGATCTCGGCGGGAACGTAACGAGCGTTCATCACGAACGCGCAAACGAAGGCTCGGACGTCAACGGTTGTTATTTGCGTATCGTTTTGGAAACGAGAAATTACGAGCATATTGAAAACATCAAGAAAGCCTTAAAAGATTTTGGCTTCAAACTGTTATAAGGAGTGATAGATATGGAACTTAAAAAAGTAGCAACGGAAAACGCGCCCGCGGCAATCGGACCGTATTCGCAAGCGATCGTTTGCGGGGAAATGGTGTTCACGTCTGGACAAATTCCTATCAATCCCGCAAGCGGGAACGTGGAAGCGACGACGATTGAAGCGCAAACCGAGCAAGTAATGAAAAATCTCGGCGCGGTACTTGCCGCGGCGGGAAGTTCGTTTGAAAAAGCGGTAAAAACCACTTGCTTTTTAGCGGATATCGGCGATTTTGCGGCGTTTAACGGCGTTTACGCGAACTATTTTACGACCAAGCCCGCCCGTAGCTGCGTGGCGGTAAAAGATTTACCCAAGGGCGTCAAAGTCGAAGTCGAAGTCATTGCAACTTTATAAAAGATAAGCGAATAAAAGCGTTCACCGCACAGGTGAACGCTTTTTTTGTGGTGAATGAAAGAACAAAGAAAGGTAAATACTATAATGGAGATGTTAGATAAACGGGAAAACGAAGTAATGAACGCGGTATACGCTTTGGCAAGCGACAAGGGCGTATGTTTAATTTCGCCGTCTGAATTACTGTCTTTATTACCGCCTAAAAAAAGATACACCGAAGAACAGCTCGAAGGGATTTTGAGCGCGCTCGCGCTGGACGATTATTTTGAACTTTTATCTTCCGAGCGCAAGGGCGAAAAAATGTACGTCATTTCTATGCACCCTAACGGGTATGCGTATAAACGCTCGTCCTTACAACAAAAACGCGATTGGGCGATGAAGCTTGGTTGGGCGATTACGTCGGCGGTGATCGCTTTTCTCGTAGGGTATCTTCTAAAATGGATATTTTGAAAAAAATCCCATTCAAGAAGTTTACATTTTCTACGAATTGTGTTATAATATTCTAAACATTTGTTTACTGTTTTAAGGATAAAATATGGAATTTAAGCTGCATTCGCCGTACGCTCCCACGGGAGATCAACCGCAGGCGATAGAAAAATTAACCGAAGGCGTGCTTGACGGTATGCGTGCGCAGGTACTCGTAGGGGTTACGGGTAGCGGTAAGACGTTTACGATGGCAAACGTCATCAAAAACGTGAATAGACCTACGCTCGTAATCGCGCACAATAAGACGCTTGCGGCGCAGCTTTGCAACGAGTTTCGGGAATTTTTCCCCGAAAACCGCGTGGAATATTTCGTGTCTTACTACGATTATTATCAGCCCGAAAGCTATATTCCCACCACCGATACCTATATCGAGAAAGATTTGAGTATGAACGACGAAATCGACAAGCTCCGCAACAGCGCAACCTGCTCGTTGATGGAGCGAAGCGACGTAATCGTGGTGGCGTCGGTGTCGTGTATTTACGGCTTGGGCGCGCCCGAAGAGTATTTTCGGTTGTCTTTATCTCTACGCCCAAATATGGAATACGAACGCAACGAGCTGATTAGAAAGCTCATCGAATTGCAATATTCGCGCAACGACGTCGATTTTAAGCGTTCGACCTTCCGCGTACGCGGCGACAGCTTGGAGATTTTCCCTGCGTCTAACTCGGAAGTTGCGATACGCGTCGAGTTTTTCGGCGACGAGATTGATAAAATTTACGAAGTGGAAGCGTTGACGGGGAACAAACTCAACGAGCTTTCGCACGTCGCGATATTCCCCGCAAGTCAATACGCAGTCGGCACGGAAAAGCTGCGGAGTGCTTTGGCGATGATTGAAGAAGACTTGCGCGGAGAAGTGAAAGCGTTTGAAGACGCGGGCAAGCTTTTGGAAGCGCAACGCTTGAAGCAACGCACCGAGCATGATTTGGAGATGATGCGGGAAATCGGGTATTGCAGCGGGATTGAAAATTACAGCCGTTATTTCGACGGGCGAAAGCCCGGCGAGCCGTCGTTTACCTTGCTCGATTATTTTCCGTCGGGGGAATTTTTAGTGTTTATCGACGAAAGCCATATGACCGTGCCGCAAATCCGCGCGATGTATCACGGCGATCTTTCCCGAAAGAAAAATCTCGTGGAATACGGTTTCCGTATGCAAGCGGCGTACGACAACCGTCCGCTCACGTTTCCCGAGTTCGACGCGCGTATACCGCAGGTGGTGTACGTCTCCGCAACGCCTGCCGCTTACGAAATAGAACAAGCGGGACAAACGGTGGAACAAATCATTCGTCCGACGGGGCTTTTAGACCCCGAAATTACGGTAAAGCCCACCCGTGGACAAATTGACGACCTGCTTTCGGAGATCAAAAAAGTCACGGACGAAGGGGGCAGGGTTTTGATTACCACGCTTACCAAGCGAATGGCGGAAGAATTGACGGACTATTTGAAAGAACATTCCGTGAAGGTCAAATATATGCATAGCGACATTGATACGCTGGAAAGAATTGACATCGTAAACGGGTTACGGCTTGGCGAATTTGACGTGCTTTGCGGGATTAATTTGCTTCGCGAAGGCTTGGATTTACCCGAAGTGAAATTAGTCGCTATTCTCGACGCGGACAAGGAAGGCTTTTTGCGGAGCGATACTTCGCTTATTCAAACGATCGGGCGTGCGGCGCGAAACAGCGAAGGGCGCGTGATTATGTACGCGGACGTAATGACGGACAGTATGAAACGCGCGATCGGCGAAACCAACCGTAGAAGAACGGCACAGGATGCGTATAATAAAGCGAACGGGATCGTGCCGAAAACGATTATCAAAGAAGTGAAGTCGACCTTGAATATTACCAAGAAAAAGACGGACGACGATATTAAAATGCAGGATATTCCCGACGAGATTGAAAAGCTGAAAGCGTTGATGAAGGTTGCAAGCGGGCAGTTGGATTTTGAACGTGCTATCGAGATACGGGAGAAGATCGCACAGCTGAAAATGCGTTTACACAAAGCGAAAGGAAAGTAAATATGCAAGAAGAAATCGTTATCAAAGGTGCAAAAGAAAACAATTTGAAAAATATCAACGTGACCATTCCCCGCAACAAGCTTACCGTGTTTACGGGGCTTTCGGGGAGCGGAAAATCCACGCTTGCGTTCGATACGATTTTTGCCGAAGGACAAAGACGGTACGTGGAAAGTCTTTCTTCGTACGCGCGGCAATTTTTAGGTCAAATGGAAAAACCCGACGTGGAGAGTATCGACGGGCTTTCGCCCGCTATTTCTATCGACCAGAAAACCACGTCGCGCAATCCGCGCTCGACGGTGGGTACGGTTACGGAAATTTACGATTATTTCCGTTTGCTGTTCGCGCGGATCGGCGTGCCCCATTGCCCCAAGTGCGGACGGGCGATCCGTCGGCAAACGGTGGACGAGATTTGCGATCGCGTAATGGCTATGCCCGAAGGGAGTAAAATTCTCGTGAACGCGCCCGTGGTGCGCGGGAGAAAGGGCGAGTACGTGAAAGAGCTTGCCGCGTTCAAAAAAAGCGGGTACGGCAGGGTAAAAATCGACGGGATCGTGTACGATTTACAGGAAGATATTAAGCTTGAAAAGAATATCAAACACAATATTTCCGTCGTCGTGGACCGTTTGGTGATAAAGCCCACCGTGCAAAAACGCTTGACGGATAGCTTGGAAACGGCGTTGAAGCTTGCGGACGGGTTGGTGGTCATCGATTGCGAGAATAAAGAAGATTTGTATTCCGTCAATTATGCTTGTCCCGATTGCGGGATTTCCATTGAAGAAATCGAGCCGAGAATGTTCTCGTTTAATACCGTGTACGGGGCTTGTCCGAGCTGTTCGGGGCTGGGCTTTAAGCAATTCGTAGACCCCGATTTGATTTGTCCTGATAAAAATAAAACGCTCCGCGAAGGCGCGATGAAAGTGACGGGTTGGAGCTTGGGCTCGAACTCGATGGCGCTTATGGAGCTTTCCGCGCTTGCGCGCGCGTACGGATTTTCTTTGGACGTGCCCGTAAAAGATTTGCCCGCGGGCGTGTACGAGATTTTGATGTACGGAAGCGACGAACGGGTGGCGATGGAATATCATACGCGTTCCTTTTCGGGGAGTTTCAAAAAGACTTGGGAAGGGTATGTGAACAACTTGCAACGCCGTTACGCCACGTCCACGTCGGACGGCGTGAAAGGGGAAATCGAACGGCTGATGCGGAACGCACCTTGCGACGCTTGCGGGGGAAAACGCTTGAAAAAAGAAGCGTTGTCCGTGCGCGTGGGCGGTAAAAATATTTGGGAACTTTGCGAAACGTCCGTGGATAATTTGTGCTTGTTTATGGACGAATTGCAAGCCGAGCTTTCGCCGACTGAGCATTTGATTGCGGACGCGATTATCAAAGAAATCAATAACCGACTTGGATTTTTACGCAACGTGGGTTTGAACTATTTGACGCTTGCGCGTACGGCGGTCACGCTGTCGGGCGGGGAAAGCCAACGTATCCGTCTTGCTACGCAAATCGGCAGCGCGTTGACGGGCGTATTGTATATTTTGGACGAGCCGAGTATCGGCTTGCACCAACGCGACAACGAGAAATTGTTAAATTCTCTAAAAGGCTTGCGTGATTTGGGGAATACCTTAATCGTCGTGGAGCACGACGAAGACACGATGCGCGCGGCGGATCATATCGTGGATATCGGTCCGAAAGCGGGTGTACACGGCGGGGAAATCGTGGCACAGGGTACGCCCGAAGAAATCGCGGCTTCGCCGCGGTCGATTACGGGGGATTATCTTGCGGGTAGACGAAAAATTGAAGTGCCTGCCGTTCGAGCGCAGGCGGGCGATAAGTGGCTGGAAATTCGCGGCTGTAAACAAAATAATTTGAAAGATATCACGGCGAAAATCCCCGTGGGCTTGATTACGGCGGTGACGGGCGTTTCGGGAAGCGGTAAGTCGAGCCTTGTCAACGAAATCGTGTATCCTACGCTTGCCAACGAGTTGAACGGCGCGAAACACGCGATCGGGAAATACGCGGAAATGATAGGCGTTGGGCATTTTGACAAGGTCATTGCGATCGATCAATCCCCGATCGGCAGAACACCGCGGAGCAATCCCGCTACGTATACGGGCGTTTTCAACGCCATTCGAGATTTGTTTTCCATGACGCCCGACGCAAAAGAACGCGGGTATAAAGCGGGACGGTTTTCCTTTAACGTTTCTGGCGGGCGTTGCGAGCATTGCTTCGGCGACGGTATTATCAAAATAGAAATGCACTTCTTGCCTGATATTTTCGTGCCGTGCGAAGTTTGCGGCGGGAAACGGTATAACCGTGAAACCTTGGAAGTTAAGTACAAGGGTAAGAGCATTGCCGACGTTTTGGATATGACCGTGGAAGAAGCATGTCCGTTCTTCGAGCCCATTCCCGCTATTTATAATAAGATTAAAACGCTCAACGAAGTGGGACTTGGGTATATCAAGCTTGGACAAAGCTCCACGACCCTTTCGGGCGGGGAAGCGCAACGCGTGAAGCTCGCGACCGAGCTTGCCAAGCGTTCGACGGGCAAAACCTTTTATATTTTGGACGAGCCGACGACGGGCTTGCATAGCTACGACGTGGACAAGCTCATTAAAATTTTACTTCGCTTGCGCGAAAACGGTAATACGGTGCTGGTTATCGAGCATAATCTTGACGTGATTAAAACGGCGGATTATATTATCGATTTAGGCCCCGAAGGCGGCAGCGGCGGCGGGGAAATCGTCGCGCAGGGCACGCCCGAAGAAATTGCGCAAAACGAAAACAGTTATACGGGAAAATTCTTAAAAAAAGTATTGAAAGATTAAAATAAATATCCCTGCGTGAAAACGCGGGGATATTTATTACAGTTTTTTAATTTTTACGTTGCCGCAAAGCACGTCGGAGTAGGAATACGCCGTTTTACCAAGGAAATCGTCGTCGTCGGGTTTGACGGTGAACAGCGCGGGGTATATTCCCGAGAGTATGCCCGAATAGCTCACGCTTTTGTTTCGTCCCAAATTCACGCGCACGAAAATCCGTTGCGCGGAACATTCTTTTACCATTTGTTTAACGTCTGCAATTCTTTTTGTTGGCTTAATCATACCCAAAGTATACCCCTTTTTTCCCTTTTTATCCCTATACCACAAATTTTAGCAAAGCGGAAACGTTCTATTTGCGTTTTTTGCGGCATACGCTAAATAGCAAGTCAGTTTTTGGAGGGAAGAATAATGTCTGTGAAAGCGCAATACGATACCTATCGTTATACGGGCGAAATATGTCGTCTACAAAGTCAATCCATTGTCGAGTGCCGTTTGCCCGGGAGCGAAATCGGCACGATTTTAGCCGTTCAAGCCCACGCCGTGCCGACCGAATGCGTTTGCGCGGACGGGGAAGTGCGGTATAGCGGTAAGCTGTTGCTTTGTATCGTGTACGAAGACGGCGACCGTAAAATTTGCCGTGCGGAACGCGGCGCGGAGTTTTACCACAAAGCGGAAAACGGGTTGGTTACACCCGCTTGTTTTGCGAAAACCGCGTTTACCATTGAGAATATTACCAACAGGCGCGAAGGATCGGGATTATATATTTCCGTCATCGTCGGCGCGAATTCTTGCGTATACGGGAGCAAACAAATGGAATATCTCGTCGGCGGGGAAAAGGTCGTCGTAAGAAAGGGTCAAACTACCCTTTGCAAAACCGTTTGCGTTTCAGGAGAAACGGAAGCGGAAGACGAGTTTGACGCCGATTACGTGGGCGATATTCTTTTACACGCCGAAAACGCGGTCGTTACGAGAGTGGGCGTGAGCGCGGGACAATTAGATATTGACGGCGAGCTTGCGTTGAACGTTTGCGTTTTGAAAGGAGACGACAGCGTTTGTTCGTACGAACGGTTAATTCCGTTTTCGATGCAAATTCCTTGCGAAGAAGCGTTTGGGCAGGTTACCGCAAGCGCGCGTGTGCGCGTGAAATCGGCGCGGTTGACGGCGGGTGTGGATGAAGAAAAGGGCAAGAGCAAAATCGTGCTTTCCTACTGCCTTGCAGCCGACTGTTTCTTATCCCGTTGCGAAGAACTGACGGTGGCGGACGACGCGTTCTCGACGACGAACGAAATGACCTTGAAACGGGTAAAAGACAAGGGCAGGTATTTGACAAATCAAATTAAGGTGACCGAACGGGTAAGCGGCGTTGCGATGCTTTCGCCTGCCGTGGACGGCGAATACGCGCTCGAAGCCGCGGTTTTGCCGCGTGCGGAAATCGTATGCAAAAAGGGTGAACGGGGAAACGAAGCGGAAGGCGTGGTGAGCGCGGTAGTGCTTTTGAAAGCCCCCGACGGCGGGCGCAAGAGCTGTTTGATTTCCTTGCCCGTCGTGTTCCCGATCGAAAACGCGGGCGGGGATATGGAAGCCGATTGCATCGTTTGCGGTTTGAATATCCGCCGTAAAAAGGACGGTGAAGCGGAAGCGGAAGCGACCTTAAAAATTTGCTTACGCGCGTACGAAGAAAAGGAATGGTCGTATATCTCCGAAGCGGTGGTAGGCGAACTGTTTGAGAAGAACGAAGCGGCGGTGTCCGTGTTCGTGCCGCGCGCGGGAGAAGATTTGTGGGAAGTCGCGAAACGGCTTTCGCGCGATCCCGAAGAATTGCAAAAAAGCAATCCCGACCTGCAATTTCCCATCTCCGACGGCGAAAGAATTTTCGTTTATCGGCAAATCAAGTAATTTTTACGAATTTTTTATCGCCAACGGGTTGTAATTTGTTGAAAAATATGGTAAAATAAAAATGGAAATGTTCAAGCGGCGGGAACGTTCCCGCCGCCATTTTCAAGGGAACGAAAGCGAAAATGAACGTGGTTAAGGTAAAATCGTACGCAAAACTCAATCTTACGCTGGAAATTTTGGGTGTGGAAAAGGGGTATCATTTATTAGATTCTCTCGTGACGAGCGTGGATATTTACGATCTTATCGTTTTGAAAAAGCGTAAGGACAAGTTTTCGCGCGTGGTAATGCACGGTATGAACAGCGAAAGTATACCGCCTGAAAAAAACAACGCCTTGAAAGCCGCCGAACGCTTTTCGGAAAGATTTGGGACTTTGGGCGCGGATATTACCGTCTATAAAAACATTCCCATCGGCGCGGGACTCGGCGGGTCGTCCGCTGATATTAGCGGCGTTATCAACGGTATGGCAAAACTGTACGGCGTTGCCGATTTTGCGGCGTTGAAAACGCTTGCGGACGAGCTTGGGAGCGATACGGGATATATGCTCACAGGCGGGTTTGCAAGAATGTGCGGACGGGGAGAGAAAGTGCAACCCTTACGAGTGGAAACGACGCTGCATTTTCTTTTGCTTTGCCCGCAATCGTCGGTATCTACGGGAGCGTGTTTTCAAGCCTACGATCAAACGTATTCGGGGAAGGTTTTGGAAAAAACGACGGAAAAATGTATACGAGCGCTAGTCGAAAACGACAAGGAAGGGGTAGGCAGGTATTTAACGAACGACTTGCTCGCGCCCGCCAAGAGCTTAAATCGGGATATAGAAAAGACAATCGAAGAAGCCCAAGCGTTTTCGCCCTTGGGGGTGGGGATGAGCGGCTCGGGAAGCTGCGTATTCGCGCTTTTTGAGAGCAAAGAGCTTTGCGAGTGGGCAAAGAGCCGTTATCGCGGCAAGTGCCGCGCGATCGTGGCGCAATCGGTGCAAAACAAGAAAAACAGCGTTTTCAAAAATCCGTTTACTTTGACGGAAGGAGAAGCGTTAAGGAGATAAAAATTATGGAAGAAAGAATTATCGACGACGAATACGGCAGGGGAATCCGTTTGAAAAAGACGAAAGACGGGTTCGTGGACGTGACGGACGAGCTTGCCGAAAACGGCGAGTACGAAGAAGACGGCGAAGAAATCGCCTTTGAGTTCCCCGTTTTGGAAACGGACGAAGACGACGAAGATCTTGTCGGGCTTTCCCCCGAAGAGGCGGCGGCATTGCGTAGACGCAAGGAAGAAGAAGCGGCAAGAAAAAAAGCCGATTACGAGCGGGCTTGCAAGGAGGGCGACGAGCTCTTGGAAACGGGTAGCTTCAAAGCCGCGGAATTGAAATTTGAAAAGGCGTTGGAGCTCGACGAAGAAGCGACGGAAGCTTCCGTGGGTTACTGGCGGGCAAAGACCGCGAATTTCGCCGAGCCGGACGTTCTAATCGCCGAATATGCCGACGCAGGCATCGAAAGCTTGGAATACGATTTGGGGCTTGGTGCGGTCGATATAATCAAGAAGGATTTTGAAGCGGCGTTTAGAAAACGCGCAAACGAGCTTGCAAAGGAAGAAGCGGAGCTTGCAAGCGCGGTCGAAGAAAAACGCGTAAGCCGTCGGGAAGTGCTTTCCGCGCGATTGAAAAAATCGACGATTGTATTTCTTTGCGTAACGGCGGTAACGCTCGTGTTCGTCACGCTCGCGATCGTGTTCGGGCTTCAAAACTTGACGACGAGATTAGATACCTTCGTCGTACCGACGATCGTGTTCGCGGCGTTGGCGTTCGTGGCGTTTATCGCGTTTATTATCGTGACCAACAAGCGTATCAACGACGGGCGGATTTACCGTGCGAACGAACGGCTTTCGTCCACCGAAGAAGGACGGCGTTTGATGCAAATTCGCAATTATAAAGAACTGTACGAATGTCTTTTGCCCGAAGAAAACGCGTAAAAGGCTTGAAAAATCAGCGAAAAACGGGGTTTTGCCCCGTTTTTTCTTTGTCTTGAACGCAAAATCGTTGCGTTTGTATTTTTTTTGTAGTATAATAAAACAAGGAACATAGTTCCTTGAAGAAAGTGGCGTATTATGAAATCTTTATTTTCCTATTTCAAAAATTATAAATGGCAAAGCCTATTAGGTCCGCTTTTTAAGCTGTTGGAAGCGACGTTTGAATTGCTCGTGCCGTTTATCGTCGGTTTAATCGTCGATCGGGGCTTGGGCGCGAACGTCAACGGCGCGTACCCCAACGCCGACGGCGGTTTTATTGCGGGAATGTGCGGATTGCTGGCTTTATTCGGGTTGCTCGGTTTGGCGTTTTCGGTTATCGCGCAATACTTTGCTGCGCGCACCGCGACGGGCGTTTCCGCGGATATCCGTCGAGATTTGTTCCGTAAAATACAGTCCCTTTCGTATAAGGATTTGGATAAGCTTGGCACGGCGACTATTTTGACGCGTATGACGAGCGATATCGACCGTTTTCAATCGGGCGTAAATCTTGCCTTGCGCTTGTTTTTACGCTCGCCGTTTATCGTGTTCGGGGCAATGCTCACGGCGTACGTCATCGATCCCGCTTCTATCGGCGTGTTCGCAATTGCGATCGTCGCGCTCGCAATCG
Organism: Candidatus Scatosoma sp.; assembly: GCA_045614565.1. Lineage (GTDB taxonomy): Bacteria > Bacillota > Clostridia > Christensenellales > Borkfalkiaceae > Scatosoma. Next base: position 30,449 of record JAZLDG010000074.1, on the reverse strand, counting down.
TCGTGTACGCGGTGATGTTCGCGTGTATGCCCTTGTACAAAAAAACGCAAGAAAAACTGGATAAAGTCCTGCTTTCGACCCGTGAAAATCTTACGGGCGCGAGAGTCGTTCGGGCGTTTTGCTTGGAAGACGAAGAACGCAAGATTTTTAATTCGCGCAACGACGGGTTGAACGAAGAACGCAAATTCGTGGGCGGTATCGCCGCCATTACCAACCCGTTGACCTACGCGCTCGTCAATCTTGCGATTATCGCGCTTATTTGGACGGGCGCAATCCGCGTGGAAGCGGGTACGCTTTCACAAGGCAGCGTACTTGCGCTGTATAATTTAATGGGGCAAATTCTCGTGGAGCTTATCAAGCTTGCGAACCTGATCGTCACCGTCACGAAAGCGGCGGCTTGCGGGGGGCGGATCGCGACGGTCTTGCAAATGCAGCCGTCCTTGCAAACAGAAGAAAAGGAAGAAAGAATTTCAAGCTCTTTCGTGTCTTTTGATAACGTTACGATGCGCTATATCGACGGCGCGGACGCGGCGCTGGAAAATATCAGCTTCTCGGTGGAACGGGGAGAAACGGTGGGCGTCATCGGCGGTACGGGGAGCGGAAAGACCACGCTCGTCAATCTCATACCCCACTTTTACGACGCAAGCGCGGGGCAGGTATGCGTTGACGGCGTGAGCGTACGCGCGCAAAACAAGCAAAGCTATCTACGCGAGCGGATCGGCGTCGTACCGCAAAAGGCTACCCTTTTTAAGGGTACGGTGCGCGAAAACTTGCTTTGGGGCAAAAAGGACGCGACGGATGCCGAGCTTTGGAATGCTTTGAGAATTGCTCGCGCGGACGAATTTATCGCGCAAAAGGGCGGTTTGGATACGCCTGTCGAGCAGGGCGGTAAAAATTTCTCGGGCGGACAAAAACAACGCTTGACGATTGCCCGCGCTATCGTGCGCGATCCCGACATTTTGATTTTGGACGATTCGTCGTCGGCGTTGGATTACGCGACGGACGCGGAGCTTCGGCAGGGCATACGCAGTTTGCAAAAGACGACGTTTATCGTTTCACAACGCGCTTCGTCCGTCAAAGATGCGGACAAAATCGTTGTTTTGGACGAAGGGAAAATGGTGGGGCTTGGCACGCACGAACAGCTTTTGCAATCGTGTGAAGTTTATCGCGAAATCTATTTTTCGCAATACGAAAACGGGGGTGAAGCGGTATGAAAAAATCGCAAAGCACGCTCGCGCGGATTTTAGGTTACGTAGGCAAATACCCGTTCTCGCTCATCGGCTCGCTTCTTTTTTCGCTTTTATTCGTTGCGACTTCGCTGTTCGTGCCCGTATTCTTCGGGGACGCGATCGACTGCATTATCGAAGCGGGAAAGGTGGATTTTGAGAGCTTACAAGCCGTTTTCGTGAAAACGGCGGCTGCGTTGAGTATCGCCGCGATTAGTCAATGGTTTGCAAGCCTTTGTAACAATCGGATATCCTGCAACGTCGTTCGCGATATTCGCCGCGACGCGTTTGAAAAAATTTCCGCGTTGCCGCTCCAATATATCGACACCCATTCCCACGGCGATACCGTGAGCCGCGTGATCGCCGACGCCGATCAGTTTTCCGAAGGCTTGCTTATGGGCTTTACACAATTTTTCACGGGCGTAATCACCATTTTGGGAACGATCGGGTTTATGCTTGCCACCAACTGGAAAATAGGCTTGGTGGTCGTGTTGTTGACTCCGATTTCCATTTTGATCGCCCGTTTCGTAGCGACGCATACGCATACATTTTTCGTCGAGCAAACGACGACGCGCGGGGAGCAAACGGCGTTTACGGAAGAAACGATTGCAGGCTTGAAAACGACGCAAGCATTCTCGCACGAAGACGAAAATGCGGAAAAATTCGACGAAATTAACGCAAGATTAGAAAAAGCTTCTCTAAACGCTACCTTCTATTCTTCGCTCACCAACCCGTCTACGCGGTTTATTAACAATCTCGTGTACGCGGCGGTTGCGCTCATCGGCGCGCTCGATATTGCAAACGGCGCAACGCTTGCAGGAAGCGCGTTCACCGTCGGCGGTTTGACGAAATTTTTGTCGTATACAAATCAATACACCAAACCGTTCAACGAGATTTCGGGCGTGATCACCGAGCTGAAAAGCGCGTTTGCTTGCGCAAGACGGATTTTTGAATTGATTGACGAGCAGGAAGAAATTTCCGATAAGAACAATACGCGGCTTGCAAACGTGCAAGGCGAAGTTTCGCTCAATAACGTGTATTTTTCCTATACGCCCGAGCGCAAACTGATAGAGAACCTTTCCTTAACCGTGCAAAGCGGTCAACGGGTGGCGATCGTGGGCAGAACGGGAAGCGGTAAGACGACGCTCATCAATTTGCTGATGCGCTTTTACGACGTAAACGACGGGCAGGTATGCGTTGACGGCGCGGATATACGCACAATTACCCGAAGCTCGCTTCGGAAAAACTACGGTATGGTTTTGCAGGAAACTTGGCTTAAATGCGGAACGGTACGGGAAAATATTAAAATGGGTAAGCCCGATTGCACGGACGAAGAAATGATCTCGGCGGCGAAAGCGGCGCGGGCGCACGGCTTTATTAAGCGTATGGAAAAGGGGTACGATACCGTGCTTGGCGAAGACGGGGGTGGGCTTTCGGAAGGACAAAAACAGCTCCTTTGCATTACCCGCGTAATGCTCTCCTTGCCGCCGATGCTCATTTTAGACGAAGCGACTTCGTCTATCGATACGCGAAGCGAACGAAAAATCAGCGAAGCGTTTGAAAAAATGATGCAGGGCAGAACGACCTTTATCGTTGCGCACCGCTTATCGACGATCGTTAAAGCCGACCGTATTTTGGTGATGGAAAACGGTTGCGTCGTCGAACAGGGCAAGCATCGAGAGCTTTTGCAAAAGGGCGGGGCGTACGCTATGCTTTATAATGGACAATTTTGTTAAAAGGAAGGGTAAGACAATAGAAACTAAAAGAAAAAAAAGGAAGAAAAGTATGCACCGTAACGCGTTACAGCTTTTGCTGGTCGGCGCGGTAACGGGCGTTTTTGCGGGCGGCGTGGTTACGCTGTTTAATATCCTTGCCGTAAAAGGCGAAGCATTCTCGCGCGACGCGTACGCGTTCGTGCGAGCAAATCCCGCGTTCATTCCGCTGCTTTTGCTCGTGCTGGTACTCGGCGCGTTTTTTATCGGCGTTGCCGTGCAAATTTCTTCCGTAATCCGCGGCTGCGGTATTCCCCAAGCGGAAGGGGGTACGCGCGGGATCGTGCGTTTCCGTTGGTTTCGGGACGCGACGGCGATGTTTGCTTCCTGCTTGATTAGCATTTTTATGGGCTTGTCTATCGGCGCGGAAGGACCGAGCGTACTCATCGGCGCGTGTATCGGCGACGGTGTTTCGTATGGATTACACCGTAACGAAATGATCCGCCGTTATCAGGTGACGGGCGGGGCGTGTACGGGGCTTGCCGTGGCGGGAAACGTACCCTTGACGGGGATTATTTTCGCTTTTGAAGAAGCGCATAAGCATTTTATGCCCGAAGTGTTTATTTGTTCCTTTATTTCCGTTATTTTCGGACTGCTGACCCGTTCGGCAATTTACGGCGTGTTCCAAATGCAAATACAAAGCTCCTTCCATTCCTATATTTTCCAAGAAATGGCGTTCGTGGATTACGGTTTCGTGTTTGGGGCGGGGATTGTTTGCGGACTTTTGGGCGTACTGTTTACCAAGTCTTGTTTCAAAATGCGCGACCTTTTCAAAAAAATAAAATTCCGAAACCCTAAATGGACGCTCACGGCGCGGATTGCTATCGCCGTATTTTTAGGCGGCGCAGTTTCGCTTGTGGCGACGGAAGCTATGGGCGGCGGTCACGAGCTGATTGAAAGCTTGGGCACGTACGGCGGTACGGCTTCGGGTAGAACGGAGAGCGTGTTTGGACTGCCCTTGGCTTGGACGTTGTTGATTGTTTTCGTTTTGCGCTTTATCATCACGGGTGTAAACGTCGGTTCGGGTATTCCTTGTGGGATTTTTATTCCCGTCATCGCGATAGGCGCGTGTATCGGTGGCTTGCTCAACTGCCTTTGGGTGGGGCTTGGAATGAATGCGGCGTACTGCGATTTGATGATTATGATTTGCCTTGCGGCGTTTTTCACGACCATCGTCCGCGCGCCGCTTACTTCGATTATTATGATTTGCGAGTTGACGGGTAGCTTCGCGCCGTTGTTGCCCGTGGTGATTGCGGTTTCGGTTGGGTATATTATCGGGGAAATTTCCCGTACGGACGGGATTTACGAAACGCTTTTGGAAATTTACGAACGTGAGAGCGGTATACACGAACGCGCCGTACGCGAACGCTTCGTACTCGTGCTTTATAGCGGGTCGATAGCGGATAAACGCGAAATACGCGACGTGCTTTGGCCGTCGGGTACGCGCGTTGTGGAAATTGCGCGCGGGGAAGAAACCATACTCCCCGACGGGAGTACCCAGCTTCACGCAGGCGACGTGCTCACCATCGTTTGTAAGACCACGGACGCGGCGAAGGTGCGTGACGAGCTAGTGCATATTTTAGGCTGAAAAACTCCTTTGTGGGATACAATCATATCTTAGCGGGTTTCGTCATATACTGTTAAAAACGGGTGGGCGGAATTATGCGGTTGTACGACGAGATTTTCAAAAACGCAGACGGCGCGGCGAGTGCGCGGTATACCGTCGTTTGCGGTGGCGGCGGATATTTTGAAGGCGTGAAAACGGTGGGGGATTTTTGCGATAACCGTATCGTGCTATATTTTCCGCGTGCGTGTATCGAAGTGGAAGGGATTGATTTGTCGATCGGCAAATATTGCGACGGGGATTTGGAGCTGCGGGGGAAAATCCTTTCGACCAAGCTCGTAGAAGGAGAAAATCGGGCTTTGAAGGGGGGCGAGAAATGATTTTTGCGCCTACCTACGCGCGTTTTTCCGTGGAAGGCTTGATGCCCGAGCGCGCACTTTTACGCTTAAAAAGGGCGGGGATTGATCTCTTTAACGTAAAAAAAACGCAAAAAAACCAAATACTTTTGAGTGTAAAGAAAAAAGACGTTCAAAAAGTTTTTGCAATTTATCCAAAGGTGTGCTATAATATAAACGCATACAGCCCGTATGCCGTACGCTTTTTGGGCGAAACGGGCGTGGGCAAAACGCTCGCTTGGCTTAAAAAAAGGGTAGGGTTCGTGCTTGGTGCGTTGCTGTTTTGCGCGTTTTCGCTCTTTGCTGATTCGTTCGTTTTGGGAATTGATTTCGTCGGCTCGTCCGTGTACGCGCGCGAAGCGCGTATCGCGCTCGAAGAATACGGCGTGACCCCGTTTGCGAGTTACAAAAGGGGGAACGAAGATCTCGTTTGCGCAAAATTGCTGTCCCTGCGCGGGGTGGAGTTTTGCTCGGTGCAAAAAAAGGGATTACGCGTTTTGGTGGAAATTCGGCTTACCGATTTGCCCGAAAAAGGGCTTTTGAAAGGGGATATGCAGGCAAAGCGCACGGGCGAATTATTGTCCTTGACCGCGCTTCGCGGTACGCCCTTGAAAAAGGCGGGAGAACGGGTCACGGCGGGCGAGCCTATCGTCGGGAGCTGGTTTGAAATCAACGACGGCGGGCGTATGAGCGTGGAAGTGATTGCCCGCGCAAGCATTGCTTGCGTTTTTGAAGAAGAAATCCAAGCCGAAAGCGAAGAAAACGCGTTCGCGACGGCGTATTTGAAGCTGGATTTATCCGCCGCCGACAAGATCACGGAAAAAAGCGTGGAAAAGACGGAACAAGGCTATCTCGTCCGTATCGCGTACGTGGCGATCGAGAACTTGAATTTATAAGTAAAAAGCAAAAAAAGGAGAACCATTTTGTCGAATAACGGAAAAATAACGCAAATCGTAGACGCAAAATCCTTGGACAGGCTTGCGCGGGTTTTGGGCGCGTTTGACGAGAATTTGAATTTTCTTTCCCGTGAGCTGCATTTGATTGCTTACGTAGAAGGCGTTAAAATCCGTTTGGAAGGAGAAGCGGAAAACGTGGCGATCGGCGCGAACGCCTTGAACGCGTTGCTTGGGCTTGCCGCGGAGCAGGAAGAAATCGACGAAGGTAGAATTGCCTATTGTATCGAGCTTGCCAAGGACGGCAAAGCGGAAGATGTTGCCAAGCTTTCGTCGGGAACGGTCGCGATTACCGCGCGGGGCAAGCAAATCAAATGCAAAACGGTCGGGCAAAAAAACTACGTGGACGCGATCCGTAAAAACACGGTCGTGTTCGGGGTTGGACCTGCGGGTACGGGAAAAACCTATCTCGCCGTTTGTATGGCAGTGTCGGCGTTCAAGAGCAAACAGGTCGAAAAAATCGTGCTGACCCGTCCTGCCGTGGAAGCGGGGGAAAAGCTTGGGTTTTTACCTGGGGATTTGCAAACGAAGGTCGATCCCCATCTTCGTCCCTTGTACGATGCGTTGCAGGAATTGCTTGGGATAGAAACGTACGCAAAGCTAATGGAGCGAAACGTAATCGAAGTTGCGCCGCTCGCGTATATGCGCGGCAGAACGCTGTCGAACGCCTTTATCATTTTGGACGAAGCGCAAAACACCACGCGCGAGCAAATGAAAATGTTTCTTACCCGTATGGGCGAAGGCAGTAAAACGGTCGTGACGGGGGATATTACGCAAATTGACTTGGACGGCAAGCAAAGCGGGCTCGTGCACGCGACGGAGATTTTGGACGGCGTGGAAGGGATTGCCGTATGTAAGCTGACCGCAAAAGACGTCGTAAGACATCCGCTCGTAATGCGCATTATCCGCGCGTACGAAAAGGACGACGAAAAACACGCAAACGACACGCGTAAACGCACGCCTAAAAAGGGCGAAAAGGACGCGGAAGGAGAGTAACCAAAGATGGCGGTAAAAGAATTTGGACGGGAATGGACAAAAACGCGTACTTTTAAGAGTATGACTTGGTTTTTCTTGCATTTCTTGATTTTTGTATCGATAGCTGCGCTGTTGCTGTTAGGGGATAAATTTTCCGTTTTATCGGAGTTTATGAAAGAAAACGGCGCGAATTATCTTTACGCAATTTTTTGTATTTTTCTTATTTTTATCATTACGTATTTTTATTTCTTCTTTGAAGATCGGGAAATTTTAAGCAAGGGCAAAAATATCGCGCTGATTTTTACGGTTTTGGATTTATATCTCGTTTTATCCTGCTTAATCGGCTATAAAATCGCGATTTACGCTCGTCCCGTCGCGCTCGTGGCGTTGTTGATTTTTGTGCTCGTCGGGCGTAGGGACGCAATCTTTATGAATATTATTTGCGCACTTTTGATCTTCGTGATCGACACTTTTGCCGTCAACGAAGTAACGCCCAAGGAATGTTATTCGTCGCTTATTATTTCCTTTTCGGCGGGTATGCTCGCGATCTTTGCAGGCAGTAAGGCGCGGACGCGGTTTGGAATTATAGGTATCGGTATTTTTATCGTGTTCCCTATCGATCTCGTGATCTTGCTTTTGGAAGTTTCTTCGCTCGTACCCGGTGCGGAACTGACCGCAACGGGCGTGACTTCGTTCGAGTATATCGTTACGCAAATGGGCTACGGTTTGTTCGGCGGTGTAATGTCCACCGTGATTTTCCTTGCGCTGTTGCCTATTTTCGAGTACGTATTCAACCGCCTTACGATATATAGACTGCGCGAGCTCACAAGCTCGGATGCGCAAATTTTGAAAAAGCTCAAAGCGGAAGCCCCGGGAACGTATAACCATTCGATGGTCGTGGCGCAGCTTGCGGAAGCGAGCGCGGCGGCAATCGGCGAAAACGTAGATTTTGCGCGTGCGGCGGCTTTGTATCACGACGTAGGTAAATTGCACTATCCCGAGCATTTCACCGAAAACCAAGGTGAGTACAATTTACACGACGAATTAACACCCGAGCTTTCCGCGGATATTATCCGCTCGCACGCCCGCGACGGGTACACCTTGATCCGTAACAACCACTTGCCCGATTTCCTTGCGGACGTTGCGGTACAGCACCACGGCACGATGCCGATCCGTTATTTCTACGCCAAGGCGTTGAAAATGACGGACGGAGAGCTGAATATTGAAGACTTTTCCTACGTCGGCCCGAAACCCCAAACCAAAATCGCCGCAATCATAATGATTTGCGACGCCGCGGAAGCGGCGGTACGCGCGGCGCACGCGCATACGGCCGATGCAACGGAAAAAGCCATTCGCGCGGTTATCGAAGAGCGTATGGACCTTGAACAGTTCGCCGAATGTGACGTGACGATGGCGGATTTAACCAAGATACGGCTCGCGCTCGTCAACGCGCTTTCGGGTGTTTACCATCACCGCATCAAATACCCGAATATCAAATACCGCCGTACGGAAAGCGGCACGAAAGGAGAAAACGAATGAGCGTTTGGACGTTGTACGGGGAAGAAAACGAGCTTGCGCTTTTACAAAAAGCGGGGCTGGAAACCGCGCTTGGACGTTGCGTAGAAGCGGACGTTCCGCTTGCAGTGGAGCTTGTATTCGTGGACGCGGACGAAATCCGTCGTTTGAATAGAGAAACGCGCGATACGGACAAGGTTACGGACGTTTTGAGCTATCCCACGCTCGACGGGATTAAGGGTAAAAAAATAGAAGGGAAAAACTATCCCTTTGATATCGACGAAGAAGGGAATTTGCTCATCGGGTCAATCGCGATTTGCGAAGAACGCGCAAAGGAGCAAGCGCAAGAATACGGACATTCGTACGAACGGGAATTGCATTATTTGCTCGTACACGGGATTATGCACTGCTTGGGTTACGACCATTTAACGGACGAAGACAAAACGGAAATGCGCGCAAGGGAAGAACAAATCTTGACCTTGCTTGGAATTACGAGAAAATAAGGAGAATTAATCAATGAGAAGTGGATACGTTGCCGTAATCGGTCGGGCTAACGCAGGCAAAAGCACGCTGATAAACGTTATGGTTGGGGAGAAAGTTTCTATCGTTTCGCCCAAGCCCCAAACTACGCGCGATCGGATTTTGGGAGTGCTTACGGAAGACGATTATCAAATCGTGTTCGTGGACACCCCTGGAATTTATAAAGCGAAAAACGCGCTTACGGATATGATGATGCGTACGACGGAAACGAGCGCAAAGTCGGTGGATTATATTCTCTACGTCGTAGACGGTCACGACGGCATATCGGAAGAAGAATTTACGCTGATTAAAAAATATAAATCGCTGAATATCCCGATGGCGATCGCGTATACCAAAATCGATATTATGCCCAAGGAAAATATCCCCTTGGATATGGCGAAGTTCTCCGATTCGGGCGTGGATTTGGACGTGTTCCCCGTTTCGGCGCGAAAAGGCAAAAATATCAAGGCGTTAAAAGCCTTTCTTGCCGAGCAAATGCCCGAAGGGGATAAGGTCTTTGAAGAAGATATCGTATCCGACAAGAGCGAAAAGTTTATGATTTCGGAAATAATGCGTGAAAAAATCCTGCTCAAATTCGACAAGGAAATCCCGCACGGCATAGCCATCGTAATCAACACGTTCGAGCGAAACGATAGGGGCGTGTACGAGATCAATTTGGATATCGTATGCGAAAGAGCCAACCATAAAGCTATCTTAATCGGCAAACAAGGCAAGGCGATCAAGGAAGTTTCGTCGTTCGCCCGTCAAGATATGGAGAAATTTCTCGGGGCAAAAGTATTCTTAACGACCTTCGTCAAAGTCAAAGAAGACTGGCGCGATCGGGCGAATTTGATTAAAGAATACGGCTACGAAGATATTGGCGATTAACACGGATTGCGCTCAACGGCTTGGCTTTGTCGCATAAATTCCGCTTGGCTCATCCAAACTATTTTTGGAGGAACGTATATGCGGGATAAACGGGAAGAAAGCCAAGCGGCAAAAATGGCTTGGGAACTGTTTGAAAAGACGGGAAGCGTAAGCTATTATATGCTTTATTACGATTTACTGCGGAAAAAATAAAAAGGGGCATGCTATGGAAATTAAGACGGAAGCAATCGTGTTACAGTCTATCGATTATAAAGATAACGATAAACTGTTGACCTTGTTTTCGCCTACGCTGGGTAAGATAACGGCGGGCATACGCGGCGTGAAAAAGCCCAAAGCCAAGCTGAATTTTGCGGCGCAACCCTTTTGTTTTGCCGAGTACGTGCTTGCGGAGAAAGGGGGCAGGTATACGGTTACGGGCGCGTATTTACACGAAAGCTTTTTCGAGCTCCGCTCGGATATTATGCGCTTTTACGCCGCTTGCGCGGCGGCGGAGATTTGCAAACACCTTGCCGTGGAAAACGAAGCATACGAAGCGACCTTTATCGGCTTTATCGAGTGCTTAAAATCCCTGTGTCTGTCAGGCGGGGACGAAGCGGAAGCCGTGATCGCGTTCACGCTCGTTGCGCTTTTTGAAAGCGGATATCCCTTGGATCTTGCTTACGAAGAAGAATGTGACGGGGATATCGGCGACAAGCTTTGGTTCGATTTCTCGGACGGACGGTTTGGGAGCTTTGAACGTTGCGCGCAAGGGGAACGCGCCAGCGTATCCACCTATCAAGTCCTGCGAAAATGCGCGGGGCTTGCCTACGACGAAACCGCGCTTTTGGGCGGCAGAAAACGGGCTTTGCGGTTATTGAAAGCCTATTTGACGGAAAAAACGGAGCTTCGGTTTGACAACGTAGGCGAATTTATACGATTATATCAGGAGTAAGAAAATGGCGAAAAACAAAGAAACGAAACCCGCCGTAACCCGCGCGGCGAAAAAGGACGGTGTGAAAAAAATCGTTCGCGAAATTTTAGAAAAAACCGATTTGAAAGCGGGGGAACTCATTGACGAAGCGGCGAAAGCGTACGCGCAAGCGTTCGACGGCGCGGACACGGAAAATCCTAACGACGTAAAGGGTCGTATCGGCTCGGTGATCGACGTAATGAAAAAGGACGGTGAAATCACGTCGGACGGGGGCGTGTACGCGTTGAATAAGACGGAAACGGAAGAAAAACCTAAAAAGACGACCCGCAAACGCGCGAAAAAGGAAGACGCGCCCGAAGCGGAAGAAAAACCAAAAAAACGCACGACGAAAAAAGCGCAGAAGACGGAAGAAAAACAACCCTTACCGCCCGCGCCGTTACAGCCGATTGCGCCGACCGCGCCTGTGACGCCCGAAACCGCTCCCGAACCTATTCCGCAAGATAAACCTAAAAAACGGGCAAAGAAAGCGAAAGTGGAAGAAAAAACGCCCGAACAAAAGGAAGAAAAAGTGGAAGAACAGACTTCGCCAAAGGGTACGCTGATGGATATGAGCTTCTTGCTCGCCGCGGCGAAAACGACGAAAAAAACGGAAGAAACATCCGTGGCGCAAGAAACGGAAAATGAAAAGAAAACGGAGCAGCCCAAAACGCCCGCGCAAAAGCAAACGGAAAATAAGAAAAACGCAAATAACGCACGGGTGAAGAATAACCGACCGTTGACCGCGGACGAACGCTTGCAGGAAGCGTTTTTGACGCGTTTGCGCCGTTTGGGCGGGGAATATTTTGAATATTATTCCGTGTATTTGTTAGAACGCTATTCGAGAATAAACGGTAGACGGCTCGAAGCCTTGAAAATTACGGCGGGCGATCACGACGGCGGGATTGACGGGGAAATCGAGCTGACCGATCGGCTGGGCTTTCGGGAAACGATCTACATACAAGCGAAGAACTGGGACCCCGATAAGGGCGACGAAAAGCTTTGGACGGTGGGCGAAACGCTGTTACAGCAATTTATAGGCGCGTGCGTGTGTAGACAAGCCAAGGACGGCAAACAGCACTGTCGGGGTATTTTCATTACCACGTCGCGTTTCACGGCGAATGCAAAACGCATTTTGGACGACACCGCGGACAAATTCGTGGGCTACGACGGAACCGACTTGTTTGAAGCGGCAAAGGAATGTCAATTCGGGCTCGTTTATAAAAACGGACAATGGTTGCTTGACGAGAAAATTCTTTCGGGAATGAAGGCTTTTTTCACCGTTTAAGAATAGTATAATAGTAAAAATGATAAAATCACCTAAAAAGCGTAATTTTTGGGTGATTTTTTATAAAATATTTACAAAAATCGCTTGACAAAGCATATAATGGGGCGTATAATGAAACTACTATTTTATAATATTTATATTATATTTGGAGGTTATTATTATGAAAAAAATGAGCATTTTGGCAAGCTTGGCTTTGTGTGTAACGATCGGCGGCGTATACGCTGCTTGGGTATATGCTGACCAAGAAGTAAAAACTTCGTACGCAACGATGGGTGTAACCGTTACGGGTGTTACGGGTTCGTCGCAAAAAGGTGTTTTGGGCGCGGTAGGAACGAACGTTTCGTTGACGATTGACGACGTGGATAATGAGAAACAACACATTACCGAACTCGTTTACGACCCGAACGGTTATTTCACCGTTACCTTTACGGCAAACGCGAACGCACCGCAAGACGTTTTGAAAAACGGCGTCGATTTGCAATGGTATGTAGGCTTGGCGACGACTGAGAACGCTGCGGTTGATCCTTCTACCGTTCAGTATAACAGTACAGTTATTTATACTTTTAAAAATCCTACTACTACTACTACTACTACTAGTACTCCAGTGAAAATCGTAAAGGTAGATCCCGAAAACTTGGGAGGTGTTACGAAAGTAGAAATTGAAAATGGTGTACAATACAAAAAAGGCGACGTTGTGATTGAAAGCAGAGAAGAAAAGCCCAACGGCACGGTCGTCTTTACCTATCGCGTAGAACTCCAAGACGTTATGGCTCAAATCGAGTTGTCGGAAATTCTTTTGGATACGCAAGATAAACACAACGCATATTCTAAAATCGTAAATCAGTATCTTTTCCATTTCCACGTTGCGGAAGTGGTAGCGCAGAGCGAGTCTAATTAAATAAACGAATTTTACTTATAAAACGGCACTTTATCCCATAATTGTTTATGGGATAAAGTCGTTTGTGATAAAAATAGAGGCTGTTATTTTGTCGGATTACGAAATATACGGGCTTGTGCTTTGCTTAATCGTATTTACCATATTTACCGTTTTGTTTACGGTAATGCTCGTTACGATTTTGAACGCGACGGTAAAGTTGATTAGAAGCGGAGCAGAAGACGAAGCGATTAAAACGGAATATAAGAAGTCTTTAAGACAGAAGAAAAGCGGGATACTTGGAAAAATCATTTCGGCGGTATTCTGCATTTTCCTTTGTCTTATTTGTGCTTTTGCCGTCGTCGTCAATATTTTCGGCGATAATTTTGATTTGGACGTGCCGACGGTTAGCGTCGTAAAAAGCGGGTCTATGGCGAAAAAGAACGAAAAGAATAAATACTTGGTGGAAAACGGGTTAAACGACCAGCTTCAAACGTTTGATCTTATCGTTACGGAAAATCTTCCCGACGAATTTGATTTACAACTTTACGATATCGTCGTATACGAAGTGGATGACGTACTTGTCGTGCACCGCATTATAATGATAGAAGAGCCCAACGAAAAGCATCCTGAAGAACGGCATTTCCTTTTACAGGGCGACGCGCTCGAAAATCCCGACCGTTTCCCCGTGCGTTATTCACAAATGAAAGGTATTTATAAAGGGCAACGCGTGCCGTTTATCGGCAGTGTCGTTACTTTCTTGCAATCGCCTGCGGGATATTTGTGTATTATTTTGATTTTGTTTTCCTTGTTCGCTACGCCGGCTATGGATAAGAAAATCGACAAGGAAAAGGCAAAACGGCTTGCTATTATTTTAGAAAACGAAAAGCGTAACGCGCAACAAAAAGCGAACGCTGCGCCGAATATGTTGCCCCCCAAATGGGCACCGCCTATATACGTATATCCCGTATATTACGATCCGAGTACGCTTAATTTGGGACAAGCTACCAAGCCCATTCCGCCCAAGGGGGAAGGGGGCAAGAAATGAAACTCTTTTCTAAATTAGCGGTTGCTATTTCCGTAATCGTTTCCCTGCTTTCCGTGACGGGTGTTGCGGCGGCTTGGTCGTATGCAGACGGAGCGGTGGACGAGAAACAAGTCAATCTTGGCGTAATAGTCAACGGCTTCGTATATACGCCCCCTGAAATGCCCGACGTGGAAGTTACCGCCGTACAGCGTTTGTCCGATATATTAAACAGAAAATATACTACGGATACCATAGACGATTCGTTGGATTACTTAATAAACGAAACAATACAGGTATACTGGAATAACGATCCTACGCAAGATCCGTTCGTTGGAAGTATGGATAATGCGTATAAAGACGAAATTCAAGCGTTATTCGGAGACGTTTTGGAAAAGCAACAAGATAAAAACGTTGCGTTTATCTTGAAAAATCAGGATTTGAACGGTGACGGATATAAAGAAATTGCAATGTATTCCACGTCTGATAAGTTGGATAATACGTCGAGCAGTTATAAGGGCGTCGTGCGTGTGTTCGTTACGGTGTTTACGCCGATCGTGGATAGATCGGGGAACGTCACGGGCTACAAGCAGGTTTGCGAATCGCTCCGCGGATATTGCAGTGAAATTTATTATTCGCCGAGCAATCGCGTGCCTTCGTTTTCGACCGATACGTGGAAAAACAGCGTTGGGTATAATGTTTGGTGGCAAGGTGACGTCGAGTTGCCCGAATCAGAGAAAGATAAATTTAATTCTTACAACTTAAAATACAACGGTTATACGACGGAACCGATAGGCGATAGCTTATCTACCGTTTTGAAAGGACAATTTTAATAACCTGACGCTCGCCCGCGTAGACGGGCGCGCGTACTATATAGTAAGATATTTGCATTATTTTTATAAAAATCGTAAAAAAATTATAAAAACAACCCCGAAAGACTTGATATTTCTCGTGATTTATATTACAATGGAATACGGTAAAAAACGGAAAACTTCCTTTCGCATTTGAAAAAACGCGGTCGGGAGCGTTTTTTGCGGTTAAAAATACGAAAAAAAGAAAAAATTTATCTTGGAGGAAATAAACACTATGGCAAAAAAATATTGCTATCTCTTCACCGAAGGCAATGCGAAAATGCGTGAAATTCTCGGTGGTAAAGGCGCAAACCTTGCGGAAATGACCAACATCGGGCTTCCCGTACCCCAAGGCTTCACCATTTCGACCGAAGCTTGTACGCAGTACTACGAAGACGGCAGACAAATCAACCCCGACATTCAAGCGGAAATTATGGAGTACATCGAAAAGATGGAAAAAATCTGCGGTATGAAATTCGGCGACAAGGAAAACCCCTTGCTCGTTTCCGTTGGTTCGGGTGCGCGCGCTTCGATGCCTGGTATGATGGATACCATTCTCAACCTTGGTCTTAACGAAGAAGTAGTCAACACGCTTGCAAACAAATCGGGCAACCCCCGTTGGGCTTGGGACTGCTACCGTCGTTTCATTCAAATGTTCTCCGACGTCGTTATGGAAGTAGGTAAGAAATACTTTGAAAAGCTTATCGACGAAATGAAAGAAAAGAAAGGCGTTACGCAAGACGTTGAACTTACGGCGGAAGACTTGAAAGAACTTGCAAATCAATTCAAAGCCGAATACAAAAATCAACTCGGTAAGGACTTCCCTTCCGATCCCAAAGAACAGCTCTTTGAAGCGGTTAAAGCGGTATTCCGTTCTTGGGACAACCCCCGTGCGAACATCTACCGTATGGACCACGATATCCCGTACAGCTGGGGTACTGCGGTAAACGTACAAATGATGGCGTTCGGTAATATGGGCGAAACGTCGGGTACGGGCGTTGCGTTCACGCGTAACCCTGCTACGGGTGAAAAAGGGCTTATGGGCGAATTCTTGACGAACGCGCAAGGCGAAGACGTCGTTGCGGGTGTTCGTACGCCGATGCCTATCGAACAAATGAAAGAAGTATTCCCCGAAGTTTACGCGCAATTCTTGAAGGTTTGCGAAATCCTTGAAAATCACTACCGTGATATGCAGGATATGGAATTCACCATTCAAGACAAGAAACTTTATATGTTGCAAACCCGTAACGGTAAGAGAACGGCGGCGGCTGCAATCAAGATCGCTTGCGACCTTATCGACGAAGGTATGATTACCGAACAAGAAGCGATTATGCAAATCGACGCGAAGAGCCTTGATATGTTGCTTCACCCGCAATTCGACGCGAAAGCTTTGAAAGACGCGGACAAGAACAACGTAGTCGGCAAAGGTATCGCGGCTTCCCCCGGTGCGGCGGCTGGTAAAATCGTGTTCACGGCAGAAGACGCGGTAGTAGAAGGTAAGAAGGGCGAAAACGTGATTCTCGTTCGTCTTGAAACTTCTCCCGAAGATATCGAAGGTATGAAATATGCGCAAGGTATTCTTACCGTTCGCGGCGGTCAAACGTCGCACGCGGCGGTTGTTGCGCGCGGTATGGGTACGTGCTGCGTATCGGGCTGCGGCGACATCAAAATGCACGAAGAAGAAAAGTGGTTCGAGCTTGCGGGTAAAATCTTCCGCGAAGGCGACGTACTTTCCCTTGACGGTTCGACGGGTAACATTTACGACACCCTTATCAAGACCGTTCCCGCTGATCCTAACTCTGGTTATTTCGGAAGAATTATGGAGCTTGCGGACAAATATAAAGCGCTCGGCGTAAGAACGAACGCAGACAGCCCCGAAGATGCGAAACAAGCGGTTGCGTTCGGTGCGCAAGGTATCGGTCTTTGCCGTACGGAGCATATGTTCTTCGATCCTTCGAGAATCGGCGCGTTCCGCGAAATGATTTGCTCGGATACGGTAGAAGAAAGAGAAGCGGCGCTTGCGAAAATCGAGCCTATGCAACAAGCTGACTTTGAAGGTTTGTTTGAAGCACTCGGCGGTTACCCCGTAACCATTCGTTTCCTTGACCCGCCCCTTCACGAGTTCGTTCCCACGTCCGAAGAAGACATCGCGGCTCTTGCGAAAGCACAAAACAAGACGGTTGCGCAAATTAAGGACATTATCGCAAGCTTGCACGAATTCAACCCGATGATGGGTCACCGTGGCTGCCGTTTGTCCGTAACCTATCCTGAAATTGCGGTTATGCAAACGAAAGCGGTTATCAAGGCTGCTTTGAACGTTGTGAAGAAGCACCCCGACTGGACGCTCGTTCCCGAAATTATGATCCCGCTTACGGGTGAAACGAAGGAATTGAAGTTCGTGAAAGACATCGTTGTTAAGACGGCGGCCGAAGTTATCAAGGCTTTGGGCGTTGCGCTTAAATACGAAGTTGGTACGATGATCGAAATTCCCCGTGCGTGCTTGACGGCGGAAGAAATTGCGAAAGAAGCGGAATTCTTCTGTTTCGGTACGAACGACCTTACGCAAATGACGTTTGGCTTCTCGCGTGACGACGCGGGTAAGTTCTTGCCTGCGTACTACGCGAATAAGATTTACGAATCCGATCCGTTCGCAAGATTGGATACGACGGGCGTAGGTAAGCTTATGGAAATGGCGGTTGTAGACGGTTTGAAAGCTCGTCCCGAAATGCACACGGGTATCTGTGGCGAACACGGCGGCGATCCTTCGTCCATCGAATTCTGCCACAAGATCGGTCTTTCCTACGTTTCTTGCTCACCGTACCGTGTTCCTATCGCAAGATTGGCAGCAGCACAAGCGAACATCCGCAATCCTAGGTCCTAAATCTTGGATTAAAATTCAATAAAAACACCATATATTGTGTTTATGAGCCTGCATCGAGAAGATGCAGGCTCAATTTTTACGTTTTTTAGGCAAAAAATAAGCCAAAAAATCGTCAAAAAAACTTTTATTCCACTTAAGTTGAACACTTTACTTTTAATTTTTTGTATGGTATAATATACATAAATAAGATTTCAAGCAAAAAAGGATTGAAAAAGGCGAAAATGACCAATTATAGAGCTATTTTACAGTATCATTATAGGGGAAACACGACGACGCAAATCGCTAAGCTTTGCGAATGTTCGCGTACAACCGTTTTGAAAACGATAAAAAGAGCGAAAGAATGCGGTATTGACGAGCCTGCCTTTGAATTATTGTCGGATATTCAATTGCTTGAAAAACTTTATCCCAAGCGCGTGCATAGAAGTGGCTACGAAGAGCCCGATTTTATTGCGCTCGAAAAGGATAAAAAGAAGAGAGGGCTTACGGTTTTCGTAATGTGGCGTAGATATTATAAAAGAACGTTAGCCGCAGGCAAAAAACCTTATGGAAAATCGCAATTTTTCAAGTTGTTTAAGCGGTATGACACGGGTTCTTTTCGATTTGAGTTTCAATATACGGAAACGATGAAAAAAGTGAGTGCGTTAATTTCCGATTACGTTTGTATTCCCTCGAGACTTGGCGAGGGCGTTAAGCGTGCCGCGAAAGAGAAATTCCATTTATGGTGCAAAAAAATGCGCCTAGACCCGCAGAAGATTTAGACTAAGCAAATAACTGTTAAAAATCAAAGTAGGATTTGATAGATAAATAAGAATTTGACGGAGCGGAATATGAAAAGATATCTAGCTAATATAATTACTAGCTTACGCATCATAGGTAGTATTGCGCTGTTGTTCTTTCCCTTCCCGTCGTGTCCTTTCTGTGTCATATATTTGTTTTGCGGATTTAGCGATATGATTGATGGAACGATTGCAAGAAAATTAAGTGCCGTCAGTAGTTTCGGTTCAAAATTAGATACCGTCGCTGACTTTGTTTTTATGTCAGTATGCTCAATAAAGATATTACCCCTAATGCAGATACCCGTATGGTTATGGGTGTGGATTATTATTGTTGCTTTGATTAAGATGTTTAATATTGCGTTAGTTTTTATTCGCAAGAAAAAACTAATATCCATACATAGCGTGTTAAATAAAATAACGGGATTTGCTTTGTTTCTTTTGTCGCTGTCACTGGCTTTTGTTGAAACCACTTATAGCGTTGCGACAGCATGTGTACTTGCAACCATTGCGGTAATGCAAGAAGTTTATTTTATTGCGAAAGGGCAAGAGGTCTTATAATCCAATCCCAATTTATGACAAGGCTATGGATAAGCCGAAATAAATATTTTTACAAAAGAGGTCAGATGTCCCAAAACTTGGACGTTTGACCTTTGCTATTTTCTTTGAAATTTTATATAATATATGACGGAAATTGTCATATTTACTGGGATATAATAAGGACGGACAATAGAAGGACTAGGTGATTATGAGAAAAGCATACAGAATTATTTCCATTGAAGCGGCGGATATTTATCGACAAGAACAAGAAAACGGCGTTAGCGTCGGGTATAAAATACCCGAAAGCAAAAGCGACGCCTATTTTAAGTTGTTCAAAATTTATTTGGACAACTCGCTTGATTTGGTAGAGCTTGAAAAGGCGTATGCGCGCATTTGCCGTAAGAAGTTCTCTTTCCAAGATAAAAAGGAAAACGAGTACACCCTTGCCGTAATCAACTTGAAGTTCAATTACACGTACAAACCCGAAAATGGTAAGCCTGTAAAAATCAAGGACTTGCGCGCGCATTTTTATCAAAACGGTTTTTATTTGGACGGCGTGCACTACGTAAGATACAAGCGCAGTGCAGGCAGTTCGCGCGAGGGCAAGTGCCTTTTTATCGACGAGCGTTTATATAAAGCAATGGATAAGTGGAGTGGTTGCGGATTGAAAGCGCAAACCGACCTTGCCTCGTGGGAATCGTATAAGGCGTTGTCATTAAGTAGTATCAAAGGAACGATAAATATTCCGCTTGATGGAATTTTGTTTGTGCCCGATTATAAAAGCATATTTACGGAAGAAGTCGTTTCGGTGGAATTAAAGGACGGGAAACTTATAGCCGAGCAAAAACAAACGGAAATTACCAACGATATTTGGGACGGCGAGAGCCTTTTAGACGAGAGCGTGTTTGAAAACGGCTATGCGGACAAGCATATGCTACTTCTTCGCAACAAGTTCTTTAAGTCTTGCGCGTTTAGAACCAAACTTCAAAAATGGATAAAAGACAAGAACATTACGCTCGACGATTTGAAAACAAGGGGCTTTACGCTTGCAACCGAAGTAAGTCAAATCGTAATGGTGACGACGCCCAACAGTTTGAAATATCTTAAATTCGCGGGCGGTCTTTCCGAAAAGAATATAAGGAAATGGACGGAGAGCGTAAACGATACGTTCGGCGTGGTGAAATGGGATAAAGGCACGAGATTTTTTCACGGCGATATGGTGCAGAGCAGTTATCAACTTCTCAACACGTTGGGGCTTGACAAGGCGCAAGTGGAAAAACTATTACAGCCGAGTTTTGATTATATCTCGCTTGTTCGAAACGACGTAGAGTTTATGCGCTATCACTTTACCGATGCGTACGTAAGGGAGAAAGAAGAAAAAGAAAAGAAAGTTCCCGACGGGCTTGCCGAGCGCGCCGAAGTCATTTTTCGCTTGCTTTTCAGCTGCTCGTTTTTCGATTGTACGGCTTTGTATGCAAATTTTAGAGACGACGTTGTAAGCGGTCTCAAAACCAATTTGCGCCGTGGGCATATCCTTTTGAACGGTACGAACGCAACGCTATTCGGTAATGGTCCGGAGCTCTTGAAATACATAGCAGGGGAAAAGGTCGCAAGCGAATTAAAGAAAGGGCAAATCCGCTGTGCGCGGTTTGAAAACGGAGCAAAACTTCTTTGCGCGCGCTCACCGCATATTACGATGGGCAATCTTTACTGCGTGGAAAACAATCTCGACGGCGATATTTGGAACTATTTTGATTTGGGTAAAAATATCGTTTGCGTAAACGCTATCGGGGAGAATATTCAACAGCGCCTAAACGGTTGTGATTACGATTCGGATTCTATGCTCATCACCGACGATAAATTGTTGGTGGAGAACGCCGAGAGATACAAAGAGCAGTTCAAAGTACCCGTTTGCGGTATTTCATCTATGGGCAAAAGCGGTCAAACGCTTTCCGAGCTCGACCATGATACAAGCGAAAACAAGATAGGTGAAATCGTAAACCTTTCGCAAAAGTTAAACAGTATTATTTGGAACGAAATGCACGGCGGTGCGCCGAAAGAGAAAATTTTAGAGATTTATAACGACGTTTGTAAACTCGCCGTTTTGTCGGGATTAGAAATAGATAAAGCAAAGCGCGCTTACGACAACGTGAACGTTGGCAAAGAACTTTCCGCGTTGCGTAAAAAATATAACCGCCCTGCGCCGATTTTCTTTAAGGAGATAGACGAAAAGGGGAAGGAAAACGAGTACGCTTTTTACGATACGGCGATGGATTATATCTATCAAGCGGTGAAAAAATTTAATTTTCAAAAGGGCAAAAGAAAAAGAATAAACTATATGCCTATCTCTTGGGTAGTGGGTGATAAAACGACTTCGGATAATGCTACTGATTATCGGCACAGAGATAAAATTATTGAGATTTGCGAAGAATATAGAACGAGAATTGACCGTTTGTATATGGAACTTCGTATAGCGGACGACCAAGAAAGGGAAGTTATTTACGATAGAATAGCAGAAGAAAAAGCCGAGCGAGACAGACAAGTTTCAAAGTGGCTAACGAGCGAAAACGTACTTATTTTTGTGGTACGACATTATGAAAAGAATCGTCCGTCCGATTGGCGAATTTATGCACCGATAGTTAATTCTCATCACTTTAAGGATTTTATGCTTAAAGGCGGTTCTCCTATAGGTTTCGTTGAAGAAAATGAAAATGGAAGTATTGTTGTGTATGGCAAGAAATTCGCAAGAAAATAATAAAAAGTGAAAGAGATTGTCCTTAAAAGCAGATATAAAGAGAACAAAAATTGGCGGTTTTCCCTTTCAGAGAAAGGGAAAGGCTTTCCAAAACTTTCAAAACGAGTAATCGGCGTAATAGAACCCGTTTTTCAAAAGCGTGGAAATTAAAGCTCGACAGAGTGTATCTGTCGGGCTTTTTCTACGTCCAAAAGACAACTTAATATCAGGGGAAATAGGTTGGTGTTGACGTTATAGCGAGGAACGTATTTGTCTTGCCAAATACCGATTTTTCAAATCGCCTCGTTAGGGGACAACCCCTAATACCCCGAAAAAGATTCACGAAAATTTGGCGCGCAAATTTTCCGTGAGGTTACTGCGGTCGTAATTTTCTTAACGGGCGAAATAAATCCGCCCTTGAAAATTTCGGCGTAATTAAAAACAAAAAGGAGGGAAGATTATAGGAAACAGAACAAGACAATTTGCCTACAATTTTAGGGCAAACGAGCAAGAGAAAAACTTAATAGACAAAGCAATCGCAAAGAGTGGACTTACCATGACGGCGTTTGTAATTCGTTCGATAACCGGTAAACCGATTACCGTAATAGAAAACGGAAACGAGATTTTAGCCGAATTAAAACGTCAAGGGAACAATCTCAACCAAGCGGTTAGAGGTATCTATAACGGCTTGGTTGCGGAAGAAGAAATACGAAACTGCATTGCCGAATTAAAGAAATTATACGCGAAAATATCCATTGCAATCGGAGGTGGGTGATGCCGTTATTCAAATGTAGCGCAAGCAAGGCAAAACCGAAAAACGGTATCACGTACATAACCGACGAAAAGAAAGCAAAGATGGTGTCGGTAAGGAATCTTTTTGAAGGCGAGGACTACGCAAAGCAGTTTGAAGAAACGGCAAGTCGATTCGGCAAGGGGGATAAGTTTGACGAAAGGAAATATTATCATTGTAAATTATCGTGCGCACGCAAGGATAATGTTTCGCCCGAAAAGGCACACGCCTACGCGGAAGAACTTACGGCAAAATTATTTCAAAACTACGAGTGCGTGATTGCCACGCATACGGACACGCAAACGGTACATAGCCATATCATTATAAATGCAGTAGACCCGATAACGGGAAAGAAACTACAATTCAGTAAGCAAGGTTACGTGAACATGAAAGATGAAGCGAATAGGCTTGGCAAGAAGTACGGGTTTAGCGAAACGGATTTTAGAAAGCGTGGTAAAAACAGTAGAACGGCAGTCGAGAAAAAGATAATGCTCAAAGGCGGTATTAGTTGGAAAGAAGAACTAAGAGAAGTAATTGCGGAAGCAACGAAAAACACAAGAACGCTGGACAAGTTCAAGGAATATCTTGAAAAGTGTTACGGCGTAAAAATCACGAGAGACGGTAAGGATTTTTCTTACCTGCATCCCGAAAAACAAAAACCCATCCGAGGGGAAAAACTCGGAACAAACTATACAAAAATGGAGGTAATAAAACAACTTGATAAACAAAATAACGGGCGAGCGTCCTCAGCCCATAATAAAGGACGAACCGGTGGATTTGTCGCGCAACCCGTCGGCACTAGAACTGTGCGAAGAAGTAAAACGATTAACGGCGGAAGCGCGAGAGGCAATGTTATTGCAGTCCTTAGCGATATCGAACGAGCAATGCAACGACTTAGTTTTGAGGCTGAATGTGCGAGTCGAGGAACTGACGCTGCAAGTGAAGAACGTAGAATTATACAACGAAAGGCTAGAGAGGAAGCTGAAAGAAAGCGTAGAGAAGCTGATAGACGACGTGAAAGGGAGCAATTGCAAACTAGCGAAGGAGATAGAGTTCTCGCTGAATCAGATAACGGAAACAGTAACGGAAATCGAGTGCCTTGTAAGCACAGCTATGGGAAAGGCGATTGATTCGGCTACTAAACTATTAAACGACAGAGTGAAAGACGCAACGGATATGGCGGTATCTAAAATAAACGAAAGCGCAAGCAAGCTTATAAGTTCGACTGAAAAGGCGAAAAAGGAAATCGAAAAGGTAGAAGATGGTATCCGTTTTGAAAGCGGTTTTAGAAAGTTTATGTTTTGGCTTTCGCCCGTGCTTGCCGTCGTGCAAACGGTGCTTTTAATTATGTTGGCGCTTTAAACCACCGAAAACGTCTTAAAAATTGAATACTTTTTTTCAAAAAACAAATAATTTTAGCTTGACTTAGAAAAAACAAATGAGTATAATGTATCTACAATGTATCGTATATATACGAACAGTATAAAAACGGAGGTGCAGTGATGAAAGTTAGTGAAGTGTTAGAGAAAACAAACCGCGAAGAGGGTTTGACTGTGGAAGAAATTAAAATTTATAATGCTAACGTAAAAGAGAAAAGGCACGTGTACGGCAAGTACGGAACGCTTGCAAAACGATATATCGAAGAACATAATTTCGGTAAATTGTTGAGCCTAGCAGGGCATTTGCCCGAATATTTGCACGGCGTAGATAAAGCCGCGGAAGCGCTCTACGACGTTTTGTGGGACAAGCTTTCTAAAAGCGAAGAGTATTGCCGTACGGGGAATTACTTGGAGGACGTGAAGAGAATCAACGCGATGAAACAAGTAATTGAGGAAGAGATATTAAACGAAATTGTGTATTGCTAAGGAGGTTAAAATTATGAAATTATTGAAAGTAGCAGGCAGAGTTTTACTTGCGGGCATATTGATAGTAGGAAACGTTATCATGAACGTGATAGGGCTTATTATCGGCGCGATTACGTCGCAAAAATAACCCGCAAGTAAACAAATTAGAACAATCGCTCAAACTCAGGGAACGCGAGTACACTATTGAATAAATAGAGGGGAAAACTATGAGAAGTGATACAAAAAAATCAATCCGTAATATTTTGTGAAATGGACAAAAGTAGCATAATTTTAGCGGAAATAAAAAGTGGAGGATTAAATGCTATTTATGGAAAGAGAATATTGTATCTATAAGGGGGAGAGAACATTGTACCCCATAGCAAAAATAAATAATTATAGGAGTGAAAAAGGAACGAAAACAAGCAAACGAAATAATGGATGAAGAGTACGTGGCTTTCTTGCTACTTGAAAGTCTGTACAAATCGGGAAAAATCAACAAGCCAACGTATGAAAACGTGTTGAAAGAAAAAAGAAAATATATTGAAAAAAAGTATAAACAAAAGGATGTGACAGTATGAGCAAGGTGAGATTATCCGATTTATCGGAAAACAGGGTGGTGATGCCGACCAACGTTTCAAGATACGATAGGAACAGGCAACGTAGCGTGGTATTTTACGGTCGAGTTTCGACGGAACACGAAGCGCAACTTTCGGCGCTCGAAAACCAAATGCAATGGTATGAAGACCAAGCCAGGTATCATCCCAACTGGACGGTGTTAAAGCAGTACATAGATAGGGGAATTACGGGTACGCAAGCCAAAAAACGCCCTGCGTTTATGGAAATGTTGGAAGATGCCAAGCATAAAAAGTTCGATTTAATCGTAACCCGTGAAGTTTGCCGTTTTGCAAGAAATACGGTGGATACGCTCGTCATTACAAGACAACTCAAAGAAATGGGTATCGAAGTTTATTTTGTCGAAGATAACATTTGGACGATGGATAACGACGGGGAACTACGTCTTACGATTATGGCAACGCTTGCGCAGGAAGAAAGCCGAAAAACGTCCGAGCGCGTTCGCGCAGGGCAAAAGATTAGCAGGGATAACGGCGTGTTATACGGCAACGGGAATATTCTCGGTTATGATAGAGTGGGCGGTACGTACGTAATCAACGAAGAACAAGCGGAAACGGTGCGAATTATCTACGATTTGTATCTAAAGGGTTTGGGGTTTAATAGAATCGTCAATGAACTTATTCGCCTTAAAAGAAAAGATTCGTCGGGGCAGGTACGCTGGGAAGCGACAAAGGTTTGCCGAATTTTGCACAACGCGACGTATAAGGGTTATCAAGGTTATTATAAGTCGTATAAGAACAACCATTTGGAGCAAAAGACGGTAATCAACCGCGACGAAGATACCTATCTTTACGTAAAAGGCAATTTTACGCCGATTATTCCCGAAGAAGTTTGGGATAAGTGCAAGGAGATACGAGAGAGTAAGATAAGGCTTAGAAAAACGCAAGAGGGTAAATTTGAAAAGTCGGGACTGAGAACGTCGGAAGATATTTGGGCAAAGCGCTTGCGTTGCCGTTGCGGATATCATATGCGAAAGGATGTTTGGCATCCAACGAAGCACGGCTTAACGTACGGTTATAAATGTTATAACGTATTGAATAACGGTAGTAAGAAAGTGAGAATCGAAGTCGGGCTTGATGCCGAAAAATATTGCGATATGGGCGCGATTGCCGATTGGAAACTCGATTTGATGTTTCAAAAAATACTTGACGAGTTGAATTTGCATAATAACGAGTTGGTAGACAAGGCGTATCAAAAGTTTGAAGAATGTTATACGCGAGATGCGAAAGATTTGAGACGGCTTAGGGATGCGGAAGCAAAACTTAGAAAGATTCAAATGAAGATAGAAAATCTGACGGAAATGCGCGTCAACGGGGAAATTACGAAACAGGAATTTTCTTCGATGAAAAACAAAATCAACGGCGAAATGCTTATGGCGGAAAAGGAAGTGGAAGAGGCAAAAACACTTCTTTTAGAAGAAGATAAAATGGCGAATCCGCTTATCGACAAAGTAGATTTCAAAGATATGATAATGGAAAAATTAGACTTTTCAACGCCGATAAAGCAGTCAAATTTGGTAGAGGCAATCGTCAAGAAAATCGTGCCGAACACAACGCTGGATTTCACTTGGTATCTCAATTTGTTTCCAAGGCAAGAGGGGGACGAGGATAGGAATTATAGGGAAATAAAGACATTTATTATCGGTTATAAGACGGCAAAAGAGTTTAGAAAGACAAGGCACACGTTGCTTCGAGAGAATCAATGGCAAGACCTAATGGTTCGAATTATGGCATAAAAGTTAAGGCATACGAGTAAAATCGTGTGCCTTTTCCTTTTTTAATTTATACCCTAACGGGTGTATCAATAGCAAAATTTCATAAAAATAAACCCTATTGGGTATAATTAGCGCAAAACGCTTGACAAAAGCCCCGAAAGGGTATAAAATAGTAGTATCAAATATTATAAGTTTTTTGTGGCGGTGCTATGAAAGTTATAAGTGAGTTTATAAAACAAAATAGAAAAGCGTTGGGGTTAACTCAAGAAGAGTTTGCTATGCGTGCGGGCTTAGGTCTTCGCTTTGTTCGAGAACTTGAACAAGGCAAGAAAACGTTGCGCCTTGATAAAGTCAATCAAGCATTGGCGGTGTTCGGCGCGCAAGTATCGGTGGGGAGATTGAATAGCGATGAGTGATACGTATAGAACTGCCTATATTTACGTGCGGAAAGTCTTTGCGGGCGTGTTGGCGGAGACGGACTACGGATATTCTTTTGCCTACGATGAAGAGTATTTGCAAAGCGAAAACGCAACTGCCGTCAGTTTAACGTTACCGCTTACGGCAAACAAATATCGGGCGAAAACGTTGTTTCCGTTCTTCGACGGGCTGATTCCCGAGGGGTGGCTACTCGATATTGTAACGCATAATTGGAAAATTTCACCGAGCGATAGGTTCGGTGTGCTTTTGGTTGCTTGCAAGGATGCGGTAGGGAACGTGAGCGTAAGGGGTGAAAAACTATGAAATGTTTATGTTGCGATAAAGAATTTACGCCAAAGGCATCCATAGAAGAAGTGGAAAACGGTTGGCATAAAAAATGCGTGAAAGCGTTTTTCGGCGGTAATAAGTTGCCCTTGCTCGATATCTCGGAAGAAACGTTAAAACGGCTTGCCGAAGAAAGTACGAACAAGGGGTTTACCGTTCCCGGCGTGCAAAAGAAATTGTCCTTGCATTTAACGGAAGGCACGTCTCCAAGACTTACGCTTGTCAACTATCCTACGGGGTATATTTTGAAACCCCAAACGGAAGAATACGAAACGTTGCCTGAAGCCGAATACTTGGTTATGCAAATGGCAAGACAGGTTGGGATTAAAACCGTGCCGTTTGCGTTGATTAAGATGAATTGTAGGGGTGAATTTGCGTATATCACCAAGAGAATTGATAGGGCGCAGGTGGACGGCAAAATGCAAATGCTTGCGATGGAAGATTTTTGTCAACTTGAAGAGCGTTTGACGGAAGATAAGTATAAAGGTTCGTATGAACGGTGTGCTAAGGTTATCAAGAAATATTCGTCCATGGCGAAATTTGATTTAACGGAACTGTATTTGCGGTTAGTTTTCTCGTTTGTTATCGGCAATTCGGATATGCACTTGAAGAACTTTTCCATGATAGAAAAGGCAGAAGGGAGTGGCGAATACGTGCTCTCCGCGGCGTACGATTTACTGCCCGTCAACGCGATTATGCCCGAAGACGAAGAAGAATTCGCCTTAACCATGTGCAAGAAGAAACGCAAAATTAGGAGAAAAGACTTCCTAACGTTCGCAGAAGAAATCGGCATAGAAAGTGTTACTGCGGAAAAATTACTTGCCAAGGTTATCAAGGAAAAAGATAACTTAGTTGCAATGACGGGCGAATCATATTTGTCTGAAGGATTGAAAGCGCGTTTGAAAGAAATAATTCCCGCACGAATAGGTGTTTTAGAAGAATAAAATAAAAATTTTTATAAATATTTTTGTAAACATGACGGAAGTTGTCATATTTACTGTGCTAAAATCAATTTGATTTTAGCAAGGAGTAATGCAATATTGGATAAAGTTATATTTGAAAATTTACAAAAGTGCTATTCGCCAATAATAAGCAATATTATAAATTCAAACATTAAGTTTTATCGAACAAATCAAACAATAAGGTGGCAATTTGGTTTCGATGAAAGAGTTGCAATATTTGCATGTTGCGATAGAAAAACTAACATTGTTACGGTAAATATTGCAGCGGTAGATTTTTCTTTTCAAAGAGAAGAACCTTTGCATATTGAATATTTTTTATTGCATGAAATAAGACATATTTATCAACATTTAGAGATTAAGGATTATAAAGAAAACCCTTCTAAATGTAATAATCAAACACTTGCTGAAAAGTGGGCTAATGAAGAGGCTCATTATATTGGCGCTGTAGATAAAAATGGGTTTGAAAACAAAGAATATTTTAAGCAAGACATGGAAATGGATGCATTTGCGTATGCTTATGCGGTAATGAAATATAAGTACGGTGAAGTCCCTTATTTATATGTGCCAAAAGCTTATGAAAATGATGAGTTTTATGGAATAGTAGATGAGTGGATAAACACTTTTGAAAGGGAAAGGTTATAAATCAAAGGATAAATTTATGAGTCGTTGTTTATATAATAGCAGCTTTAAACAATTTATGGTTGTTGATGAAAATTCAATATTTGGTGCGTTGTGTGATAATTATCACGGCGATGCGCTTACGACTACGAGAGAAGCGTGGAAAGCAGAAATATCTATCATAAAGGGCGTTTTAGCAAATTATTCAGATAAAAATGGACAAATTATATTCGAATATGATATTCCACGTCTCGGCAAGAGAATTGACGTTGTTCTTCTATATCGTGGAATTATCTTTTGCGTGGAATTTAAGGTGGGAGAGTCAAAAATTCTTGAAGGAGATATTGACCAAGTTTTAGACTATGCGTTAGACCTTAAAAATTTTCATAAATTCAGCGAGAACAATCTTATTGTTCCGATTTTGGTTGCCACGAATTATCGTAATTCTTCGACCGATATTAAAATGTCTGTTTACGACGATAGAGTAGTCAATCCTCTTGTAGCGGGCGAAAGCGGGATTTCAAATTTAATATCAAAAATTTTAGAGAAATATCCAAACGAACCTGAAGTAAATCCAGATTGGATAATTAGTCCGTATGCGCCAACGCCTACAATTATTGAGGCGGCGAAAACGCTTTATGAAAGCCATTCGGTAGAAGATATTACAAGACACGAGGCAGACAAGGTTTCTACGGATGCAACGATAGCATATATTCTTGACGTGATACAAAAGAGCAAAGCAAATAGAGAAAAAAGTATTTGCTTTGTAACGGGTGTTCCCGGCGCTGGTAAAACGCTTGTCGGGCTTGATGTAGCCGTTAGACAAACATATCAAGGACAAGACAAGCCTATTGATGACGAGGGCGCAGTGTATCTTTCGGGTAACGGCCCGTTGGTTGCAGTTTTGACGGAAGCGCTTGCAAAAGACAATTATCAAAAATGTCGTGAGAGAAGCGAAAGCAAAAAACTCTCCGATTCACGTAGAGAAGTAGGCAAGTTTATCCAAATTATCCACCGTTATCGTGATAATATGCTTGCGAAAATCAAGAATCCCGTTGAAAACGGTGTTTTAGAGATTGACCATGAAAAGGCAGTAAAACTTGCAGAGTCTGGCTACGGCGAAGTGGAACACGTTGCTATTTTTGACGAGGCGCAACGCTCTTGGACGCATAAAAGACTTGCTGATTATCTTAAAAGAGGCGGAACGTACGGCAATAAATTAAAAGTTCCTAATTTTCCTATGTCTGAGGCGGCGTTTTTGATTTGGTCGCTTGACCAACGTGAAGATTGGGCAACGATTATTTGTCTTGTTGGCGGCGGTCAAGAAATTAATACGGGTGAAGCTGGTATTTCCGAGTGGATTAACGCGCTTAATGAGAAATTCCCGCATTGGAACGTTTACATTTCA
>JAZLDG010000073.1:0-1634 GCA_045614565.1 Candidatus Scatosoma sp. | reverse complement strand
TTGGTTGCCTGTGCCTCATTCAAACGGGTTATAATATCCGCTATAACGACAGGGTTCGCGCCGTCCTCTATGGCTTTACCCATTTCGGTATATGCGGCGGCTATACGGTTGTTATAGTCCCTTTGTTCGCCCCATTTGTCTATACTATCCAACGCCGACGGGGTTACGTCGTGCTGTTCGTACAGGCTTACGCCCTTAATGGCGCGTTTGATTGCCTCACGTTCGAACGCGTCGCAACGTTTGTATATCGCGCTGAACCTGTCGCGGAACAGTTCGCCGACGTTCCAACCTGTCGCGGTTTCCGCCCATTCCCTCAACTGTCGTAGTTCGTAATCGTACCAATACGTTTCGTTCATTTCCACCGCAACGGCTAACGCGTCGTTTCCGTTTTCTATGGCGTAACTGTTTACGTCAGCCTTATACCCGTTGAGGCTAACACCGTCGGGGGTTTCAAACTCCGATACGTGTAAATGGGTAATAACGCGTTCCCCGTCCACCTGTATAGTATGAAACGCGTTTAACGCGGCGGTAATCTTTGTTAAATCGCGGGTTCCGTCCTCGTTATACTCAACGTCAGGAACGTACGTAACGCGGTTAATGCCGTTAGCCCTGAGCAAACGCCCCAACGTTTCCGCGTTGCTTGCGCCGCCCATAGCAATAACGTTAGTAAATCCCGCTTGTATTAGGTTTATGGCGTCCATTTCGCCCTCAACAACGTACACAGGTGCGCCAATAGTCAGCCTGTCGCAATATACGCGCGTCATTCCACCGCTTGCGCGTAACCTGTCCTTTTTAGCAACGTTCGGGTTAGTGTTCCTGAATATAAACCCGTTTACCTGTCCGTTGTGGTAATTAGGCATTACGACGTTATAGCCATAGCGGGCGTAATCCTCAGTAAGTCCCAACGCCTTGAAATCCTCAACGGTGTAAGATATACCCCTGTTGCGTAAATGTTCCTTTGCCCTGTTGAGGCTGTCGGCTGTCAGTTCGCCGAAATGGGCGTCAATGCTCAGCCCTCGCGTTTCGGTTATGTACTTACCCGCCGCGCCTGTCGGGTTCTTACGTAGGCTTTCAATCAGGCACGGGCAAACCTCGCGGGCTATCATTTCGCGGCTCATCTTACGGGCGGTTTCCTCGCTGTACTCAATCTTGATATTATACAGTTCGGCTAACCTGTGTAACGTTTCCTTAAATCCCCCTGTGTTCAACGCGTAACGTTCGGCGTATGTGAATACGTCTATATGTTGCCCCGCTATTCCTGAGCCTGTATTTCCGTGTACGTATATGTTCGTACCCGTCTTTGTCATCGTTAGGCGTATTTCGCCCTTTTGGTGTCCGTTACCGCCCATTATTTCCCAAGCCCCTGAGGTTTGGCGGAACGGGTGGTTGAACAGTCTTTCGGGGTTTTGCCATATTGCAGCAATAACCGCCGCTTTGTTGTCGTTTGCCATATAGTAAACGTTAGTTTTCTTATAGTATTATTGTAGTTATTTTCTATTTCCGTAATGTAATATTTTCGGAAATAGGACGGGTTACGCCTTACTGTTTGCCCGTCGGGTTAAGCGCGTTTTTCAGGTGCGCCAAGTTAGACGAAACGGCAACTAATAACTTGCGCTGTTCGTCGGTTAGTTCCA
>JAZLDG010000072.1:0-10806 GCA_045614565.1 Candidatus Scatosoma sp. | reverse complement strand
GGCGGTTTGCCCGAAGATATGCAATTCGAGCTTGTTGAACCGTTGAAATTCCTTTATAAGGACGAAGTTCGCGTAGTCGGTAGCGCGCTCGGCTTGCCCGATAATATGGTATACCGTCAGCCTTTCCCCGGCCCTGGACTTGGCGTTCGTTGCTTGGGCGCGATTACGCGCGACAGATTAGAAGCCGTACGCGAATCGGACGCAATTTTGCGTGAAGAATTTGAAATTGCGGGCTTGGAAGGCAAAGTATGGCAATATTTCACCGCCGTGCCCGATTTCAGATCGGTAGGCGTAAAGGACGGTAAGCGTACCTACGCGTATCCCGTAATCATTCGCGCCGTCAATACGGTAGACGCTATGTCGGCGACGATTGAAGAAATCCCTTACGAAATTTTGAAGAAGATTACGGCGCGTATTACCAATGAAGTGGAAAACGTAAACCGCGTACTTTACGATCTTACGCCGAAGCCTTCGGGAACGATTGAATGGGAATAATTTTTTAAGCATTATCCGCCGTGCGAGTAACCGCACGGCGGATATTTTGCATATAGTGTAATATGAGATTTTTCTCAAATACGGAAGAGGTTTTGAAATACTATGTGCAATACTTGTAATTCGACTTATACGACCAATCGTTGTGGTTGCGGTTGTGGCTGTAACGCTTCTTACAATCCTTGTCTTTGGACTTTGTTTTTTGGTAACCGTCAAAGCGTTTGCTACGACGGCTGCGGCAATATCCGTGTGACAAACGGTTGCGGCTGCAATAGCACGTGGAACGGCTGTGGTAACGGTTGCAATAACACTTGGAATAGATGCGGTGGCGGCTGTGGCTATAATAACGCGATGACCGCGAATACGGCGAACACCGACAACGGTAACGGATTTTTCTGCACGACGCGTTGCCAAGGCACGGCGTATGCGACGACGCTTGCGTCAAGCGGCGATAACTATTACGCGAATACGTACGGTGGACGCGGTAGAAGAAGTTGTGGCTGTGGCTGTGGTTATTATAACGGATAAAAAAGATAAAAAAGCGACGGGAAATTCTCGTCGCTTTTACGTTTGAAAGTGCGGAAAAAGCGCATACTTAAAGAATGGAACGTTTGCGGAAATTTTATCGCTTTCTAAAAGAAAAATACGATTTATTATCCTTAAAAAAATATACGACGCTTGCAGGGACGCTCGTATTCTTTTTAATTATGTCCATCGTTCCGCTTACCTTTTGGCTTACGCTCTTGATCGGGAAATTGCCCATAAACACCGAAAAAATTTTAGAACTTCCCGTGTTTGGATCGGTAAAAAACGTACTTCTTTACGTACAAAGAGAAGCGAAAAACGCTACGGCGGGGGCGTCCGTGCTGTTGATCGTAACTTCTTTGTACTCGGCGACCAACCTTTTTTATCAAATGCGGAAAAGCGGGGAACTGATTTACGAATACCCGCGCGAAAAATCGGGCTGGCGTTTAAGAGTGGGCGCGCTCGTATTGACCTTCGTCGTGCTTTTGGCGGTCGTACTGTTTTTTGTTTTGTTTGCAATCGGCGCGTGGCTGTTTTCTAAATATTTTACCTCCTTTTGGGAACGATTTGCCGATTATACGCTGCTTTTGGCGTTGGCGTTTGGACTTGTTTGGCTTCTAAACGCGTATATTTGCCCGTATAAAACGAGCTTCAAACGCTTTTTACCGGGTACGGTCATCACCGTGGCGGCGTGGTCGGTGGCAGTGCTTGGTTTTACCGTATATTTGCAAATCAGCAATATGAATAAGCTGTACGGGGCGTTAAGCGTGATTATTGTATTTTTGCTTTGGTTGTATATTTTGATGATCGGTTTTATCGCAGGCGTGATCTTAAACAGTGAAAAAATTTCTTTCGAGCGTAAACAAAAAATAAAGCCGCGCGGATAGCCCGCAAACGCCGTATAAAAAAACAAGGATCGTAAATACTGTTTTTATGAAAAAGCAATTAATAAAAACGTCTTTATTTTCTTGTGTGGCTACGCTTGCATTTCTTTTTCCAAGCTTTCAAACGGGTACGATCAAAGATATAACCAAACCCTATTTAGGGGAATACGAATGTGAAAGCGTAACACTTGGCGAAAAGGATTATTTGGAGAATTTCGCGTTTATCCGCTTGGAGCTTGAAAAGGGCGAAACCTTCGTTTTGCGCTATAAGACGAAGGACGGACAAACAGGCGAAGAAAAGGGGACTTACGTTTACGACGACCGTGAACACACGATTTGTCTTTCAATGGGCAAAAACGGGGAATGGAAACGAAAAATCCCGATTAAAAAAGGCA
Source organism: Candidatus Scatosoma sp. (assembly GCA_045614565.1). Classification (GTDB taxonomy): domain Bacteria; phylum Bacillota; class Clostridia; order Christensenellales; family Borkfalkiaceae; genus Scatosoma. The sequence continues at coordinate 8,510 of JAZLDG010000072.1, read as the reverse complement.
AACTCAACTTGTCTTTCCCTATCGGAACGCAACTTTTTTCTATGGAATTTAAGCAAAAATAAAAATCCCGCGTTATTACGCGGGATTTTTAGTCTGATTAAGCGATGCTTATTCTTATATCGCCCGTAGTCGTAATGATTTCACATCTTCCGCCTATACCGTCTTTGGGTACGTCGACGTACCCCGTACTCGCGTTTGCAACGAATACTTTTTCAGATAATAACGTTCCTGTTACGCGTCCGGTGCTCGTTTTGACGAAAATATCGACGGCATCGCTTTTGTCAAAGGTGACCGTTCCCGTGGTTCTTTCAATAGAAAAGCTTTGCAAGGCAATGACGTTTTTCAAAACGATATCGCCCGTATCGCCGCTTGACGTAAGCTTGGTACACGAAACGGTGTCAAGCTCTGCTCTTCCCGTGGATACGTTGACGGAAATATCGCCGAAGATCGCTGTGTTGGAAACGCTCACCGCTCCCGTGGAAACGGACAGGGTAAGCTTGCTTGCAGAAGCGTTATTCACTTGAATATCCCCCGTAGAAGTCGTAATTTCAAGCGCGTTCGTCACGGAAGCAAAATTTTTCACGTTACCCGTAGAAAGGCAAATTTCCATACTTTCAAAATGGAAATTCTGCGCTATTTCCACGTCGCTCGTATCGCCTTCTATTTCCAGCGAACCGTATGCCGTTTTAGGTAAATATACCGTAATTTTATCCTTGGTGAAATTGATACCGATATGCTCGTACCATTCTCTTTCGTCAACGCTCTCCACGGTAAGCTTGCCGTCTTGAACGGTAACCGAATGTTTCATTTTCACATTTTCATAACAAACGATTTTACATTCCCCGTTTTCGGACGGACCCAATACGATATCTGCCGTGTCCACGTCAAACTCGATGTCGCTGAAATCTTCCGTGATTTCGTGTGTGTTGGTTTCAAATTCGGAAGTCGTCAAATTCCCGAAATTCCAACCGTTCGCCGTCATTGCGACTACGAAGATAATAAAACCCAAAAGGATAAGGGAAAGCCCGATGATAAGCCAAATTGTTGATTTTTTATTCATTGTTATTCTCCTTATGCAAGAAACGATTTTTTAACCAAGTCAAAAACTTCTTTGCAAGCCAAACCGACCCGTTCGTTGCCGCTTGACAAGGGAAGAAGAACAAAATCCCCAAGCCCGCGCAAACGCACGCCGCCGCGATAAGCGCAATTCCCGTGAGCGCGTTACTCGTTAAAGTGAAGATAATTCCCGCTATTAATCCCGCGACCCCGCAAGCGATGAGCGAAACGAAAACCGCCCACAGGGAAATAACGATCGCCCATAATGAAATATAAAGGGGAAGAGCGACGGCAAACGCCGAAATCAAAAGGGGAAACCAAATAGGAAATCCGACGATCAAAAGCACGATTTCGCGTGCGGTTAATTTTTTCATTCCCGAGAGTTTTTCTTTAACGATAGTTCCAAGTGGAATATCGTTGATGATTTGCGCGGCGACGGCGTCCACCGACCCGATTTGTAAAACTGCTTCTTCTAACACGCCTTCTTCAATCCGATCGTCAATCATTTCGCTGTAAAAATTCAGCCGTTCGTTTACGTCTTGTTTGGGTAAACCCCGTAATTTTGCTTTTAACTTATCCAAAAACTCTTGTTTATTCATATTTTTGCATCTCCCTTGGTTACAAATTGATAAATCAATATAATTTCCCGCCATTCCAGCTTGAAATCTTCTATCCGTCCGAGTCCCGCTTTGGTAATATGATAATATTTCCGAAGCCGACCTTCGTGTTCCACCGTACGGACGGTCAGCATCTTCGCCGTTTCAAGCCGCTTCAATATGGTATATAAAGTCGATTCGGAAAGCTCGATATACGGTTTCATATCTTTGATAATCTTATACCCGTACGAATCTTCGTTCTTTATAGCCGCCAACACGCAAACGTCCAAAAGCCCGCGCTTTAACTGGATATCCATAACATACCTCCTTTTACGCTATACATCGTAACACGAAGTATTGACGTTTGTCAAGCGTTTTGCGTGAAAAATTTTATATTTTTTACAAAAACAAACAAATGTTCGTAAAAATAGGTAAAAACGCTTGCTATTTGGAAAAATTTGTGATACAATACCATTACTATGGAAACGACGCTTACCGCCGATCAAGAAAACGCGAAAAATTTAATAGCGGAATGGTTTTTCAATACGCTGGATCAAACGTTCGTTTTATCGGGGTACGCGGGAACGGGTAAGACCTTTTTAATCGATTACGTCGTGCGTCACGTTTTGCGCTTAAAAATCGGGGAAGAAGCGGTGTTCGTATCGCCTACGGGGAAAGCTGCGGCAAATCTCGTGAAAGGGGGAACGGTGGCAGGAACGGTGCATAGCTTGATTTACGTTCGCGACGGGGAAGAATTTGACGTAGACGAAAACGGGGAAATTATCGAGCGGCAAGAGCTTACGTTTTTCAAAAGGGAAAAAATCGATGAACGGATCCGTTTGATTATCGTGGACGAAGCGTATATGATTAACGAAACGATCTTGAACGATTTATTGAGCTTTGGCGTGAAATGCTTATTTAGCGGCGACGAAGCGCAGCTCCCGCCCGTCAACGGAACTTGTACCTTTTTGCAAAATCCGCATTATACGATGAAAGAAATCGTACGTCAAGCGGCGGATAATCCGATCATCAAGGTCGCGACGATGGCGCGGGAAGGGAAACGGATCCCGTTTGGGAATTACGGGGATAAGGTTTGCGTGGTTAGTAAAAGCTCGCTAGATATGGAAACGCGGAAACGCTTGTTTTTGAAAGCCGATCAAATTATTTGCGGACGGAATAAAACCCGAAACGCACTGAATAAGGAAATTCGTGGTTATAAGGGTATTTCCGAAGAGCAAACCTTGCCGACGGACGGGGAAAAGCTCATTTGTACGCTCAACGACTGGGCGAAGCCCTTGGATAAGGACGAGCAATTTTTTCTCGTTAACGGTATTATCGGCACGGCTTGGAACGTAACGGAATGCTTTGACGATTTGGCGACGATGGATTTTCAAGCGGATTTTTTAGAAGAAAGCGTCAAAGTACCTTTTGATACGGCGATCTTTACGCGCGGGACATATCAGCATTTATACGGTGAACGCGCGGTAACGCTTTCGGACGGCTCGGTCGTACACGAAGGGAATTTTGCTTTACTTCATAAGCTTCGTGCAACGGGTGAAGAGCCGATTTGCCGCTTTGAGTTCGCCTACGCGGTGACTTGTCATAAAGCGCAAGGCTCGGAATTTGATTTCGTCATCGTTTTCGACGAAGCGTGGGCGTTTGGTGAAGAGAAAAACCGTTGGCTGTATACGGCAATTACCCGCGCGAAGGAAAAATTATTGATTATACGGTGAGTTATGGCAAAAGAATTAGAAACCTATCAACGCATAGAACGCTCGATTATTACGACCTATCGAAAAACGATTTGGTCGCCGTTCGTGCTTGCTGTGAAAAAATACCGCTTGATTGAAGCGGGGGACAAAATCGCGGTGTGCATATCGGGTGGGAAAGACAGTATGTTGCTTGCCAAACTTATGCAGGAACTGCACCGACATAGCGAAATTCCGTTTGAGCTCGTTTTTCTCGTAATGGATCCTGGCTATAACGCGCGTAACCGCGCGAAAATCGAAGAAAATGCAAAACTGTTGCATATCCCCGTTACGATTTTTGAAAGCGATATTTTCGCCGCGGCGGAAACGGTGAGCGCGGAAGCACCGTGTTATTTGTGCGCGAGAATGCGCCGCGGGCATTTGTATGCGAAAGCAAAGGAGCTTGGGTGCAATAAAATCGCGCTCGGACATCATAAAAGCGACGTGATAGAAACGACGGTAATGGCGATGCTGTACGGCGGACAAATTCAAGGAATGTTGCCGCGGATCAAAAGCACGAATTTTGAGAATATGGAGCTAATCCGCCCGCTGTATTGCGTGTTAGAAGAAGATATAATCCGCTGGCAGGAATATAACGGACTCGAATTTATCGCTTGCGCTTGTAAATTCACGCAAAAGCTCACGGGTGGCGACGACGACACCTTTTCCGCGCGGAAACGGGTGAAAGGATTGATTGCGGAATTGAAAAAGGAAAATCCTAACGTCGAAAATAATATTTTTCAAAGTATTCACAACGTACAGCTTGACACGCTCGCGGAATATAAACAAGACGGAAAAAAATATTCATTTTTAGAGAAATTTACGAAAGAGTAATATAATATTGAACACGCGCATACGATAAGGTATGCAAGATACGATTCAACATTTGGTTACGATTGAACAAAGGAAAAACATCTCGGTGAGCGGCGTGGAAAGCGTTGCGGCGTTTTCGGAAATAAAAATCGTGTTGACGCTCCGTGATAACGAGAAAATGCACGTGGCGGGTACGAATTTGAAAATCACAAGCTTTTCCAAGGAACGCGGAATATTCACCGCCGAAGGCTCGATTTCGGGCGTTTCGTACGGCGGAAAGAGCTTTGCGTCCAAACTTTTCAAATAAATGGATACCAAAGGACAAATACTCGTTTTTCTTTCTTGCGTAGCCGTCGGCTTCGTTGGCGGAATACTCTACGAGGCGATTGCGCTTTTGCGTTTGGCGTTTGGCTGCGGGAAAGGAAAAAATAAACCGCTGTCGATTGCGCTGGATATCGTCTTTTGGTTGGCGTTTGCTATTTTGTGCGTGTTGGCAAGCTATCAGTTCCGTTTTCCCGATTTTAGGGTATATACGTGGATTGGTTATGCGGTCGGTGGAATAATATATTTGAAAAGTTTGCGAAGAATAGTTGCCTTTTTAGAAAATGTATGCTATAATAAGCTTATAAAGATCGTAAAAAGGCGCAAAATCGGAAGAAAAACCCCAAAAAAGGCGGATAAAAAGGTATGACACAAGATAAGATGAGAAAAATGATAACGGCAATCACCGCGGCGGTGACCTTGCTCGTGGTTATTTTGCTTTCCGTCTTGATTTATCAATGGATTGCGCGCGCGGTAAACGACAAGAAGATTGCGGATTTGGAAGCGGAAAACGCTCGTTTGGAACAAATCATCAACGATAAAAATATGGACGCAGAGTATTACGAATCGGTAATTGGCAAAGAAATTTTGGCGATTCAAAACGGTTTCGTCCGTCCGCAAGGAGAATAAATGCGTAAATTTGCCGTGATTGATATCGGCTCAAATTCCGTTCGCCTAATGTTCGTGGCGGACGGAAAAGTTTTATATAAACGGCTTGCGACTACGCGGCTTGGGGAAGGCTTGGCAAAATCTTCCCGCTTAAAAAGCGACGCGATCGAGCGTTCCGCGCTTGCCGTTGCACAATTTTTTGAACGGGCAAAAGAAGGTGGTGCAACGAACGTTTACGCCTTTGCAACAGCCGCCGTTCGTTCGGCGGAAAACGGTAGTGAGTTTGTGGAAAGGGTACGCAAGCTTTGCGGTTTGTCCGTCGAAGTCGTTTCAGGCGAAGCGGAAGCCGAGCTTGGTGTGTTGGGTGCGCTTGGCAGCGCGGACGGAGCTGTTATCGATATGGGCGGCGCAAGCACGGAAATTATCGTAAAAAAAGCGGGAAATATCGTCTATAAAAAAAGCGTGGATATCGGCGCAGTTCGCTTAAAAGACGAATGTGGACGGGATAAAACGGCTCTCGTTCAAAAGGCGAAAGACGCGGCAACGCTTTATGGAAAAATTCCACACGACGGCACTTTGTATGCGATCGGTGGCACGGCGACTACGCTTGCGGCGTTGAAATTAGGTCTTGTTGTATACGATTCGGAAAGGGTAACGGGAACAGAAATTACCTTGACCGAGCTTACAAATCAAGCGGACAAGCTGCTTTCTATGAAAGTGGAAGAAATTGCCGCAATGCCTTGTATTCCCACAGGTAGAGCGGATATACTCGCAGGCGCGGCAACCGCGCTTGCCGTGATTATGAAAGAAATCAAAGTGGAGAAATTGATCGTTAGCGATCGGGATAATTTGGAAGGGTACGCGATAAAAAAAGGATTGTTATGAGAAAGAAAACTTTGGCAACGGTATACGCGGTGCTTTGCACTCTTTTGCTCGTGGCAGGCTTCGTGCTTTGCTTTGTTTTTGCGTTGCAAAAGGATACGGATAGCGTCATTGAAGCCGTCGTGGGAATGGCAATCGGGTTATGCTTTGCACCCGTTATCCACGAAACGGGGCATATCGTGTTTGCAAAATCGGTGAAAATGCAAATCGTGTACGCAAAATTTTTTTGTTTCAAACTCATTTCCAAGAAAAATAAACTCGTCTTGCGTTTCGCTTCTCCCTTTGCGCCCGATGAAACGCAAACCGTGCCTAAAACGGGCGGGAATATGAAAAAACGGGCGGGCGTATACGCCCTTGGGGGACTGATTTTTAGCGGCGTTTTTTTGATTTTAACGCTTGTAATGGCAATAATTTTGACTTGTATAGGGCATACGAATTTCCTTTTGTGGGGGTTGATTCCGTACATGGGGTACTTGTTTTTACTCAACGCTTTGCCGTTTGAATACGCAAGCGGGAAAACGGATGCGGCGGTATACTTGGGTATTCAAAAGGGTTGCGACGCGGAACGGGTAATGCTTGCCGCGATGGAAATTCAAGGTCAGCTGTACGACGGAAAAACCTTTGCGGAGATAGATGAAGCGTATTATTTTGATATTCCGCAGCTTGCAGAAGACGAGCCGTTGTTTGCGGTCGTCTTGGATTTAAGATACCGTTATTATTTGGAAAAGGAAGACTACGAAAACGCGGCGAGTATGCTCAACCGCTTGGCTGGTATTCAAGAATACCTTTCTCAAGAACAAACGCAAACGGTAATGGCGGAGCTTGTGTATCTGCATTCCTTAAACGGGGATTTTGAACGCGCGGAAGCTTGCGCTAATTGCGATAAGGAATATTTCAAGAGTGATAAAGCTTGCGTAAAACGGGCTTTGGCTGCGTATTGCGCGGCTTTTGGGAAAACGGAAGCCGTATTGCCCTTAAAGGAGCAGGCGGAAGAAGCTTTACGCTTTGAGTGTATGGACGGCGTAAAAAAATGGGAATGTATACTTCTTGCGCGGATAACGAATAATAACGATAGTATAAGCAAGGGAACGTAAATAATGGAAAATCAAACCTTAAAAAAAAATATACGCAAAACGGGCGTTTTGATACCCGTTTCTTCTCTGCCTTCCCCCTTTGGTATCGGTACGCTCGGACAAGGCGCGTACGATTTTATCGACTGGCTGGAAAGCGCAGGAATGAAGCTTTGGCAGGTGTTGCCGTTATTGCCTACGGGCTACGGCGATAGCCCGTATCAATCTTGCGCTGCGGACGCGCTCAATTATTATTTTATCGATTTGGATTTATTACGCGAAGACGGGTTGCTCGAAAAAAGCGACTATGAAACGATCGTATGGGGCGAAGACGAGCGTAGGGTAGACTACGGGAAATTATTTGAATATAAAGTCAAAGTTTTGAAAAAAGCTTTCGCAAGGTTTGATCGAAAGGAAGTACAATGGCTCGCGTTTATAGAAGAAGGCACATACGCGGATTTTGCGCTGTTTATGTCCTTGAAGTTGCGTTTTTCCTATAAACCGTGGATAGAATGGGAAGAAAAATATAAAAATTACGACGAAAGCGCGCTTGCTGAATATATTCAAGCAAACGCGGACGATATTGCTTTTTGGCAGTTTACGCAATATATTTTCTTGCTGCAATGGAATAAAGTCAAGGCATACGCGAACGCCAAGGGAATTGCGATTATGGGCGATATGCCCATCTATCTTTCCTACGATAGCGTGGAAACTTGGAAAAATCGTAAAAATTTATTTATGTTGGACGTAGACGGCGATACTTCGATGCGCGCGGGCGTTCCCCCCGACGCGTTTTCGGAAGACGGACAGCTTTGGGGAAATCCCGTCTACGACTGGGAAAAAATGAAAAAAGACGGCTATCAATGGTGGAAACGGCGTATACTGCACGCGTTTTCCTTGTTTGATATCGTAAGAATAGACCATTTCCGCGCCTTTGACAGATTTTACGCAATACCCGCCACTACGGAAACGGCGAAGGAAGGCGAATGGTTAGACGGACCGAAAGCGGAACTGTTTGAAGATTTGCAATCGTGCGCGATCGTTGCGGAAGATTTGGGTATTATCGACGACGGCGTGCGCAAGCTTTTGAAAGATACGGGGTATCCCGGAATGAAAGTGTTTTTATTCGCTTTTGACGATAATCCCGAAAACGAGTATTTGCCCGTTTATTACGACGAAAATTGCGTGGCGTATACGGGCACGCACGATAACGACACCTTGCGTTCGTTTATAGAAAGTATGGACGAAACGGAGCGGCGGGCGTTTGAAAAAGAACTGGAAAAACAATGCCTGCAAGCGGACGTTCCCTATTTGACGGAAACGATTGAGGACGAGTGCGAAACGGTGATACGCTTGCTCGTGTCGTCCAAAGCAAACACGGTCGTAATCCCTATGCACGATATTCTTTGTATGGA
>JAZLDG010000071.1:0-3048 GCA_045614565.1 Candidatus Scatosoma sp. | reverse complement strand
AACAAACGATTTCGACAATATTTCCCCGTGGAGCGGAAGGAAACGTGCTTGCGGTTATTTCGACGACAAAGGAAATTTCGTTGTAAATGCTTATGAAGGCGAACCCGGCTACGCTACCGACGGCAGCAATGGCGAAGTATGGGTTGAAACACCTTTATTCTATTATCTGCATACATACAACGACGACGGCAGCGAAGAAATTGTAATTTCGGCGCACCCGATAGGCGGTTACAAGCCTTCGCCGATACACATTAACGCAGACGGAAGCTTGCGACAGAAGGCATATACCGCCGCTTATCCTATGGCGTTAGTTGACGACAAGCCAACTTCCCGAAGCGGTGTATATACGCCGATTATGTCGTTAAATTCGGGTATGACAAACGCCCGCAAGCTTGGCGACAAGTACACAACGACCACAGCGGCCGAACAGTATGCAAAATGCCTTCTTATGTGGGTTGAATTCGCGACGCGCGATATTCAAACAAAAATGAAGGGTTGTTCCTCACTTCCATACAGCGAAAGCCACAAAGCGACCGTTGCAGAGAGTGCAGCCAACCGCATTATAATTTCAAGCGGCTATGCGGCGGCATACGTTGTCGGTCAAGGTATCGCAATAGGAACATCGCTCGGAAGTACAAATGTCGCAAACAATAGAACAGTTACCGCGATAGATGCTTACGACGACAGCAACAGCGCAATTACATTCGACGGCGACCCTGTAAATATAGCGGTCGGAAATATCGTCTTTGCGATTGCGTGGAAGACGGGTTCTTGCGACAATGTTTTATCTTCTTCGGGTTCGCCCGTTTCCAATACAAACGGTAAATATACTTGTATATACCGCGGCGAAGAAACACCGTTCGGAAATGCTTTTGAATGGATTTCGGACGTACTTTTCAAGAGAGAAGGCGGCGGCACAACCGAAGACCCGTACACATATGATATTTACTTCTTGCCCGACGCTACCAAATACAGCAGCGGCAACATAACGGACGATTATGTAAAAGTAAATTATCAGTTACCGACGGCCGAAGGATATGTCAAAAAGCTTGGTTATGATGAACGCTTCCCGTTCCTTCGTATTCCTTGCGAAATTGGCGCTTCGACAACAACGTATTATGCCGATTATTATTATCGCCCGGGTTACGCAGTAACCGCGGCGGGTGTCGGCGGCGGTTGGTACAGTGGGGCTCATTGCGGGCCGTGTTATTGGCTTTGCGGCAATGCGCCTTCGGATACGGGTGTCAATCGCCGCGCGCGTCTTTCTTACCGCCGTTAAAACGGGGGTTTGGGGGCGGGCAGCCCCCATATAGGGATTTAACACGCAAACGCGGCGAATGTCGGCGGCAATTGGAACAATGGGGCTAATTGCGGGCCGTGTTATTGGAATTGCAACAATGCGCCTTCGAATACGAATGTCAATCGCCGCGCGCGTCTATCTTAATACATTCATCGCGTGTTATTTCCCTTGCCGCTTGGCAAAAATACATCGTTACGGGCGGGGTTAGTAAGAAATTGAAAGCCTTGCAGATAATTAAGAAAGAAGCTGAACCGATGAAAAGAGCGGGAAACCTATTTGAAAAAATATGCGATATTGATAATATACACGAAGCTATCATAAACGCAGCCCGCGGGAAGAAAAGCCGAAGGACGGTTGCTTATGTTTTGGAAAATCAAGACAAGGCCGCAGGACTTATACGGGATATGCTTATAAATAAAACGTATAAACCGAAGCCGTACCGAACCTTCGTAATAAAAGACGGGCCACGTCAAAAGGAACGTACAATATTTTGCCCCGCCTACTACCCCGACCAAATTATACATTGGGCTTTAATGCAAGTGCTGCAGCCCGTTATAATGAAGGGTATGTATGAATTTTGTTGCGGAAGCATACCGGGCCGCGGCGTACATTACGGGAAACGGTATCTTGAAAAGTGGTTACGCAAAGACAGAAAGCATACAAAATATTGCTTAAAGTTGGATATAAAGAAATATTATCCACACATTGACAACGAAGTATTAAAAGAACAATTCCGAAGGAAAATCAAAGACCCGTCGGCATTATGGCTTATTGATTGCATTATCGACAGCCACGCCGAAGGTTTACCAATCGGCAATTATACTTCGCAATGGTGGGCGAATTTCTACTTGCAGGGTTTAGACCACTATATCAAGGAAGAATTGCGTATAAAACATTATCTTCGTTATATGGACGATATGGCGTTATTTTCTAACAATAAGAAGCAGTTACACAAAGCGCGAAAACTTATCGCGGAATATATAAAGCCTTTGGGCTTAACCTTAAAAGAAAATTGGCAAGTGTTCCGCGTCGATGAACGCCCGGTTGATTTCTTGGGCTTCCGCTTCTATCGAAACAAAACAACATTACGGCGCAAGAATTCTTTAAGAATACGCCGCCGGGTGAAGCGGGCTTCCAAAAAGCCGAAGCCGTCGTTGTCGGACGCACGCGCAATATTAAGTTATATGGGTTGGATAAAGCACAGTAATTCATATTACTTTTATTGCAAATACATAAAACCATATGTAAATATAAAGCAATTAAAGGAGGTTGTAAGCTATGCAAGCAGAAAGCACAATCAAGCCGAAATCGTATTATGTTGAAAATTGCGGAGGTACGGCCGAAGTCGTTTTGTATGAAAATATAAAGAAGCACACCCGAAAAGACCCCGAAACGGAAGAAACTTCGACATATTACACATACGACGAACACAGAATAAACGTTCCATTCCGCGAAAACTTATCGCAGGAAGTAAAGGACAATCGCGCGGCGTGGTTAGCGGCTGCAATCGCTGCAGAAAATGCCGCAGCAGAAAAAAAGACGCTTGAAGAAGAAATCGCGTCGCTTAAAGCTGATAACGAAATTATGGGTGCAGCCCTTGAAGAAGTTATCGCAGTTATTGCAGGGGGTGAATAATAATTATGGCTATGTTTTTAGCAAAAAGAATTATTAAAGGACAAACAACCTTCGCGAAAGTGCCGCCGACGCTCAAAGAAGCCGTCGCGGATATTCTCACGAAGGAAGGATAT
>JAZLDG010000070.1:0-1064 GCA_045614565.1 Candidatus Scatosoma sp. | reverse complement strand
AAACGTAAACGACTATGCAATATCGTTAAATCCCGAAAACATAAAAATTGTATCACAGCGGGCGCATAACGAAATACATAGCCGTTTCGGATTTGCGACGGAACGCAAAGTTTATTACGTATACGGCGCGCCGTGTAGCGGTAAAACAACGTTTGTAAATAGCATTAAAGGCAATAGCGATATTGTATGCGATATTGATAATATATGGCAATGTATCACAGGCGGCGCACGCTATGAGAAACCGAACGCGCTAAAATACAATATGTTTGAAGTACGCAAATGTATTTACGAAATGATTAAGAACCGTTACCCGCGTACGGGCGGTTGGGAACGTGCTTTTATAATTGAGGGCGGCGCGGCTAAAAAGCCGAGAGAAGACCATATAACGGCGTTAGGGGCTGAACCTATATTTATAGACACGGACAAAGAAACGTGCTTACAACGGCTTGCAACCGACGCAAACAGGACGCAAGCACAAAAAGCCGAGTGGCAAAAATATATTGAAGAATGGTTTACTATGTACCAAGCGTGAGCGCGTTTTTTGCTTGGTGCATAGCTTCCGTTGTGGCTATAGTCAACGGTTGAACATCTCCTTTCTAACCGCGCGCGGCGGTGAAATAATACCGCGCGTAAATATAGGAATATAGCATAAAAGTAATGCGACGGGCTTTGAACCCGCAGAATACGGGGCAGTACCGTATATTCCCGCCAAATTAACATACCGACGGAGAGGGAACAACAATGACAGAAGGCGTACTTATTGCGATTATAACGGCGGGCTTTTCGCTGATCGGCGTTATTATTACGGTAATTTACGGAAACAAGAAAACCGCGCAAACGGTTAAAACGCAAACGGACTTGACGTTATACAGGCTTGACGAGTTGGAAAAGAAACAAGATAAACACAATTCAATTATTGAGCGTATGTATAAAGCTGAAGAAAATATAAAAATCTTACAGGAACAGCACAAGACCGAAAAACACCGTATCGCGGATTTGGAAGAATTCCACAAGCCGAGAAATTAACCCCCCGTCAAAGTTAAAAATATTTTTATAAAAAATAC
>JAZLDG010000069.1:0-1631 GCA_045614565.1 Candidatus Scatosoma sp. | reverse complement strand
CGCAAGTTGCTTTTCGTCGATTGCGGAAAGGTCTTGCGTGTATATCTCGCCGTTTCTTTCGCACGCAAAAAGGCGTTCGACTTCTTCTTTCGGCTTTAACGGTATATCAATAACGTTCAATTCCCCGTCGGCGTTAAAGTGGAACGCTTGCGCCGCTTCCGCTTCGTAACCGCTCAACGCGTTGTAAATGGATAATTGCCACGCCACCGCGTCACGGTGTAACGTTGCTGTTGTCTTAATATCCGCGAAAATACAATTGTCGGGAAAATCAAGATTGCTATTACTTAATATCAAGTCAACCGTTCCCGCGCAAATATCGTTATAGACGATATATTCGCTTTCAACGACTTTTATATCATTGTTCATAATATAATAGGCAAAGTTCAAACATTCCGTCGTAAACCCGACTTCGCCCGTTTTGTTGTACTCCTCGATTTCCTTATGTATAAGGCTTCCGCGCTCCGCTTTCGCTTGCAAAACGTCCGATCGGACGGCGGTATAATCGGGGGCAAGCCCGTGTTTCCGCATAAGCGTTGTAACGCTTATAAGTTCTTTTTCTCCGTCAAAATAACGGTGCGTCTCTTCGTCAAACCGTATCATTTGTCACTTCCTTTTTTCTGCGCTTTCTTGCGATCAATACAACTTTTCAGATCGTCGTTTGTCAAGTCTTCAACTTTCTTTTTTAAGTACACCGCGACTTTTTCAAGTTCGATTTTTAATTCGGCGGCTTCTTTCAAAAGGTTTTTGTCAAGCGTTTCGGTTGCGTTTTGTACTTCTTCCGCGCTTGCTATACTTCCTGCGCTACCAATCCCGCAAAAACCTAATGCGCGCCCGACCGCGGACGTTTCGCAATTTTCAATATGCGATAATTTGTTGATATTTCCGACGCCCTCACGTTCACAAGCGTGACCGACGGCAAGAATTTTTTCGTTTCCGTCAATGATCGTCGCCTTGAAAATGCACGTTCCGTTTTCATTGAAAAGCATTTCGGTTAAAATCTTGCCGTTCGGCTCAATCTTCCTAAACGCCATTACACGTTGCGCGACTTCGGCGTACTCTTTGCCCTTAATGTCAACGGGTTTGATTTCTTCGTTTACTGCTTGAATTTGTGAATACTCCATTGCTTTTTTGCCCCTTTCTTTTAGATTTTAGTTGTTTTTTTGCTTGATAAGTCGCCACGTTTCCGCGTCGGGCAAATCAAATAGTTTTTGGATTTTAATCCACGTATTGACCGATCCGAACCGCAAACCGCGTTCAATATTGCAATACGCGGGTTTTGAAATCCCAATCCGCTTTGCGATTTCCTCTTGCGTAAGTTCGCCGTTTTGATAACGCACGTCGCGCAAACTCTTGTACCGTTCTTTCATTGCTTCACCTCCTTTTTGCTTCGGCGGTGGTAAGCCGCCACCGCCCGTATTGTTTCTATTTTCGCCGAATTGCAAACAAACCGACACGTTATGCCCGCGTTTAATCGCGGGCGGTGTTTTAGTGGGCGTAAATTTCAAGGTTGAAATCGTTTTTGCTTCTTCTTGCTGTTTTAATAACTTCGCGGAAAAAATCAATAACTTCAAATTTGTTGTTGCTGTATTTCATTCCGTACGCGCAACCTTTCGTTATTTTTTCAACTGCGT
>JAZLDG010000068.1:0-13010 GCA_045614565.1 Candidatus Scatosoma sp. | reverse complement strand
ATCACCGCTAAAACGCTTCCCGGGCGCGGAAACGACGACATAGCGGCGGGTTTTATCCGTTTCTACGATCTTTGCCGCCGATAAAATCACGTTCCCGTCTGCCATAGACGTTCCGCCGAATTTACATACTTTGATTTCCATACTACTCCTTTTTCGCGCAAAATAACGCGAGCGTAAATTTCATTTCCCCTTATTGCAAATTAAGCAACACTACTACCAAAACGGTAAGAATCAAAGAAATGGCTTTGATCCAGAACTTGGAAATAAATACGTTTTTCAAAAATTGACCGAATTTCATCGAATACCTCCACGTCTTTTATCCGTCAACGGCATATCCTGCCAGTAGTAATCCTTTAACGCATCGATAAGCATATCGTAATCGGCGTAACGGGTTACGTTCCCTTGCTTGATTACCGAAATAATACCCGTTTCTTCCGAAACGACGAGCGAAATAACGTTCGCTACTTCCGTAATACCGATCCCTGCGCGATGGCGTGTGCCGTATTCCTTGGGATAACTCGTCTTTTGCGTCAACGGCAAAAAACAGCCCGCTGCTTGGATTTTATGACCGTGAATAATCATCGCGCCGTCGTGTAAAGGTGCTTTGGGGAAGAAAATACCTTCGATGAGCTGCGTGGATATTTCCGCATCGATTTCCACACCGCTTTGCAAAACCTGTTTAGGCAAACTCCCCTTGGAAAGCACGATCAACGCACCCACGTTGTTTTTGGACATATTTTGCAAGGCTTTGATAACGTTTGCAATACAGCGTTCGGTGTCCGCTTGGGAACGGACTTCCGTGCTCCCGCCTAAAACCTTATCGGGCGTACCTTCCTTTGCTTTGTGCACGTCCCAAAGACTTTTTTTCACTTCTACGTTGAACAGGATCAGCATAAACGCCGAAAGCAAAACGACGTAAAAGAGCAAGAATTGCGCGTCCACGAGCGTGGGTGCAAACACGTTCAACGCACCGCCGACGAG
The DNA here is from genome assembly GCA_045614565.1 of Candidatus Scatosoma sp. GTDB lineage: Bacteria > Bacillota > Clostridia > Christensenellales > Borkfalkiaceae > Scatosoma. The sequence continues at coordinate 12,029 of JAZLDG010000068.1, read as the reverse complement.
AATAAACAGCCAGTACAAAAGCATTAGCTTGGTCGCGTCGTTGTCGCGTAAAATTTTGGAAACGTAAAAAATCAACGCGAAAAAACAAAGAATTTCAATCGCGTACATTACTTGAAAATTCGTAAAAAAGCCGACGAAGCCGTCTTTTAACCAGTTCAATCTTTCCGTTGCCGATAAAAGCCGTATTCCCATAGTATCTCCTTGCGTTATACCGCTATCATTATTATATAAAATTTCTTCAAAAAAATAAAGCGTTTTACCAACTCTTTTTAACAATTTCCGAAAAATAACCGCGCCAAAGTGGTGTTCCAAGCCGCCGTCGGCGTGAGCTTGCCACATTTGACGTCGCTAATCGCGCCGTAAACGGCTTCGTAGAGAAAAAGCAGTTGTTCTTTCGTGAATTTCGCCGCTTGTTCGCGGTTTTTCTTGGCGGCGTATTCCTTTATTCCCAAAACCGCCGCCACTTCGCGGTCGCCACCCTTTAACAGCGACGTTTCGTAAAGCGTGCGAAAATAGGAAGCAAGCGACGACAAAAGCGAATGTTCGTTGAAGCCTTTGGTCATCAGGTCTTGGGAAATCTTGATAAACCCTGCATAATTTTTACGCGAAAGCGCGTTGGCAAGCTCGTAAATTTTATATTCGGAATCGGGATAAACGAGCGCGTCCACCGTTTGATCGGTCAGTCTTTGCAAACCCGCCCCGCGACAATAACAAAGCAATTTTTCCGTTTCTTTGGATATGCGCGCCATATCCAGCGTACAATACGCCGCTATTTTTCCGCAGGTCACGCCGTCCGCGTACACACCTTCCCGCTTACAGGTGACGTATATCCATTTTTTAATCGTTTCTTCGTCCGCCCGCGAACAATCCACGTGCGTGACGTTGGGCTTTTTGGCAAAATTCGCATTACCCGTCTTGGCTTTGGATGTATTGACGATCAATAAAATACTATCCGTATTCGGCGTTTCAAAAATAGGTTTCAAATACGCATCGTATTCCTTTTCGGTCGGATAAAACTCCGTTACGCGCACCACGCGTTTTTGACTGACGAACGGAAAACTGTTCACCGCGTCGACAAGCGTTTTGATACGGTCACCTTTGAGCGCTCCCCCGTCGAAGCTTGCGTAATCCAACGTCGGTTCTTGTACGAAACGAGACTTTATAAGCTGTTCGCCTTTTTCGCGGAAATACGCTTCTTCGCCCTCAAAAAGATATATGGGCTTTGCGCCGTTTTCGTCCGTGAACATCTTGAAATCAACGTATTTCATCGAAAATTTCTCCTATCCAGTCTATTATACCACAACCCGCGAAAAAAAGCAAGAAAAATATACCGTTTAGCCAAAGGCAACGCAAAGCGCGCTCGCCGTGAAATATACCGCGGCAAGAACAATCTTGTGGCTTTTGGAAATATTCCATTTATCCGTACAAAAGAGCAAACCCACGTAATAGCAAAACACCGCGGCAACGGTCAATTTTATATTTTCTATGCAAAAAGCGGAAAAGTCCACGCTTTGGAATAACAGCAAGAGAGCTGACCAAACGGCGTTTGGTAAAAACAAAATATACGCGGAGATCGTCAGCGGCAACAAGCACGCAACCGCAACGAACAGCAATAAAAAGGAAAAAATTGCGCTCAAAACAGGCACGAACAAGCCGTTCAAAAGTAAAGAAAACATCGACACGTAGCCAAAATACGCAAGCAAAATGGGCGTTGTGGCAAGCTGTGCGGAAAGGGTTACCGCCACAAAATTCACGCAAGCTTTCGCAACCGATTGCCAAAAGGTGAGCGGGTGGGTATTCCCTTGGCTATCCCGCCGTTTTTCGATGCGAACAATCCCTGCAAGCGGGCGCGAAAGCAACGCAATCCCGAAGCACGCCGCAAACGAGAGCAAAAAGCCGACGGAAAAGAGCGTACACGGGGCAAGCAGGATATTGATAACGATAGCAAAGCCCAACGCTTCCAAGGAATCGTATTTCAAGCCGATCAACAAAAATACGTACGACGTCAAACAAATCACGATTGCGCGTAGTACGGAAGCAGAAAAACCGCATACGCCGCCGTAGAAAAAGAGTACGGCGGTTATGAGCAAAAATCTGACGATTTTCGGCGTACGCGAAAGCCCCGTTTTATTTACGAGAAGCAAACAAAACGCGTATAGCGCGCCGATATGTAAACCCGAAACGGCAAAGATATGCGCGATCCCGCCGCGGCGAATATTATCGAGCAAGCCTTCGTCCATTCCGCCCGTATCCCCAAGCAGTACCGCCATCGTAACGGCGGCAGGCGTTTCGTCCATACCCGCTTCCAAGATGTCCTTGATCCGTTGCCGAACGTCTAAAAACAAATCGGGCGCATGCCCCGTCACCACACATTCGCCCGCGTACGCATAACGGCGGGTTCTCTCCCGCAAAGCGGCGACGTTTACGCCGTATTGCCCGAAAATATCCGTTTTCGTGTATATATCCGTATGAAAAATAATCTTGTCGGAAAGATTGAGCATTTGCGCATACGATGCGGGCAGGTATGCAACGAGCATACCGTTTTCCCTATTTTGACCGATATAAACGCCGTCCAAAAGCACGCGCGTACCCTTATCCGTTTGCGTAAGCTCTATAACCCGTCCTATCACCGTTTGCTCGCCTTCGTAGGATTGCACCGATTGAAAATCGTAGATTTGCAGTGCAAACGCACCCGCGCCAAGCGCGAACGAACACGCAAGCAACAACAAGGCTATAAGCACGCGTTTTACGCCCGTACGCTTATAAGTAATGAAAAAGATGATTACGCCAAGCACGGGCAAACTGCAAAGCCACCACAAAGACAAACCGATTAAATAGTGCAAATACACGAACAAAACGCCAAGGCAAAGACAAACCGCGGAAAAGAGAACGGGACGGAAATTAAATAATTTTTCCGTCCTTTCCGTTTCGTTTTGTAAAAGTTTCTCTCTTTCCATATTATGCCAAAGATATTCTATCCGACACCGAGCGTACGAAAAAACCCTTTTCTTCCCCAAGCGTTACGCAATCGTTGACGTACGCCGCGAATTTATCGCTCGGCTTTGCAATCCGCAGCACCGAAGCGACGATCACGCGGATTTCTTCCATATACAACGCAACTTTATCTTCCAACGCACCGCGAACGATCGCCACAATCTCGTACGGCGTATAGTCGTACTCGTTTTTGCGAAGCGGCTCACCCGTTTCCACGCGGTATTTTTCAAAGCCGATGCATTTATCCGTTTTGCGATAAAACGCCGCACCCAAAACCCGCTCGTACTTAAACCCGCAAAGCGCGATCAACGCTTGCATTCGCGTTTCCACCTTCACGCCGTATTTGGTAATCCCCAAGCTTCCCAAGCATCTACGCACGAGAAAATCGTAGGAAATAGGCTCTTCCGCCGTCACGATCGTTTTTAACCGCGCAACGATTTCCTTGTCGTTTTCACCCAAGGTCACGAAAGTCGCGTTCTCAAAGCGTTGTTCAAGCGCCGCTTTTTTATACGATTTTTTACCGCGGTTCAGCTCCGCGCCGCCTTTTTTGTCCGCACCCGTCAATTTATCCAAAACGTCTTTAATTTTCTTGATTTCGCGTTTGGGATTGTTATAATAATTGACGGTAAAAAGCCGTAACACGTTCCAGTTGTTCCGTTTCAAGGTTTGAATTTGCAATACGTTACGGTCTTTGATCGAGAATTGATTAGGCGTATCGCACATAATCGCCAAAATGAATTTATGCCGATTTTTGGGATCTACCACCGCGACGTCGATCTTGAACCCCGACACACCCACGTCGTAACGGCATTCGTAGCCATATTGAGCTAATTCTTCGGCGATATATTTCCCAAGTCCCGCCTTTTTCGTAACCAAATTTTCCGAAGAAATCGCCAAATTTGTCCTGCCTTTTTCGGCAAAATCCAAAAAGGCTTTCAAGCCCGCAACTCCCTTGGAGTTGGTTTTGGAAAGGTCGATCATTGCACCCGTCATCGAAGAGAACACGACCATTTCTTCTCTTGCACGCGAAACGGCAACATTCAGCCGCCGCCAACCGCCCGCTTGATTGAGCGGGCCGAAATTGAGCGAAATTTTCCCAAACTTATCAGGTCCGTAACAAACGGAGAACAGGATCACGTCGCGTTCGTCGCCTTGCACGTTTTCCAAATTTTTGATAAACAGCGGTTCTTCCCGCTCGTACGCTTCCCGCTCCAAACGCTTTTCGGCAATCTTCGCCGAAAGCTTGCGTTCGATATATTCCTTTTGTACGCCCGAAAAGGTAACGATACCCATACTCGATTTTTTCGCTTGCGGATCGGTCAAGCGACGGATAACTTCTTCCACGAGCGCGTCGCCTTCCGCTTTGTTTTTCTTGGAAAGTCCGCGATCGTACACGCCGTCTTCCACGAAGCGGAAATGCACTTTGCTTGCCAACGCGTCGGGCGAAGGGAAGGTACAAAGACGGCTTTCGTAATACATAAGATTGGAAAAGGCGATCAAACTTTCGTGTTTACTGCGATAGTGCCAAGTCAAATGCCGTTGCGGCATATTGATTGCCAAGCAATCGTCCAAAACGCTTTCCATATCTTCGTTTTCCAGCTCTTCTTCGTCCACGTAGGCGCTATGGAAAAAGGTCGTCGGCGGGAGCTGACGGGGATCGCCCACGACGATCGCCGCTTTTGCTCGCGCAAGCGAACAAATCGCTTCCGCGGTCGGGATTTGCGAAGCTTCGTCGAAGATAACTAAATCGAACAGTCCGTTTTCGGGCTGTAAATATTGCGAAACGGTAATCGGGCTCATTAGCATACACGGCGCGACCGTTTTCATAAGTTCGGGGATTTCTTCAAATAATTTCCGAAGTCCCATACCGCGTAAATTCGATTTTGCATAGCGTTGGAAATTCGCAACTTCCAAGCTCAAACTGCCTTCCGTCGAAGGCGTGGGCAGGCTTGCAATCAATTTCGCGCGGATCACTTCCTTGGTAAGTCTTGCAAATTCTTCCATCGTCAAGCGCAAGTTTTCCGATTTTTCTTCGCAAAGCGCCGCGGAAAAACGCGACAAAATAGGATCGAGCGGAATGTTCGTTTGCAAGAAATTCTTGTATATGTTTTTCTCAAAGCTATCCACGATATTTTCGCCCGTGACCATACCGTTTTCTAACGCCGCGGTGATAAAGGTCAAACCCGCCGCATCCAAGGCTTTCGCCGTCTTTTTGTACATACACCAAGGGGCGAGCATATCGATATTTTCAATCAACGCGCCAGCTTTTGCGGTGTATTCTTCCAAAATATCTTCGTCGGGTATTTTGGTTTTTTCCGCCGCCGTAACCTGTAAAAAGCTTTCTTCCGCCGTACGGAAGCTTTCGATAGCCTTGATTAACGCGTTCAATACGGGCGCGGAATACCCCGTCGCCGCGCGAATACACATACTGTTGAAACTGTCGGCGTTGTAATCCATAAATACCGACGCACAAAGCTCGTGCAAACGATACAAATCTTTCAGGAAATTTTTACGCGCGTCGAAAAAGTCCACGCGACCGAACGCGAACGTGAAATATTGCGAAAGCGACGTTGAATTTTTAATCGCCTGCATTGCTTCGTAAATATCGCAAAGCGTTTGCATATCTTGGAAAACGTCGTCCTTTTTACCCGTTGCAGCCACTCTTGCGAGTTTTTTCAAGACCGCGCGAAGCCATTTATCCTTTTGCGCGTCCCCGCCCTTTTCCAGCCATTTCACGATCGCCGCGTATTCCGCCGCCGAAACGTCCACGAGCTTTTTATAGCGTTGGAAATACCCGTCCAAGCAAGCGTCTAAACGACGGTTTGCGTTGAAAAAGGCGTAAAATTCGCTTTCGTCTTCTTTATAATAACGATTTAACACGCCGCCTTGGAGCATTTGCGCGATTTCATATAACGCGTCCAAGCGTTTTCTCGTCAATTTGCTGATATTTTGGCGATACAAATCCAAAAATAACGCGATATAGTTTTTAAGATGCTTAATTTCCGCAACCGTGACTTCGCAAGCGCAATACACGCAATCGCGAAGCGTGGGCGTATATTCTATCAAATTGACGTTGGAAAAGGGCGAATTATACACGCCGCCGCATTCCTTTGCCGCCGCTGCCGCCGCCACCATCATGCGCTCGTAACTATCGATTTTTTCCTTGGTTAAGCCGTCGTAGAAAGTGCTTTCGATATTCATTATATCGGGCGCGTTTTTGTTTTTTAAGCAAACGAGCAAGGCTTCGTATATCGAAACGCCTAATCTGCGCTTTTTATGCAAGGCAACGAGCGGCTCGTTCAATTCTTCCCGCAAACGCATAATCGCTTCCGATTTTTCTGAAAAACGTACCTTTTCCGTTTCTCCCGCAAGCGAAAGCGTGGTTGTTAATTTTTGTAAAACTTCCGATTTATTCGTTTTATTGGAATGTAATTCTAAACAAAAATCACCAAGTCCTAATCCGTCCAAGCGTTTTTTAACGACTGACAACGCCGCCTGTTTTTCCGCGACGAACAAAACCCGTTTACCGTCGTTTAAGGCGTTGGCGATAATGTTCGTAATCGTTTGCGATTTACCCGTTCCCGGCGGACCGTGCAAAACGAAGCTTTTACCCGTTTGCGAAAGTGCGATCGCTTCCCACTGCGAAGCGTCCGCAGGCAAGGGCGTTAAAGTCGTTTTGGGCGCAGCTTCGTCTTCTTTTAAGCGAACGTCCTTATCGCCAAAAGTCACGGCGTTGTTTAAGAACGCGGAAACCACGGCGTTTTTGGAAAACTCGCCGATATTTTGCCGTAAATCGTACCACATTTGATATCGAGCAAACGAGAACGCCGCCAAATACGCGTCGTCGTATACCTGCCAGTTCCGCATATTGCCCGTTTCCATACGCACCATAGCCAAAATTTCGGAAATTTTCAAGCCCTGCGTCGCACCGTCCAAGCCGCGGATATCGATATTAAATTCTTGTTTCAAATACTCCAAAAGCGTGGAGTTGACGGAAATATCTTCGTCACTAACGACGAGAGCATACCCCGAGCCGCCTTTGCTGCGCTTTAAGCTGACGGGCTGTAAAACGAGCGGGGCAAAATGTTCCGCGCCGTCTTCTCTTGCGTACCATTTCAAAAAGCCGAGCGCAAGATAGAGTATTTTCGTGCCCGATTCTTCGTCCGCTTCCTTATTCTTTTTCATAAGTCGCAACGCCGTTTCCGCGAGCGTATTCTCGTCAAGGAAGGTACGCAAAATCCCCGAACGGTTTTCAATCGCGATCAATTCGCGCATATGCCGCGTTTCTTCGGACGCGCCAAACTTTACGCCGCGTTTTGCAATCTCTATAAGTGCAGGCGAAGCAGGCGCAAGCACCGTTTCCGCGTTTTGAGAAAGCGCGTCAAGCGTTTCATCTAAATCTGCACAAGACAAATGCGCCACGTATCTCGTCGCTGAAAAATGCAACAGCGTATTTTTCATCGAAAGATCGAGCAAACGGCGTTCCCATTGCTTATCCTTCGTTCTGTCGTTTTCCAGTTTCAAGTTCTGCGGCACTTTGAGCGCAGTCGGTTCGAAGTCAGGCGAAGTATCTTCTTCGGATAAAATTTCATACCCTTTCAAATTCCGTGCGCGAATGGGCAAGGGCAACACGCGCGAAATGCGGCAACGCCGAATATCCACGTATCGATCATAATAGCTCCCAGCCGTTAATTTTTGCTTAAAATGTGTTTCCGAAGTGGAATACGCAGCGTTTTTGTCCGAAAACAAATCTTCCACGTCAAAACAGCTTACGTTGTTGATCCCGTCGGAAATATAGGCGTTCAATCGCGCCGTATCGTCGGATACGGTGTCTAAAAAGCAGTTATCGTACAGCCATACGCCGCACGTAATTTCCTTGTCCCCGAACACGAGCAAGGAATGTAAACCCAAGCTTTCCAAGCAAGCGCAAGCAAACAACGCCATTTCCAGCGAGCTTGCCCGCTTATCCGCCAAAATCCGAACGCCCGCCCCCGCTTCTACGGGACGGGAAATATCCGCTTCCTTTTTATCCATCGAAATACGACGAATGGCGGCGAACACCGCCGCTGCAATTTTTCGCACGGCGTTTTTGTCGTTTCCTACGTACCCGCTTCCAAGTTCGCAATCGGCGTTCCATTTCTTTAACTGTTTTTCCGCGTCCGCGCGGATCTTTCCGCAATCAGCAAGCCGCGGGCGTACGAACGCGGCAAGCTGTTCCACGTCCCCGTCCGTTCCCGACCAAAAATCAAAGGGCAGAGCGGTAATTTCCCAGCTTTTCGTCGCGATGATTTTTTTGTCCTTTTTAAGTGTCGCCACGATTTTTTCCGTGCGAAGTTCTTCCACGCCCGAAAAATAATGCGGGGATAACAGGTTGTCAAGCTCAACCTTGACGACGCTTTCAAACGGGATTTCTTCGAGCGTCTTTTCATAAGGGAGCAACATACCGTTTTCGTTTTCAATCGTCAGCGTTAAGCCCTGCGCCGCTTCTTCCGCGGCGTTGGCAATTTGCAACGACGAAAACAACGGACGGCGCGTAAAATAATCGACGTAAGACGCGACTTTTGCCGTTTCCCCGTCTAGCGTAATCCATTCTTCCCACTTTTTCGCTTTTTGCGCCATAGCACACCTCTCTTTTCCCTTTAATTATACACGTAATTGCGAAAAAAATCAACCCTTCGCAAAAGAAAAAAAATATTTTTGGAAAAATTAGGCAGGTAGGCGTTGAACGCATACCTGCCATCCTGCTCTTTTATTCCAAATACTGCGAAACGGCGTAAGAAAGCTTGTCGATAACTTCTTCCAGTTCGCCAAACAACATACACCCCGCCGCGCGAACGTGTCCGCCGCCGCCGAAAATCCCCGCGAGCTTATTCACGTCCGCATACGTTTTCGAGCGCAGGGAAACCTTGTATTGACGGTGATTAACTTCCATTATCGAAGCGGCAATTTCCACCGTTTCGACGTTCAACGGAAACTCTACGAAACCTTCCGTCATTCCGTTATCCGCGCCGCATTTTTGCATATTTTCGCGCGTAATCGTAATGAGCGCGAAACGGTCGTCGAAGAAATACCGCATACCGCTCATCGTCATCGCGTGTAATTTCGCGCGCGCCTTGGATTGTTTTTTGAAAAGATTGTAATTGTAATAACGGATATCCGCGCCCGCGCCTACGAGCCTTGCCGCCAAAGCAAGCGTTTCTTCCGTCACGTCGTCGTGGGCAAAATTCCCCGAATCGGTGAGCAAACCCACGAGCAAATATTCCGCAATTTCTTTGTTAAGCGGTACGCCCAGCTCGTCGATAAGCTTCGCCATATTCATACAATTCGACGCACATTCGCGGCGGTAATTGTATTTTGCATACAAGTCGTTGGAAATATGATGATCGATATTCACCGTATCGATCTTTTTACGTGTCGCCCTTAAAAACTCGTCCGTCAACGCGCCCAAACGGTTTTGTGCCGCGCAATCCACGCACACGAACAAATCGTATTCCCCGTCGGGCGTTTTTTTAACCTTGTCTATTCCGTTAATAAACGCAAGGTTGGACGGAATATCCGTTTCTACGCAAACCTGATTGTAAATACCCATTACCTTTAACGCCGCGGAAAGGGAAAGCGCGCTCCCGAACGCGTCGCCGTCAGGACGCATATGCGTGAAAATCGCCACGCTTTTCGCGCGTTTTATTCTGTCCGCTATTTCTCGTAAACCGTTCATATATACACCTTAAAATGCGTTGCAAATTTGCAACGCATTTCCTTTAATCGTCGTTTTCTTCCGTCGTATAGGTCAATCCCTTAAACAGCTCGTCCATTTTCGCGCCGTAGCCCATACTCCCGTCCATACGGAACGTGAGCGCAGGCACGGTACGCATACGCATTACTTGCGAAAGCTCGCGGCGGATAAACCCCGCGCTTTCCTGCAAAATCGCAAAAGAACGCTTGCTTTCCGCTTCGTTTGCGCCGTAAATGCTCACGTAAACGTACGCAGTTTTCAAATCGGGCGCGACGTCCACTTCGGTAACGGAAATCAAACCTTTCAAATCGACGTTTCTATCCTTTACCTTACGCAAAATCGCGCTGATTTCTTTTTGGTATTCACCGTTCAGCCTTGAAGTTCTCGATACTTTCATTACGCCTTTATCTCCTCGGTGATATAACACTCGATAATATCGCCTACGCGGATTTCGTTAAAGCCGTCGATCGCACAACCGCATTCATAGCCGTAGTTGACTTCCTTGACGTCGTCCTTGAAGCGTTTGAGCTGTTTCACGCCGCCTTCGCAAATCATAATATCTTCACGGTAAATACGGAGCTTACCACCGCGAACGATCTTACCGTCGATAACGTAGCAACCCGCGATCGTACCCACGCCCGTAATATTGAACGTTTGACGGACTTCGCATTTACCCGTAAGAATTTCTTTGAGCTTGGGAGCAAGCATACCTTTGAGCGCCGCTTCCATATCGTCGATCAGCTCGTAAATAATACGGTAGCTTCTCACGTCGACCTTGGACGTTTCCGCAAGCTTCTTCGCCTTGGTGTCGGGACGTACGTTAAAGCCGATAATAATTGCGTTTGCGCTGTCCGCAAGCATAACGTCGCCTTCGTTGATCGCACCTGCCGCCGAGTGAATAACCTTGACGCGGACTTCTTCGTTGGAAAGCTTTTCAAGCGATTGCTTCACCGCTTCAACGCTACCCTGTACGTCGCCTTTGACGATCAAGTTCAAGTTTTTCATCTTGCCTTCTTCTACTTGTGCGAAGATGTCGTCAAGCGATACGCGGCTTTGTTCCTTGATCATACTCTCGCGTTGCTTGTTCTTTCTTTCTTCCTGAACCTGCTTCATCAACGCTTGATCAACCGCCATAATGCTGTCGCCGGCATTCGGCACGTCTTCCAAACCAAGAATGGAAACCGCCATCGAAGGTCCTGCGCTCTTGACCGCTCTACCCTTGTCGTCGAACATTGCGCGCACGCGTCCCATCGTCGTACCCGAAAGGATATTGTCGCCCGTTTTCAGCGTACCCGTTTGCACGATAATGCTTGCAACAGGTCCCTTGCCCTTGTCGAGCTTGGCTTCGATAATCGTACCCTTTGCCTGACGGTCGGGATTTGCTTTCAGCTCTTGCATTTCCGCAACGAGATTGACGGAATCCAACAGCTCGTCGATACCCATACCCGTCTTTGCGGACACGGGAATAACCATCGTGTCGCCACCCCATTCTTCGGGAACGAGCTCGTGCTCGATAAGCTCCTGCTTCACGCGATCGGGGTTAATTTCGTATTTATCCATTTTGTTCATCGCAACGATGATAGGCACGTTTGCAGCTTTTGCGTGGTTAATCGCTTCCACCGTTTGCGGCATAATACCGTCGTCTGCGGCAACCACCAAAATAACGACGTCCGTTACCTGTGCACCGCGTGCACGCATTGCCGTAAACGCCGCGTGACCGGGCGTGTCGATAAAGGTGATTTGTTTGCCTTTCGCCGTAACCGTGTACGCACCGATGCTTTGCGTAATACCGCCCGCTTCTCCCGCCGTAACCGACGTTTCGCGGATTTTGTCAAGCAACGAAGTTTTACCGTGGTCAACGTGACCCATAACGGTAACGACGGGCGCACGCGTAACGAGTTTGCTTTCGTCTTCCGCAACCACCGTATCCATCAACACTTCTTCCGCCGTCTTTTCGGGCTTGTATTCGAGATCGATACCCATATCCATCGCAATCATAAGCGCGTTTTCGTAATCAATGGAATCGTTGATCCCTTTCATAATACCCATCTTAAACAAACGCTTAGAAATTTCCACCGCAGTAACACCGAGTTTTTCAGAAAGCACCTTCAAAGGAATATCTTCCGTCGTAACCACAGCGTGTTCAATTTTAACCGTCTGAATTTCCTGCGTTTTCTGTTTCTTAGGAGAACGAACCTTTCTGTAACCCGTCTTATCTTCATCGAAATCTTCCACGGTCATACCCTGCTGGCGTTGAAGGGTACGTTTGGAAAGAGGTTTCTTTTCGGTATAAGTCTTTTCG
>JAZLDG010000067.1:0-8775 GCA_045614565.1 Candidatus Scatosoma sp. | reverse complement strand
TGTCAATCCCAACCAAGCCCCAGCTCTTTGTGACGTCGATATAATCGTTTACGCTCGACGGCAACGTGATTTCTACTCGCTTATTATCCTCGTCCACAGTGAAGGCGGGAAGGTCGTCAAGCACAAGGTAATTGTACGTATCTCCAAGGTCGACGTGCCGTTCAAAGCGATTGATGGGCAACGCCGAGATGAACATTTGCAATTGACTGCAAGAACCGCCGACAAGAGCGCAAAAATTCGACATACCACTACCGATTACGAATTCCCGCCACGTTTGCCGGAAATGATATTGCGCAGCGAACTTCAACGCTTCCGCCGAGTTCTTCTTTATGAGCCAGTCATAAAGCTGAAATGCAGGTCGTTTTTCTTCGTCGCTGTTCCACAACGATGGATAAAAACTTAAACGGCTCGGCTTTTGTGGATATTCGTGTGCTATTTGTGTCCGAATAAAATTTTCAGCCAACGCCCGTATTTTTTGCTTTTCTTCTGCATTTTCTGCATACGCCCCATCATAAACAGAAGCCCCATTAAACTGGGTTTCATTTGCCGCCCAACCCCAATCCGTAGACACGCTCGTTTGATTTGGCTCAAAAATTAAAAACGGCATTCCCGATCCAGTCGGATCGTAGGCTGGCCCTTGATACCAAACTATAACATAAACTGGATATTTTTGATTTAACGTAAAGGTAATAACTGAATTATTTTCGTCAACTGTCCAATTTACATCTTCTGCAACAAGCCACGTTGCATTATTAGGGGTAGGACCAGTTTTCAATAATTGAAAATCAAGTGTTTCCATACGACCATAAACATCACAATAGCGTACTGTTTTTTGCGCTCGGTCGTATTTTTTTCCTGTCCATGCGTTCGTTGCTCCGCTGGGTGCCTTTTCGGACTTGTACCCCACGGTAAAATTATCGAGCATTTCCCATTGAAAATAGATACTGTTTCCAAGTGCAAGGTGCTTTATCGGAGCAAATGCCGTCATAATTGAATCTCCGCTCTCCGCATAGCTTGTAAACATAGCGCAAGTCAACGGTTCTGCGGTCGTAAATGAAACGATGTCCGCCAGCGCGTCTTTCGTTATGGACAGCGTATTGCCCGTGTACGCCTCGTGCGTAAACACAAGGAACTCTTCCCAGTTGATAAAGCGATTACACCACTTCGTCGAGGATATATCGCTCGTTTTTATTTCGTTCTTTACGCCGATATATGTGGATAACTCCGCATAGTCAACAAGGCAAATCGTAGCGTCAACGTGATTTTCGTAAATCGTCATAGCCACGTTGTAAACGCTTTTTTCGTCGATGAGCGTGCCGACGGTTGGTATATCGTCCACGCGCTCAAATCGGTACACGCGAATTTCCGTATGATTGCCGAGCTTCTGCACCAGCCCTTTGACGTGTTCCCCGAACGCTTCGCTATCTACCACCTCCGACTGTTGATTGTAGAAAAGCGTTGCTTCGTAGTCTTCCGCGCTGACCATAGGCTTATACTGCCGTACTCGCGCGTTCACGACGGGAATATAGGTAGGCTGAAAAAGCAAATCCGCAAACGGTGCCGCCGTTTCTTTCCCTATAAATGCCGAAAGATAATCTTTTAACGATAACCCTGCATCCCCCACCGCGCCGTTTGTCGTTGCTCCGATAATATTTGCCAGCGCAGGCTTTGTGAGCGCGTCGGCTATTACGTCACTCGTCTTTATACGGTGCGACAGTTCCGTATAGTTTTTAGAAAAGCGCGTGTATTTCAACGCATACCCTTTACTGTAAGGATACGCCGCGGATGTATCGGACAACGCTTCGTAATCTTCCTGCTCGTATAAATACGCCTGTATATCACCGACGACAACACCATCCGTCTCCCCAACGTTCAGCGAAATCGGCTGATAAATCGTTGATTGCGTAGGTATGACCGACGTCGTTTCGGATATTTCCGAACCGCTGTTCGACCTTGCCGAAATGTATCCGTTTTTGTACGGCTCGACAACGGTTCCCACGTTGGTATCGTTTATGCAGACCATATTTTCCACGTAGCTATCGAGAGCCGTGCAATATTGGTCTATCGCACTACTTAAAACTGCTTTTGTAGGCGGCGGCAAATCGCCACTCGTCAACATCTCACCGTTCCAAAACGGGCGAAAATAAATCTCGTTTTTATACAATGCAGGGAACATTTTTTTATAGCTCGCTATATCAAGCATAACTTCAAAAAGATGTTTCCCTGTAAAGGTAAATTCGGGGCATTCTTCCGTCGCGTATTCTTCGGCGTTGTTGCGGAATGTATACTTATTTATACCGTTGTTTGTTCGCGTAGGAGAAACTGATAACGTACGGTTAATTACATCTTGAATTGTGAGCGGCGAAAGATTCTCTTCAGGTGCGACGGCGAAATACCCATAAATAGGATATATAGAAAAACCCGTTGAATAGCTATGATAGTGATATTTTATAATATAAGTCAAAAAAAATGTCAGCTTATACTCACCAGCGGCCAACAATTCCATTTCAAAGTAATTATGTTCTTTTGAATATTCGTATTTATACCTACTACCTGTCGGGGTTTCAATCGTCGCGATAAGAGATTCTATAGAAACTTCCGCTTCAACATTTGGCTTATTAAGATCTTTATTAGTTATAAAACTCTCCGCGTTAAAAGGAATTTGTATCCTCCCTTTGGGCAATAATTGTTTAAGTGCAGGAGGAATCCAACCATTAGTTTCACTTGTAATGCTATACGTCATTTTCTACTCCAACAAAAAAGACGGCTATCTGCCGTCTTTGTTTTTTAAGTCATCTATTTTCGTGGTTAATTGCAAAATCTTTTTTTCTCGCTTTTGTTTTAACCGCTCTTGTTTTCGTTGTTCTTGTTCTTTTTTTAGATTAATTTTTTCTTCCGTCGTTAAAATTAAACGTTCTCCTTTTATTAGCTTAACACAAATTAGAAGATTAATACCAAGCCCTATAATAGAACATACTAAATTAATTATAGAACGAATTAAATGCGGCTTGCAAGAATCAATAAACGGTTGATAATTATCTTTTATCCAAATATTTATTGTATCAATCTCCACCTTCAAGTCATAAATGGAAAACGCCACAACAAGTATGTTGACTATTATCGCAACAATCAACAAAAGGAGCAACGTCTTTTTTTTCATAATAGCCTCCAAGTTTTTCAAAAAACGACGGAAATTATCCGTCGTTCTCTTTGTTCTCTTTGTTCTTTTTATGTAAAACTTTTACCAAATCCGTAAAGTTTTTATCTTCATCTTGCGGGAACAAATATTTTGCAATGATAATTATAATAGATATAATACTCGTGACAACGGCTGCGCCAGCGGGAATTAAGATAGACAAAATCTCACCCAAATCCGCTTTGTTGTTAATTACTGAAAATAAGCAAATAATGAAAGCCGTAGCAAATGCAATTAAAATAACCAAACTAACAATAAACAAGGTTATTTTTAGACCATTATTTGTTTTGACCTTACTCACATACGCATCAACAATATCCGAGAACAAATTCGTAGCTTTCGTGTCTCGCAAATCGCGATTTTGGGCAGCCGTACGAGCTTCTATTTGCGTTGAAATCCTATTTAACTGACCTTGCCTACGGATCTTTCGCAAATCCTTTTGTACGCCCGAATCGTATAACGCCATTATTGAAAGACCTCACCGATTCTTCTTCTTGCCGCCTCAAATTCTACATCATACTGCTGCGCGAGCGCATCTACCACGTCAGCGGATACTACATCCTCTTTTTTAGTAATGTTTTTTTGTGCCAAACTCATCTTAAAAACATCTTCAGGCATTAAAATGGACGCAGCGATATAGTCCATTAGATTTTCGGTATCATCTCTTTCACCTTTTTTACTATGCTCGCGAAATTCAATTTGTAATCTCTCGAGCGGATTCATCCATCGTTGCACTAAAAAATGAGCTAATTCGTGGGCTAATGTAAAAACAGATTTTTTATACGATAATTTGGAGTTCACTACTATGATTTTATTAGTATCAAAACCATCAATAGACTGTACGCTTTCATCCACCAACATCGCCCCGTCGTATTTACCAAGCTTACCATAATATACTTCAAAACCCATCCGTTCCAAGATTTTGAAAATATCAATAGGAAGCACCCCGTTGCTTGACGCAAAATCTTTTTTGAATTGCACCAAATTTTTCGGCAAGTCTTTTTCTACTTTTTTAATTTCTTCTTTTGAAAGCTTCATTTTATCGCTATACCTTTTACTCATTTTAAGAAACACCATATTATTAGCCTAATAAATAACCATATTTACGTGTTTCGTTTAGTAAGAGCGTATCTAATTATAGCAAACGAAAAGAAAAAAATCAAGTCTTTGAACGCATTTTTGTACAAAAAAATGTATAATTTCGCCTTTTTATTATTTTAATTCGATCCATTGAATATCTGCATTCGCATCATATTTTCGAGACAACACATTCTTAAAAGTAAGATTATCCACTGGTTCTTGTTCAAGTTTTTTGACTTCGTCAACAAGCTCAATATTATGCGACCACGTTGCGAATTCGTCTTTTCGTACCATTTCAGCAATATCGCGTGCCACGATCATACGAATAACTGTTTCTTGCCCCACAAACTTGATCTCAATAGGAATATTTACCTGAAACGCTTTATCTATTCTTACGCCATACCGTTCAAAATCTGCTTGACGCATATCCGTCAAGAGAATTTTAGCTGTCCCAAGCGTTTCATCCAACACACTTTCCCAACTTATCGGCAGATTGATGTATTTCCCTACGGGAACTTTGCTCCCGTTCGGGAACTCCATTATAGCCGATTCGATTTTATTGATTTGAATTGCCATAATTCTCCCAATGAAAAAGGACGACTTAATCGTCGTCCTCGTTTTTCAGTTTCTCGATTTTTGCATTTAACTGCAAGATTTTATCCTGCTTCCTTTTGGCGTTTTGCTTACGCTTAATCTCTTGCTTTTCTTCTTCCGTTAAAATCAGCTTTTCTCTTTTTATCAATGTGATTGTGATTATCGCAAAGAGTATTACGGTGGCAAGATTAAAACACATCGACAGTATCGGCTTTACAATACTTGAAATCAAATATGCGCGATACTCAGCCGCCGATAATTCTATCCATTTGTAGTTGTAGATATAATACTCTCCACCGTTTTCAGTTCTTCGTAAATGCTCCGCAGTGAATTTTATGTTGCTTACGAAGTTGACGATACTGAATATCAACGATATACTCAACATAGATATAGCGAGAATAAGCAAGACAAGCAAGGTTTTCTTTTTCATACCGCACCTCCAAGTGATATTATTCTATCACGAAAGAGCCGATAAGTCAACCGATTATTTACGGTTTCGCAAAGTAGAATATCCGCGGCGTTCGCGGTATTGGTCCAAATCGTAATCCGACCACGCCTTATCGCGTTCATACGCCGCTTGTTTTGACGCGAACGAGATGGTGTCCGAGATTGCCATTGTAGCGAGTGCCGCCCAGTTTTGCGAAGCAATCGCCGCCGTGTACGCTATGATTTTACCGCCGACCTGTTGCGCGGCTTGGAGTTGAATTTGCAAAGTAGGCGAACCAGACACGTTCGACATAACAGCCGAAAGTGTTTGTTGTACGCCCGTCTTTATCATATCATAGGCGAACGCGCCGATGGATTCTTTATCCTTGCCGTCTCCGTCTCCTTTCTTTTTCTTATCGCCTGCGGCTTTCGGCTTATTCTCCCGATCACCGTCAACGGGCTTTTCGGGGGAGGCGGTTTCGCCCTCATCCGTCACTTTCTTCGTGAAGTTAAAGGTTGCGCCTGTTATATCCATATCCGCCCTCCTTACCCGTCGCTATACATGGCGACCGTTTCTTCCCGTTGCATAAGCGATAACGCAAAGGTCATATACGCGCCGCTCTCGCGCTCGCAGGTTGCCTGTATGATGTAGTACGTCGTCGTGATGTCCTTATCGGGATATTCTTCCACAATCGTGATTTCGTATTTCCCGTTGCTTTGATTTAAGAACGGATTGTCCGCGTCGGCCAGCGTTCGTTCGGTAAAGTCGCGGAGTACATTGCCGATATAATCGTCCTTGTAAAGGATGTAGAAAGACTTTGCGTAGCCCGCCGAAATGTATTCCGTTGCGGCGGTAAAACACCCTGCTTTCAAAGGGTTTGAGACATTGAATGCAACGCCGTGACTACCACGCCGCAAAGCGACCTCGTATTTCGTACCGTTCGCCAATATAAACGATTTGACGGTATTCGACAGGAGCGCGCCACCCTCGCGGACAACATGCATATAGCCTTTGATGTTGTAGGTCGTAGGGAATACACCACCATCAACGTCGCCCGTCGTTGTGGGCTTGCCGTATCGGAAATTGCTCCAAAAGGTGTATTCCACCGTTTTTTTCTCGTCGCCATCCTTTTCCGTTACGTAGAAAGAGCCGTCCACAGGTCCAAGTATGCTTTCCAGCGTTTTATTGACCGCCGCGTGTACCGCCGCATTCTGCGAAGCTACCTTACATTTATAGTCAATCGTAATCGTCTGGGAAAGCGTACCGCGCAAAGAAAAAGGCTCAATCTCGCACGACATTACGCCGCCGTAAATCGCGGCAGGCTCGTTGTTTGTATCTTTTTGATACGCTACGTAGAACTCTGGGCTACCGTGCGCGGTGTTCAGCATTGTCTGCAAGAACTTCGCTATACTCGCACCGTTGATATACTTTTCTTCGTTCTTGAATTTCATATTGAAAAGCTCTTTTTCGACTGCCATACTTTACTCCTGCTCCCAGCCTTTGCTCGCCATAAGCGCGGCGAATTCGCTGATAGATTTTTCAATATACTGCGGTTTGCGACTGGTCTTGTTTGCATACAAGGCATACCGTGCAGGCTCATAGCCGTGTTTAACCTTGTAGCCGTCGCCGCTACTTACAATTTGATTGCCGTTCTTTTTTAAGTTGCCGGGGAAAGGCGAGATAATAACACCCTTTCGCTTTATTACGTGGGGATAGGAATCATCTCTCCGTTTGGGAGCATTTGCTTTTAATCTTTCGACAAGCACATCGGCGTATTCACGCAATTCTTCATCCATAACATTATCCTTCCAGCGTGAGCTGATACCTATATTTCTTTTTGAAATCCCCAGCGTTTATCTGCTTTTTTAGGAACGACGTGATTTTGAACTCCCCAACGTTCGGCACAGTGATTTGATACCCCGTCCTATCGAGATTATAAGCCGTTTCGTGGATGAAAGCCGTCATTTGCTTATCTTCCTTGTAGCGATCGTCTTCAAAGCTCGAATACACGTTTAGCGGTGACGTCGTTTCTATATCTACCGTGGCAAGGATTTTCTCTTTATCCTCAACACGGAATATTTGACAATTTTTGTATCGTATCATATTTCACCACCCGAAAATATGATATTCGGTTCAAGCCCTGCAATCTGATTCCAAACAATCGTAGGAATAACGGTAATCAATCGTTCTTGCAGGGTTTTTATTTCCACGCTCTCGTCGTTCTTTCTCTGCTGGCCGTTGTCAAGTCCGACAAAATCACCACTCCTGTCGATCGCCCACGCGATATTGAGAAGAATGTCCTTGACTTCTTCTTCAAGCTCTTGGGCGTGCGCCGCGATCAACCGTTTTCTACGGTTCTTCATGGACGTATAGACAACGTAATCATAGAACGCAAGATGCGTATAGTCAAGGAGCTGTGTAAGACTTTCGGTGCTGTCTGCTACGATCCCCTTATTTTTGAGGTCGGTCTCGGTTATCATAATAGGATATTTCTTCATACTCTTACCTCATACGAAAACCGCCACGAACGTATTTATTGACGATTTGCGCGGCTTTTTTGCTTGCAAGGTTCACTTGCTTTACGGTGGGCGTTTCGCCCAAAATAGCCCCATCTGACGCGCCCACAACACCCAAATGAACGCCAAAGCGCGCGTAGAGTTTTTGAGTTTCTTCCCCTGCTTCTTTCATATCGGCATTGAGAAAGCCGAGCGCATTGTACGCCTGCGCCAACTTGATTTCTTTCGGCACTTCTACCGACGGCGCACGCGGAAAGGTCAGCGGTTGCATAGGACGGCTTTTTCGCCCGGGATAAACAAGCGTTTCCATCTGCTCGATAGAGCGCGTGAGATACTGTTCCTTTTCTTCGTCGTCAAGGATTTCCCAGAACAACCGCAAGCCGTTGTATTTGTCGAGATGTGTAGCGATAATCTCGTCAGCCTCGGCAATGGTGATATAGGTATTTTCGCTTAC
Organism: Candidatus Scatosoma sp.; assembly: GCA_045614565.1. GTDB lineage: Bacteria > Bacillota > Clostridia > Christensenellales > Borkfalkiaceae > Scatosoma. The sequence continues at coordinate 508 of JAZLDG010000067.1, read as the reverse complement.
AGTAAGCATAAAGCCCTCCTTATAAAGCGAGAGCGTAAGGCGACGGAAAGACCGCCGCCTTTACTCTCTTTTGTTTTAGGTCGAAATCTGAACACCACGGAGAACGGCTGCTTTCTTCGTGTTCTTCAATGCGACGCCTGCCGTCATTTCCACCGAGCCTTTTTGTACAGCTTCGGGGCGCGAGAAATCGGGAAGTCTGCTCACGATCAACGAAGAACCGCCCTGCGTAGTCAAGCCAACAAAGCCGTCGCGGTCAAGGTTGACAGCAAAAATATCCGTTTTTCCTGCCGTGGTAGGGATCGCAAACTTGGACGTATTCGCCGCTTTGTCGTAATATTCGCCCATATCCAACAGCTTAATGCCATTGTAAGCGTCAACAGGCGTGCCGAACGCGCTTTCCGCCCTCGTGAGATAGCCAGCTCTGCGAGCCGCAGACGCGAATTTTACTTTCATCTGCCTGTTCATAAGCAAGGCGTTAGGCTTTGCGAGCATAGAAGCGATCATTTCT
>JAZLDG010000066.1:0-103967 GCA_045614565.1 Candidatus Scatosoma sp. | reverse complement strand
TGCCGTGATACCCTCACGAACGTCCTCGCCCGTCAACTTATCGCTGTCTTTTAATATATTCTGTTTTCTGCCTGCCTCGTTGATGACTTTGGTGAGCGCCATCTTCAAACCTTCTACGTGCGTACCGCCGTCGATGGTGTTGACATTGTTTGCATAGCTGTAAATAACTTCGCTGTACGATTCGTTATACTGAATAGCCACTTCGCAAACGGTATCTCCGTCTTGTTCTTCAAAATAAAGCGGCGTGGGGAACAACAATTCTTCGCGGACTTTGTTCAATTCTTCTACAAACGAACAAATACCGCCTTCATAGCAGAACGAATCCTGCTTTTCCTGCCCCGCACGCTTGTCTTCCAAGGTAATACGAAGCCCTTTGTTCAAATACGCAAGCTCGCGCAATCTGCCCTTTAAGGTATCGTAATTAAAGACCGTCGTTTCAAAAATTTCCGCGTCGGGCAAAAAGGTGACTTTCGTTCCCATTTCGTCCGATTCGCCGACGACTTGCACGCTTCTTTGGGGCACGCCGCGGTTATAGACCTGACGGAATATCTTGCCTTCGTGGCGCACTTCCGCTTCCAGCCATTCCGACAACGCGTTTACGGCTTTTACGCCGACCCCGTGCAAACCGCTGGATACTTTATACCCCGAATCCCCGCCGAACTTACCGCCCGCGTTGACCTTCGTAAATACGACTTCCAAAGTGGAAATTCCTTCTTTGGGGTGAATATCGGTGGGAATACCGCGCCCGTTGTCTTGAACGGTACAGCTCCCGTCGTCGTTGATGGTTACTTCGATATGCGTACAGTACCCCGCCAACGCTTCGTCGATAGAGTTGTCCACGACTTCGTGCACGAGATGGTGCAAGCCTTTCGCGTCGGTGGACGAGATATACATACCGGGGCGTTTACGGATATGCTCCAAGCCGTCAAGGACTTGTATTTGCTCCGCGCCGTATTCGCCTTCTACTCTTTCCGCCATTTTGTTTTCTCCCGTTTCGCTTCCCTTTTTTATAAAAAAGGGAAATCGTTATTTTTACGACCTTATTATACCATACTTGAAACCCAAAAGTCCAGCGAATGAACGAAGAAAATTTCAACTTTTCCCCAAATTCTTTCACAAACCGCTTTTTTTGGGGCAAAACGCGATAAATAACGGGCTTTTGAGTAAGAATACGCCCACGAAAAAACGGGCGTTTTTTCGCCCGTTTTTCGTTTGCCCTATTTTACCGTATACACAACAGCTCGTTCGCATCTAAATCAAGTATTTCACACAAATTCGCAAAAGTGTCTAACGCAGGCATTGCACGACCCGAAAGATATTGCGATAAGGTGGGTTGTTTTATGTTCAGCCGTTTAGCAATCTCCGTTTTCTTTAATCCGCTTTCGTTGATTGCTTCTATGAGTTTTTGTCTGATTTCGTCTATCGTAACCATTATCCGTCCCCCTTTTCTTAAATTATATAGGAAACGCCTAAATTTCGCTTGACATATAGGCAATACCTATTTATAATATAGGCAACACCTATATCGTAAACAAAGGAGCAAAAAAATGAAAAAAGAGAAAATAAAAAACCCTGCGGAAGGGTTGTTTGACGAATTACCCAACCTGCGGGGAATTTTTAATCATTTAGACAGGCGCATACGCTACTATAAAACCTACAAAGACACCGAAGAGACGAGAGATCAAACGATACGGGAACGGGACGCGCTTTTGAAAACGGTACAAAAATTGACTTCTGTGGACTTGAAGATTATCTATTATTTGTATCATATCAACGGGTTTTCGCGTTATAATCTCGTACAAGCCCTGCAAAAGGAATACCGCGCGCAATGCGAGCGGGAAAAGCTCTTACCCCACGACGAAGAATGGCAAGACCCCTTTTAATCGGGGGTCTTTTTACGGAAATGACCTTGTTTTGCGCCTACTATATAATAGGAAAGGAGCTGCATACTGCCCGACAAAATCCAAGTCAAGGGATATAAGATATAAATTTGCTCGATCGTTTGCGTTGCAAAGGTGGGATAAATAAAGGACAAATACGCGATACGGACGAAGCAAGTGAAAACGAGATTGATGAGCATCGGGAAAAAGGAATAGCCCATGCCGCGGAGCGCACCCCCGTAGCAACCCATTATCAGCACTAAAATATAGGTTACGCTGACGATATGCACCCGTCGCATTGCCCAGTCCAAAACGGCGGGATCGGCGTTATAAATGGAGCAAACGAACCGCCCAAGCGTTGCCATTAACAAGCAGTAAACGCCCATACAGCACCCGCCCGCAAACAGCCCCGCGCCGATGATACGGTGTACCCGTTCTTTCTTTTTCGCGCCGATATTTTGCCCGACGAAGTTCACGACGGACTTTTCAATCGCCGAACCGAACGAATCCCCGAGCGTATCGATATTCACGGACACGGTATTGCCCGCGATCGCGGCTTCGCCGTAGGCGTTTACCGAGCTTTGCACAAACAAATTAGAAAACGAGAACAAGCACGAACTTATGCCCATCGGTATACCGATTCGCACGATCGTGGCAATCTCTTTTTTACAAAATCGGATCTTGCGCAGGGAATATTTCAGTCCGCCGTCCGCCTTGCGCAAATCAAGCACGATCCACACCGCGGACAAATACTGCGAAATTACCGTTCCGAGCGCAACGCCCACCACGTTCATATCCAAAAATATAACGGTAACCGCGTTAATCACGACGTTGAGCGCGCCCGACACGAACAAATACAACAGCGGTTTTTGCGTTTCGCCCACCCCGCGCATTAACGCCGCACCGAAGTTATAAACCATAAGCGCGGGTGCGCCGAGAAAGTAAATTTGCATATAAATTACGGCGTAATCGATAATTTCCGTTGGCGTTTTGATAAGCTGCATCAGCGTTCGGGAAAGGAATATGCCGACGATCAGGACGAACACGCCGCTGACGATAGACGCCGCCATAGCGGTATGTACCACGCGTTCCTGCCGTTCTTCGTCTTTCGCGCCGTATGCGTTCGCCATCGCGACGTTCGCGCCGATCGAGATCCCGATAAATAAATTGACGATTAAATGAATGGTCGACGAAGTCGCGCCCACCGCGGCTTGATACTGTGAACCGCCGAACTGCCCGACGATGGCGATATCGGCGGCGTTGAAAAGCTTTTGCAAAAAGGTAGCAAGTGCCATCGGTATCGCAAAAAGGACAAGATTTTTCAAAACCTTGCCGTTTGTAAAATCGCGTTTTTGTCTAGCCGTTTTTTCCATAACGGTACTATTATAGCTTTTTTTGCGCCGTTTGTCAATAAAAGCAAAGTGTTTTCGTTATTTTTAATTTCGTAAAATATTTTTTGCTTTGAACGCTCAAAATTATTGACGAATGGAAAAAAGTATGGTAGAATAGTATGTGGATAGGAACGGACTGTCAATTTTTTCCGTTCGCCCAAAAACAGTCATCAATAAAATTTTTTCATAAATTGGAGGATCTCTACTATGGCAAACGTAAAAGTTGCAATCAACGGTTTCGGCCGTATCGGTCGTTTGGCGTTCAGACAAATGTTCGGCGCAGAAGGCTATGACGTCGTTGCGATCAACGACCTTACCAGCCCCTCGATGCTCGCACACCTTCTCAAATACGATTCCGCGCAGGGCAGATACGCGCTCGCTGACACGGTTTCGGCTGACGACGAAGCAGGTACGATCACCGTAAACGGCAAAACTATCAAAATCTATGCGGAAAAAGACGCGAACAACTGCCCTTGGGCGGCTAACGACGTTGACGTCGTACTTGAATGTACCGGTTTCTATACGTCCAAAGCTAAATCCCAAGCGCACATCAACGCTGGTGCGAAGAAAGTCGTTATTTCCGCTCCCGCAGGAAACGACCTTCCTACGATCGTTTACAGCGTAAACGAAAAAACGCTTACCGCTAACGACACGATCATTTCCGCAGCTTCCTGCACCACCAACTGCCTTGCTCCTATGGCAAACACGCTCAACAAGCTTTGCAAGATCAAGAAAGGTTATATGACCACGATCCACGCTTACACGGGCGACCAAATGGTACTTGACGGACCTCACCGCAAAGGCGACTTGCGCCGTGCACGTGCTGCTGCCGTTAATATCGTTCCCAACTCCACGGGTGCGGCAAAGGCTATCGGCTTGGTTATCCCCGAACTCAACGGCGTGCTTGACGGTTGCGCACAACGCGTTCCCGTTCCCACCGGTTCGCTTACCCAACTCGTTGCTGTTTGCGAAGGCGAAATCGACGCAGCTTCCGTAAACGCGGCAATGAAAGCGGCTGCTTCCAAGTCCTTCGGTTACACCGAAGAAGAAATCGTTTCTTCCGATATCATCGGTATCACCTACGGCTCGCTCTTCGATGCTACGCAAACGAAGTGTATGCCTATGGGCGACGGTACGACGCTCGTTAAAGTCGTTTCTTGGTACGACAACGAAAACTCGTATACCAGCCAAATGGTAAGAACGATTAAATATTTCGCTGAACTTTAATCGGTTACAAACGAAAGCTTCCCCCGCTGTTTACAGCGGGGGTTTTGTTTCCCGTGAAACAAAAAACACTCCCGCCGTTCTTGACGAGAGTGTTTTTTTCGTTCAAAAATTATCTACGGCGGTTACCCCGTCCGAACAACAAGAGTACCCACATTGCAAAACGCAAGAAATATACGAGCGAAGTGAGCAAGGCAGCCACGTAGGTTTGTGCCGCCGCCGAAAGCATTTTTTCCACGTACGGCGTTTCTTCTTCCGTCACAATCCCTTCGGCAAGCAGCATTTGCTTGGCGCGGCGGCTTGCGTTCAGCTCGACGGGCAAGGTCACGAAGGTAAACAACGCGCTCGTGCCGTACAGCACGACGCCCGCCATTGCCAAATAAAAACCAAGGTCGGAATAGGTGTTCATTACCACGAAATCCAAAAGCAAGCCCACGAGCACGAGCGGCAGGGCAAGCCGACTGCCGATGTTCGTAATCGGAACTAAAAGGCTTCTGATTTTATAGGGCAAATACCCCTTTTTCTTTTGCATTACGTGCCCGATTTCGTGCGCGGCAACCGCAACTGCCGCCACCGAATCGTCACCGTAAACGCCATCGGAAAGGCTCACGCGTTTTTTGGTCGGGTGGTAATGGTCGGTCAACACGCCTTTTACGCGTTCAACGGAAATATCCTTCACCCCGCCCGCGCGAAGCAAACGGGTTGCCGTATCGTACCCCGTCATTCTCGACGAAACGCTTATTTCGCGATACGCCGCAAAGGTCGAACGCACTTTCGCACTCGCTCTGGCGGCAAAAATCCCGCAAAGTAAAATCAAACCTAAAAATACCCAGTAATAGTAATACATAATAACTCCTAATCGTAGTATATCCGATTTTCGTAAAATTTACAAATCAATCGAATAAGGATATAACTCGGATTTAGAAACGCCGCGGTCTTTCGCGGCTTTTTTCAAGGCTTCCTTTTTATCCAGCCCCGCCCGCATATAATGCAAGATATGCTCGCGCTCGCTCAAAGCGTTCAACGGGCTTTCCTGCTCGCCCGCACCTTCGACGACGAGCACGTATTCCCCGCGCTTCTCGCCCTGCAACCCCTTTTCAAGCGTGAAATTCACCGCTTCTTCGTGAAGCTTGGTAATTTCGCGAACGGCAGCCGCGCGGCGGTCGCCGAATACTTCGTACATCACGGCAATATATTTATCCACGTCCTGTGGCGCGGCGTGGAAAACGAGCGTCAAATCGCTGTCTTTGTAGCGTTCCAAAACCGCTTTCCGCTCCCCCGTTTTTTCGGGCAAAAACCCGATGAACGCAAACCTGTCCGCGGGTAACGCGGACAAAACGAGCGCGGCAACGAACGCGCACGCGCCGGGGATTAGGGTATACGCTTCCCCCGCTTCGCGGAGCGTTTTGCATACGATATTCCCTGGATCAGACACCACGGGCGTGCCCGCATCGGACACCACGACCACCTTTTCGCCCCGCCATGACGCTTCTAAAATTTTAGCCGCCGCTTCCGTTTCGTTGAATTTATGACACGCGTATAACGGTTTTTTGATTTCGTACGCGTTCAAAAGCTTGATCGTATGCCGCGTATCTTCGCAAAAAATCACGTCCGCTTCTTTGAGCGTTTCTAACGCCCGCAAGGTAATATCTTTTAAGTTCCCGATCGGCGTCGCCACAAAACTAACCATTATCTGCTCCTAATTATAAATCGTAGGTAATATTTCCACGGACGGTTTCCCGCCCTTTACGCCTTCCACCATCACGAGATAGGGTTTTGCGCCCTGCGTTCCCGCCACGAACTGGATTTTTTTCACTTCGATATTCACCGAACGCAAAACGTAACAAATTTCTGCAATACGGTCGGCGCGGTTGACGAGCGCGAAACGCCCGCCGAATTTGAGCGCAAACGCCGCCGCTTTGGCGATTTCGGCAAGATTGATCGTGATTTCCTTGCGGCAAACCGCCTTTTCGTAGCTTTCGTTTTCCAGCCCGCCCCGCTCGTAGGGGGGATTGCATAACACGAGCGAAAACTGCTCGCGGTAGCTTTCGGGGATATCCTGCAATTTCCCGCAAACGAAGCTGAAATTATCAAACCCGTTCACTTTCGCCGTCTTAACCGAAAGTTCGGACAACGCCGTTTGCATTTCAAACAGCGTAAACCGCAAATTTTTCTTTTCGTGCCTGTTCAGGGCGTAAAAATGATAGGCAACGATCCCGCTCCCCGCGCAAAAATCGGCTACGGTATCCCCGTTTTTCGCTTTTGCGAAACGGGACAAAAGCACGGAATCGGAAGTAAAACGGTAAAGCCGCGTATCCTGCACGATCTTCAACCCGTCTATCTTCATATCGTCTAATACTTCGTTTTCGTTCAAAATGATTTCCTGCATACCATAAGTATACCAAGCTTTCGCGCAAAAGTCAATAAAATGCGAATACTCGAAAAGAATAACTCACATACTTTGAGCGTGAATACGAAAAACGACGTCTTACAAAAAGACCTGCAAAAAAATATACAAACGGTAAAAAAACTGCTCCCGTCCGAAGACATTTTGACGTACGCGTTCCAAACGCAAGACAAAGTAGATTGCGCGCTCGTGTACGCGGACGGAATGGTGAACAAAGAGCTGTTAGGCGCGCTCGTAGCGCGGCCGCTTTCCGCGCTTGCGCTTGAAAAGGAAGGGAGCAGGTACGAGCAAAAGGAAAACGCCGTCGAAAAAACGACGCGTTTTCCCGAGCTTAAACGAAAGGAAAAAATTTCTGAAATGGTCAAGGAAGTTTTGGACGGAAACACCCTGCTGCTCGTCGACGGCTTCACCGTCGGCTTTATCGCAGGCGCGAAACTGTTGCCCGTCCGCGCCATTATGGAGCCACCCACCGACGTCACCGTCAAAGGTCCGCGAGAAGGGTTTATCGAAGATATTAAAACGAATATGAGCTTGGTGCGCAAACGCCTGAAAACGCCCGACTTGCGTTTTGAAACGCTCCGCGCGGGCAAACGCTCGGATACGGCGGTGGCGGTATGTTGGCTCGAAGGCACGAGCAATCCCGACGTTTTAGCGCAAATTAAGAAAAAAATCGGGGAAATCCAAATCGACAATATCCCCGATTCGTCCTATATCGCCGCTTTTTTATCCCCCCGCCCCCATTCCATTTTCCATTCCCTTGGCACGACGGAAAAGCCCGACGTGTTCACGGCGAAAATCGCCGAAGGGCGGGTCGGGATTCTCGTGGACGGCTCGCCGATCGCGCTCACCGCGCCCTTTATTTTGACGGAAGATTTCCAAAGCAGCGAAGACTATTATATCTCGCCGTTTATGGCGACCATTTTCCGTTTTTTGCGGTTCATTTCGCTGTTCGTCGCAATCCTGCTCCCCGCGTTTTATATTTCCGCACAGCTTTTCAAAATGCAGCTCGTACCCCTTTCGCTGATGCTAACGATTGCAAGCAGCGTGCGCGAATTACCCCTTTCCCCAGCACTAGAAATGTTCGTGGTGCTGTTTTTACTCGAAACACTCAAAGAAGCGAGTATCCGAATGCCCAAATACGTGGGAATGTCGCTCTCCGTCGTGGGCGCGCTGGTGCTTGGCGAAACGGCGGTTTCCGCGGGATTTTTGTCCACACCCGCCATCATCATCGTCGCGTTTTCGGGGATTTGTATGTACACCGTCCCCGATTTCGTGGAAACGGGCAGTATTTTACGTTGGCTGTTTCTGATCGTAGCGGGCACAATCGGACCGTTCGGGATCGTCCTGTTCGCCGCGTTCGTGCTGTTATATTTGCTGACTTCGGACACCTTCGACACGCCCTTTCTCGCGCCCTTTTCGCCGCTCACTCCCAACGATTTACGTGACAGTATCGTGAAATACGAAATGGCGAGCTTGGATAACCGTCCAAAATTGCTCAAATCCCCCAACAAAACGCGGTTACGCTTTACAAAACAAGGAGACGACGAAAATGCCAACTAACGCTATGCTTTCCAAAACGGCGAAAAACGACGTGGTTCTCGGCAGACAAATCGCCTTTTTCGCGGCGTTCGTCCTGCCCGTATATAAACTTTTAGAAGTCCCGTCCTTGCTCGCCCGCTTTGCGGGCGGGGATTTGCTCCTGCCCGCGCTTTTGCATTTTATTTTGCAAACGGGACTTTTGATCGCGCTTTTGTCCGCGGCTTCAAAATCGGAAAAAACGCTGTTGGAGCGAATGAATGAAAAACTCGGCAGATGGTCGTTGTTGCTGTACGGCTTGTACGCGGTTTGGTTTTTATTCGCCGCGGTTTTACCCCTTTTGGATCTTGAAAAATTCGTCTACGCCGCCTTTTACGACACTTCGCCTACCATTTTTTCGTTCGCGCTCTTTTTCGTATTCTCCGCGTTTCTTTGCTGTAAAGGCATTAAAGCAACGGGACGAATCGCGGATTTGAGTTTGTTTTTATTCCTGCTGCCCTTTATCGCACTTCTCGTAATGTCCCTAAACGAAGCGGACGTAAACAACCTTTTGCCCGTTTTTCAACGCCCGTTCAGCCATACCGTGTCCGCGTTTACCTATACCGCGCCCCACTTTTCCGACCTTTTGTTTTTAATGCCGTTAATCGTAAATTTACGTTTCCAAAAAAACGACGGAAAAAAGATCGTAGCGGGGTACGCGGGGGGCGCGCTCTGTACGCTCGTGTTTTTGGCGGTTTTCTACGGCGTGTATTCGACGATTGCCCCCCGCGAGCATTACGCGTTTTCTAAAATCGCGCAATACTTCCCCGTCCTTTCCGTCGTGGGCAGAATTGATTTGCTGTTCGTGTATATGCTTTGTATCGTGCTGTTCTTCTTCACGGCAACCCCGCTTCATTACGCAACGGAAAGCATCGCCCATATCACCGACGCAAAGGGAAAAATTCTCATTTCGGGGATTTTGAATTTCGCCGCCTTTCTTTTCGTGCTGTTTTGTAATAAATATTACGACGCGATTTACGCGTTTTTCGGGGAAAGGTTTTATTACGCGTTCTTTTTGTTTTCCGATCTCGCCCCTTTATTTTTGTTATTTTTAATACCCAAAAAGGAGAAAAACGATGCGGAACACGCATAGAAAAAATACGGTACGCTATTATTTACTCGTCGTAGTCGCCCTTGTGTTTTTGTTTTTTTCGGGTGATTACGGGCTCATCGACACGCAAAAAACGGCAATCGTTATGGCGGTCGGGATCGACCGCGAAGACGACACCTTTATCGTAACTTCGCAAATCGCCATACCGCAATCGTCCAAGCAAGGCAGCGCAAACCAAACGGTACAGCTCGTAAGCCGCGGCAAAACGGTCGCCGACGCGTTTGAAGAAATCAACGCCAAAACGGGCTGGTATCCCAAGCTCGTCTTTTGTCATTTGATTATTTTGGGCGAAAAAACGGCGCAAAGGGACGTTTTCGACGCGCTCGATTTCTTTTTGCTCGACGAATATATGTCCGATAACTGCTTGCTCGCCACCTGCGACGGCACGGCAAAGGATATGCTCAATAACACCGCGCTCGTCGATCCTTCGGTCAGCGTAGCCATTCAAAAGGTACTCTCTCCCCACGCCGAACGCGTCGGCTCCGTCCTGCCGTCGACCTTACGCGAGTTTGCCATCGGGTATTTCAGCGACGCAAAAAGCGGATTTCTGCCCGTAATTAAAACCCAACCCCAACAAGAAAAAATCGGCGAAAGCGAAAAGGGCGAAACGCAACAAAAAAGCGGTCAAAGCGAGCAGGGCGGACAAAGCCAAGGCGGTCAGCAAGGCAGTCAAGGTCAAAGCAGTCAAGGCGGGGAAACGGATAAACCCGTTTTCAGCGCAAGTGAAACGGCTTTGTTTTTTAAGGGGAAACGGGTAGGTACGCTCACCAAGGAAGAAACCTTTGCGTTCAACGCCGTAAAAAGCGAGCTTCGCCTTGCTACCTACTCCGTCGAACAAGACGGCGCGTTTTGCAGCTTGAATATAAAAAGGAATACGCCCAAAACCAAATTCACGTTAAGCGCGGACGACCGCGCCACGTATAGTATCGATTTAACGCTATCCGCAGGACTTTTGGACTATTCCAAATCCCTGCCCGTGGATAAAACGGCAGATTTGGGCGACACGCCCGAAGGCGTATTCGAGCAAGCGGAAAAACGGCTTTCAGGACAAATCCATACGTTGTTTGAAAAATGCCGCAACGCAAATTGCGACTTGTTTGAAATGCAATCGGAGCTCCAACGCGCGGCAAAAAACCGCTTCAACGAGCTTCACAGCACCGTTTTACAAAACGCCTTACTCAACGTAACCGTGCATTTCCAAGGCGTTCGATAGCAAAAAAAGACTGTGGATAACTTTTTTTGACCAAAAACAAAAAACTTCGTCGAACGGGCTCGAAGCTTGTCGATTATGCACGAAAAATAAAATTATGCAATTATACGAAAGTGGTTTTTACCCACTTTTCCACCCCAAATGTGGATAAACACCCCTTGTCCCATGCTCCACCTAAAAATCGGTGGATAACTTTACTGTGGATAACGGAAACGCAAAACGCATTTTCAGGCTTTTTCGCGCCTAACCCCCGCAAAACACCCCTTTTTCGGTGGATAACTTTCCCAAATTCGTAAAATTTTACCGATTAAAAAGAATAAGGCTTGTGGATAACCAGCCCTTTTGTGGAAAAATGACGGTAAAAAAGGATAAAAAACCCATAAAAAACGGTATTTTATCCACAAACATACGTTCTTTTTGAAAAATGGCAAAAGTTATCCACTTTATCCACCGTTATACAGCCGTTGATAAATGTATATTGCGCGGTATACCGCGCATAAAAAAAGGAGCGCGATGCGCTCCTTTTCATCTTTATAAAAACTCAAACTAAAATCCAACCGAGAATGACGTTGATAAAATTTTGGTTATACAGCCAACCCAAAACGGCACATTCGTTGAAGAACAACGCCATTCCGTCCACGGGAAGAACGCCAAGCACCGCGATAACCCCGCTGACGATCAAAAGTCCTTGGAGCGCACCGACGACCAAACCCAAAAGCCCGTTTACCGTTCCGATAATAGGCAATCTGCGTACGATACCCGAAATAATATTTTTCAAAAGGGAAAGCAAAAGCTTGGAAAGGATAAAGAGCAAAATACCTACGATCAAGGTCGTCGCAAGCTCGCCAAGGGGCTGCCCTACGAGCATCGCAAGCGTCGTTCCCGCGGGAATTTCCGAGTTTCCAACCCCCGAAACGACCATATCGACGAGAAATTGCGGTAGATTTTGTTCGGCGAGCATAGCGGTCAAGCCTTCGTTGGAAACGTCCAACGCAAACCCCTTCACACCCGCAAACGCGTTAATACACGCCTGCTCCAAAACGCCCTGCAAGCCAAACAGCCCGCCCGTCCAGCCGAGCATAGGCTGTGCCAACGAAAACGCCAAAATAATGGCGACGATCGTTGAAATGAAGCCAAAGAAACACTCTACGAAACCCTTTCTTGCGCCAACGATCGCAAAAATAGCCAAAACGACGATTACGATAATATCTACCGCCGTATTCGCCCACGTAGCGCATAATCCGTTTAACATATATAATCCCACCTTTCCGCGCCAAGATTATACCCTGCCGCGCGGTTTTTATTCAAAGATACTTTTATTATATCATAGGAAGAAATATTTTTCAATAGAATAAAGCAATTTCCCTGAAAAATTTTTTATTAGGTTTATATTTCCTTTATATAGTCAATAATAGACCTTGCTATGGAATACGCTTTTCATTCTCACAACGCTCTTGCAACGGACGGAATTTCTTTGGCTTTGGACACGCTGATACGGCGCAAAACGGTTGCGCGCGTCGCTTCGCGCGGGCAGGAAATAACCGAAATCACGCCCGTCGTGGTCTGTATTGGGAGCGACCTTGCTATCGGTGACAGTTTAGGTCCGATCGTCGGATCTATGCTCAAATACAAAACGCAAGGACTTGGCTCGTTCATATACGGCACGCTAGCTTCGCCCGTTACGGCAAAGGAAATTAAATATATCCGCACTTTCTTAAAAGAAACGCACCCCCGCGCGTACGTAATCGCGGTAGACGCCGCCGTGGGCGCGGAAGGAGATATCGGGCTTATCAAGCTCAATGACGCACCGTTATACCCGGGCGCGGGCGCGAATAAACGCTTGGGCGCAATCGGGGATATATCGATAATGGCGATCGTCGCGGAAAAATCGGTTGCAAATTACGGGCTTTTGAACACGACGCGGCTCAATCTCGTCTATTCTATGTCGGAAATCATTTCCGACGCGCTCGCAAGTATATTATGGCAGCACGCCCCGAAAGTGTTACACGGATAAACGTCTATTGAAAAAACGGAAGTTTTTTCAACCTTTTGACGATGAAATATAAGGGCGTTCCCAAGCCGTACACCCACACGCTTTGTGTGAGAAGAAGGGAAAGGAAATAGAACGCGTACGCAACCCACGCGCTTTCGTAGCCTTCGCCGCCGCCGCACAAGAACACGATAACGAGCGGAATAACAATCGCGTTTAGAAGTACGGGAAAAACCCCGCCCAAAGCGATTTTAATAAGGTCTTTTTTGAAAAACCTGCCTACCATATACGAGCCGAACGCAGCAAGTAGGCTCGTAAGCGAACCGAAGAGCATATCGTATAAAAGATAGGGCGAAGCCAAATTCGACAACGCACAGCCCACGAAAAGCGCGGGTATTGCTTCGGGGAAAAAAAGGGGTAAAAGACAAAACGCCTCTGCGGGACGGATCTGAAAAGGACCGAAAGCAAAGGGCATAAAAGTGTAGGTAAGCGCGACGTACAGCGCGGCGATAATGCCTGCGCGACAAAGTCGTTTTGTAGTCAAAATTTTACCGTTCATAAAGTTGTACCTCGGTTTTTTTAGTGAAGTGTTTTACCGAAAACCTTCCATCAATTATTGTATCATATTCCGTTGATTTTTGTCAAGCCGTTTTCATAAACGATAAACGACCTTTTTTATTGTAACAAAGCCTTTTATTGTATAGGGGATACGCTTCGCTCGCTTACGCTCGTTCGGTATGACTGTCCCCACACCGCCTTCTTGCACGAAGCATTAGCCACCACCCGTGTCAGCCTGAATGAAGCGTTAGCGTAATGAAGGATCTCAAAAAATAACCGTCCCAGCTTTTCGTTGGGACGGTTGGTTTTTATTTATCTTCGCCGTTGTTGCCGCTGTTGCCAAGGAAGATTCCGAAGAAATCGGTGTTGGGCTTCATTGACGTGCCGCCCGTCGCAGGCGAACCGCTTGCGCCGTCGCGGTTGTATTTCTTATAACCGCCGTTACGGTTAAATCCGCTCTTTCCGCTGGGCGAACGACCGCCGCGGTTATACCCGCCGCGATTGTTTCCGCGACCGCCCCTGCGTCCGTCTCTATCGCCTTGTCTTTCCGTTCTTGCGGGAATTGCAGGCGCGTCCACATCTTGCAGGTTGTCGGGAATGACCACGATGTAACGATTGGGCTCTTTGCCTTCGCTTTCCGTTTTCACGCCTTCCATTTCGGACAACGCGGAGTGAATAATCCGTCTTTCATACGGGTTCATCGGTTCAAGTTTGATCTTTTTACCCAAGCGAATAGCTTTTTGCGCAAGATTTTCCGCAAGCTTGTTCAAGGTTGATTCGCGGTTTTCGCGATAGTTTTCGCAATCCACGACTACGCGTTTATAATCGTCTCTACCCGTATTTGCGACCGCTCCCGCAAGCGTTTGAATTGCGTCGAGCATCACGCCGTGCTTGCCGATCACCGACGTCGAATTTGCCGCGGTTACGTTGATTTCCACTTTATCGCCTTCGGATACGAGTTCGGTACAAGCCGTAATATTCAAAAGCTTAAACAAGCCATCCAAAAACTCTACCGTTCTTTCCCCGTCGCTCTTTTCGCTATCGCAGGAAAGGACGGTTTCTTCCGTGTTTTCTTGCGTTTCTTCGCTTTCAAGCGCCGCGATTTCTACACGCGCTTTCACCGACCCGAAAAGCTTTTTCTTGCCTTCTTCCAACACGCGGATATCCGCTTGGTCTTTGGTAAGCCCAAGCTCGTTTAACCCCTTTTCAACGGCTTCGTCTACCGTTTTGCCCGTAAATTCCGTATATTTCATTTTTGTCACTCCTTTCCGCGTACCGCGGAAATTTTCTATTCTTATTTATCCTTTTTGTCGTCGCCCTTTGCTCGAACGGCAAAACGTTTATCGTATTTTTCTCTAAACGCTTTTTCTTCCTTTCTACTTTCGTTTACGTCCACGATTTTATTAATAATCAAGGTCGAAGCTAACGAAAGCAGGTTACTCATAATCATATAGATAGAGAAAGCCGCGCTGTACATAAACGAGAAAATCGCGAACATAACCGTCATAATGACGAGCGTCATTTTTTGTTGCGACGCGCCTTGACCGTCTACGGACGAATATTTGTTTTGTTCCTTTTGCGAACGCATCGAAACGAATTGCTGTAACAAAATCGTACCGATCGAAAGCACAATCAAAATAAAGAAACCGTTAGGTGCGCTCTTATAATCGCCGAGCTTTTCCGTAATTTCTTCGTACGCGTATTCTTGGTACGCGTTCGTGTACGCCGCAATCCCCGTAAGGTCGACCTGCCGATCGCCGACTTGGAATTTTTCTTTGGAAACTTCGTTTTTGAAATCGCCGTAGTTCAAAACGGGATTTTTATAGCTCGCGTCCGTAGCCCAAATATTTTTAATCCAAAGGAAGCCCATATTGCCCGCAACGTCCGTTTCGTACGCCGAAAGGACGGCAGTTTGCGCTTGATCGACGAAATAGTTTTTCAAAGCCCCGTCTTCGTTGAACGTCGTTTGCTGCTCTGCGGAAAGCTCTAATTGCGCAGCTTCGTGTTCCGCGCGTTTGGCGTCGATAAACGCTTTCACTTCCGTTTTATTTCTCGCGTCGTCTTTGATAAAATAAGCTTTTTCGCCTGTGTAGCTTTGCACATATTCCTTCAAATCGGCATTTTCCGCGTTTTCGTAAGGAACGGTGTAATAAATGAGTTTATTTTCTTCGTCCACAAGCACGAATTTCGTACCGTCAGCATTTTCTTGCAAGGTTGCGTTCCCCGTTTCCAGATCGGCGCAATAGCTTGCCATTTTGGTGTTGTACGCGTCTACCATTATATTGTAGTTTTCGATATTCGAGTACTGCGAATAGGCGTTGAACGCCCCGATAGCGACGAAGAAGATAACCATAGAAAGGATCATCGGTAAGCACGAAGAACAAACGGAAAACCCGCTTTCTTTGTACATTTCCATTACCTTTTGATTATACAAATCCTTATTATTGGCGTACTGCTTTTGCAGTTTTTCCATTTTTTCCTGATTTTCTTTCATTTTCAGGTTTTGCTTACGCATAGCGATACGCTGATATACGTCAAACGGCAAAACGATTACTTTGAGTATAACGGAAAACAAAATAACGCCTACGCCCACGCCTACGCCGCCGACGATCCATTTGATAATTTCGCCTATCCAGTTGAGCGCAACGTCAAAGGTCTGCCCGTATAAGGAGATGGCGACGTTGCCCGCCAATAAATTCAAAAATTCCATTTTTTAGTCCTTTACCGCGTTGATTTTCAAAGCAACCAACGCTTGATAAAATATCGTTCCGGAGCGGGATCGTAACCGCCCTTGGAAAAGGGATTACAGCGTAAAATCCGCCAAGTACCAAGCAAAATCCCGATAATCGCGCCGTGATTATTGATACATTCGAGCGTATACTGCGAACAAGTCGGTCTATATAAGCAGGTATGCTTGGAAAGGTGTCTTTGATAAAACAAAATCATTCGCATACACAGCATTTTCAGGTACGGACGAAAGACCTTTTTTCTCAAAAAAGTCCAAAAATAAGCCGCGTTTTCCCGAACGAGAAAACCAAAACTAAAACCTATTAAAGCTTGTCCTTTTTGATCATACATCGTAAATGTTTTTTGAAGGTTTCTAATTCGTACGCTTCGCTGACCTTTGGAATTAAAACGCAAGCGTAATTGCCGTTCATTTCTTCTTTGACGGCGCGAAACGCTTCCCTTATCAATCTTTTTATACGGTTTCTTTTTACGCTTTTTCCGTGTTTTTTTCCGACCGAAATCCCCATAAAAGTCTTTTCAGACGGACGGTAAATCATCGTAATAGACGGCGAAAAAGCGCGTTTGCCTTTTTGAAAAAGCTTTTGAAAATCCGATTGTTTTTTCAGTCTGTAATAATTCATTTTTTCGCCTTTCCAAATGCAAATTACCGCGCGTTCTCTATCGTTATTAAAAATGGCAAATCCTCTCCTTTTTGAAAAAGGAAAGGAATTGTTTTTTTAATCTCTTCCGTTAAAACGATTAGTGCGTCAATCTCTTTCTACCCTTGTTTCTACGACGCTTCAATACCTTTCTTCCTGCCGTGGTAGCCATTCTTTTACGGAATCCGTGTACTTTGCTTCTTTGTCTCTTTTTGGGTTGGTA
Organism: Candidatus Scatosoma sp.; assembly: GCA_045614565.1. Lineage (GTDB taxonomy): Bacteria > Bacillota > Clostridia > Christensenellales > Borkfalkiaceae > Scatosoma. The sequence goes on along the minus strand of JAZLDG010000066.1, from coordinate 87,012 downwards.
GGTTCTTTTCATAATATTTCTCCTGCTTTTTACTTTTTCTTATTTTTCCTTATTATCTCGCGGGACTCCCCACGATAACGTTACTTATTATATCGCAATTTTAGGATTTTCGTCAAGCAATTTCACTTGCTTTTTCACTTTTATTTTCTTTTATTGTTGCGAGTTACTCGTTCTTACGGGTAAAACGAGATATTGAAAGCGTTTATTCTCTATATTTTCGATTGTGAACGGGGAAATGGACGTATTAAACGCAAGTACGATATTCTCTTCTTCCAAAGCCTTAATCGCGTCCAAAAGATACTTTCCGTTCATCGCGATTTTAAGTTCTTTCCCGTCAAGCTCCGCTAAAACCGTTTCTTCGATTTTACCCAAATCGGAATTTGCGTTAATGACGATTTTTTCGTTTTTAATATCGAACAAAACGAGATTGTTTTTATCGCCGCGAATCAAAACGCCCGCTCTTTCGATACTATTCGTAATTTCGCTCTTTTTCAAGGTTACTTTCGTCGCAAAATCTACGGGGAAAATATTTTCCTTTCGCACGAACTCGCCTGCATACAAACGGGACGTTATCACGGTGTCGTTGACCGCAACGGACAAGCGGTTTTTCTCCGCGTAAATTTTCAAAACGTCGTCGCCGTCGATCATACGCGAAATTTCCGTAAGCGTTCTTGCCGGACAAACGATTTTCATATCCCCGCCGCCGACTACTTCGCTGTATCCGCAAGCCATTCTAAATCCGTCCAACGCCGTAGCAAACAATTTTCCTTGCTTCGCTTCTAAAAGACATCCTTTCAAAATCGGTCTACTTTCGTCCGTAGCGCAACAAAACGTTACTTTTGAAATGAGTTCTTTCAAATCCGATTGCTTGATTTCAAAATATTTATCCTGATCGATGCCGTCACCGTTAAAAACGGGGAAATCGGCAGCGTTCAAAATTTGCATATACGTTTCACTTTCGCCGTAGCGAATATTCACGCCCTTTTCGTCGGAAGCGACTACGATTTCTTCCAAGGAAATCTTGGAAACGAAATCGGCGAAGAATTTACCGTTTACGCAAATTTCGCCTTCTTCCATAACTTCCGCTTGTATCTTCTTTTCAATGGAAATTTCCCCGTCGTACGCGGTCAACGTAATACCGTCGTTTTCCGCTTTCATTTTAATACATTCCAAAATAGGCGTAGTCGTTCTAACCGCGCACGCCTTACTGACGATAAACGCCGCGTCCGATAAAACCGCTCCCACACATACGAATTTCATAAACCTTTTCTCTCCTTAAAACGGTATTTTTTTATACCCTTTTATTTTACCATATCCCCGTTTTTTTTGCAAGCAAAAACCACTCTTTTTTATATTTTATATAAAAACGATAGGTTTTTCGGGATAATTCTTTTCAAAATACCTGACGGTGTACGCCGTTCCGCCTTCGTTCTTTTTCAAATACGCAACCAAAACGTCCGCTCGATCCGCCATATACCGATTTCTTTTTTGCATACAGCCGTTGTAATAATGGTCGGAAAAAACTATTTTTTCGTCGGCTTTTTCTAAAACGGCGTAATACTCGCTCTTTTGTTCGTCTGAAAAATATTTTTCTTGGTTTAGACAGGGAATACACGCCACGAGCTTGATAAAAGGATACTTTTTCTTCAAGGAAAGTAACGTTTTAGCGGCGATAATATCAAATCCAAGCGCAACCCCGCTTAAAAATACGCTTACGCCGTCTTTAATTAAATTTTCGATTTTCTTTTGTAAGTACGCCCGCTTAAAATCCGCTTCCAAAGAACGGTGACCCGTAAACGCGCATACTTTTTCTTTTTTCTCGTTTTCCATACCTTACCATTATATCACGCTTTCTTATTTTGTCAAGCCGTCGCTTTCATCTTTTTTTGAAAAAAATTTTTTCAGCTCACTCTTTTTTTTGCTTTTATATTTTATTAAAATAAATATAGTCGTATTATTAGTAGTAGGTGGGGTGGAAAAGTGGACAACCGTAAAAAAAGTGGGTGAAAGCCTTATATTTTCTCACTTTTTAACGGTGGACAAGTAGGTGGAAAAAGCATGTTTTTAAGTGGATAATTTTGGGGATTAAAAGTGGACAAGTGAATAATAAGGAAAGTATGCAAATATTAAAATAAATAAATATACATAAAATATAAATAAAAATACGAAAAATTTGCGTTATCCACGAAAATTATCCACAGCGTGGACAAACCTTCCACCAAGAATAAGGATAAAGTGGAAAAAGGTGAAGAAAAAGCTTGATATTTTTTAGAAAGCGTGTTATAATGGATTTATAATGAAAGAAATGGAATTTTATGAAAGTTTAATACGGGAAAAACATGGGGAAGCGTTTGCTTTATACCGCGAACTTTTGCTGGAATATAACGAAAAATATAATCTTACGACCATTTTAGAAGAAAAAGATATGTTTTATAAGCATTTCGTAGACAGCGTCGTAGGAGAAAGCTTTTTCAAAGCGAACGCAAGGGTTGCGGAAATCGGTTCGGGAGCGGGTTTTCCGTCTATTCCGTTGAAGATCGTCCGTCCTGATTTATCCTTTGATCTCTTTGAAAGCGTAGGTAAAAAATGCGAATTTTTGAGAGTTGTTGTGGATAAGTTGGGTTTATCCAACGTGCATATTTATAATTTACGCGCGGAAGAAGGCGCGCAGGATAGTAAGCACCGTGAAAAGTACGATTACGCAACGGCGCGGGCGGTTGCGAGAATGAATACTTTGAGTGAGTATTGCCTGCCGTTCGTAAAGGTTGGCGGTGCGTTTATCGCCTATAAAAGCGGTGAAACGGAAGAAATCGAAGAAGCCAAAACGGCGTATAAAACCTTGGGCGCAAAGCTCGTAAAGGTTGAAAAATACGCGTTGGGTGAAAATTACGGCGAACGCTCGATTGCCGTCGTAGAAAAGGTCAAAAATACGTCCCCGCGTTATCCCCGCGGGCAGGGTCGCGAGCGGAAACAACCGTTGTAAGGAAATAACAAATGAATGATAGAAACGCTAAAATTTTATTAGACGAAGATAGGTACCCAAACGGCGCGAATAGCCCTACGCGGCATATCGAATACGTGTGTCCGTGCGGAAAGGGGAAAATTATCGACGAGCGCGTGGTTGGATTTGGAGATTATTACGCTTGGATTGAATGTAAAAAATGTGCGAAAAAATACGAACTTAAAACGGGTTGCGGGTATATTTGGGAAATAGAAGAAAAGGATTAAAAGAGATTATTCGTTCAAAATGACGAGATAACGAAAAAAAGCAAAGGTGAAATCGCCTTTGCTTTTTCTGATTAAAATAATAATTATTATTCTTCTTCGGATAAGTAATATTTATTATATTGATTATAACGGTTATAATGATAAGAAGATTTTGCGTTTGCATTGTTATAACCGTTGACGACGACGCCGAGTACGTTCGCTTTTGCAAATTTCAGTTTGTCCAACGTATTCGCAATATCCTTTACGTAAGAAGATTCGTGACGGCAAACGACGATCGTGCCGTTTACTTCGGAAGTCAGTGAGAGTGCGTCGGATACAACAACCAAGGGGGGCGTGTCCAAAATCACGTAATCGTAAATTCCTTTCAGTTCTTGTAAAAGCGATTTCATTTCTTCACTTTCCAAAAGCTCGTACGGACGAGGGGTACGCGTGCCCGAAGCCATAAACGAAAGGTTTTCGTTAAGCTCGCTCTTGTGCGTAACTTCGTCCAAGGAAGATTGTCCCGACAAGTAATCGACAAGCCCAGGGGTATTTTTTACTTTGAAGAAGTTGGATATTCTGCCCTTTCTGATATCCGCGTCAATTAAAATAACCTTGGCGTTGGAAAGCGCGATCATTATTGCAAGATTGACGGCAACCGTAGTTTTACCGTCTTCGGGACAAGAAGACGTAATGATAAGAGACGTCGCTTTCCCCGATTTTTTGGGAATAGAAACGGAAAGGGAAGCCTTGAAATTACGGAACGCTTCCGTGACTTCAAACCCGACGTTGTCCAAAATCAAATATTCCGTGCGTTCTTGTTCGAGAATACCGCCCTTTTTCTTGTTTTTCAAATTGGCGTTATCGGTTTTTTTCATTATTCTTTCACCTCCGCGTTGTCAGTTTTTTCCGTGTGAGGTTCTTTCTTTTCAATCGTGGGAATAATGCCGAGAACGGGTACGTTGAACGTTTCGGTGATTTGTTCCACCGAGCGCAAACGTTTATCCGAACGGTCAATAATGATGAGTGCGATACATACGATAATCAGCGCGGCAAACCCGAAGATGAGCGCGTTGGAAACCGCAGTGGAGAAAGCTTCGCCTTCGTTTAACAATCTCGTTTTATGAATGACGTTGGTCGTGCGGCAGTTCGTACCGTGGTAGCCTTGGGGTACGGTCATATTTTCTTCTACGAAAGCGGGTACTTCGTCGAGTACGCTTTCCATTAAGTATTGCGCGAGCGATTCGCTGTTAAGTACCGAAATGTTTACGTAAATGAACGAACGCGCAAGCGAATCCACGTCGGAAACTTCTTCATCGTCGCCGTAGTACGAGAAGGTAACCGAGCGTTGTACCGCCATTAACAAGTTTTCGTATTGCGGGTTCATTTTCCCATCCACGAATTTTTCGGGAAGGTTGGGAACGTCTTGGATTAAGATTTCCGAGAAAAGCTCCGAAGAAAGAAGCTTGACCATATTATCCATTACGTGTTTGCCGTATGCGCCGTATACGCCGTATTGACTGTCCTTCGACTCTGTCGAACCTTCTTCTTCCGCTTGTTCGTCAATATACGGGTTGACGTAGAAGGTAAGGTTCGTGCCGTAATAGTTCACGTTATACTTGGAAATTGCACCTATGCTCCCCCCAACGATAACGCCGCCGAGCAAGACCAAAATCAACAGCTTTATGTGTCGCCAAAAAAGCTTTAATATGTCGAGTAAGCTCAACTCGTCCGTTTTGCGTACGTTTTCTTCCATACAAATTCTCCTTGAAAGAATAAAATCCTTGCATATTATATCACCTTTACTTATAAAAGTAAAGTGTTTTTACGTTAAATCTACTATATTATCGTCGTCATCTTCGTCTTGCGCGCATTTATTGCATTGCGGACAAGGTTTTTTGAATCGCAATTCGCTTGCGGGGTAGTCCTTGAAAATAAAGCCCCCGTTTTTATCGTCAATTTTCACGCGAACTTCCATTTTGAGCATATTCAACGCCGCAACGGTAGCTTTGCCGTCGGGCGTACCCACTTCCGCGCCCACCTTGGGAAGCTGTTTCGCGGCGTCCGTGTAATAATCGATTTCGTACCCCAAGCAACACATAAGCCGACCGCAAAGTCCGCTGATTTTTCCGGGGTTTAAGGAAAGGTTTTGCGCTTTCGCCATTTTCACGCTCACCTTCTTAAATTCGGGCATGTTGCCCGCGCAACAGCATACGCGGCCGCAGGGCGCGATCCCGCCCAGATATTTCGTTTCGTCGCGAATACCCACTTGACGAAGATCGATGCGGGTATGGAATACGGAAGAAAGGTCTTTGACAAGTTCACGGAAATCCACGCGGCTTTCCGAAGTGAAAAAGAAGGTAATTTTGCCGCTGTCGAAGGAAAATTCGCAATCGACAAGCTTCATTGCAAGCCCGTGGTTGGCTATTTTTTCCTTGCAGGTGCGGATTGCTTCGGGTTTTCTTGCTTCAAACGCCTTATAGCGCGCCGTATCCTTGTCCGTAGCGATACGGACGACGGGTTTGAGCGGGGAAACGATTTCTTCTTCCGCGATTTCGCGTTCGGGATACGCCACCCAAGCGTATTCCGTGCCGCGCGCCGTTTCTACGATGACGGGCGTGTTTCTTTCGTATTTATCCCCTGCTTTGGGGGCGAAATAATACAATTTTCCCCCGCTTTTGAATTTTATACCTACTACTTTTACCATAAACGATCCTTTAAGAATTGAATTTGAATATTTTTGCAAAAAGAATTTCTAAACATTGCGCGAAATATGCGTTGAAAAAAATTTCCTTTTCCGCGTTCGTGATTTCTTGCTGTGCAAACAGCAAACAAGCGGAAGAAAATTTTTCCGCGACCGCCTGCAATCGCGATTGCTCCCCGCGGAGCAGTACGTTTTTCCCGTTCAGCGTTTTCAAAAGCAACGCATCGCGGAAAATCACGCGGAGTAAAAATAAAAGTTCTTTTTTGTTTTTGGTTTCTCCGACTTTTCGTATATTTTGCGGCAATTTTGCTTGTTCGCCAAGACAAAGCGAAAACGCGTCGTTTACGAGCGTTTCGTATTCCCCGCCTTCCAAAGCCGTTTGCGCCGCGCCAAGACTGCCGCCGCAAGCTGCCGCGCAAAGCTCGATATCGTCCTGCTTATACCCCTTGTCCGCGTAAATATGGGAAAGCGCGTTTGCGACGTCGCTCGTTTCAAAGGGCGGAATTTCCAAGGTCGCCACACGGGAGCGTACCGTTTGTAAAACGGGATAAACCGTGGTCGCGCCCAGCAAAAAAATCACGTCCTTGGGCGGTTCTTCCAAGAGTTTGAGAAGCTTGTTTTGCGAAGCTACGTTCGCTTGCGCGAAATCGCCGATGACGAACACTTTTTTGTTGCCTTCCACGGGACGGACGACGCTTTCTTCCGTCACGCGTTCGGCGTCTTCGACTACGAATTTTTTATCCGCTTCGGGAAAAAACAGACAATCGGAAAAGGTTTCCGCGTCCAAGCGGGACGATAAAACGCGTTCTCGTTCGTTTTGCGGCTCGTCGCAACGAAAAAGTACCTTTGCAAAGCATTTGAGCGAGTCGCGAAGATTACGCTCGTCGTCCAAAAGCAAAAGATAAGCGTGCGAAAAACGGTTTTGCTCCGCTTCCGCTTTGAAAAGCTTATACGCTCGCGTTTTTTTGAGTAGTTGCCGCATAACGATTTTCTCCGTTTATTCCCTTATAGTATACCATAAAAAGAGCAAATATGCAAGCGGTTAAAGCAAAAAGCTTTACTTTTCCCTTACGATTTGCTATAATTTTATACATTGACGGGGGAAAAAGTACACATACTGCAAAGGAGAGAAAAATCGTATGCCTATATCCAAAACGGATTTCGTGCGGGGCTTGCAATGCGAAAAAATGCTTTGGTTGGACGCGCATCAACCCGAGCTGAAAATCATACCGCCCGAAGTGCAGGCAAGGCTTGACGCGGGAAACGATTTCGGCGACGGTGCGATGGGGATTTTCGGTCCGTTCGTGGAAACGACGGTGAAAAAAGCGGACGGGAAGCTCGATTACGAGGCAATGCTCCAAAAAACGCAAACGCTTATCGCAACGGGTGAAGAAGTTATTTGTGAAGCTGCTTTTTCGTGGTACGGCAATTACTGCGCTGCCGATATTCTTAAAAAGGACGGCGCGGGGTACGCTTTGTACGAAGTGAAAAACGCGGCTTCGCCAAGACGGGAATTTATGATAGATTTGGGTTTTCAGCGGTTGATTTTGCGCAAATGCGGTGTGACCGTGACGGGGTGTTATCTCGTGCTTTCGGATACGGAAACGGAAGAAGATAAGGGGCAGGTATGCGTTCAAAGGTTGGAAAAGGACGGCGTCCGTTATAAAATCGTGGACGTTACCAAGCAAGCCCGCGTTTTTGAACGGGAAGCAAGCTTGCGCGTGTTCGAGCTTGGAAAAATCAAGAAAAAGGACGCGCTCACGCCTGAAATTGCGGTGGGCGAGCATTGCGAAAAGCCCTATCGGTGCTGGTATTTTGAGCATTGTCATAAATATTGTTATAAGGAGTAAAAGCCCTGCTCCGACCAAACGGGGGAGAATATGCAAGACGAAGGCGCGCGGCTGTATCGACGGTTTATGGACGGCGACGAGCAAAGCTTTGAAGATATTTTCGCTCTCTATTTTAGGGGGCTTTTTTATTTCGTGTACGGGTACGTGCGCGATCGGGGGCTCGCCGAAGACATCGCGCAAGAAACGCTTTCTGGTCTTTGGGCAAAACCGCGCTTTTCCGAGCGCGACGGCGCAAGCCTGAAATCCTATCTTTACGAAATTGCCAAAAACAAAAGCTTTAACGCCTTGAAACGGCGAAGTCGCCAGCGGGAAATTTCCTTGGAAACGCTGGATAGCAAAGAGTTTTGTTTGCAAGAGCTAGACGACGAAGAAGCGCGGGAGCGAGCAAGGCGGGTGCGAAAAGCGATGAACGAGCTTGGCGACGAGTACCGCGAAACGCTGTATATGCGCTATTTTCAGGATATGCCGCCGCAGGACATTGCCAAGCGGACGGGAAAAAGCGTGAAAAAGGTATATAATTTGCTTGCGCGCGGAAAGGCGCGCCTACGCGTAAAATTGACGGAATAGAATTTCGTGTAAAACCGACAAAAAGAATTATCGCCGCGGCGTTCTATTCGCCGCGGCGCGTTCATACAATACTACAAAGAAAAAACTTGAAAAGCAAGGAGAAAATTTGTATGAACGAAGAAATCGAATACGCTGAAATGCTGGAAATTCCCGTATCCACCGTTAACGTGGTACGTAAAAAACGCGGTCGCAAGCGCAAGGCGCAATCCCCTGCTTCGCAGCCCGACTTAAAAGAATCGGTGATCGCGCAAGTGAACGACAAATTATTAGAAAACGAACCGCAAGTGGAACACGTTTCCGCCGAAGCGGAGCTGTTTGCGGAAAGCGCGAACAGCGCAGGCGACGTACACTTTGGCGACGTTCCCGAACGCATCGACACCGTACGCTTGTATTCGGCTTCCGATAAGCCGTTTGCGGGGCTTGACGACTTGGAAGGCGCAGACGAAAGATACGCGCTTGACGACTTGGAAGAAGGGGGCAGGTATGCGTTGAACGAAGAACCGCGCTTGGAAACGCGCGCGGAGCGCCGCGTGCGGATTGCGTTGGGTGCGGAATTTGCGGTGGCGTGCGCGCTTTGCGGCGCAATCTTTTTAACCAACGTCTTTATGCCAAACAGCGCGATCAATACCTTTTTCAGAACGCTCGGCGAAAACCCTGCCGTCACAGAAACGGATACGCGTGTATATTCCGATTTCACGCTTACGCCCGTCGTGAGCGAGCTTTCGGATACCCAGCTTACCCTTTCGGAAACGGGTGTGTTGAGCTTCACGGACGAATGTTGCGTATACCCCGCGGCAGACGGCAAGGTGAGCGCGGTCACGTTGGAAGAAGACGGCACGTATACCCTGAAAATCTCGCATTCGGACAGCTTTACGGGCGTATTCAACGGCTTGGAAACGGTGTATTACGCGGTTGGCGATGAAGTCAAAGCGAATATTCCCGTGGCGTTTGCCGGCGGAGAAGCGGAAGTGCAGGTCACGATGTATTCGGACGGCGTGCTTTTGAACTGCTTTGAGCTGACGGAAGAAAACTGTCTTGCGTGGGTAACGCAGGAATAAGGCTTCGTGCGCGTGAAAAGAAAAAAAACGGAGCGGCGGGAGAATCGCCGCTCTTTTAATAGCCGTCCCCGTTTTTCTTTGCATCCCCTTTTTTTGCTCGTGGGGGCGTGGTACTGTATCAAGGGCGAACTGTTTTTGTTTTTGGCGAGCTGTTTGGTCGCCGTGCAACACGAGTGCGCCCACGCATTCGCGGCGGCGAAGCTTGGGTATAAGCTCAACCGTATCGTGCTGATGCCCTTTGGGGCGGTCATCGACGGGGATTTGCGCGGAATATCGCCCAAGGACGAAATCACCGTCGCCGTGTGGGGTCCGCTTTGTAACCTGTTTACCGCGGCGTTTTTTGCCGCGCTTTGGTGGTTTGCTCCTACCACGTACGCGTTCACGGACACCGCGTGTTATACTTCGCTTGCGATTGCGATCGTCAATTCGTTGCCTGCCTATCCCTTGGACGGCGGGCGGGTTTTGCGTGCCTTGCTCGTTCGCGCATTTTTGAAAAGGACGGCGAAAACGCGGGAAGCCGAACGGCGCGCCGAGCGCGTTTGCCGCGCGGTCACCTTTCTTTTTTCGGCGCTTCTCTTGCTTACATTCGTCGTGCTTTTCGTGCAAAAACAACCCAACTTTTCCTTGCTCGCGTTCGGGGTGTTTTTACTTGTCGGCGGGTTTGGAAACTGTGAAAAGGACGCCGTTTACGACAAAATGGATTTTTCTTGCAAGGACGCCTTGAAAAAGGGCGTTGAACTTCGCCGCGTCGCGGTGTTGGATAGCTTGCCCGTGAAAGATGCGTTGAAGTATATTACGCAGGGCAGTTATCTCGTTTTGGAAGTTTACGACGAAAAAGAAAACAAGCTGTTCGATTTACCGCAAAACGCGCTCGGCGAGTTCTTTTTGGCTTCGGAAAATCCGAGCACGCCCCTATCGGAAGTCCAAAAACGGGCAAAAATCTATCAAAAATCAACGAAAAACGCTTAAAATGCGCAAAATCCGTTGCCAAAGCCGTTGCTTTATAGTATAATAGTTAGGAATGTGTACGGTATAAATTTTTAGGCGGAACGCTTCAAATGAAAAAGGAATGGTTTTTCGACCGATATTGCGGACAGCAGTTCGCAGCGCTCAAAGAAGACGGCAAGCTGGCTGAGTTTTCCGTGGAAAAAGAAAAACGCGGCGAAATCGTCGTGGGGAACGTGTATAAAGGCAGAGTTGTAAACGTGCTTTCGGGTATGAACGCTGCCTTTGTTTCGTGCGGTCTTGCAAAAAACTGTTACCTTTCTATGGAAGAAACGTACACCGATTATACCAAGTACGACGGCTCGTTCGTGCAAACGAACGCGAAACCGCTCGATTTGAAGGTCGGCGACGAAATTTTGGTACAAATCACCAAGCCCCCGCGCGGAAACAAGGGCGCGAAGGTGACTACGCATCTCTCGTTCGTCGGTCGGCGGTTGATTTATTTGCCCAACACCGATTTTTTGGGAATTTCCCGAAAAATTACCGACGAAACGGAACGTGAAAAGCTCTTGAAAATCGCCGATAAAATGCGAATGGGGAAAACCAACGAAGGATTTATCGTGCGTACGCAAGCCCCCCTTGCTTCGTTGAAGCAGTTGAAGGCGGAAGCGGAGTATTTGAAAAAGTTGTATTTGGAAATGCGCAAACGCGCGGATAAAGCCCCGTTCGGTACGGTACTTTACGAAGACGAAGAATTGCCCGTGCGGACGATGCGCGATTCGCTTGGCGACGAGATCGTGGCGATTCACGTGGGCGACGAAGAGCTGTATCACAAGCTTTTGGCGTTGATTAAATTGCGTTCGGATATCCCCGAAAGAAAGCTCGTTAAATACATGGGTGCGCGGTCTATGCTCAAAGAGTACGGTATAACCCCGCTCGTCAACGAAGCGACAAGCCCTATCGTGCATTTGGATTGCGGGGGGTATCTCGTCATCGAACACACCGAAGCAATGACCGTCGTGGACGTGAACACGGGCAGCTACGTGGGGAAAGATAATTTAGAAGATACTGTGTTTGCCGTCAATTTGGAAGCGGCAAAGGAAATCGCAAGGCAGGTACGGCTTCGCAACGTCGGCGGGATCGTCGTCGTGGACTTTATCGATATGCTGTCCGAAGAACACCGCCTTACCGTCACGCAAACGCTGGAAGCGCAGCTTGCGCTCGATAAAGCCAAATGTCACGTGCTGCCGATGAGCGAGCTTTGTCTTACGCAGTTTACGCGTAAGCGCGTGGGCAACGATATGCAGTCTATGCTCGTCAAGCCCTGCTCGCATTGCGAAGGCAAGGGTTACGCGCCCGACGATATTTTCGTGGTTACGCAAATCCGCGCGGAAATTCTCGATTGCTTTGCCGACGGGTATACTTCGGCGATTATCGAGCTGAACGAAGGAATTATGAAGAAAATCTTAAACGAAGGCTTGTTCTCCATTGAAGCGAAAGCGCGGTGGAAACATAACCGTATTTATTTCGTCCCGCACAAGACCTATAAGGAAGACCAGTTTTCCGTGCGCGGGGATACCGTTTCCGTGCTTCGGTTGCCCGATAACGCGCAAATTTTGTATTAAAACCGCGAATTTATAGCAGATAAAATTTTATCATACCGTTGACAAGGCTTTTGTGAAAGTGGTATAATAGAGATACTGACATTGAAGGAGAAATAAAATTATGGCTAAAAAAATACAAGGGCCTATGCCGAGCAATGCGTTTGTTTCGGGGCTTGATCAAAAATTTGTGCCGGGTACAATCGTGTGCGCGCCGAAAAATTGTTTTGGTGTGGTCGTCTACAAAAGTGAAGTGTTAAAGATTTTTGACGATAAAGTGAAGCTGGACGCAAAATCCGTTCCGGGGTTGAAAATGCCCAAAATTCCGTTTTTTGGAAAAATTGAAGGGGTTAGTATTTATTTCTTCCCCTATGGGCTTAAAGGCTCGTATTATTTGGATACAGTCATTCAAGCGAACGGGAAAAAGATGGCGATAAAAATGAGAGTTGCTTACAATTTGACGGTTGAAAAGCCGTCTATCGTAAAGAAGCTTTTGGATAAGACGCATTCTGTCCGAGCTGATTCCAACGGCGCGGTGCTTTGTCCGTCGAGTATAGAATTATTGCTTAACAAACAGATTTACGAATATTTGCGCGCGAGTGAAAAGGCAGGGAAAACTTGGAAATATATTCCTACGGGCACGCGCTTGGAGTCCGCGGAAAATACGGAAACGGAAATTTGCTTGCGAGTAGAAATTGAAAAGGTATTTGAAGAAGTCGGGTATAAATGCAGTGCGTTGAATACCAAGGTCGATTTGATTGATTACGTAAACGAATAAAATTTTGCATAAAATACGCGGCGGCGATAGAATTTTCTATCGCCGCCGCTTCGTTGTTTTTATGCTAATTAAACCTTATAAAGCTGCAACAAAAGGTTGTACAAGCCCGAATTGTTCCAGTACCGAATATCCGCGCTCAATTTTTCTTTCAATTCCTTCATATTTTTTACGTCTCTTACGGGGAAGAGTATTTCCGTGTGCGTTTTATGAAAATTAAAGGAAAACGCGCTGTATTGCTCGCGAATCATTTTCATCCCGTTTTGCGAGTAGGACAAATCTAAACTGTGCGCCGTCAACAAAAGACGCATGGTTTTACCCTTTTTATACTCAAAACGGAAGGTAAGGCTGTGTTGATCGCGTACCAAATAACTGATTTGGCTGGAATACGTTAAATAATATTTGCTGTGAAATTGCTTAATTTTGCCCGTTTTGCCACCTGCTTTGTAAGGTACGCCTAACGTAAGCTCGGTTGCAAGCAATTTTTTAGCGTGTTTGATTGCCAGTCTTTTGTCGATAAAAAACATAAGTTACCCCTTCTTGTTGAATTTTATTATATTGTATCATAATACAGTCACAAAGTCAAGGATTTTATAAAAAAGAACGGCACAGCCGTTCTTTTCGTTATGCCGTTTTTTTGTAAACGAGTTTTGGCGTTGCGCCGTTCGTTAAGCACTCTTTCGTGATAACCACTTCTTCCACGTCGTTTTCGGACGGGATTTTGTACATAACTTCGGTCATTACGCTTTCGATAATCGTACGAAGTCCGCGCGCACCCGTTTTTAAGCGGATTGCCGTTTGCGCAATTTCGCGTACTGCGTCGTCTTCTACCGTCAGTTTTACGCCGTCAAAGCCCACGAGCTTTTGATATTGCTTGATAATCGCGTTTTTCGGCTCGGTGAGAATTTTCACGAGCGCGTCTTCGCCGAGCGGGTCGAGATTTACCACGATCGGCAATCTTCCCACAAATTCGGGGATAAGCCCGAATTTGGTCAAATCCTGCGGTTTTACGTCGTCCAAAACGGAATAATCGGCTTCGTTTGCGCCAAGGCGTACCTTACCGCCAAAGCCGAGCGTGGTATCGTCCTTACGCGAAGATACGATTTTATCCAAGCCCACGAACGCACCGCCGCAAATAAATAAAATATTCGTCGTGTCAATCCGCAAACATTCTTGGTTGGGGTGCTTTCTACCGCCCTGCGGGGGTACGTTTGCCGTCGTGCTTTCGATAATCTTTAACAACGCTTGTTGTACGCCTTCGCCCGATACGTCGCGGGTGATAGATACGTTTTCGCCCTTTCTGGCAATTTTATCGATTTCGTCGATATAGATAATCCCGCGTTGCGCGCGGTCGATGTCGTAATCGGCGTTTTGAATGAGCTTTAACAGGATATTTTCCACGTCTTCGCCCACGTAACCCGCTTCGGTGAGCGTGGTCGCGTCCGAAGTCGCGAACGGTACGTTGAGAATTTTTGCGAGCGTTCTAGCGAGCAAGGTTTTACCGCTACCCGTAGGACCGAGCAAAAGCACGTTGCTTTTTTCGATTTCTACGCCGTCGTCGTCCTTTTTCTTGGTTTTTGCAAGCGCGTTGATACGCTTATAATGATTATACACCGCTACGGAAAGGACGCGTTTTGCTTTGTCCTGACCGACGATATATTGATCAAGCTCCGCTTTGATTTCCGCGGGCTTTTTTAAGGGAACGTCCTTTTCGGGTTCTTTGTCTTTGTCCCAGTCGTCCACCATCGATTTACAAATCTCGACGCATTCGTCGCAAATGCACGCGCCGTCGGGACCCGTGATTAAACGACGGGTGTCTTCCTTGGGTTTTCCGCAAAAGGAACAATGTTGATGTTTATTTGCCATTGATAATACTCCGTAGTTTATTATGCTCGTTTCCAAAAGGAAAAATACCGCGCAAAATCACCTTTTGGCGGTTTTGCGCGTATGCTTTAATTAGCGTTAGCGTCTAACGAATACTTTGTCGATCAAACCGTATGCGCGCGCTTCGTCCGCGGACATATAGTTGTCGCGGTCGGTGTCGCGTTCGATGGTCGCAATATCCCTGCCCGTGTTTTCGGACAAGATGCGGTTAAGCTTCGCTTTCGTACGCAAAATGTGTTCGGCTTGGATTTTGATATCGCTCGCCTGACCCTGTGCGCCGCCAAGGGGTTGGTGGATCATAATTTCCGAGTTCGGAAGCGCGAAACGCTTGCCGCGTGCGCCGCTCGACAAAAGGAACGCGCCCATAGACGCCGCAAGACCGATACAAATCGTGGATACGTCGCATTTGATATAATTCATCGTATCGTAAATCGCCATACCTGCGGATACGCTGCCGCCGGGGGAGTTGATATAAAGGGAAATATCCTTCGTGGGATCTTTGCCTTCAAGGTAAATGAGCTGTGCAACGACGGTGTTTGCCAGCGCGTCGTTGATTTCACCGCTCAAAAAGATGATACGGTCGTCTAAAAGACGGGAATATAAATCGTAGGTGCGTTCGCCCGAAGAAGTGCGTTCTACGACGTAGGGAACTAAAACGTTTTTTTCCATAAAAATCCTTATTTGAAATGAATTACCTTTTTATTGTATTACGCTGCCGTTTAATCGTTTGGTAAAACGGCAGCGTTGTATTTTTATTCTTCCACGTACATTTCGTTGTTTTCTTTAAGGAACTTGAAGAGCTTGGTGATTACGATATCGCTGCGGATATAATCGAACTGACGGGGATCCATACCTTTCTTGTATTCTTCGACGTCTTTTTCCACCGATTTCGCTTGTTCCGCAACCTTGGCTTCGACTTCTTCTTCGGTCGCTTCCAAGTTTTCTTCCTTGATGATTTGCGAAATGATAAGCTGGCTCAAAACGTTCTTTTTCGCTTGTTCTTCGTAGTTCTTTCTGAAATCCGCGTTCGTTACTTTCAAGAAATCAAGGTAGTCTTGCAATTTCAAGCCTTGATACATAAGCTGATATTCAAATTTTTGTACGAGATTGTCGATTTCTCTTTCAATCATTGCTTGCGGGATTTCCGCTTCGGTGTTCGCTGCGATTGCTTCGAGAATGCTGTTTTCCGTTGCGTCGTTGGAGCGTCTGTCCGCTTGCGCTTGCAATCTTTCTTTCGTCTTTGCCTTATACGCTTCGATGCTTTCGCTACCCGTTGCGTCCTTGATAAATTCGTCCGTCAATTCGGGAAGCTCTTTGCCTTGAATGGAATTGAGCTTCACGGCAAATACGGCGGGCTTGCCTTTAAGGTTTTCCGCCTGATAGTTTTCGGGGAAGGTCACGTTCACGTCCTTTTCGTCGCCTACGTTAATACCCACTACTTGGTCTTCAAACCCAGGGATAAACTGTCCGCTGCCGAGCGTCAAATCAAAGCCTTCCGCTTCGCCGCCGTCGAATTTCACGCCGTCTACCGTACCGACGAAATCGATGTTGACGATATCGCCGTTTTGCGCCGCGCGATCGGTAACGGGTACTTTGCGTGCGTTGCGGTCAAGCAAGCGGTCGAGTTCCGCGTCCACTTCTTCGTCCTTAACAGTATATGCAATTTCTTTAATTTTGATACCCTTATACGAAGAGATTTTCACTTCGGGTTTTACGGGTACGACCGCAACGAGCGTTACGCCGTCGTCGGAAAGTTCTTCCACGGAAACGTCGGGGTCGCCGACAACCGTAAATTTCTTTTCGTTCTTGTCAAGAATTTTACCGTAATTGTCCGAGAAAAGCATATTCAACGCGTCTTCGTAGAAAACGCCTTTGCCGTATGCGTGTTCGATTACGTTCTTGGGAGCTTTGCCCTTACGGAAACCGTTTACGGCGAACTTGCCGCGGGTTTTGACGTAGGCTTGCGTTTGCGCCGCTTTCCATTCTTCGCCGTCGAATTTAATGGTGATTTTTACGGTGCTTTTTTCGCTTGCTTTGGTAGTGTACTTCATAGTGATTTTCTCCTATCTTTGCTGATTATTTTTTATTTTTGTTAAAGAGCGCGGGTTTTTATCCCCGATTTCCTTTCGCTCCCTACATTTTATCATATTTATTCAAGAAAATAAAGCGTTTTTATTTACAATTTGCGAAATTTGCGCTATAATTTAGGAAAAGATTTTTGCGTTTCGACGGTTTTTGCGAAAAACGGCGTTTGCCGTTTGCTCGTGCCGTCAAAAGGAGTGTGTATGCCGCAGGACGCTTTTCATATCCGCCGCAGCGTAAAAGAGCTGAACGAATTGCTCGTGGGTGGGAAGATAAATCGTATTTCACAAGTGAATAAAGACGAGCTTACCCTTATTATATACACAGGAAAAACGACGGTTAAACTCATTTTGAGCGCAAATGCGTCCAACGCCCGCGTTTGTTTGTCTTTGGTGGAAAAAGAACCCGCGCCCGTCGCGCCGAATTTTTGTATGTTGCTCCGTAAACATTTGCAAAACGCGGAAATCGTTTCCGTTAAACAGCATGAATTTGAACGGATCGTGGAAATCACCCTGCATTGCACGAGCGATTTTTCCGAATGTGACCGCGTGCTCGTTTGTGAGCTGATGGGGAAATACTCGAATATCGTGCTCGTGGAAAAGGGCGTGGTGTTGGGCGCGCTCAAAACGACTGCGCTGCTCGACGATACGCACCGCGTTTTGTTGGCGGGGGCAAGGTACGAATACCCGTTGCCGCAGGATAAAATTTCACCTTTTGACGGGGCAGGTATGCGTTCACTTATCCAAGGCTTTGAAGAAATGCACCCCGAAGGGTTTGAAGAAGAAGCGTTGGCAAAGTTCGTGTTCGAGCACGTTTCAGGGCTTGCGTTGTCGACGGCAAGGGAGATCGTTGCCCGCGCTTCGCGCGTGAAAATGCCGCTTTGGGCGTTTATAGACGGGTTTTGCGCGGACGAACCGTGCGTGCCGTGCCTGAAAAGGGAAAACGGCGCGGCGGTGGATTTTTTCGCCTTTCCCGTAGTGGGCGGAACGCCGATGCCGTCGCTGTGCAAAGCGCAGGACGAGTTTTACACCGAACGGGAAACAAAAAAGGGTTTCGACGATAAAAAACGGCGGCTGGAAAGCGGCGTTAGAACGCTGAAAAAGAAAGCGGCGAAACGGTTGCAGGAAACGGCGGAAAAGCTCAAAGAAGCGGAAAAAGCGGAAGAAAACAGGGTAAAAGGCGAGCTTTTGACGGCGAATTTGTACTTGATAGAACGCGGTCAGCGGAGTGTGGAAGTGGATAACTGGTACGACGAAAAGGGCGGGAAAATAAAAATCGCGCTCGATCCCCTTTTGTCGCCCGCGAAAAATGCGCAACGGTATTTTAAGGCGTACAATAAACAAAAACGCGCGAAAGAAATTTTAACGCCGATGTTAAAGTCGGAAGAAGCGGAGCTTGCGTACGCGGAGAGTATTCAAACGAGTATCGCGCTTGCGGAAACGGAAACGGATTTGAAAGAGATTGAAACGGAATTGACGGAAGAAGGCTTGCTTCGCGCGCCCAAGACGGGCTTGAAAAAGAACAAGAAAGAAACGGTAATCCCCTTCCGCGAATACGAGCACGGGGGCTTGCGGATTTTGGTGGGTAGGAACAATATTCAAAACGATCGGCTTTTGAAAACCGCTGCGCCCGACGATATTTGGTTGCATACGCAAAAATACCATTCTTCGCACGTGATTATTCAAACACAAGGGGGGCAGGTATGCGACGAAACGCTGTTGTTTGCCGCCGAGCTATGCGCGTATTACTCGGACGGGCGGAACGCGGACAAGATACCCGTGGACTATTGCAAGCGCAAGTTCGTCAAAAAGCCCAGCAAAAGCAAAGCAGGCTTCGTAATCTATACCGATTACAAAACCCTGCTCGTAACCCCCAACGCACATAAAGAATAAAGAAAGGCGTATCGCTGAGATACGCCTTTATTATTTGCCGTTCCAAAGCGGTTTTTCGTTTACGTCCCGCCCGATTAGCTCGTCTATGGAAATGCCGTAATAATCCGCAAGAATTACGCATTGTTGTATGTTTGCAAGCCCTTTATCTTTTTCTATCCAAGATAAAGTGTTTTGCGGTATGCCCGTCGCTTTCGAAAGTGCCGTCTGCGTTAAATTTCAGGATTTTCTCATTTGTTCAATATTTTTTCCGTACATTTTTTATTTTCCCGTATCAGTTTATAAACATAAAATATCGTTTGCGTCTAACTCTAAAACGGCGCAAAGGTTGGCAAGTGTATCTAATGCGGGTAAAGTCTTTCCGTTGATATAACTAGAAATCTGTTGTTGTCGTACTCCTATTTTTTCCGCTAATTGTTGTTGTTTCATACCACTTTGCTTAATGGCTTCGGCTATTTTATCCGAAATTTCTCTTGTAGTTATCATATATATATCCCCTAAAATTTTTATCACCTATATTTTACACTTTTTACGTGTAATTTGCTTGACTTACACGCGCCAAATGTATTATAATAAATAAAAACACGCAAGGCGTGTAATTTTGGAGATGTAAATGAAAGATTTATTAACGGAATTATATTATATGGAATGTGACAGCTTGCCGAGAGAACCCAAAACGGAAACGGATTTGGAAAAGGACGAGGAATGGCAAGCGTATCAAAAGCTTTGTACAATTTTGAGCAAGGAAGAACGGGAATTATTTGATAAGTTTGAGCAGTTATATGCTGAACGTTATTGTAAACAAATAGAAGATTTTTATAAACGCGGGTTTGAAAGCGGTTTTTTCTTCGCGACGGAGCTTTATCGCTAAACGCGTTCATTTTTTACGTTTGGCAAATAGAAATTTCAGTACCGCTGCGCCGATGATGATCGTATAGCCAATTATGCTCAAATAATCGGGAAATTCCGAAAGGAAAAGTATACCCCAAAGGGCGGTGAACAGGACTTGCGAATAGTCATATACCGAAATTTCCTTGGCGGGAGCGCAAGAATACGCCGTCGTAACCGAGAATTGCGCGCCGCTTGCCGCCGCGCCTGCAAGCAGTAATAACGCGACTTGTTCAAAGGTCATCGGCTGAAAGTCGGCGAGTGCCATCGGCAATACCGCGATGCACGAAAAGACGGAGAAAAAGAACACGATCATTGCCGTTCGCTCCCCCTTTCCGCCTAAATAATGCACGAGCGTATACGCAAGCCCCGCGCCCAAACCGCCGAGTACGCCGATAAACGCAGGCAGGCTTTCCGTGCCCACAAAGGACGGCTTAACGACGAATACCGCGCCGAAAAAGGCTACGCCGACGAGTAACCAGTCCAGCCATTTCGCTTTTTCTTTTAAGAGTAATGCCGAAAAAATAATCGAGAAAAAGGGTGCGAGCTTATTCAAGATAGACGCGTCCGCAACCGTCATATAATCGATTGCGTAAAAATTCCCCACGATCCCGACCGTGCCCGCAATCGAACGAACGATCAAAACGGGCAAGCTGCCCTTTTGCAGCTTAAACGAGCCGCTTTTCAAAAGCGCGAAAAACGCAACGATTGCGGCGACGAGATTTCTAAAAAGTGCTTTTTGAAAGGTCGGGAGATCGCCCGAAAGACGGACGAACAGGCTCATTAGCGAAAAACAAAACGCCGAAAGCACGATAAAAATAACCCCGCGCAAGCGTTGGCTTGGGGTATCGTGTTCATTTATCGGGAGATTGTCGGTTTTATTTTCCATATAATATAGTATACGCGTGTTTTTGAAAAAAGGCAAGCAAAAAGCCAACCTTTTGGGTTGGCTTTGGTTTTTGTTTAGGTTATTGCGCGTCCGCTACGGGATAAACGCTTGCCTTTTTCTTGTCTTTGCCCATTCTTTCATACCGAACTACGCCGTCCACAAGTGCGAAAAGGGTGTCGTCTTTGCCGATACCAACGTTCGTGCCGGGGTGGATTTTCGTACCTCTTTGACGGACGAGAATGTTACCAGCGAGAACTGCTTGACCGTCGCTGCGCTTCGTGCCAAGGCGTTTCGCTTCGCTGTCTCTACCGTTGTGGGAAGAACCGGTACCTTTCTTATGAGCGAACAAACGAATAAAAATCATTTTTCTTTCTCCTTAATTCAAAATTTCTCATACCCTAATAAGGGCGGTGCAATTAAAGCTCGATTTTTTCGATCTTTACTGCGGTGAAGGGCTGTCTGTGTCCCTGCTTCTTACGCTCGTTCTTCTTGGCTTTATACTTGAAAACAATAATTTTCTTTGCCTTGTCCTGCTTAACGACCGTAGCGGTAACCTTTGCGGATGCAACTTCCGCGCCCGTTTTGATACCGTTCTCGTCAGAAACCATCAATACCTTGAAAGATACGGTTGCGCCTTCGTCTGCCGCGAGTTTTTCTACGCGTACTACGTCGCCTTCCGCAACTTTGTATTGCTTGTTTCCGTTATCGATGATAGCGTACATAAAGTTTTTACCTCCTCTTTCCAGTCTCGAAGAATAACCAAGGCGCGCCCTGTTTACGAACGAAAATCCGTATTTTGAGCGACTTAAAAAAGCCCGTTTCTATCGGCTCGACTATAACTATATCATATTATTCGCTTGCCCGTCAAGCGTTTTTGCTTGTTTTTTCTATATTTTTATATTTTTTTGAATGAAAATCCTTGGTCTAAAACAAACTGTAAAAAAGGAGAGAAATATCTATGGAAAATCAAGATTTTAAGCAAACGGAAGAAATCCTTGCGGAAATTTATCGCAATGCGCAGCTTGCGCTGCAATCGATTGCGGACATTATGCCGCAGGTGGACGACGAAGAAGTCCGCGCGGAGCTTTCCGCCCAGCACGAAGAATACGAACGCTTTTCGGCGCGAGCTTCGGTCATTGCTAAGGATCGCGGGATTGAATTGAAAGAGCCGAATGCGTTTAAGAAAATGATGATGTGGGGCTCGATTAAAATGAACACGCTCACGGACAATTCCCGCGCGCATATCGCGGATATGATGATCCAAGGCACGGTAATGGGCGTGACTTCCTTGCGGAAAACGGCAAGCGAAGCTTCTCCCGAAGGCAGGGAAGAAATCCTTACGCTGATGGACGAAATGATCAAAGCCGAAGAACAGTTTGAAAAGAAATGGAAAGAATATTTATAAAGAAAAGCACGGTTTTCAGCCGTGCTTTTAATTTGTGGATTAGTATTCCGCGCTTGCGGCGGCGGCTTGGTCTTTGTTTTGTAAGGTATAAAGATCAAATTCGTCGTCAATGTCAAATTCTTCGCCCGCTTCAAACGCCGCTAATTTGGAAACGGACACTTCGTAGGCGGTCATCGTTTTGATTTCGTTTTCCGAGAGCTTTTTTTGGTATTCGCGGCTTTGAATTCGTCCCGAAACGGCGATACGGTCGCCGACGACGAGATTTTTCACAAACCGCGCGTTCCGTCCCCAAGCGATACAGGGGATATAATCCGATTTATTATACGCGCGATTGACGGCGATTAAAATGTCCGCGATTTCGCGGTTAAACGGCGTCGTGCGGTATACGGGCGGTTTGCAAATATAACCCGAAAGCAGGATACTGTTGGGGTTTTTGTTAGGTAAATCGTCCAAAAGCTCGCGGACGAATACCGTCAGCATCAGCCGTGATTTTCCGTTTTCGATCTTGTTATAGCTTCTAAATTGTCCGACCGCGCAAATGGTTTTACCCTTGCAAAGCATACCGCCTTGAATGAGCCGCTCGGAAAGCGTGACGGGTAGAATATCCGCTTGCCCCGAAAGCCGCATTACGCGCACGAAGAATTCGTAAAATCCTTCGCCGTACACTTCGTGAGAAAAAGTTGCGTCGCTCACGATTTCGCCCATAACGTAGACCTTGTTGTTTTTGTCTGTGGTGTAGTTCATTATATTTTACCTCCGTGGTGATTTTTAACTAAAACAAAATAATCCAAACTCGCGCAAAAGGCATCCTTTTGTTTATGCGTTTGGTATTTGACGGCCGTTTGCGTCGATCGTATATCCGTCCTTATAAATAAGCTCGCCGATCGGTACGAACGTAAAGCCGCGGTTTTTCAAGGTGGAGAATACGAGCGGCAACGATTCCGCGGTATGTAAGCCGTTGTTGTGGCAAAGGATAATCGAGCCGTTTTTCGCGCCGTTGACGATCCGCATCGCAATCTCCGTACCCGATAAATTTTTCCAGTCCAGCGAGTCCACGTCCCATTGAATGGTATACAGTCCCATAGATTTCGCCGTATCGATTAAAAGATTGTCGTAATCGCCGTAGGGCGCGCGGAAAAGATTAGTTTTATGTCCCGTAGCCTTTTCAATCGCCGCGATAGAAGTTTGCAGCTCGTCTTTGATTTGTTCTTCCGAAAGCTTGCTCATATACGAGTGCGTACGGCTATGCGTACCCAACTCGTGTCCCGCTTCTACGATTTTTTGCGCGTATTCGGGATATTTTTCCACCCAAAACTGTACGGCGAAAAAAGTACAGCGGATATCGTTCTTTTCCATCAGCCCTAAAAGCTTGTCGGTGTAATCCACGCCCCAAGCGCAATCAAAGCTGATCGCGATCTTTTTTTCTTCCGTTTCCACGGAATAAATGGGCAAGGATCTTGCGCTCGACGCGGACACGGTGGCTTCGTTTGCCCTTTTTTGCAGGATATACACGGGCACGGACACCACGAAAAATAACGCCGCGAGAAGGGTTGCGACGATCGCAAAACTCCCGTTAAAAAAGCTCTTGGTTTTTGCGCGCATCTTTCAAACCTCCCGACTATGATAACAGTTTGCTTTTGTCGTAATTTCTACAAAAACGGATTTTTTTAGCAGGTTTTGTCAAAAACGCCGCTGCTTTTGAAACAAGCTTGGTTTATCGTATGCGGAAAAATGCGGGAATAGACCAAATCCAAAGCTTGAAAAAACGGAAAAAAGGCTTCAAACGGTTTACTTTTTTTGCGCGGTAGTGTATAATACGGATATGAGAATTTGGGCAAAGCTAATGACGGACGGCAGAATCCGTAAACAATTCGTATACGAAAATCCCGAGAAATTGACTTATTCGCGCTTTTTTGAGTATTTGACGGAGATTTGTCACGAGCTGGATATCCCCACGCCCGTGCTGACGAAAACGCATATTTTCAATTTCGCGAAATTCAATCACGTGAAATTCGTTTCGCGCGATTTCGTGGATTCGCTCGGCTACGATCATTTATTTTTAGAAAATCTTTACTAAATTACAAGGAGAAAATATTATGACGGCACTTGAAAAGGATATTTTGAATATTCTCACCGACGACGCGCGTATCGCGCCCAAGAAAATCGCCGCAATGCTTTCCACGGACGAAGAAAAGGTTCGCGAATGTATCCGTGAAATGGAAAAAAACGGTGTTTTGGTGAAATACACCGCAATCGTCAACGACGAAAAAGCGGACGATTCGCTCGTTTCCGCGCTCATTGAAGTCAAGGTAACCCCTAAAAAGAAGGAAGGCTTTGACGGGATCGCCAAGCAAATCGCTGCCTTCCCCGAAGTCAAATCCGTCTACTTAATGAGCGGTGCGTACGACCTTGCCGTATTTATTGAAGACCGTTCCTTGCAACAGGTTTCCCGTTTCGTTTCCGAGCGTATTTCTACTTTCGACGGCGTAATCAGCACCGCCACCCATTTCATTTTGAAAAAATACAAAATCGAAGGCGTCGTAACGGAACGAGAAGATGCTGATTATCGTTTGTCCATTCAGGCTTAAACACGATTTATACGCGTCGTAATACTTCGTCAAGATTGCGCTTTCCCTTGCTCGCGTACCATTTGTACTTCTTCCTTCGAGAAATACGCGCTTTCCTTGTCTTACTCGCGTCTAAACCGTTTTACCAAAATTGTACATTTAACGCAACGGAGTACTATATGCGTGATTTCGTCAATAAAAAAACAAAACTGATACAACCCAGCGGTATCCGTAAATTTTTCGATATCGTACGGGAAACGGAAGGGGCTATTTCGCTCGGTGTGGGCGAGCCCGATTTCGTTACGCCGTGGAAAGTCCGTTCGGCGGCGATTACTTCCCTGCAACGCGGGTATACGCAATACACGGGCAATCGCGGCTTGCCCCAGCTTTTAGAGCTGGTTTCCCGTTACTTACAAGACCGTTTCGATCTTGAATACGATCCTAAACATATTCTAATCACGGTGGGCGGGAGCGAAGCCATCGATCTTGCGCTTCGCGCTTGCGTGGAGCGGGGCGACGAAATTTTAATTCCTGATCCCGCGTACGTGTCCTATTCCCCGCTCGTTTCCCTTGCCGACGGCGTACCCGTGCACGTGGAATGTTTGGAAGCGGATAATTTCGTGTTAAAACCCGAATATTTAGAAAAGGCGATTACGCCCAAGACCAAAGCAATCATTCTTACCTATCCCAACAATCCGACGGGCGCGATTATGACCCGTCAAGAGCTGGAAGCGATTGCAAAAGTCATTATCGAGCGCGATTTGCTCGTTATTACCGACGAGATTTACGCCGAATTGACGTACGGCAAGAAACACGCGAGCATTGCTTCGATCGCGGGAATGAAAGAACGGACGGTGTATATCGGCGGTTTTTCCAAAGCGTTTGCGATGGCGGGTTGGCGTTTGGGTTTTGCTTGCGCGCCTGCTGAAATCGACGAAGCGATGTTCAAAATTCATCAATACGGAATGTTGTGCGCGCCCATAACGTCGCAATACGGCGCAATCGAAGCGTTAAAGGACGGGTTTTTGGACGATTTCGCGACCGTGCAGGAAATGCGCGAATCCTACGACAAGCGTAGAAAGTTCGTGTTACATTCCCTGCGGGAAATCGGCTTGCATTGTTTTGAGCCGCAAGGCGCGTTTTACGCGTTTCCGTCCGTGAAAACGACGGGACTTGACGGGGAAACGTTCGCTGAAAGCTTGTTAAAAGAGCAAAAAGTAGCGGTCGTGCCAGGGAACGCGTTTGGAAAATTCGGGCAAAATAACGTGCGTATTTCCTACGCAACGAGTATGAACGCGCTTTCTCAGGCTTTTGACAGAATGTCGGCGTTTGCGTCGAAACTTTGAAAAAACGGGTAAAAACGGCGAAAAACGTGTGAAATTCTTTCAAAAAACGCCGAAAATCATTGACAAACGGCGGGAAATAATATATAATATGGACAGTAAACAAACGCCGTGGCTTTTTGCGAAAGAGAAAAGTCACGGTGGATTTTTAACGCTCCACGCGTGCGGGCGGTTTTTTTCGTGTATTTTCGCGGTATAAGGGTTGGAAAAAGCGAAGAAAAAAGCAGCGCGCAAAAATCAAACGGGTGAGAGTAAAGGAGTTTTATGGCTGAACAGCAATATCTTATGACGCAAAAGGGTTACGACGAAGCCAAGGAAAAGTTGACCTATTTGCAAACGGTTAAGCGTCAAGAAATCGTAGAACGGATCGCGGAAGCAAGAAGCCACGGCGACCTTTCCGAAAATGCGGAATACGATGCGGCGCGCAACGAACAGGCGGCAAACGAGCTGGAAATTGCCGATCTTGATTACAAGCTCAAAAACGCGGTAATTTTGGAAGAAAACAACGATACCACCAGCGTGCATATCGGCTCGAAGGTGCGCGTTTACGACGCGGATTTGGACGAAGAAGAAGTCTATGAAATCACGGGCTCGACCGAATCCAACGCCATCGAAAACAAGATTTCCAACGAATCCCCCGTCGGCGCTGCGCTCTTAAAGCACAAGGTCGGCGACACCGTTAAAATTAACGCACCCGATGGAGAGTATAAGTTACTCATCAAAGAAATCTTCTAAAAAATAAAGAATACGCGTCGTAATACGTCGTCAGGCTTGCGTTTTTTCTCGCTCGCGTACTACTTGTACGCTCCCGTCGAAAAATCCGCGCCTTCCTTGTCTTACTCGCGTCTTGCTTTATTTTGTTTTTTACGAGAGGTAGTAATTATGCAAGAAAACAACAAAGTAAACGCGCCCGCAAATACGAGCGCAACGGAAGAAGAACAGCTTATCGAACAAGCGAGAATTCGTCGTGAGAAGCTCGCAAAGCTCGTTTCCGAAGGCAAAAATCCTTACGAACAAGTAAAATATCCCGTAGACGTTGATTCCGAAACGGTGAAAAATAATTTTGAAGCGTACGAAGGGAAAACCGTGGTAATGGCAGGGCGTATGATGTCCCGCCGTATTATGGGTAAAGCTTCCTTTTCGCATATCGCGGACAGAAGCGGATATATTCAAATTTACGTAACCCGTCAAGATATCGGCGAAGAAAATTATCTTTCCTATAAAAAAGATTACGACATCGGCGACATTTTCGGGTTTAAGGGTTTCGTTTTCAAAACGCAAACGGGCGAAGTTTCCGTGCACGTCACCGAGCTGACCCTTCTCACCAAATCCTTATTGCCGTTGCCTGAAAAATACAACGGCTTGCAGGATAAGGATATGAAATACCGCTTGCGCCATTTGGATTTGATTATGAACAAGGACGTTCGCGACACCTTCCGCGTCCGCTCGCAAATTTTGAAAGAAATTCGTGCGTTTTTGGACGACAGGGGGTATTTGGAAGTGGACACCCCCACCCTTTTGCCCTTGGAAATCGGCGCGGACGCAAGACCGTTCAAAACGCATCATAACGCGCTCGATATCGATATGTATATGCGTATCGAAACGGAGCTTTTCTTGAAGCGTTTGATCGTCGGCGGTATGGATAAGGTATACGAAGTCGGGCGCATCTTCCGTAACGAAGGTATGGACGCTTACCACAACCCTGAATTTACGTCGATTGAAATGTATCAGGCGTACAGCGATTATTTCGATATGATGGATTTAATCGAAGAGCTGTATAAAACGGTTACGCAAAAGGTTTGCGGTACGCTGAATATTACCTACCAAGGCACGGAAATCCGTATGGGCGAATGGACGCGCCTTACGATGGCGGAAGCCGTGAAAAAATACGCGGGTGTGGATTATAACGACTGGACGACGGACGAAGACGCGCGCGCGGCGGCGAAAGCCTTGGGCGTAGAACTCGAACACGAAAACGCGACCAAGGGTTGGGTTTTGATCGAACTTTTCGACGCGTTCGTAGAAGACAAGCTCATTCAACCCACCGTCATTTACGATTATCCCGTGGAAAACTCCCCGCTTGCAAAACGTAAGCCGTCTAATCCCGCGTTCACCGAACGTTTTGAATACTTCATTTGCGGACACGAATACGGCAACGCGTTCTCCGAGTTGAACGATCCCCTCGATCAAAAACAACGTATGCAAAAGCAAGTGGAAGCCAAACGTGCCAAGGGCAACAACGACGCGCAAATCGACGAAGATTTCATCAACGCGCTCGAATACGGCTTGCCGCCTACGGGCGGTCTTGGCTTGGGGCTTGACCGTTTCGTAATGCTTCTTACCGATAGCTCCACCATTCGGGACGTAATATTGTTCCCTACAATGAAACCCAAGAAATAACGAAAGATACGCGCCGATTAGCGGCAAATAGCCGCGCATTTTATCGGCGCGCATTTTCCCTTTTGTGCAAAACAGGAAAAGAATGTTTATAAATTTATGCGTAAAGGTATACGCTTCAAATCGTATCTGCTTACCGTAAACAAGTAAAACGTATTCGTTTATGCAACGAATAAAGGATAAAGAAATGGACGCAAAAATCACCAAACAGCGGTTAGGAAGATTGCTTTCCTACGACTGGATAAAAATTATCGCGTTAGCGGTGGCGGCAATCGTCGTATGGTCGTTGATATTCACGATGACGGCGACGCGGATTACCGCCGCGCAACAATTTTCCGTTTTCAATTATTATTGTAACGGCGGTTTAAGCACGAGTTTTTTTAATCATTACAATCAAGCCTTTGAAAAAAACGTGTTCTCGTACGAAGTTATTGAAGCCAACTACACCGATTTCACGACGTTAGGCGGTGATTTGGGTACGGTGGGACAGCTGATGCAAGGCAAACTGCAAGCGGACGAAGGCGACGTAATCTTTATCCCGAATATCGTGGACGAAAGCACGGTTGTGAAAGACGAAAACAGCGAAATCGTGAGCAGTACGACCTATATGCAATCCTTTTTTGGCGGGTATTTCTATTATTTATTCGATATTGAAACCTATCTTGCCGATATGGCGACTTATCTGAACGGCTACTACGGCGGGGACTACCAAAACGGAACGCTGGACGAAGAAAAGGTCAAGACGGATTTTGTTTCGCGCATACAAAGAACGCAGGACAAACGCTTCAAAACGGCGGAAGAAATCGAAACGGGCAAGCAAAACGAAGTCGCGCGTATTCAAAAATACGCCGCGGCGTTGACAACCTTTAACGGGTACTTGCAGGAAGAGCTGATTTCGCTCACGACCTTGGAATTAAAGGACGAGAACGGCGAAGTGATTAGAAGCGGAAAATACGCGATCAACCTTTGCCCCGACGAAGATAAAATGGGCAAGCTCAAAAATATCGCTTATTACAATATTCCCACCGAAGACGAGAACGTGCAAAAGCCCACCGCTTTGGATATGCACGTAATGCTTTTCGATCTTGCGAATACGGAAGACAGTTTTGAATACGAAGCGTTGCTTTATCTCAACGCCGTCATCGCGGAAGCGAAAACCGCGTAACGGGTATGCGAAGTATTTTCACCGACAAACGTACGCGGGAAAAGTGCCGTATATACGCAATGCTTTGGGAGCAAGCGCGAAAAAAGCATATCTCTTTCCATACCCCCGGGCATAAGCGAAAGGGCTTTGATATCACCGAGCTTTCTTATTCGGATAATCTTTCCTGCCCGCGCGGCTGTATTGCCCAAGCGGAGAAGGATATCGCGGAAATTCTCGGCGCGGCGCGTAGCTTTATTTTGACGGATGGAAGCACTTGCGGCGTACTCTCTATGTTGTATGCGGTCAAAACGCTCGGCGTAAACAAAATCGCGGTTTGCGAACGTTCGCACAAAAGCGTGTTTAACGGTTGCGCGGCGCTGGGATTAACGCCGTTGGTATTTACCGAAGATTTGGACGAAGTTTTTTCGGCGGCGGAAGCGGTGTTTATCACGTCGCCAACCTACTACGGCGAGATTTACGATTTAGCGACCCTACAAGCGCGTTGTAAAACGGAAAACAAGCTTTTGCTCGTAGACGGCGCGCACGGCGGGCATTTGCATTTTGATAAAAAACTGTACGCGGGCGCGTACGCGGATATGTGGGTGGACGGCGTGCATAAGAGCTTGCCTGCCTACACCCAAGGCGCGGTTGTCAGCGCGAAAACGGACGAACTTGCCAAAGCGTTGGCGGCGGCGGTGGATATTTTCCGAACGACCAGCCCGTCCTATCCCGTAATGGCGAGCGTGGAATACGCCGTTAAATATCCTGAAAATACCGAGATGAAAAACGCGGTGTTTGCGTATGCCAAGCAAACGCCCCGCGTGGAAATTCTCGGCGACTGGACGAAGCTTTGCGTATCTTTTGGTAAAAACGCCTTTTCTGCGCACAAGGAAGCGGAAAGCATAGGCATATATCCCGAATTTTGCGACGGAGAAAGGGTAACGTTTTATCTTTCGCCCGCGACAAAAAAGCAAGATTTCGCGCGCTTGAAAAAAATCTTGGCGCGGCTTTTTGAAAAATACCCCTATAAAGAGCCTGAACGCATACCTGCCCCCCTTGTTTTGCCCAAAAACGGCGCGGTGGAGCAGGTGGAAATCGAACGGGCGGAAGGCAGGATTTGCGCGAAAAACTGCGGTTTGTTCCCCCCTTGTACCCCGCTTTTGACGCGTGGTGAAGTGATTACGGGGGAAAAACTTGCGCTTCTTAAACAAGCCGACAATATTTATGGCGTGACGGATAATAAAATCACGGTGTTTATCGATACCACAAAGGAATAAACTATGAAAGGGAAATTTATTACGTTTGAAGGTTGCGACGGTTGCGGAAAGAGTACGCAGTTGAAGCTGTTTAGCGAATATTTGACGGAGCAAGGCGTGGCGCATATTTTCACGCGCGAGCCGGGCGGCGGGAAAATTTCCGAAGCGATCCGAGAAATTTTATTAAACGGTAAAAACGCTGAAATGACGGACGAGTGCGAAGCACTCCTTTACGCGGCGGCGCGCGCGCAGCATCTTGCCGACCGTGTTGCGCCCGCGTTAAACGAAGGCAAGCTCGTCATTTGCGACCGCTACGTGGATTCTTCCTTTGCCTACCAAGCCTACGGCAGAAATTTGGGCACGGAATTTATCGGCAAAATTAACGCGTTCGCGTTGGAGAATTTTCTCCCCGACGCGACGGTGTTTATCGATCTCACGCCCGAAGAAGCCTTTGTGCGTAAGCACGGCGCGGACGAAAACGACCGCTTGGAGCAGGCGGGTATGGCGTTTCATAACCGCGTGTATCAAGGCTTTGACGAAATGGCGAAAGCCAACCCCAACCGCTTTATTCGGGTAGACGGACGGCAAACGCCCGAAGCGATTTTCGCGGAAATTTTACAAAAGTTGAAAGAAAAAAACTGTTTATAAAGGTATAAAATGGGTTTTGTAGAAGTTTTATTAATGGGCGTCGCGCTTTCTATGGACGCTTGCGCCGTGGGAATGACCAACGGTATGTCCGATTGTAAAATGCCGCTCAAAAAAACGCTCTTGATTGCGTTATTTTTCGGTTTTTTTCAATTTTTAATGCCCGTTATCGGGTATTTTATCACGGGCGTAATCGCAGGCGCGTTTATGCAAACGTTCGAGCTGGTTTCCGCTTGGATTTCCTTTGCGCTCCTTGCGTTTTTAGGCGGTAAAATGGTCGTCGATTGCTTAAAAAGCCGCGGCGAAGACGGGAAATGTGATTGCGCTTGCGAACGTTTGTCCATCGGCAAGCTTTGCTTGCAAGCGATCGCGACTTCTATCGACGCTTTGGCGGTGGGCGTTACCTTGCAAATGGCGGCGATCTCTCCCGAAGGCTTGACGCTTGGCGTTTGGTGGTCTACGGCGATTATCGGGTTTACCACGTTCTTGCTTTCGATTGCGGCGGTGTATATCGGCAAATGCGTAGGCAATAAGCTCGCGGATAAGGCTTCGCTACTGGGCGGAATCGTGTTAATTGCCATTGGATTGAAGATTTTAATTGAAAGTTTTGTGTAAACTTTGTGAGAGTTGGCTAAATATTTATCGCGAAATAGGTTAAACGCTTGAAAAAGCGGTTGCGATATGGTAAAATAAAAACGGTCAAATTGTTTATTTACTTATATAATAGGGTATAAATAAGTATTGCAGAAAAGGAGTAATCACTTTGAATAAGAAATCAAAAATCATTATTTGGATCGTCGTTGGCGTAGTAGCGGTGTTGCTGCTCGGCATACTCTTTTCCGATATGTTTGATATGACGGCGAAAACGTTGAGCGAGTTTATGACCTTGCTCAAAGAAGATCCTAATATCAAGGAAATTTCGTTTGATGCGTACGAATATTTCGCGCTCGACGGTGGCGGCAGAGTACTGTATTCCACGGTCGGCCCGAGCGTATACGGGTATGCGGATTTTGAAGTATTCCGTGACGTAGCGATGAACGAATACGGCGTAGATCTTTCCAAAATCGCCGTTTCCTTTACCGATCCCAACGCAGGCAGCTTTTTAACGAGCCTTATGCCCCTGCTCGGCGTGGTACTCGTAGCGGTTATGTTCTGGATGATTATGCGCAGCGCGGCGGGTGGCGGCGGTCAGTCGGCAATGAGCATCGGTAAGAGCAAAGCGCATATGCAGAGCAATTTGAAAGTCCGTTTCTCGGACGTTGCGGGCGCGGAAGAAGAAAAGGAAGAGCTTGCGGAAATCGTAGAGTTCTTGAAAAGCCCCAAAAAATTCTCGTCGCTTGGCGCGCGTATCCCTTCGGGCGTGTTGCTTGTAGGTCCTCCGGGAACGGGTAAAACGCTGTTCGCGAAAGCGGTTGCGGGTGAAGCGGGCGTGCCCTTCTTCTCCGTTTCGGGTTCGGATTTCGTAGAAATGTACGTCGGCGTGGGAGCAAAACGCGTACGCGACTTGTTCGATATGGCGAAGAAAAGCCAACCCTGTATCATCTTTATCGACGAAATCGACGCAGTCGGCCGTCGGCGCGGTGCGGGTCTTGGCGGCGGTCACGACGAACGCGAACAAACGCTCAACCAAATTCTCGTGCAAATGGACGGGTTTGAAAGCAACGACGGTATTATCGTAATGGCGGCGACCAACCGTGCGGATATTCTCGACCCCGCATTACTTCGTCCGGGGCGTTTCGACAGACAAATCAACGTCAATCTTCCCGACGTCAAAGGACGGGAACAAATTTTGAAAGTGCACGCAAGAAACAAGCCGATGGCACCCGACGTCAATTTCAAGACGGTTGCGCGGATCACGGCGGGATTTTCGGGCGCGGAGCTTGCCAACCTTTTGAACGAAGCGGCAATCCTTGCGGCGCGCGCGGGTAAAAAATTAATCGGCAATCTCGAACTCTACGACGGCATTAACAAGGTTTTGATGGGACCGCAAAAGAAGAGTCGCGTCGTTACCGAATCGGACAAACGCTGTACGGCGTATCACGAAGCGGGGCACGCGGTGTTGGCTTGTCTTTGCAAGTATTGCGATCCCGTGCACGAAGTTTCCATCATTCCCCGCGGCAGAGCGGCGGGCTATACGATGACGCGACCCGAAACGGACGACAACGACGTTTCGTATAATAAGCTCGTGGATAATATTTGTATGTCGCTCGGCGGCAGAGTTGCCGAAGAGTTGGTAATTCAAGACATCACGACGGGTGCGAGCGCGGATTTGCAGCACGTATCCAATCTTGCGCGAAGAATGGTTACGCAATGGGGTATGAGCAAGGAGCTTGGGCTCGTTGCCTACGACTCCGATCAGCCTGTGTTTATGGGTATGGAATACGGCAATCAAAGCCGTGGCGGGTATTCGCAGCAAACGGCGGCGACGATTGACGAGGAGATTAGACGCTTGATCAATGGCGCGCACGAACGCGCAACCAAGCTTTTGAAAGAAAACCGTTCGATTTTGGATAATATGTCCCGCGTTTTGGTGGAAAAAGAAACCATTTACACCGAAGAAGTGGCAATGCTTATGAAGGGCGCGGATTATAAAGAAGTTATCGCATTTATGGAAAACCGTGACGGCGCGCACGAAGAAAATCCGTTCGGCTCGGTGGCAAGTACGAGTGAAGAAAAGCAAGAAACGAGTGAAGAATAAGTCCAAAAAGCCAACGAAAGAGCTGCCAAAAGCAGCTCTTTTCTTGAAAAAAGCAGGAGCAAACAGCAATGAAAACGAGCAAAAAACGCAAGAATTTTGATACGAGCTTCGTGGAAAAAACCGTTCCCCTTTCTCTCGTGGACACGGAAAAGGATATCGGGGACTGGGAGAAAAAGGATATCAAATCGCGTGCGGCGTATTTCCTTTTGAACGGCGCGCCTACCTTTGCCGTCAACGAAAAACAAGACGGCCGCTTTCATTTGCTTGCGGCGGATAAGGATTTTTACGCGGCGAAAGTGGCGGGCGTGAAACAGCTTTTGGTGCGCGTGTATAAGTTTAGCGAAAAGAACGCCGAAACTTTTTCCTTGATTGAAAAACTCAAAGCCGAAAATTTACCGACGATGGAAGAAGCGTATTTGATGAAACGCCTGTCCGCGGATTGCGACTTGACCCAAGACGACATCGCCGCGCTCATCGGGCGTTCCCGCCCTGCCGTTGCAAATACCTTGCGGCTTTTGAGCTTGGAGCCGTCCGTGGTGGGCTTGATCGAGAGCGGAAAACTCTCCGCAGGTCACGCGAGAACGCTCGTTCGCGTGCCCAAGGACAAGCAGTTGTCCTTTGCCGAAGAAGCGATCAAGCGCGAGTATTCCGTGCGGGAAATGGAACGGGCGGTAAAGGCGTTTTTGACGCCCCCTGAAATTTTGCAACGGGAAAACGAAGCCAAAGCCGTTGCGAAAAGCGAATGGCTCAAAGAATTTGTTGAGCGTATGCGTGGGGTACTTCGCACCAAGGTTTCGCTCATCGGGAACGATAAAAAGGGTCGGATTTACGTAGATTATTATTCCACGGAAGATTTGTACCGTTTTGAAGAACTGTTAAATATCATTGAAAGCTACGATTAACGCGAAAAATAGGCGCGTGTTTAGAACGCGCCGTTTGCGGGTATTAATATATATATGGAAAATTACGAAATGAACGATATCATAAAAACGAATATTCTCCCCGTAATTCCTTTACGGGGCAAGGTAGCCTTCCCCAACACTTCGATTTCTTTTGAAGTGGGACGGGATATGACGCTCAAAGCCGTCACGCGTGCGAGCGAGTCCGCGGATAAGCTCGTGCTGATTTGCACGCAACGCGTAACGGAAAAGGACGACGTAATCGCCGCCGATTTGTACAAGGTGGGTTGCGTAGCCAAGATTAAGCAGGTAGCGCAGCTTCCCGCGGGGGTCGTGCGCGTCGTTTGCGAAGGGCTTTATCGCGCCCGCGCAAGGGAAATCGGCATTGACAGCGGGTATTTTTACGCCGTTTGCGACGAAATGCGTTCAAAACGCGGCGACGAGATTTTGGAAGAAGCGTATTTCCGTACAGCGAAAGCGCTCGTTAAGGACGTTTTGGCGGTGGACGGGAAGCTTTCCAAGGAAGCGGTGTTGCGGTTGGAAGCTTGCAAATCCGCGGACGAATATGTGAACGTAGCGACTTCGGTTATGCGCGTGAAGCTGGAAATCAAACAGCAAATTTTAGAAGAAACCAACGTCATCGAACGCTTGAAGCTGTTTGAACGTTGCTTGAACGACGAGCTGGAAATTTCCCGCATCGAGAAAAAAATCGCCACGGCGGTACGGCAAAACATCGACAAATCGCAAAAGGAATATTTCTTGCGCGAGCAGTTGAAGGCCATTCACGCCGAGCTTGGTGACGACGGCAAGGAAGAAGACGAGCTTCGCGAAAAAATCAAAGCGAAAAAACTTCCGCAAGAGCTGGAAGAAAAATGCTTGAAAGAGATCGACAGAATGGACAAAATGCAGTCGTCGTCCCCCGAATACACGGTCATTTCGGGGTATTTGGAGCAGGTGCTTTCTTTGCCTTGGACGGAAGAAACGATCGACACCCAAAGCTTGGAAACGTGCATACAGGTATTAGACGAAGACCATTACGGGCTTGAAAAAATCAAGGAACGCGTCGTGGAATATCTTGCCGTTTTGAAGCTGACGGGGAATATGAAAGCCCCCATTTTATGCTTCGTCGGTCCCCCTGGGGTAGGAAAAACGAGTATCGCGAAATCCATCGCGCGCGCCTTGGGCAGAAAGTTTGTCAGAATGAGCCTTGGCGGCGTTCGCGACGAAGCGGAAATCCGCGGTCATAGACGAACGTATATCGGCGCGATGCCAGGGCGGATTTTGTACGGAATGAAAAACGCGGGCTCGATCAATCCCGTGTTCCTTTTGGACGAGATTGACAAAATCACGTCCGATATGCACGGCGATCCCGCCGCGGCACTTTTGGAAGCGCTCGATCCCGAACAAAATTCGACGTTCCGCGATCGGTATTTGGAAGCACCGTACGATTTGAGTAAGGTACTCTTTTTGACGACGGCAAACTCTTTGGAAACGATCCCCGCGCCCTTGCGCGATCGAATGGAAATCATCGAGCTTTCGGGGTATACCTTGGAAGAAAAATCGGAGATCGTTAAACAATATTTAATTCCCAAGCAGTTGAAAGCAAACGGCTTGTCCGAAAAGCACGCGCAATTCGACGACGAAGCGATTGCGTATATCATCGAAGGTTACACCCGCGAAGCGGGCGTGCGTACCTTGGAGCGAACGGTGGGTACGGTTTGTAGAAAAATAGCGGTCAAACGCGCGAAAAACGCCCGTTCGCTTCGCGTGAAAGTTACGGTAGAAAAGGTCAAAGAATTTCTCGGCGCGCCGAAATTCAAGATAGACGAAGCGGCGTTGTTGCCGCAGGTCGGCGCGGTGACGGGGCTTGCTTGGACGGCAGTCGGCGGAACGACGCTCACCGTGGAAGTCAATACCTTTGCGGGTAAGGGCGAAATCAAGCTGACGGGACAACTCGGCGACGTAATGAAAGAATCGGCGCAAGCCGCCCTTTCGTATATCCGCGCGCACGCGGACGAGCTTGGTGTGGACTATGAAAAATTCACGGCAACCGATTTGCATATTCACGTACCCGAAGGCGCGACCCCCAAGGACGGACCGAGCGCAGGGATCACGATGGCGACGGCGATTTTGTCCGCGCTCACGGGCAGGGCAGTTCGCGGTGATATTGCAATGACGGGCGAAATTACCTTGCGCGGCAAGGTGTTGCCCATCGGCGGCTTGAAAGAAAAATCGTTGGCGGCGCGTAGGGTTGGTATTACGACCGTAATTATGCCCCAAGGCAACGAAAAGGATTTGGAAGGCTTGCCCAAGGAAGTCAAAAAGGACGTGCGGTTTATTCCCGTGTCGGAAGTTGGAGAAGTGTTTGCGCTTGCAATGGAAAAGGAAACCAAAAAGAACGCGGCAAAACCTATGCCCGTAATGGATAGAAACGATGCTGAACGGGATAACGTTCGGTGTTAAAGGAGAGTACCGTGTACGAAACGAACGATAAAAAACAGCCGCTCGTGATTAAAAACGCGACGTTTATCACTTCGGCGGCGAAAGCGGAACAGTTTATTACGCCCGATAAGCCGATGATTGCCGTTTGCGGTAAATCCAACGTGGGAAAAAGCTCGTTTATCAATATGCTCGCAAACCGCAAAAAGCTTGCGAAAACGAGTAGCGAGCCGGGAAGAACGCGGCTCGTCAATTATTTCGATTTCGGAGAATTCGTGCTTGCCGACTTGCCGGGGTACGGGTTTGCGCGGGTGTCCAAGACGGAAAAGGATAAATGGGCGCGCACGCTCGACGCGTTTTTCAAGGACAAAGAAACGATTTCGCATATTTTTATGCTCGTCGATTCTCGCCACGACCCCACCGCGGACGATATGCAAATGATTGAATTTTTGCACTATCATACCCTGCCGTTCACCGTGGTTTTAACTAAAGTGGATAAGCTTTCCAAAATGAAGCTCAAAGAGCATTTGCGCGCAATCGCAGCGGATTTGTATTTGGGCGTGGAAAACCTGCTCGCTTCCAGTGCGGAAACGGGTTACGGCAAGCAAGAAATTTTGGCGAAAATCCGATCGGTCATCGATACCGCGGAAGCAATGAAAGACGTTTGTGTGGAAGAAGACGAAGAAGAAATTTAGGAGTGAAAAATGGAAGAATTTTTGTCGAGCTGGTACGGTATTTTGACGCTCGTGCTTTTCGACGTCGTTGCGATTTTCGCAATCGTTTGTATTACCTACCGTTGGCTTTTTAAGCGTATATTCGATTTTCTTTTCTCGCTGATATGCACGGTGCTTCTTTCCCCTTTGTTTATTTATATACTCGTTCGCGCAAACGGCGCGAAAAAACGGGGTGAAATCGCGGGGGTGACGCGTTCGACGGCGTATGCGAAAAAGAACGGCAAGACTGTCAAGCTTTCGGCGTTTGAAAGCCGAAACGAAGCGGGCGAGCTTGCGGGAAGCTACGGCGAGTGGCTGGAAAAAACCAAGCTGTTCGCGCTTGCGGGGCTGTTGGACGTGCTTGTTGGCAAACGGAGCTTTATCGGCTTGAAAGCCTTTACGCGCGGCGAAACCGCGTTTTTGGACGAAGTCCAAACCGATCGCTTGATCGCGAAAACAGGGCTTATCAATCCGCTGGTTGTTTGCGGGGATGCGGACACCGATTACGCGGAAATGCTCGAAAGCGATCAAAAATACGCGTGGAACTTTTCCTTTTTCGGGGATTGTAAAATTTTCTTTACGTGGCTTTTGGGAAAAATTCGGGGCGAAAGCAACGAATATCTTGGCAAAACGCGGGAAAGAAGCTTTTTAGACTATCTTTTAGAAAGGGGCAAAATCACCCAAGCGGAATATGCCGCGGCAAAAGAATAACGAAAAAAGGACGGCGATGCCGTCCTTTTATTTTGTCGTTTTATTTAGGATGCTTGTTCAGTTTCCGTTTCGTTGGCATTTGCAAGGACTTCTTCTGTGTCGCTTGCTTCTTCCGTGTCGTTTACGGCGTCGAACTTGGTCGTGTCCGTGTGGGGAATGGTTTTCCAGCCCACGTTCTTCTTGAACAATGCGATATATTCAAAGGGAATGGAAAGGGCGAGAAAGATGGGCCAAAGCAAGATAGCCGCAATCTTCAAGCCTAATTTTACGCCCTTAATGCGTTTGCGCTCCAAGATAAACAGCACGAGCGCGCTGATTGCCGTCGTGAGATAGGACGAAGCAAGACTGAACAGCGAGCTGAACAAAAACGAAATAACCTGCGCGCTATCCGCGCCAAGGAGCGGGGAAATTGCCGTCAAAATCATTTGCGCCAAAAGGAGCGCGGTCGAAATCACGCAAACGGGCAGGATATTCACCGAAATATCGTAGGTCGAGCCTTTATTGACCGCACCGCCCTTTTTACGGGAATGGAAAAGTCCGCGGAACAGAGCCTTAAAACGGGTAACGCACACGAGCAAATGCCCCTTTGCCCAACGGATACGCTGACGGCAGGTGATTTTCAAGGTCGTGGGCTGTTCGTCGTAGAACACCGCTTCATCGCAGTAAACGATTTTATTCCCCTGCAAAATTTGGTCTGTGGAAAATTCCCAGTCTTCGGTAAGCGTTACGTATTGCCAACCGTTTTCCACAAGTTTGGCGGGGATCACGTAGCCCGTACCCTGCACGCGGGTAGAACAGCCGCAAAGCGTTCTGCCGCGGCTTTCGTACATACAACCGCTCATAAAGTATACGCCGTACAGCGCGGAAATGATATTCGAGCCGAAATTTTTAGAGTTCCGCATTGACGTTATAATATTCGTACGCCCTTCGGCAACGAACGCGTCGTTCATTTTGTCGAAAAAGTTTTCGTCTAAAATATTATCGGCGTTAAACAGGAAAAACCCGTCGAAGCTTTGCGTGCCGAAATCTTCTTCGATTTTTTGGAAAAGGTGCTTGAACGCATACCCCATCGTACATTCGTCGGGGTTGTTATATTCGTATACGGACACGCGGGGATCGTTAAACGCGCGGCAAACCGCAGCGGTGTTGTCCGTGCAGTTGTGCGCGATGACGAAAATATGCAAATTTTCCTGCGGGTATTTGCATTTTCTAACGCTTTCAATCAAATTCCCTACGACCGCTTCTTCGTTTCTTGCGGGAATAATCACGCCGTATTTGAGCTTTTCTTCCGTTTTAGGAAACCGCTTCTTCCCGAACACGCCGAGAACCCCGAATACGACGAAATGGACGAGCAAAAGCGAAAGCGCGCCCGTCAAAATACCGAATACGAGTTGTACGATACCTAAATAGTCCATATCAAAAACCTACCATTTTGTTAAAATCCTACATATTATATCACAAAACATAGAGTAAAGCAATAAAAAACGTGCTTTTTTATAAATAAAGAAAGAATTTTCCTAAAAGACTGTACTTTTTTCATAAAATATGATATACTATAAAAAATTAAACGGTAGGTAGCAGGTATGGAACGGATAACGAAAACGGATTTTTCCAAACGCAACTGGCTCATTCTGGTCTTGTTCGGTCTAATCGGACAAATCGCTTGGTCGGTAGAGAATATGTATTTCAATCTTTTCGTGTTTGAAACGATTGCACCCGATTTGAACGCGGTCACTTTAATGGTCCAGCTCTCGGGCGTAGCCGCAACCTTGACGACCTTGATTGCGGGTACGCTATCGGACAAAACGGGCAATCGGCGGTCGTACATATCTTACGGATATATAATTTGGGGCGTTACCGTTGCTTTGTTCGGGGCTTTGAGCGTGCAAGGCACGCAAGCGCTCTTCGGCGTAGACGAAGCTTCCGCCGTGCAAATCACGCTGTTTGCGGTCGTTGCGGGGGATTGTGTAATGACCTTGTTCGGCTCGACGGCGAACGACGCGGCGTTCAATGCTTGGGTGACGGATAATACCAAAGAAGAATTCCGCGGCAAGGTCGAAGGCGTTTTGTCCGTGTTGCCGCTCGTGGCAATGCTCATCGTTGCAGGCGGGTTTGGAATTTTGGTAGAAGCGATCGGGTATTTCGCGCTCTTTCTCGTGCTCGGCGTGATTATCACCGCTTGCGGTGTAGCGGGGATTTTTATCGTCAAGGATAGCCCCGCGCTCGAAAGAAAAGGCACTCTCAAAGATATCGTGTACGGGTTTAAGCCGAGCGTGGTTAAAAACAATCCGTCCTTTTATCTCACCCTTTGCATAATGTGCGTGTACGGAATCGCGTGTCAAATTTTTATGCCGTACCTGATTATTTATATGAAAACCTATTTAGGGTTTAGCGTAATTGAATACAGTATCGTGTTCGGGCTTGCAATCGTGCTTGGCGCGGGGATTAACCTGTTTTTAGGCGGCGTGAGCGACAAACTCGACAAAACAAAACTTCTCTATATCGCCGCGGGCGTAATGGCGTTGGGGCTGTTGGGAATGTACTTTTCCGATTTTGATAGTCATATTGCCAACCTGATCGTGTTCGGGGTGGCGGGCTTTATAATGATTACGGGCTACATCTTCTTTTCGGCGTTGTCGGGTGCGATCGTGCGCGATCATACCCCCGAAAAGGACGCGGGGAAATTGCAGGGCGTGAGAATGATTTTTTACGTGCTGATCCCTATGCTCGTAGGTCCTATGATCGGGAACGCCATCAACCAAGCGGCGAATATCCCCTTGCCCGACTTGGGCAGCGCGGACGTAATGACGACGCAGTTTATTCCCGCTCCCGAAATCTTCTTGGCAGGCGCGATCGCGACCTTGCTCACCTTTGCGCTTATTCCCGTGCTTGTGAAAGCCAAAAAGGAGAAAAACGATGAAGCTTCTAACTGATTACACGGTCGACAACGTACCGCATAGCGAGCACCCCGCACCCCAAGCCAAACGCGACGATTTTTTATGCTTGAACGGCGAATGGGATTTTTATAAAATAGAAAGGGACGGAAACCGCTCGTTTGAAGGTAAAATTCTCGTACCCTTTTCTCCTGAAACGCTCCGAAGCGGGGTTGCGGACGGGTTCGTGTTGCAAACGGGCGAAAAGCTTTCGTATACCCGTAAAATAAGCTTGGGCAAAAACCTGCAAAAGGGCATTACCCGCTTGCATTTCGGCGCGGTCGATAGCGCGTGCGAAGTGTTCGTGAACGGCAACCGCGTCGGCGGGCATAAGGGCGGTTTTACGGCGTTTTACTTGGATATTCAAGATTTTTTAATAGACGGCGAAGCGGAAATTCAAGTGCTCGTTTCCGACGAAGGCACGAGAAACGGCGACGCGCGCGGCAAACAAAGCGATCGTCGCGGTGGGATATGGTATACGCCCCAAAGCGGGATTTGGCAAACGGTTTGGGTGGAAAGTATGCCAAAGGACTATATCGAAACGCCCAAAATTTACACGGACGCGAGCGCGAAAACGGTGCGTATCCTTTCGCAAAAAGCGGAAGAACGGGAAATCGTCGTTTACGACGGGGAAAAAGAAATTATCCGTGAAAAATATACGGGCGAAATTACGCTCTCGTACGATTTTGAGCTTTGGTCGCCTGAAAATCCCAAGCTTTATGATTTTACGATCACGAATAACGCGGGGGATAAGCTCTCGTCCTATTTCGGCGTGCGTTCGTTTGGAAAAAAGCGGGACGCGACGGGAAAAATGCGGCTCACGCTCAACGGCAAACCCTACTTTTTCAACGGCGTGCTCGATCAAGGCTACTGGTCGGACGGGCTTTTGACTTATCCGAATGATCAAGCCGCGGTCGACGAGTTGACGACGCTCAAAGAAATGGGCTTTAATACGGTTAGAAAACATATCAAGATCGAGCCGATGCGTTGGTATTATCATTGCGATCGGTTGGGGCTTGTCGTTTGGCAGGATTTCGTGAGCGGCGGCGGGGAGTATAATCCTTGGCATATCGCGTACTTGCCGTTCTTGGGCTTTCACCACGCGGACGACGATTATAAATACTTTGCCCGCGAAAACGAAGGGGGCAGGGTTGCGTTTATGCAGATGGTGGACGAAACGCTCGAACAGCTTTTCAACTGTACCTGTATCGGCGTTTGGGTGCCGTTCAACGAAGGCTGGGGGCAGTTTGACTCCGCGAAAGTCACGGAATACGTGCGCGCGAAAGACAATTCGCGTATTATCGATTCGGTCAGCGGTTGGCACGATCAAGGCGTGGGCAAAACGGAGCTGAAAAGCTTGCATACCTATTACACTCCCCTTTGCGTGCCCAAGGACGAACGCCCCGTCGTGTTGAGTGAGTTCGGCGGGTATTCTATGAAAGTGGACGGACACGTTTACGACGAGAAAAAAGAGTTCGGTTATAAAAAGTTCAAAACGCAAGCCAAGCTCGTGCAAGCCTTGGAAAAGCTGTATTTGAAAAAGCTGCTGCCGTTGATAGAAAAAGGTCTTTGCGGTTGTATCTACACGCAGGTTTCGGACGTGGAAGAAGAGATTAACGGGCTGGTTACCTTTGACCGCAAGGTGGTAAAAGTACCGATCGAAGCGATGCGGGCGATCAACGCGAAAATCGCCGAAAAAGCCAGCGAAATCGAATAAAAAATTTACGAATAAAGCCCCCGCCGAGATTGCTTTTGGCAATCTCGGCGGGGATATAATATTAGTCGGTTTTCATAAAAATCCGTTTTTTTCGCAAACTGTAAAAAAGGCGGTGGAGAATGGGCAAGGAAAAAAAGAGCGGATTTATCAAGGGGGCGGCGGTGATTGCCGCGGGCGGGTTTATTGCCAAGCTTCTCGGCGCGCTGTACAGAATACCGCTCACGAATTTAATCGGCGGGTACGGGCTGGGGTTATACCAAATGGTATACCCCGTTTATTGTTTGCTTTTGACCGTTTCCGCAACGGGTATCCCCGCTTCCATCGCCAAGCTGACCGCCGAGCGGCTTGCTAAGGGCGACGGCGACAAGCCGCTCTTTAAGACCGCAATGAAGCTGTTTTTGCTCGTGGGCGTGTTCGGGAGTTTGTTAATGTGCGTCATTGCGCCGTTTTTGGCGGCGGCGCAGGATTGCAAGCAAGTGACGGCAGGGTATTATACGCTTGCGCCGTCCGTGTTTTTGGTGTCCGCGATTTCCGTGTTTCGGGGTTGGTTTCAAGGTAAAAACAAAATGCTCCCCACCGCGCTTTCCGAGATTACCGAACAGCTCGTCAAGGTGGGACTTGGATTATTATTTGCCTATATCTACCGCGAGCAAGTGGAAAAAGCGGTCGTATTTATGCTTTTGGCGGTGTCGTTATCCGAAGCGTTCGCGCTCGGCGTGATGGGGATTTGTTTCAAAGCCACGCGGGAAAAATTGCAAAACGGCGGGGGCAGGGTTGCGGCGAAAAGCGTTTTGCGATTGAGCTTGCCCGTCACGTTAAGCTCTATGTTATTACCCCTGTCGGGCTTGCTTGACAGCGTGTTTGCCGTACGGCTTTTGGGCGCGTACGCCCAAGACGCGGTTGCATTGTACGGATTATTTGCGGGGGGAGCGGTGACGGTGATTAACCTGCCCGTATCCGTGTGCTACGGAATCGCGGCGGCAAGTGTGCCGAGCGTTGCCGCCGCGAAAGCCAAGCAGGACGGCGTGAAAAAACGGCTGTTTTTCTCTTTGGGCATTACCGCGCTCGTTGCCGCGCCTTGCGCGGTGGGGTTGTTTTACTTTGCCGAGCCGACGGCAAAGCTCGTATTTAGAAGCCTGCAAGGGAGCGAGCTTACCACGCTTACGGGCTTGATTAAAAGCTTTTCCATAAGCGCGCTTACCCTTTCTTGCGTACAAACGCTTTCGGCGTGCTTGACGGCGCAAGGCAAGCCCTTATA
The DNA here is from genome assembly GCA_045614565.1 of Candidatus Scatosoma sp. Classification (GTDB taxonomy): domain Bacteria; phylum Bacillota; class Clostridia; order Christensenellales; family Borkfalkiaceae; genus Scatosoma. The sequence continues at coordinate 42,548 of JAZLDG010000066.1, read as the reverse complement.
CGCCGCTTTGTCTATGGCGATTGCCGTCGCGGTAAAAACCGCGATTTATCCCTTTATGCTCAAAAATCCCGATATTTCCGTTTTCGGTCTTGCGTACGCGACGAATATCGCGTATTTGGTTGCCTTTTTGTTGGATTTGTTATATAATATTCTCGTAGCTAATCGAAAGGATATTCGCAGCTAACAAAAAGGAGAAGAATAATGATCACGGTAATCGGTTTGGGCGTAGAACAGGGTGATTTAACCAAACGGGGCGAAGAAGCGATTTTAAGGGCGGCGGCGCGCGGGGATAAAATTCTCGTTTGCACGGCGAAAACGCGTTCCTATCAAACGGTGCAATCGCTTGGCGTGGCGCACGAAACGTTAGATTTTATATACGAAAAAAGCCGTAGCTTTGCTACGCTTGCGAAAAACCTTGCAAGAGAAGTTGCGCTTGCGGGGGAAAACGCCGTCTATCTCGTAGACGGTGCGGCGACGGAAGATTATTCCGTGAAAGCGTTACGAAAGCGCTTGCGCGGTAAGATAGAAATTATCGACGGCGTATCCAAAGTGACCGCGCTCGTGCGAGAGGCGAATTTCGTCGGGTGTTCGTATACCGCGGTTTCGGCATACGAGCTTTTGGAAAAAGGGAGTGCGGACGGCTTGCGTTTGCCCTTGCTCGTGTACGATATGGACGACCGCGCCGTTGCCAGCGATATAAAATTATTGCTCGGCGATAAATTCGGGGAAGAAATCCCCGTGAAATACGTTCGGGGCGGCAAAGCCGACAAAACGGCGTTGTTCGCGCTCGACAGATACAAAACTTACGATTATACTTCCGCGGTTGCCGTGGACGAGATCCCGCTTTTGGAAAAAACGCGGTTTACGGTGGAAGATTTGATAGAAATTATCGTACGCTTGCGTAAGCCCGACGGTTGTCCTTGGGATCGCGTGCAAACGAGTGAAAGCATTAAAATGGCGGCGATAGAAGAAGCGTACGAGCTGGTGGACGCGATCGATCAAAACGACGACGAAAAGATTTTGGAAGAAACGGGCGATTTGTTGATGCAGGTCGTTTTCCACGCCGTATTAAAAGCAGAAACGGGCGCGTTCAATTTCAACGATATTTTGAGCGGGGTTTGTCACAAGCTCATTTCCCGCCACACGCACGTTTTTGGCAAGGACGAAGCGGAAAACGAAAGCGGTGCTTTATCCGTTTGGGAAAAGAACAAAATGCAAGAGAAAAACCAAGTCACCTACGGCGATTCCGTCAACGACGTGCCCAAGTGCTTCCCCGCCGTAATGCGTGCGCAAAAGGTGGGCAAGCGTGCGGGTAAGGCGGGTATGGATTTTGCCGACGTCAACGCGGCGGCGAAACGGCTTCAAGACGAGCTTGCCGAGTTTTTTGAAACCTATCAAACGGGCGACAAGACGCAAACGGAAAAGGAGCTTGGCGACTTGCTGTTTGCAGCGGTCAACGTGGGCAGGAAAGCGGGCTGCGACGCGGAAAAGGCACTCAAAGAGAGCGTCGAACGCTTTGCTTCGCGGTTTACGCTTGCCGAGAAAAAAGCGTTGCAGGACGGGAAAACCGTGACCGAGCTTTCCGAAGCGGAGTGGGATTTCTACTATTTGCAGGCAAAAGCCGAATTGCGCGATTAAAGGGGGCAGGTATGCGTTTAACGCCCGTTACAATCGGTAATATCACCATCGATAACAACGTTTTTCTCGCGCCGCTCGCGGGGTATACCAACTACCCGTTCCGCCGTCTTTGTAAGGGGTACGGCGCGGGGCTTTGCTATATGGAAATGGTGAGCGCGAAGGGCTTGAAATACGGGAGCGAGAATACGCAGGAATTTCTTTTTACGGACGAACGGGAAGGCGTTTGCGCGGCGCAAATTTTCGGTCGGGAAGCAGATACGATGCGCGCGGCTTGCGAGCACGAGAAGTTAGCGCCCTTTCCGATCGTGGATATCAATATGGGCTGTCCCGTGCCCAAAATTTACAAAAACGGGGAAGGAAGCGCGTTGTTGGAAGAGCCGCTTTTGGCGGAAAAAATCGTCAAGGAATGTGTGAAAAGCGGGAAGATCATCACTGTCAAATTTCGCATCGGCGTTTGCGCGGACAAGCTCGTTACCGCCGAGTTTGCCAAGCGAATGGAAGGCGCGGGGGCGAGCTTAATTACAGTACACGGCAGAACGAAAGATAAAATGTACGCGGGGGAAGTTAATTTCCAAGAAATAGCGGCGGCGAAGCGCGCGGTAAAAATTCCCGTCATCGCCAACGGCGGCGTATTTTCGGATGCGGACGCGGAAAAACTTATAGAAGAAACGGGCGCGGACGGCGTAATGGTCGCGCGGGCGGCGTTGTTTGATCCGCAAATTTTTTGCGAGCTGACGGGAAAAGCAAGGGAAAGCAAACGCTTGCAGTTTGAAAAACAAATGGAATGGACGAGAACGTTGTTTGACGAACGGTTTACGACGGTGTTTATGCGCAAGATGGCGGCGTTTTACGTCAAGGGAGAGCGGGGCGCGGCGGCGTATAAAGAAAGGCTATTCGCAGCCAAATCCCCCGACGAAATTTTATCCATAGCACGGCAAATTTGGCAATAAAAAAGAGAAGTTTCTTTTTTGGGATTTTCAATTTTTGAAATCCATAAAATCACTCGGTGAAATCGACAGCGGCGCGGAAACGATGATTGCCGCTTTGCGACAGCGAAGCAAAGAAATGCTGTACAAAAAAGTGTACGCTTGGGTGGAAAAAGCAAGAAACGCAGGAAAATAAAGGAAAAGAAAGCGAGAATGTAGCCGTTCTCGCTTCCTTTTTTTAGCAAAACGGATTTATGAGATGATTAAAATAAAAAAATAAATAAAAAAATAGTTGAAAAAGTATTGACAATTTGGTGAGCAAGGTGTAAAATGATAGCGTATAGTATTATGTGATATTGTCGAGTATTGCCCTTTTTGCTGCGTAAACGGGGAAAACCGTCGGCAATTAGAAATAAAATCGGGGAGTTGCGGTTTTTACAGCGATTACCCAAAAACAGCCCTAGGGCTGTTTGCCGTTACGACGGCAAACGAAAACGATTATTAGGGCTTTCGTGAGAAAGCCGAAAAAGGAAGGAGTCGTAGATATGTCTTTTAACGAAAACGAAAACGCAATAGACTATTCGTTTAGCGAAACGGACGTTCTCAAAAGCGCGAAATCGCACGTACGCTATTTCGTAGAAGTAATTATCGGTATCGTAATCGGTCTTGCGATACTGGGCTTTTTGCTGTCCACTTTGGTCGGTACGATTAGTTGTATCGGCGGTTGCTTCGGTTGTGAAGCTTGTATCGAAACGGCGGCTTGCGCGGACGAAATGATCGGCGAATGCGCGTCCGAGTGCGATATGGATTGCAGCTATGAAGAAATTACGATCGAGAACATCGAAAACGCAAACGACTGCGTAAGAAGCGAAGGTATAGATTGCTTTGGCAGAGAAGGTTGTTTTGCGTGCGACGGTTGCGGCGATTGCGAAAACTGGCAGGGCGTACTGTATTTGAACGTCACGATCAAGGTCGGTGATAATACATATAGCAAACGCATTAAGGATACGACGAGCTATTTGGATATCGATCATTCCGTTAATTTGGAATACACCGAATATCTCGGTTTGTTCGACAGCGAAACGGGCGGTACGCGTTACGTTGACGAAAACGGTTATATCGTGAAGTCCCTTTACGATAATATTACGCTGTACGCGCAATATCAAGAATATAATAAAGGTCAGGCGTACGAATTCCGTCTGAAGCTCGAAACGCTCGGTATGCCCGACGAAACCATTCGTCTTACGGTCGGCAGCACGATCGCGGGGATTCCTTACGTAGACGAGAACGCGAGAGAAGGCTATATCTTCAAGGGCTGGTACTTAAACGACACGTGCGTTATCAAAGGCAACGTGGCCACAGGTAAAATCTTCCACTTGTACGAGTTCGGCATTGATCCGTACAGCGATTTGAGAACGTACACGCTTACGCCTAAGTTTGAAGCGAAGAAATATACGGTTACGTTCGTGGCTTACGGTTATTCGTATAGCGTAACGGCGGCGTATAACTCTACGTACGCGGACGCGTTCAATAAATATTATAGAGAATACGACGATATTAATCAGGAAGCTTCCTTCTTCGGTTGGGGCAAAGAGATGAATACCGATCCGAAGAACAAAGTAGACGGAGCGGCGACGGTTACGGCTGATATCACGCTGTACGCGATTATCCGCGAACCCGTATTTGCGAAATTCTATTATAATACGGAAGATAGATATAGCGATTATATCGAAGTCAAGTTCGTGGAAGGGGATACGAACGTACGCTTTGAAGACGTGGAAGAGCTTGAAGAAATTATGACCGACGAATCGGTTAACCCCGGATATAAATTCGCGGGTTGGTATAAGGATCGTAATCCTGCAAGCTATGAATCCCCGAATGAAGGCATTAACAACGTCAATAAGAACACGACCTATAAATATTATGCAAAATGGGTAGAAACGACGTATCAAATCACTTATAAGGTCTACAACTACGCATTGGGAGAAATGCAAGACGTAGACGGCGGTAAATACGCGATGACGAGTGCGCCGCACGAGCTGTACACGGCGGAAGATATTACGTACAACGTAGGCTACGATTTTGAAGGTTGGAGCGAAACGGAAGATTTCAGCGGCGCGATTATTGCAAGCTTGCCCGCATACGAATATGGCACGAAGGTTCTGTACGCGTATTACGTGCCTGATACTTATAAGGTTGAATTGTACGCACCTGGCGGGCAATTTGAAGAAAATTACAATGAAGACTCAATGAGCGTTAATCGTTCTTACGGTTCGACGTACTCGTTACCTGTTCCTAAACGCACGGGTTACGATTTTGTCGGCTTCTTCTACGACGACGGTGACGGAAACGCTGATAACGACGTACAAATCACGGACAGCGAAGGTACGGCGAAGAAGAAGTTTACCTTGGACGCGTTCGGGTTAGAAGTCAGCAAGACGACGGAAGCAGGCTTGCACGGTAACATTAGCTTGTACGGAAAATGGACGATTCAAGTCTTTAACGTAACGTTCAAGGTGAACGGTAGCGTACGCGCGACGGTAGAAGTTGAATACGGCAAAACGATTACGAACGATCAAAAGCCTGCCGATCCCGTTGTGAAGGGTTATGAATTTAAGGGTTGGGCTTACGAAAACGGCACGCTTTTCAATTTCACTACCCCGATTAAAGCGGATCAAGTACTTGTGGCAAAACTTACCAAAGAAAGGTACGAAGTTAAGTTTATTTATAACGGAACGGAGTATACTTTGCGCTCGGTAGAATTTGAAACGCCGTTTGAAGAAGCGGTTATAGATTCTGGCGTTCCTGGCGATACCATTTATTATAGATTGCTTGGCTGGTATAAGGACGCGGCAATGACCTTGAAAGTACCTACTAACGCCAAGATAGAAGGTCCTGCGACGTATTACGCGGACGTGCAAGAAGCGAAGAAGTTTATCTTCCATAACGCAGAACCTGGTTATTCAGAACAATACTATTTCGTTGGGGAGAGCTATAAGTTCCCTGCTGCGAAAGGTCAAGAAGGGTATGATTTCGTCGGTTGGTGTAGTAACGAAGCGTTGACGGGTACGCCGATCAATATTAACGACCAGAAAAAGATTCAAGACACTACGCCGAGAGAATATTGGCCCAAATATAACCCCAAAACGTACAATATTATCTATAAGTATATAAAGAGCGGTGCTACGGAATATACCGAATATATGAGAGATACGTATACGACGGGTACGCCGAAAACTTTGATTTCTACTTCGCAAATGGAAGTTAGAAAGGGTTATATGTTCGTCGGTTGGACGAAGTTGGAAACGGGCGGTTCGTATATAACGCAAATCGAAAGTTCTGAATACGATCATAAGACGTTCTACGCGCAATATACGCCGAATCCGTATAAGGTGACCTTGCACGATCAATTCGGTAATGCGGGAGAGAAGATAACGGTAACGTACGACGCGGCGTTCAACCTTGGCGTTCCTGCAAATAAAGAAGGCTACGATTTCAAGGGTTGGAGCTTTACGCAAAACGGTACCGAAGATACTCGAATTACAGATGCAAACGGTAAGTCGTTGTCAGTATACAATCAATATGCGTCGGATAAGAACGTATATCCGATCTATACCATTAAGACGTATGATATCGAGTGGTACAATACGGTACAAAATACGTTATATAAAACGACCAAGGCTGAACATTTTGGATATATCAGTAAGCCTGAAAATCCGAGTGAAGATGGATATAGCTTTGTTGGTTGGTATGAAGATCCTGCTTGTACCGAGCCGTACAATTTCGACGTAAAGGTTACGGGTGGAGATAAGATTTACGCGAAGTTCACGATCAATAGCTACACCGTTAACTTCTTGGTTGGTAGAAAAGAAGTAGCAGGTGCTACGGTGACGTTGCAATATAAGGCTTCACTTACGAATGCGATCGCGGCGGCAATGCCTGCGGCAAATCAATACGCACAGGATAACGACGCGTTGTTCAGCCATTGGGAAGATACTAACGGTAAAGAATATCCGACGGATAGCTTTGTTCCTGCGGCGAATCTTACATTGAAAGCAATCTATGCACTTCCTACGTATATGGAATTTATGACGGAAGCAGGAAAGGTTGTAAAAGGTCCTTACCGTATCGGTGAACAAGTACAATCGTATGATTATACCAAGCCTGGTTATACCTTCAACGGTTGGTATACGGACGGCACGCACACCACGAAGCAAACCTTCCCGTACACGTTGACGGGAACGGATGTGGAAATGTACGGCGACGCAGTTCCTTCTACACCCCGTACCTATGCGTACTATCCTTTGTTTACTGCAAAGAAAGTAACCATTTATTATTACGAAAACTTTAATGGCACTACGGGTAGCACGCATACGCAAGAGAGTTATACCGACTCGATAGAAAGAGGTTTGGCGACGTATACGCCGAATACGACCAATCGTAAGGGATACGTCTTCAAGGGCTGGTACGTTGCAGGTACGAAGTCCGAAAGTCAACAAAAGCCTGGTACGCCTACCACGATGATTACGAAGGATCATATCATCGACGGTACGTCGTTCGACAGCTCTATTTACTGCTACGGCGTATGGGAAAAAGCGGAGTATACCATTTCGTTGTATATCGGCTCGACGCTTTGGAAGACCTTAACCTACGAGTATGGGGCATATATAGGCGATTTGGCTGTACCTACGGCGTTAGATCTTCCTAATGGCAGAACCTTTGGCGGTTGGAAAATTAGTGAATCGCCGATTGATACCGATATAGGTGCGATGGCGACCTACGGTTCTGGTCGTTGGAGAACGGATAACGGATACGACGGGTATTATAATTGGGAAGGCAATATCGTATTGCAAGCAAAATTGTCGTAAGGATATTTATAAAGAAAAAGTCGGTTGGGGCAAATCGCCCCGACCGACGGAAAAAAGGAAAGAACGGAGAAATTCTCCGTGTGAATAAAAAGGAGGCAACATTATGAAGGTATGGATTAAGAAAATTTTCATAACTTTAGCTACGATAATGATGGTTGCGCTGTGCGGTTTATTTGCCGCTTGCGGCGAACCTGAAGCTATCGATCAGACCACGATCAAATACGACGGTAAAACGATCACGTGGCAAGCCGTAGACGCTGAAAAATACGAAGTCAGCATCAACGGCGGCACGGCGTATACTGCCCCGACCGCGGCTTTTAACTATCCCGTAGATTCGTCGGTGGAAATGGTAGAAATCACCATTACCGCATACAATGGCGATAAGGCAAGTGAATCGGTGACCAAGCTCTTCACGCGTTTGCCTAAAATTGAAGTATCAACCATTACGTTTGACGAAAACGGTAAAATGAGTTGGCCTGCTGTTGCGGGTGCAACCGAATACGCTTTGAAGATCAACGGTCAAGAAAAGCGCACGCCCGCGACGGAATATGAAGATTTCGTTGCAGGTCAAACGAACACCATTCAAATTATGCCCGTGGCAGTTGGTGATTCGAGCTTCTCCGAATGGAGCACGCAACTTAACAAAGAATATCTTGCTCCCCCTTCGGCAATCAAATACGACGGTCAAGACATTACTTGGTCGGGTACTTCCGTTGCGTCTGGTTATCAAATTTACATAAACGGCGCAAAATACGGTAATCCCGTAACCAACGCGTCTTTCCTTGCGTACGATGCAGCTAACGAATCATTTGATTTGCAAATCCAAGCAATCGGTAACGGTACGACGTCTTTCCATTCCAAGTTGAGTGATAAAAAGAGATACGTATTCCTTGCGGATATTCCTTTGGATAGCATTAACGTAAACGACGACGGTATTTTGACTTGGAGCGAAGTAGAAGAAGCGTCGGGCTATATGGTTAAGTTGAACAACAACGCGGCGCAATTCGTAGAAACGAATAGCTTTGAAAATATTCCCGCTGGTGTGGATAATAGAATTAGCATTAAGCCTGTAACGGAAGAAAACGAAGGCGCTACGACCTACTATTCCAACTGGTCGCAAGAAAAGACGTTCCATATTCTCGTTGCGCCTACGATTAAGTGGCAAGAAAATATGGTTTTGGACGGACAAAAGATGAATTTCTTGTTCTGGACGCGTCCGAGCGGCGAAGTAGGCGGTTATAACGTAAAAGTTGTAATGCCCGATGGAACAGAAAGAATTGATCCTTTGGGAGCAGAAGCGATTCAGTATGGTAACGAAGCCTTTGAAAAGGCTGGCGATTATCAAATCAGCGTACAGACCTTGAAAAAAGCAGGGAGCAATTCTTTCAACTCGCAATGGTGTCACCCGATTACGGTAACGCGTTTGCCTTCTCCTAATCAAGTACAAAACTGGATTGTCAGCGACGCAAGCAACGTCAAGAATGGCTTTACCTTGAACTGGCAAGGCGTTTCGGGTGCAACGAAATACGAAATTTATAAAGAACAAGAAATGATTTTGACGAGCACGACGTCGACGATACAAGTGCCTTACACGGCGTTTGCATCCGCTGACGATACGGCGCAAAAGATCATCAACTTCTCTATTAAAGCAATCGGTAGCATTAAAGATTTTAATACGGATAAAAAAGTAACGTTGGATTCGTTGACCAGCCAAAACTTGAAATTGACGGTTACGATGCTTGCGCAGCCCAAGGATTTGAAGATCGAAGGTTACACGGCAAGCTGGACTACGGACACGAGCGCGAGCGGATATACCGTAACCATAGGCGATCAAGGCTACTCTTCGACGGGTACGTACGATTTGGAAAACTTGGAATCGGGCAGATATGACTTCGGCGTATGCGCGAAAGGTAACGGCGCGGAAATTTTGGCGTCTAACTACACGGCGACCAAGACGCTCGTTCGTTTGGCTGCTCCTACCAACGTAAGAATTGACGCTTCTAATGCAAGCGGCGACCAAATCACTTGGGATCATATTGGTTCTAACGTAGATCACTACGATTTGTATTGGGCAAACGCAACCGAAGTGCCTATGAACGCTGAAAAGATGACGGATATCATCAAAGAAATCGGTACGGACGGTCGCGGTTTGTTCGTACGTGCAGCGGCAAACGAATGGGACGACAACGAAACGGTTTACTATATCACGAGTAAGCCTTCGCAAACGGTTATGTTTACGAGATTGCAAAATCCTTCGTTTAATAACGTAAAAGTAAACGACGCAGGCTGCCTTGTTTGGAACCCTTCCAGCAACGTTGCGGGTACGACGATTAGATATCGTGTTTATAATGCGGATACGGGTTATGTAATGGGTACCACGGACGCACACGAACTTTATCTTCCCGACCTTCGCGGCGGTAATACGTATAGATTCTACGTGCAAGCAGTTGGTGCGGCGATCAGCGGCGTAAAAGACGCATATTTCGTATCTTCGGACGTTTCGGATAAAACCAAGATTGAAATTGCGCAATTCACGAAATTGTATACGCCCGAGATCAAGGCGTTTACGGAAGGCGATACTGCCTATAAATGGGACGATGTTGGTGGCGACGTTAAAAACTATATCGTAACGGTAAACGGTGAAATTAAAGAAACGATTGCTTACGTTTCGGCAAGCGCAGAATATTCGTTTGCTCCTAAATTCCAAACGACGGGAGAATATCAAGTAGTTATTTATGCGCAAGGCGACGGCGAAGCAACGATCAATTCCGATCGTTGGGAGAAAAAGCAACTTGTAAAAGAAGCAAGTAAGCCCGGTATTTCCTTGTCTTATTGCGATAAGGCTACGGGTACGGTTCTTACGCAACACGCGGATAACGGTGAATTGGTTGTCACAGTAACGGGTCCTTCCGATCATACAGCGGGATATCGCGTAACCATTAACGTGGAAACGACGAGATATATCAAAACAGGTGAAACGGTATGTAAAGAACCTGTGAACGTGGCAGGCGATTATACCGTTCGCGTTTATGCAAACGGTGGCGTATTCGGTGCAAACGGAAATTACTACGTAGAATCGAGCAACGCTGATCCTGCAACGTCGAAGTTAACGATTTTGGCTGCGCCTACCAATGTTCGTCCTGAAAATGGTGGTCTTGGTATTTGTGACGCAAGTGGTCAAGGCGTAACGTTTAATTGGATAGTCAAATTTATCGATTCTACTGGTAAGGAAGACGTAGAAGAATTTACAACGACGCAAAGCTCGTTCTATTATAAAGATCATATCGAAAAAAATAAAGATGGTCAATATCAAGTACTTGAAATGACCGTTTACTTGTCGAGTGGTGGCTCTACGGTAATTTCTTCCAAACCTGCTACTTGGTCTTTGTACAGCTAATAGTTAAAAATATTAGAAAGCTCGTGTAGGTTTACACGGGCTTTCTTTTTGGTATACAAAAAAAGACTTGACAAATCTCTTCCCGTATATTATAATAAAATAGCTTTGAAAACGCGAAAATTCCGCGTTTTGATAGATTTTGTCAGTAAAAAAAGGCTCTTTAAGCCTTTTTGGGAGAAAATATGTTTCCTAATATCGTAATCGGCTCGGTAAAAATACCGATGTATACTCTAATGCTCGTCGTGGGCGGGATTGCCTTTTTGTTGGTGACCTACGCTTTAATGTACCGCCGTGAAAAGGTCAAGGATCATACCTTTATTCGCGTATTGATCGTTTCTATCCCTGGTGCAATCGTTTTGTATTTGTCCGCGTTCTTCTTCAATTCCCTGTTCCATTCCATTGAAGCGGGAAAGCTGGAAATCGGCGGTATCACTTGGCTTGGCGGCGTAATCGGCGCATTCCCGTTTATGATCTTCCTTATCCACAAATTCGTGCCTGCGGCAAAAGGTAACGCGCTTACCTATTTCTCGCTGATGGTCCCCGGGATCGTCATCGCGCACGGCTTGGGAAGACTGGGTTGTTTCTTCGCGGGTTGCTGCTACGGCGGCGTAACGGACAGCATTTTCGGCGTTTCGTTCCCCGCAGGCTCGCACGCGGCACATCAATACCCTGGTGGACCGAACGGCGGGAGCTTGCCTTTGCTTCCCACGCAGTTATTTGAAGCGGTGTTTGAACTTGTGTTGTTCGTCGTAATGATCGCGACCTACAAAAAAACACGGAAATACAATATTGAAATTTACTGCATTACTTACGGCGTATTCCGTTTCGTTATGGAATTTTTGCGCGGTGACGAACGCGGCGGCACGGGCTTTTTCCTTACCCCGTCGCAGCTCATTTGCGTGATTTTATGGATCGCGGCGGTTTTGTTAATCCTATTCAGGAACAGAGTGATTTTCAATAAGCTGTACCGAAAGTGCGAAGTTTGGCAAAACGAAGTCAAAGTTGAAGCCAAGCGCAAAAGAAAGGAAGCGGGCGCGAAAGCGTCTATCGGCGCAATGGAAGCTTTGCGCGAATTGAAAAAGCTCTACGACGACGGCATTATCACGGACGAAGAGTATGAAGAAAAGAAAACCAAGCTAATGCAAGACATATAGCGTTTCACCGCTTGACGGCTTTAACCCGTCAAGCGGTTTTTTATGGTAAAATCACCGTAAAATTCCAAAAAAGGCTGAAAAAGCGCGGGAATTATCAAGAAAATCGTAATCGTAATTCGTTTTACATTGACAAAACCGCGTGAAAAATGATAGAATAAAATTGTATGAGTATGCACGTTGGATTTGAAAAATTCAAAAATAAAATATACGTCGGCGTAATCGTGCGAAGCTGTCTTTTGGGTTTGGCGTTTGCGTTCGCACTCGTGGGCGGGCTATTGCTCGGCTTGAAGTTAGCGGACGTAGAGCTTTTCGCGCTTTGGTACGCCTTAATCGGCATAGGCGGATTTTTAGCCGTAACGGCGGTTTCGTTGCTACTTTCTATGCCAAACGATAAGCGCGTGGCAAAAAAATTAGACAAAGATTTACGGCTTGGCGAAAAAGCGCAAACGATGATCGAGTTTGCAAGCCGTGACGGCGTAATCGCGCAGCTACAACGCGTAGACGCGGACGAAACCTTACAAAACAAAGCAAATTCGCGGTTAAAACACATACCGATTTGGTATTACATCACGGCGGCGGTGCTGACGCTCGCCTTATTCGTAACGTCGATTTTCGTGCCGTCGAAGGTGGAAAGCGAACCCTCTTACGAACCGCCCCAAACGGATATTTTCGCGCTTTCCAAATGGCAGGAAACCGCGCTCGGGAATTTGATTACGTACGTGGACGAAAGCAAACTCAACGCAAGCGTGCGCGAACCCGTTGTCGAACGCTTACAAGCCCTGCTTGCAACGCTCAAAGAAACGACCAAAGAAAGCGTAATGAAAACGGAAGTCGTGACGGCGGTGCGGTATATCGACGGGGAAATCGCGAGAATTAACACCGAAAAGGAAATTGCTTTGGCACTCGAAACGAGCTTGGACGGGCAAATCAAGAAGCTTGCAATCGTCATCGGTACACTCAACGAAGACACCTTGGACGGAGTTATGCTGGGGATAGCGGAAAGCAGTAAAACGGCGGAATACGCCGCGGCGATCCCTGCGTTTACCAACGAGCTCAACGCCGCGATAGCGGACGCGGCGGTGGAAAATACCGAAGCGTTTTCTCAAAAGCTCGGCTCGTTTTCTACGGCGCTTGACGGCGTGGTTTCGATCGAGAACGAAACGGAGCGGGATACGGCGATTGACGGCGTGATCACGACCGCGATGGAAGATATACGCGGCGAAATCAAACGGCAAAGAATAAACCGTGACGTAAAGGATTACGCGATCACGCAGCTCGTGTCGATTTTCCGTTTATCCGCTGCCGATTTACCGATTTTAGAAAGCGAATATCAACCGCCCGACGGCGCGCTCGGCGGGGGAGATGAAGACGACGACAATAAAGGTAACGGCGGCGGGCTTGGCGAAGGGGACACGATTTTCGGGAGCAACGATCTCGTGTTCGATCCCGACGACAACACGCATAAATCGTACGGCGACGAAAATTTATTGTTTGAATATTACGCGATTTATACCCAACTCCGCGCGGACGGAAAAATCAGTGAAGAAATGCAACAAATTTTAGACGCATACTTCACGGCGTTATTCGACGGAACGAAAGATAAAGCAAATTAAAGGAAGGAAAAAAGATATGGAAAACGTGGAAACTGTTAAAAAATTCAGCGAATCGATCGCGAAGATTAAGACGGAGCTTGTAAAGGACGTGGTCGGGCAAAAAGAGATCATCGATAACGTACTTATTGCCATCGTGGCAGGCGGGAACGTGCTTTTGGAAGGCGTACCGGGGGTAGGCAAAACGCGTTTGGTGCGTTCACTCGGTCAAGCTTTGAGCCTGCCCTTTTCGCGTATTCAGTTCACGCCCGATTTAATGCCGTCGGACGTGACGGGTACGAATGTCGTGGAAAAGGACGACAACGGCAAGCTCAATACCGTATTCCGTAAAGGGCCTATTTTCGCAAATCTCGTTTTGGCGGACGAAATCAACCGCGCTACACCCAAAACGCAATCGGCGATGCTCGAAGTAATGCAGGAGCATAAAGTTACGATCGCAAACGCCACGTATAAAATGGAAGAGCCGTTTTTCGTGCTTGCGACGGAAAACCCGATTGAACAAGACGGTACGTATCCCTTGCCCGAAGCGCAAATGGACCGTTTTATGTTCAAGCTCGTGATGCAATTCCCCGACAGGGAGGAGCTTTTACATATCGTTAATATGACGCAAATCACGATGGCGGAGCAAGCGGAAGCAGTGGTAGACGGCGAAACGATTTTACAAATGCGAAAGCTGGCTTCCCAAGTACCCGTAATCGACGGCGTATTGCGCTTTACGATGGATCTCGTATCCAACACCCACGCGGAGCTGAATAAGACTTCGGAAACGGCGAAAAAATATATCAAATACGGCGCTTCACCCCGTGCGGCGCAAGCCCTGATTACGGCGGCGAAGGTGCGTGCGCTGTTAAACGGCAATTTCAACGTTTCCTACGAAGACGTAGAAACGCTTGCTTATCCCGTTTTAAGACATAGAATTAAAATCAATTACAACGCCGTCAACGAACGTTTGACCGTGGACGACGTTATCGGAATGCTCGTAAAGGAAACGAAAAAGGCAAGTAAGTAATGAATAAATCGGTGATCAACGAAGAATTTTTGCAGCAAGTCGAAATGCTGCAAACGCTCGTAAAAAATAATATTGCCGGATTGTTCGGAGGAAATCACCAAAGTAAAAGCTACGGTTCTTCTTGCGAATTTGCCGATTACCGCGACTATGAAGCGGGCGACGATATGGCAAAGCTGGACTGGAACGCGTACGCCCGTTTTGATAAGCTGTACTTGAAGCTGTATTTAGACGAACGGCAAATGCACACCCGCATCTATATCGATGCGAGCCGTTCTATGGAATTTGGTAAGAGCAAAAAAGCGGAGCAAGCCCTGCGGATCGCGGCGACGATCGCGTATTTGTCCGTGCACGAAATGGATAAGGTCTCCGTTTATCTCATTCGTGACAAGCAAATCCACGAAGTCATTAGCGGTATGGTGGGTAAGGACGCGTATATCACGGAAATCGGGAAGCTCAACGACGTGGAATTTTCAGGGGACAGCTATATCAGCGAAACGATTTTGCCGTCCAAGGTCGGCTACGGCGACGGTATGTCGGTGCTGATTTCCGATTTCTTGACGGATAACGACTACGAAGCGGCAATCGAACACTTGGCGCAAAAAAAGCGTCACGTTTTTTGCGTGCAAATTTTGTCCAAGGAAGAGTTAAATCCGCAAGCCCGCGGCAAAATGCACTTTTTCGATTCGGAAAACCCGCGTATGAGTTACCGCAAAAACATCGATAGAGAAATCGCGCGGGCGTATAAAGAAGCTTTGCAGTACGCAACCGAGCGTATTCGTAGTTATTGCCTTTCTCGCGGCGCGGATTATTTACTTGCTTCCGCGGAAGACTCGATCGGCGAGATTTTCTTTGGTAAAATGGTGGATTTGGGGGTAATGAAATGATCTTTTTATACCCCTTGGGTTTGTTGGGCTTGATCGGGATACCCGTTCTCATCGCCGTATATATCATCAAAAACAAATACACCGAGCAGACGATCGCTTCCACCTATTTGTGGCGATTGAGCGAACGCTTTTTGCGCAAACGCAGACCGTTGAGTAAACTCGCGGGGATCGTCAGCCTGCTTTTGCAAATCGCGTGCATAGCGACGCTTTCGCTTGCGCTCGCGCACCCCGTGCTCGTGCTTCAAGGGCAAGCTTTCGAGTATTGCTTTATTTTGGACGGCTCGGGCAGTATGCAAACGCAGGAAGGGGAAACGACCCGTTTTGCGCTTGCGAAAGAAAATATAAGAGAAGTGATTACGGGAGCGACGAACGGAAGCGAATACACGCTCGTTTTCGCGGGCGAAAGCACGAGTTTGGTCTTTGAACGTATCACGGATAGGGAAGAAGCCTTGCTTTTGCTCGACGGAGTAGACTGCTCGTACACGGTGGCAAAGCCTACCGAAGCGTTGGCGTACGCGCAGGGGCGTTTTAACGAAAATCCCGCGCTTCGCACCTATTATTTGACGGATAAAAATTACGAAAAAACGGACGGTATTACCTTCGTAAAGGTGGGTACGGCGCAGGACAATTACGCGGTTTCGGCGTTGGAATACGAATTTACGCAAACGGGAATGACGGTTACGGGCGAAGCGTATTCTTACGAAAACGACGAGGAGCTTACCATTGAGCTGTACGTGGACGAAAACCCGTCGCCGATCGCTTCGACGAGCGTTTCAGCTACGCGGTTACAGCCGACGGCGTTTGCATTTGACGTTCCAAACGAAAGCTTTTACGCCTTAAAAGCGGTGGTGAAAAACGCCGATGCGCTTTTGTGGGATAACGAAAGCGTACTGTATAATATCGAGAGCGAAAACTCGTATAAAACCTTGCTCGTGAGCGAAACGCCTTTCTTTTTGCAATCGGCGTTGGAAGCAGTGGGGAGCGCGGAAATTGAAGTGATTTCGCCCGAAGCTTACACTGAAAAGAGTGGGTACGGCTTGTATATTTTCGACGGCTACACCCCGCAAAGTATGCCCAAAGACGGGGCGGTTTGGCTCATCAATTTGGACGGAAGCTTGGCGGGCGCGGGATATAGCGTACAAGGCGAAGTCGTTTTTGAAGATTCGCAAAAGCTTTCGCTTGCGACGGGGACTTCGTCCACCATTAAAACGCTTACCAAAAATTTACAGGGCGACGAAATTTCCGTTTCGCAGTATATGAAATACGGCTTGTACCGCAATTTCACGACCTTGCTTTCGTATAAAGGTCAACCCGTGGTATTTACGGGCGCGAACGAGTACGGCAACCGCGAAGTGGTGTTCGCGTTCAGCCTGCACAATTCTAATTTCCCCTTGCTCACCGATTACGCGGTGCTTATGCACAATTTATGGGAATATTCCTTCCCCGACGTTTTGGAAGACGTGTATTACGATTGCGGGGAAGTACTGACCTTACGTTTCTTGCCCAACACGGAAACGGTACGTATCGACGCACCGAGCGGGAACGTACGCTGGCTTTCCACGGGCGGGAGCAATCAAATCGTTTTGGACGAAGTGGGCGTGTACGAGATCACGATGACGGTATCGGGCGTACCGCGCTATTTCCATATCTATTCGGCTTTACCTGAAACGGAGCGTTTCCCGACGGTTACGGAAGCAGATTTCAGCTTGCAAGGCGAGGCAAGCGCAAACGGCTTCGATGGGAAATACGACGAGCTTTGGATTTTATTGATCGTACTGCTGCTGGTGTTTGCGGCGGACTGGGTGGTGTATTGTTATGATAAATATCAGCTTCGATAACGCCTATTATTTATTACTCGCCATACCTTTAATCGCGCTCGTGATCGCGCCGTACGCGTGGGCAATCCGCAAGGAAAACCGCAACGCAAACGTCGTGGCTTCGTTCGTGCTGCATATCGTTATATCCCTGCTCGTGTCCTTTGCGGCGGCGGGAATGCAAATCACCGCGATTATCACCAAAACGCAGGTGTACGTCGTTGCGGACGCGTCCTTTTCCGCTAAGCATAATTTAGATACCGTAGACGAATATATCGGCAAAGTCCAAGCCGCGTTACCCGATAACGCGCAAATGGGCGTGGTAGCGTTCGGCAGAGATTACGAGCTGTTGACCCCGCTCGGCGAAGCCGTGCAAAGCGTGAAAAACGCAACGGTAGACGATAGCGCGACGGATATTACGAGCGCGCTCGAATATACTTCGACGCTGTTTGACGACGGCGTAATTCGCCGTATCGTCTTGATTACGGACGGCAAACAAACGGACAGCGCGGGCGTGGACGCGCTCGTTCGGTGCATTGAAAATTTGAAAGCTTCCAACGTATATATCGACGCTATGTATGTGGACGACAATATCACGGGCGAGCAAAGGGAAGTCCAAATCACGGGCGTAACGGCGGTGGAATCGGTGTTTATCGGTCAAGAAACGACGGCGGACGCGTTGTTGCAGTCGAGCTTTGAAACGAACGTGATCGTGAGCTTGTACAAGGGCGGTGAAAAGGTTGAAGATCGGGCAATTACCCTTTCCCAAGGCTATAATATCGTCAATTTCGAGCTGGACACGAGCGAAGCGGGAACGAAGCATTACGAAATCGTCGTAAGCGCAGAAGACGGTCAGGACGAGCTTTTGAACAACAACGGCTACGAGTTTACGCAAACGGTAGCGGAAAAGGTGAACGTGTTGTTTATCGCGCCTGCCCGCGCCGATTTAACGGAAGCGCAAAAGCTGTACGGCGACGGCGCGAGTTTGGACGCGTATATCAATAAAACCGCCGTACCCTGTACGGTGGAAGAACTTTGCCGTTACGACGAAATCGTGCTTTGCAACACCGACGTGAGAACGCTCGCGAATTACACTTCGTTCGTGCAGGCGGTGGATAAAACGGTATCCTTTTTCGGCAAGAGCTTACTCACGATCGGCGATACCAAAATCCAAAACAAATCGGACGACGTTTTGGAACGGCTTGCGGATATGTTGCCCGTCAAGTTCGGCAACGACGACCAAGACGCGAAACTTTTAGGTATCGTTATCGACACGTCGCGGAGTATGCAAAATTTCTCGTCACTGACGATGGCGAAACGCGCCGCGAAAAAATTGATCGATTTGTTGCAGGACGACGATTACGTGACGGTAATCCAGTTCGCGGGCAGCTCGAATATCAAACAGCCGTCGGTGAAGGTCGGCGACGAAACGCATAGAGAATATTTGAAAGAAACGGTGATCGAAGGCTTACAGCCCACGCAAGGCACGATGCTCGGCAAGGGCTTAAAGGACGCGTACACCGCGATGAAAGACCAAGCTTTCGATAGAAAGGAAGTCGTGATTATTTCGGACGGCGAAACGTACGCCAACGAGCCCGACGACGCCGTGCAAGTCGCCAAAGATTTATTTGCAATCGGGATTCCCACTTCCGTTATTCATACCACGAGAAAACCCGAATTAGAAGACGGTGAAATTTCCGACGCGGAAAAACTCCTTGACGATATCGCCACGGAAGGAAATGGGAATTTCTACTCGGCAACGAGCGTGGAAACGCTGGACGAGCTAATGCTCGTGGACGTTGCGGACGACGTAACCGATTCCATTATCGAACGGGTTTCGCCCGTCAAAATCACCCGTCCCGCCGACCAAACGGTAGCGGGTTTGACGGCAATGCCGTCTGTCAACGGTTACGCGTACGCAAAGAGCAAGGCGAGCGCGGAAACGGTGTTGAGCGTGGACTACGTAAAAGCGGGCGGCAGCACAGTGGAAGCACCCTTGTACGCGTACTGGAATTACGGCAACGGCAAGGTTTCCACGCTGACGACGACGCTCACGGGCGAATGGGTTTCGGGTTGGACGGACGAAAACGGCGGAAAAGCGTTTACGAAAAATATGTTCGCCACGAACAGACCGCAGGAAAAACTCGATCAGCCCTACACGCTTTCCTTGGAAGCGGACGGGGCGAGAACGACGATGGAAATTTTACCCGCGGAAATCAATCCCGACGCCACGGCGATGCTCGTGATTACCGCGCCCGACGGCACGGAGAAAACGCAACAGGTCGCGTTTGACGCGTCAAGGTATTACTATTCGTTTTTAACGCCGATAGAAGGGAAGTACGAAGTGAAAATCACCTACGCGTACGCAAATAAGAGCTTTGAAAAGACGACGTATTTCGACGTGGCGTATTCGCCTGAATACAACCGCTTCACGATCTACGATCCGTCCGATTTACACCAAGTGATCCGTTATAACGGCACGGTTTACGAAAAGGGCGAAATCGAGCTGAAAAACGACGAAAACGACGTAGCTACGTTCACGCTTTATTGTGCGCTTCCGTTCCTGATTACGGCGGTTTCCGCGTTCGTAATCGACGTTATTATACGGAAATTACAATGGAAAGATATCGTGAGTTTGTTTAAGCGCAAAAATGGAAAAAATAGGAAAAAAGGAGAGTAAATTATGAAAAAAACCTTC
Organism: Candidatus Scatosoma sp.; assembly: GCA_045614565.1. Taxonomy (GTDB): domain Bacteria; phylum Bacillota; class Clostridia; order Christensenellales; family Borkfalkiaceae; genus Scatosoma. The sequence goes on along the minus strand of JAZLDG010000066.1, from coordinate 22,550 downwards.
GTTTGCTGCATAATTTCCCTGCTTTTGCTTGCTTTTTCCGCGTGCGGGGTGTATAATGGAATTAATAATTCCACGGGCGGAAATACGTCCTTGGGGGGCGGGGATCAGCAAAACGCGTTCACCGTCCGTTTACGCCTCGACGACGCAAATGCGTATTATACTGACACCGACGGCTTGCAGGCGCAATGGAGCGACGGCTTCAATATTTATAGGGCCGATTTCGTGGACGGCGTAGCCACCAAAACGGGTTTGGACGGGGATTATCAAGTCACGGTCATCGGTATTCCCGAAGGATACGCCTATAACCCCAACGCCTACACGGCGACGAATGAAAATAAGGACGTCGTAGTGAATTTTTACAGTATCGTGAAAACGCGCGGGGAAGGCAAGGGCTTGTATCAAAGCATTACCATTTCTCGGCTGGGCGTGTATCAAGTAGAAATCGCCGACGAAAGCGATATCGTGTATTATCAGTACGAGCCGACGCGCGAAGGTCGGTACACGATTGAAACGTGGGTAGACACCGTACAAAACCGTATCAATCCCTTGCTTCGTATTTATACGGGTACGTTTGCAGTTAAATATTTTTCGCATATCCAAGACGACGGAAGTCTGTATTGCAACGATTATACCCGAAACGCCTTGTTCGACGTGAAGCTTACGAAAGATATGCTCGGCAACGTGTACTCGTTCGGCGTACAAGCCACGCATAAAGACTCGCAATATCCCGTGTATATCAATTTTGCTATCGCGAAAGATAATGACTTGGGCTATAACGGCGAGAGCGGAAAAGCGCAAATGATGCAGCCGAACGAATTGTATTCGATAATGGGCAAGGAATTAAAACGGATTTCCGCGCTTTCCTTCGACGAAATCAAGACCCTGCTTCCCACGGCGGAGGAAACGGCGTTAAAAACGCAGTTTGACAAGCTTTGCGCGTTGGATACGAAAACGTTTACGGACACCGTCGCGTTAAACTCGTTTATCGAGAAAAACGGGTATATGGAAAATTATATCGATCGGTATATGCGTAGCTTGGGCGTAGGCGTAGGCACGTGGACTTGGGCGGAGAAGCAGGAAAGCGGCGTCAATATCTTCGACGCGGATATGTATAAGCTGAACGCAAAAACGGGCTTTTATCACTTATACGACGAAACGGTATATACGGGCGACGGCTTGTACGGCTACGGCTTTGGCTACGGACCCGTGCTGTATGCGGTCATCGATAAACCTAATCGCTTTATCGATACGGCGTTCACGGCGATCGAGTACCGCGGGAATAAAAATTTGACCGTTTCTAATAATACGGAAAATTATAAACTGTTCGTAGAAGGCTACGACAAAGCGTATTCGATGTCCTGCTCGGTATACGGCAACGCCAAACCCGAAGATTTCGGGTTTCCGACGGAAACGATCGGGATTAAGGGTTACGCCGATTACGTGAACAAGGACGGCGCGTACCCCGTCACCGAAGAATTGCGGGCGTTTATTCAAAAATATTCCGTCAATCAGCTTTTGTTTATGGACGGCGACGGTTGGGCGGAAACAAACCCCGATTACCCCGTTTACGCGACGGAAGACGATCAATGGCTTTTCGTTTGCGGGTATTATCAGTAAACCCGCGAATTTGGCAAATATAACTTCAAAAATTTAAGCAAAAGGAGGCTTATTATGAAGAAATGTATCTTATTAGCATTGAGCGTGGCTCTTTGCGCGACGGCTTTTGCCGCTTGCGAACAACCCGAAGTGCACACGCATACTTGGAGCGACTGGAAATCAGACGTGAACGCACACTGGAAAGAAACGACCTGCGAAGAAGCGGCGCATGCGGACGTTTACAAGAAGGAATTTGCGGTACATAACGACGCGGATAAAGACGGCGACTGCGACGATTGCGGCTACGTACTTTGCACGCACGTAAACAACGACGCAGGCATTTGTACGCTTTGCGGCTACGGCACGCCCGACGTTTCCGACGTGGCGAAAGCGATTGCCGTTGCGAAAGTACAAAATTCCGTGGTTAAATACGGCGAACTCGTAGACTTTAACGAAAGCAAACAAACCTACGCATTCAAAGACGGTTATACCTACGTAAACGACGCAGATATCAACTATGAATATTATTTCTCTCTTGACGCGGCAGGCGAGCCTTTCGGCGTAAGCGTTACGACGTACGCGGGCGAATACGAAATGATTAAGAGCGAATCCGCTTATGCGAACGTACAAAAAGATCATCTTTACGGTGCGAAGCTTTCCTTAGATTATCTTGATTTGGAAGACGTGGTATTTTGTGGCGCATTCGGTATCGTAAATAACTTGTACGATTTTGCGAAAGAAGATTTGAATAAAGACTTTACGACGAGCGTAGAAGACGGCGTATATTCGTTCAGCTTCGGTACTTACTCCGATGCTTGGGAGCCTTGTTTCTACGTAACCACCGTTTCCTTCAAGCTTGACGAAACGAACTACTTTATCAGCGAAGTAACCGTCAACGCGAAAGCGTATACGGGCGAAGCGATCGTAGCAACCCCGCAAGAAGACGAAAGCGTATTGTATAGCGTAGCGGAAAACGCGGAAACAACGCAAGAAGCAACCGCTACGGCGAAGCAGTTTGCGGAAGAAAAAGCGGACGTTAATCCGTATAAACCTGCGGATTTGACGGTAACGAGCTATAAGCTCGTAGACGCGAACTTTGAAGAAGTAACCGCGCTCAATATCGAAAAGGGTTACGATACGGTGCTTTACGTTACGGAAACGTTGCCTGAAACGGCTTCTATGGATTATGCGGTAGTGGAATTCTCGGGCGATAACGTAAATGGCGACGAATGGGAAACGAGCCTTTCCGTTAATTATTTTGACGGTGAAATCACGTTGTCCACGCCTGCCGACGTTGGTAGCACGTTTGCTTTGAAAGTGAGCGTAAACGGCGTTGAAAAGACGATTAACGTTACCGTCGTTGCTCCTGCTCCTACGACTATTGTTGTTGGTCAAGTGGTGCCCGGTGATTACTATGCAGAGTTCTCCGAAGCGGAAGAAGATATTAAGATTTTCGCTGGCGAAAGCTATCTTCTTGGCGCAGTGTTGGATAAGACGGACGGTTACACCGTTACGGTAAAGGATAAGGATAATCAAGACGTAACGATTACGGCGGAAGACGATACCTATCCCGTATACAACGAAGAAACGTACGCAACGTCTTATCTTACGGTTTATGATCTTTCCGCGCTTGCGGCAGGTGAATACACCTTTACGTTTACCGCAACGGAAGATACGACGGTTACCACGTCCGTAACGGTGATCGTAAAGGCTGCTCCTACGATGGCTTCTATTTTCAACGGTTCTTACACCTACGATATTCTCGTGGAAGAAAATGAAATGCTGGGCGAAGCTTGGTACGATAGAGTGAAATTCACGTTTGCTAACTGGGACGATAATTTCGGTAACGCACAGGTTACGATTACCAAAGTGGCGGTTGTAGACGCTGGTTGGTGGGGTGTAACGGTTGACCCTTATGGTGACGGCGAAGAAACGTTGTTTATGGGTTACGCTGCGATTGACTACGACGGCTCTATCCGTTTGGAAAGTAGATTTGGCGAACCGTACACCACTTACGCGTTAAAGCTTAACGATAGCTACGGTTTGGATATCGGTATCGTAAACGTGGAATACGACGAAATGGAAAAAGAAGAAGTAACGGCGGCAGATGCAATCGTTGGCGAATGGAACTGCCAAGTTGGCGATCCTATTCCTTTCGGTAACTTCACGTGCTATAACACGTATGTTTTGACGTTTGAAGAAGATACCGTAACGATTGAATACGGCGAATACGTTCCGGATTTTAGTATGTGGAAAGACCAGTCTGCGAACAAGACGTATACTTGTGCATACGAAATCGCGGAAACGGCAGAAGCAGGCGTATACGCAATTACGTTCAGCGCGCTTCCCGGGGCAGGCGATTGCGCAGTAACGGGCTTTGCGCTTACCAACGCTTGCTCGATCGTTGACGTAACGTTCGACAGCGTATCGCTCGTAATCGACGGTACGGCGCAAACGTTCACGAAATAAGAAATGAAATAAAACTTCATTTTCGCAAGGCGGGCAAATTAGCCTGCCTTGTTTTCGCCCAAGCGCATAAAAAAATCGCTTGGGCGAATTTTCAAAACGGCTATACATTCGTTTGCTTTTTTTTATAAAATGCTGTATAATAGGAAACGTATGAAAAAACTTTGGAGGACAAATTTATGCCTTTGGTAACTACTACTGAAATGTTTAAGAGAGCGTACGCTGAAAAGTACGCGATCGGCGCGTTTAACGTAAACAATATGGAAATGATCCAAGCGATCGTGGAAGCGGCGAATGAAGAAAAATCGCCCGTTATTTTGCAGGTTTCCGCAGGTGCGAGAAAGTACGCGAACCCCGTATACTTGAAGCATCTCGTACAAGCTGCCGTGGAAACCAACGATATTCCCGTCGCTATGCACCTTGATCACGGCGCGGATTTTGAAATTTGTAAAGCATCTATCGACGGTGGCTTTACGTCCGTTATGATCGACGCTTCTTCGCATCCTTGGGAAGAAAATATCGCAATCACGAAAAAAGTCGTAGAATACGCACACGACCACGGCGTAGTCGTAGAAGCAGAGCTTGGTAAGCTTGCAGGGATTGAAGACGACGTAAACGTAGACGCGGCTGACGCGCAGTTCACGTCCCCCGACGAAGTAGAAGAATTTACCGCTCGCACGGGTATCGATTCCTTGGCGATTGCCATCGGTACGAGCCACGGCGCGTATAAATTCAAGCCCGGACAAGACCCCAAACTCCGTTTGGATATCTTGGAAGAAATCGGCAAGAGATTGCCCGGTTTCCCCATCGTTTTGCACGGTGCTTCGTCCGTTCCGCAGGACAAGGTTGCGATCGTCAACCAGTTCGGCGGTCATATGCCCGACGCTATCGGTATTCCCGAAAGCGAACTCCGCAAAGCGGCACAAATGGCGGTTTGCAAAATCAATATCGACTCCGACCTTCGCGTAGCGTTCACGGCAGCGATTAGAAAGCATTTCACCGAACAACCTTCGCATTTCGACCCCCGTCAATATCTTGGCGACGCGCGTGCGATGATGAAAGAAATGGTGAAGCATAAGATCGTCAACGTTTTAGGCTCGGCTGGCAAAGCGTTCTAATTTAGAGTATAATAATATAAAGAAACGGCAAATTCGCCGTTTCTTTTTCGTTATCGGCATAAAGCAAACGGGGGAATTTCCTTGATTTTTCGGGATTTGAAAAAAAAATTAAAAAAAATAAAAAAAATTGAAAAACCCCACGCAAAACAGCTTGACTTAAATTTCGTTTCATAATACAATAAATAGGCAAGTTACGGAAAACCCTTGAAAATCCCGTTTTTCCCCGTTAGTTGAACGGAAAAACAAGAGTTGACCGCAAAGAAAAGCAACCAAGAAAATACACACGAAATAAGGAGTAACATATTATGAAAACCTATATGGCGCACGCCGAAACGGTTGAAAGAAAGTGGTATGTCGTAGACGCAGCGGGTTTGCCGCTTGGACGTCTTGCTACCCGCGTCGCTTCCGTTCTTCGCGGCAAGCATAAACCCACCTTCACTCCCAACGTTGACACGGGTGATTTCGTTATCGTAATCAACACCGACAAAGTCGTTTTGACGGGTAAGAAGTTGGAAGATAAATTTTACAGATACCACACGGGCTACATCGGCGGCTTGAAAGAAATTTCCTACAAGAAATTGATGGCGGAAAAGAGCGACCTTGCCGTTTATGAAGCAGTGAAAGGTATGCTTCCTAAAAACAGTCTTGGCAGAGTAATGCTTAAAAAGCTTCGCGTTTACAAGGGCGCGGAACACAACCACGCGGCACAAAAGCCCGAAGTACTCAAAGTAGACTAAAAGGAGAGAATTGAAAAATGGCAAAAGCAAACGTTAAAAAGAAAATTCAATTCTGGGGCACGGGTAGAAGAAAGAAAGCAATCGCTCGCGTTCGTTTAATCCCCGGCGGCAACGGTACGATCGTTATCAACGACCGCGCTTTTGAAGACTATTTCCCCCAAGGAACTTTGCAATATATCGTAAAACAACCCCTTGTTGCGGTTGAAGCGGAAGGCAAGTACGACGTACTCGTCAACGTTATCGGCGGCGGCTACACGGGTCAAGCAGGCGCAATTCGTCTTGGCGTAGCGCGTGCGCTTTTGGAAGCGGAAGAAAACAGCCGTCCCGTACTCAAAGCGGCAGGTTTCCTTACGCGCGATCCCCGTGCAAAGGAAAGAAAGAAGTACGGCTTGAAGAAAGCTCGTCGTGCACCGCAGTTCTCGAAGAGATAATTTCAAAGACAATCAAAAAGAAACGCATTCAATGCGTTTCTTTTTTCGTTCGTTTGGCTCGTTCGTCGTGGGCTTGTAAAAAGCCTAAAACGGCGTTTTGGGCAGGACTGCCGTCTTGGGATAGAGAAGAAGCCGTTTGCGTGTTTTCTTCTCCGTTTTGGGGCGGTTTTTCGTCCGTTTGGGACGGGGGCGTTGGCGACGGTTTTTGCTTTTCGTCCGACGCGGGAGTAGGCGCAAGGGCTTGCATGGCTTGTAAAAATCGTAATATTCCGAACGGCTCCACGCTAAAAATATCTCCTAATTAAAAATTTCAGTTAATTTCCTAAAAATTCACATAAAAAAAGGGAAAAAAGAATTGCTTTAATCGGCGTTTTGAGTTATAATAGAATATGCGTAAAAGTGGGCGTATATACGTCTTTCATTACGTGGATTTGAAACTTTTATTATCAAGGAGTCCTTTACGATGAGGGATAAGCTTAAAAAAGTACTCGGTATCGCGCTGGCAACGGTTTGCGTATCGACGGCATTCGTCGCTTGCGGCGACGTAGCCGATTATAAAGGGGACGCGCTTACGGGTTTTGACGCGGCGGCTCCCGTTTCTTCCAACGGCGGTTTTGCCGTAGAAAAAGGCGACTATATTTACTTTATCAACGGTCAGGAAGACTATACCGCAAGCAACGTTTACGGCGAAGTCGTGAAAGCCGCGCTTATGCGCGTTTCCAAAGCCGATCTTGCAGCGGGAAATTTCACCGATGAAACGGTAAAAACGGTCGTTCCGTCCCTGTTCGTAGCGCAAAACTACGACGCGGGTATTTATATTTACGACGATTACGTGTATTACGCAACGCCTACGACGGGTAGAAGTACCCACGGCGTCGTGGAAAACTCGTACTTGGATTTCAAGCGCGCGAAGCTCGACGGCACGGAAGGGCATATGAATAATTATTATTTCCGTGTTTCGGACAATAAAGCGGCGTACCGTTTCGTGCAACCGGGCGTGGACAAGAACAACGACGGTAAAAAGGACGTTTATTGCGTGTACGTGGACTCGGTTACGGAAGATAGTACGACGGTGAAATATCTCCGTTCGTTCAATACCGCTACGGGTGAAAATACCGTGCTTGCAAAGGGTGCGTCCGATTACTATTTCGACACCGAAAACCCCGAAAACGGCGACGTTTATTACACGATGGGCGTTACGGTAAGCTATGAAAGCAATATTACCGAAAAATACAATCAAATTTACCGTGTAAACGCGACGGCAACGGCGACCGTAGACGGCGCAAATGAAAAATACACCGTATACAACGGCGATCAAGCGGTCAAAGAATACGCGTTCGACGGGTATATGAAAAAGCAAAACGAAAAGCTCAAAGCGGAAGGTAGTGCGGAAAAGTATAATCTTAACGACTACGCGACCTATCCGTACGTAAACCTTGGTACGCTCGTTTTGGACGGTATCGGCAAGAGCGCGATTGAAAAAACGCAGTTCAACTGGGATAAAACCACCGAATCGACGGTACTTGGCGAAGGCTATTCGTATACGATTAACGGCTACCGTGACGGCGGCTTGTATTTCACCCGTTCGACGGTAACGACGTCCGGCTCGGCGGGCGAAAGCGCGAAGCTTTACTACGTTGCGGACGCGGCTACCAAAACCGAATGGAACGTCGTAAGCGGCAACGAAGAAGCGAAATTGACCGTCGTTGCTCCCAACACGACCAACACGGGTTCTGCGCTCATTTTCAAAGACGGCGATACGCATTACTACGTATACCTTGATTCCACCAACAAAAACCTGATCCGCGCGAATTACGACGCGACCAAGGGCGAAATCGTGAGAACGGTAATGGTGGAAGGTATTTCCGCGGCGAACCCTTATAAAGTAGATAAAACGGGCAAATTCTTGTACTATTACGCGGCGAGCGAAGGCGATAACGCCAACGGTCAAGCGTTGATTAGAATTAAGTACGACGGCACGGCGGACAACTACGCGGCAATGCTTGCAAATCGTCCTGAAAACGCGGAATATCAGCCCTTGAAGCTCGATTTCGTAGATTTTACCACGGAATGGTATAAACCCGAAATTTTCGGCGATACCGTGCTTTACGCAAACGCACAACTCTTCGGCGCGAACGCGTATAACTATATCTATGCGGCGAAGATGGGTACGGCTGCGGAAATCAAAACGGCAAACGAAGACTATAAAAAGGTGCTTGATTATATCAACGACGCGAAATTCGGTTCGTTCGAGAAATTGCAAGCGGCGATGGAATATTATTTCCGTACGGGCGAAACAACGGCTTTTGAGAGCGTCCGCGAATTGTACGGCGAAAATCAAGCGGGCGAATTTGACAAATTCGTAGAAAAATTCACCGCATCGGAATTCAAGACCGAAAACGCGTTTATTGCTCGCGTAGGCGATATTACGGCGGCGGACGCGGAAGAAATCAAAACCGCTTGGGTAGACAGCCTTATGAAGCCCGAAGTAGCGGAAACGACGGAAGAAAGCTTGCCCGACTGGGCGATTGCGTTGATCGTATGCGGCAGCGTGTTGATCGTCGGCGGCGTAGTAGCGATCATGCTCGTTATTTATTTCAAGAAGAAGAAAGCAAAGCAAGCGGAAGCAGATGCAACCGTAAACGCGTATAAGCGTAAGAAGATCGATACCACGGACGATAAATCCATCGACGTTTACGCGGACGAAGAAAAGCAGGAAGCTACGGAAACGGTGGAAGAAACGGCGAAAGAAGAAGTTCCCGTCGTAGAAGAAACGACGACGGAAGAAACGCAAGAAGTACCCGTTGAAACGGAAGAAAAGGAAGAATAAAGGCGAAAAGGTCGCGCGCATTTGGCGCGGCCTTTCATTTTTCAAAAAAATTCAAAAAAATATTAAAAAATGCTATAAAAACGGTTTACAAAATTCATAATTCTTAATATAATATAGCAAAATCAATATGGTAGACGGCAAAAGCCGCAAAACAAGGGAGAAATTTTATGGCAAGATATATAATATGCCCCAGATGCGAATTGAATTTCATTGACGCGGATGAGCGGGAATATTGCGAAGTATGCGTTAAGGAATTGAGCGGGGAAAAGACCTTTTCGGACGATTTTGAAGCGGAAGAAGCGGTAGAAGAAACGGAGCTTTGTCCTGTTTGCGGTGAAAACTATATGGCGTTCGGCGAAAAGATGTGCGAAGAATGCAAGAAGAAAGCGCAATACGAAGACGAAGAATTAGAAGAAGACGAAGATAAGGAAGACGCGTCGTGGAGAAGCTATCTCGACGACGATGACGAAGACCTTGACTTGGGTATTCCCGATTCCGAATTTGACGAAGAAGAAGAGGAAGAAGAGGAAGAAGAAACGGAAAGCGAAGAAGACGACTTTGAATACGTTTCCGCAGACGATTACTACGATATGGACGACGATGATGACGACGATGACGACGATGATGACGACGACTTCGACGATGACGTTTCGCCTACCCCCAAGAGCGGCGCGAAAAAGCGTAAAAGAAAAGACGACGATTTTTAAGATTTGAATAACGAGAAAAAAGCAACCCCAAAGGGTTGCTTTTTCTTATAAGTCGTCCGCGTCCTGCACGGGGACTTCTTTTTTGTTTTTCGGTCTACCCGTATAGCTCCCGTTTATATCCGTATCCGACGGCTTTGGAAACAGCTCCAAGGCGCGTTTAGTGGGGGCAGGTATGCGGCTACCGCTTTTTTTAGTCATTGTTGCCGCCGTGTTCGTAGCTATGGTTGCTCGAATTTTTGTTGTTACCGCAGTTTTTGCTGCCGCAATTCTTGCTGCCACAATTTTTTGCTTTTTGGTTGTTTTGATTGTTTTGGTTGTTGTTTTTCATACTATTCACTCCTTAATAAAAACGAAAGCAAAGGCTTTTATTGTATGGCTCTATCGCCAAAGGTTTATTAAGGCTTATTCTCGGACACCTTCAAAAGGAAGGTGTAAATCCACGTAACCTTGCTCCGCTTTACAAAGCGGACAAATGTTCCAAGCCTGATTTGCTACTTGCATATGCCCACATTCGCTACATATCCAAAGGATAGGGCTTTCACTCTTGTACAGCGTTCCGTTTTTCACGCCGTCGCAAAGATACTGAAACACGATTTTGTGTTGGCGTTCGACTTCTGCAATCATACGATACAACGCGGCGATATCTTCAAATCCTTCTCTTTGCGCCGTAACGGCGAAAGCAGGATAAATATCTTCCGATTCGTTTTTCTCGTCTGACGAAGCGAATTTCAAAGCTTCTGCAAGCGTACCCGTGTGAAAGGGATAGCCCGCATCAAATTCGATGTTTTCACGGCTACCCGTTTTTTCAATGATTTTGTTGAAAAACTGCGTAGCGTGTACCGTTTCGTTTTTGGCGATCGTGCGGATCGCGTCCGCAAGCGTTTTCATCTTCTCTTGCATTGCGAGCTTTGCAATCATTTGATAGCGCATACCCGCTTGACATTCACCCGCAAAACTACGGGCAAGGTTTTTATAAGTTTCCGTTTGATCAAATTGCATAATAAACCGTCCTTTTGAAAGCCTTTGCTTTCTATGGTCAGTATGGTAAAGCTTTTCCGCGTCTATACCTGCTTTTTATTGTAAAACAATACCAAATCACTTGCGAAAAACCCATTTTTTTAGTACAATATTATATATAGGCAATATTACACTATTCGGTCGATTTTTGACGAAAAAAATAAAAATTTTTCTAATCAACCGCTTATTGTGATATGCCTAAAAGGAAGGAAATTATGTTTAATATCGTTTTGGTTGAGCCGGAAATCCCGCAAAATGCGGGCAATATCGCAAGGACTTGCGCGGCGACGGGTACAAAATTGCATATGGTACGCCCGCTCGGATTTGAAGTTACGGACAAATATCTCAAACGCGCAGGACTGGATTACTGGAATTTGGTCGAAATCTATTATTATGACAGTTTTGACGAGCTGCTTGCCAAATATCCGCAAGGTAGATTTTTCTATTTTACGACCAAGGGCAGACACCGTCACAGTGACGTGCAATTCCAAGACGGCGACTTTTTAGTGTTCGGCAAAGAAACCAAGGGCTTGCCCGAAGAACTGCTGATGCAAAACGAAGAAACGTGTTTGCGAATCCCGATGCGCGAAGCGGCACGCTCGCTCAATCTTGGCAACTCGGTCGCCATCGCTTTGTACGAAGCTTTACGCCAAAGCGATTATCCTGATCTTTTGGAAGAAGGGGAATTACATCATCACAAGTGGGCAAAATAAGTATAAATTCATAAAATACTGTCAATAACTTTCGTGTATCTTCACGGGAGTTATTTTTTTATGAAAAAGATTTGCATAATTTTTTTAACGTTATTCATAATAAGTTTGACGGCGGTGGGATTTTCAGGCGTTTGCGTGCCGACGGACGGTGTGGACACGACGGGGTATTTCCGTATTCATATTCGCGCGGATTCTAACGAAATGCAAGCGCAAGCGGTGAAATATCTCGTCCGCGACGAAATCGTGGAATATCTTACTCCCCTTGTCGCAAGCTATCAAACGAAAGCGGAAGCGGAAGCGGGCGTAAAAGCGAATATCGAAAGCGTAAAAAAGGTCGCCGAACGCGTTTTGCGCCGTAACGGCTTTGACTACGGAGCGCGCGTACAAATTAAAAGAGAAAGCTTCCCCACCCGCGTTTACGGGGAATACACCTTGCCGGCGGGCGCGTATACCGCGCTTATCGTCGAACTTGGCGAAGGCGCAGGGGATAACTGGTGGTGCGTAGTTTACCCGCCCCTTTGTTTTACGGCGGGAGAAAACGTCGTTTATAAAAGCAAGATTTTGGAGATTATCGAGCGTTGGAAAGGGGCAGGTATGCGTTGAATGGCTACATACAGGAGGGAAAATTATGAAAAAGTCTATCAAGAAAGGCGTTGCAGCCGCGTTGATTGCGTTTACGCTTTGCGCGCCTGCGGCAATGCTTATAAAAGCCAAGGCGCACGGCGATCAGGCTACGGCAACGGAAGCCCAAATCGTGGAAACTGCGGTACTCAAACAAGGCTCGAAAGGCAGTGAAGTTAAGGAAGTACAACGCCGTTTGAAATTATGGGGATATTATAACGGAAGCGTGGACGGAACGTTTGGCGCGGGCACGAAAGCGGCGGTTATCGCTTTCCAGAAAAAGAACGGTTTGAAAGCGGACGGCGTCGTTGGAAAATCGACGTATAAGGCGTTGGGAATGACGAATTCTTATAATATTTTGGCGGGTGGAAATTCTAATTCGCAGTCAAGCGGCGCGAACGGATTTTCGAGCTCGGACGTATATTTGCTTGCGCGGACGATTTACGCGGAAGGCCGTGGCGAGCCATATACGGGACAGGTCGCGATCGGCGCAGTAATTATGAACCGTATCAGAAGCTCGCAATTCCCCAACACCATTTCGGGCGTAGTGTATCAAAAGCACGCGTTTACGGCGGTATCGGACGGGCAAATCAATCTCACGCCCAACGAAACGGCGATGCGCGCGGCGAAAGACGCGATCAACGGTTGGGATCCCACGGGTGGCGCGTTGTATTATTACAATCCCGCCGTTGCAACGAGCGCGTGGATTTTTGATCGGCAAACGGTGACGGTAATCGGCAAACACGTTTTCGCGATCTAATGATTTGGGTAAATGATAAGGAGTGAGAATATGAAAGAAAAGAAAGAAACGAACGTTGCGAAAAACGTTTCTTCGGGCGCGGAAAAGGTAGAAGCGATCGAAAAAAGCGTAAAAACGCAAGACGGGAAAGCAGTTGAAAAAAAGACCGTTCGCAAAGAAAACGGCAAGCGCGGACAAGCAACGGAAGAAAAGATTGACGTGAAGAAAATGAACGCGCAAAGCACCAACGGCAAAGCCGAAAAAGAAAGCGAAGCGGCGAAAGCGCGGGTAGCGGCGGCGTTGAAAAAGCAAGAAGAAAAGGCGCGCCGTGCGGACGAAAAAGCCAAGGTAAGAAAAGCCAAAGCGGAAGAACGCGCAAGACGCGCGAAAATGACGGCGGAAGAACGCAGAGCCGAAGCGCAAAAACGCAAGGCGGAACGCAAAGCTGCGCGTGAAAAAATGATTGCCGAAGAAGTGGCGAAGCTTGAAAAACGCGCTGCGGAACGCAAGGCAAAAGCGGAAAAACACGCCGCGGAACGCAAAAAAATAATTGAACAGCGCAAAGCCGAACGCGAAGCGAAAATCCGCGAACGCGCACACGCAAAAGCAAACCGTTCGCAGGCAAAGTCCAAGGCAAGAGCGAAGCGTAGCGAAAATCGCGGCGAAAAACGGGAAAAGAGAAGCTACGGCGGTTGGCTCGCGGCAGTCGTTGCGCTCGGCGCGGTTACGCTCGGTTTGACGACGGCGGTGACGATCGGGGCAATCGATATGAAAAATACCAAGGACGCGGTGATGATGGGGCACAAGAGTACCACGTACGAGTTTGTCGGTATTATGGAACACGTAGACGACGATTTAGACCGCGCTCGCGTGTCCGCTTCGCCCGTACAACAAGGTCGTATTTTGACCGATTTGCTCGTGCAGGCAAGACTTGCCGAGCTTGACCTTGAAAAAATGCCCATTGCGATGGAAGCTGATGAAAACATCACCCGCTTTATCAACCGCGTAGGCGCGGAATGCGAAAGAATGTTGGGCAAGCTCCGTCGTGGCGAAAGCCTTTCCGAACAAGACCAAAAGACCTTGGAAAGTTTGTATAAAACTAACCACGAAATCCGTATGAAGCTGAACGAATACGTTTCGCAAATGACGGATATGGATATCACCGATTATATCAAGAAAGGCGCAGGCGCGCTCGCGTCCACTTTGGAAGGTCTTGAAAAGCTGACTTTGGAAGAAAATCGCGCGGCTTTGGAGATCTTAAAACCCAAAATGAAGGGGGCAGGTATGGAATTAAATGGTATGCCTGACGCTTCCGAAGAAAACGGCTCGCCCGCGCTTGACCCTGCGAAAGCGGAAGAGATTTGCAAACGCTACTTTGCCGATTATAAGATTGACGAATTTCAATGTATCGGCGAAACGGTAACCCGCGGTTATAAGGCGTATAACGTACAAGGCTACGACGACAACGGAACGCTTTTGTTCGCCGAAGTCGATTATAAGAACGGTGAATTGATCCGCTTCGACTATTTCGAGCCTTGCGAAGGCGAAACGTTCGATATGGACAACGCGAAAATGATTGCTGAAAAGTTCCTTGGAAAATTAGGGTATGAAGATATGGAAGTGGTACGCGTACGCGAAAACGGTACGGACGTGGATTTCAGTTACGCTTACCAAGTAGACGGCGTAGTGTTCTATCCCGATATGGTACGCATAAAGGTATGTCGCGCGCGTGGCGTGGTGACGGGTATGGACGCTTCTAAATTCTTAAAAAACCACGAAAAGAGAACGGAACCGAGCATTTCTTTAACGCTTGCAAATGCCCAAGCCAAATTGCATAAGGGCGTAGCGGTAGACGCTTCCCGCCTTGCGGTGGTGCAAACGGCGCGTGGCGAAAGAGCGGCGTACGAATTCCTTTGCTCGTATCAAGACGAACGGTATTTCATCTTTATCGACGCGAACACGGGTGACGAGATTTCCATCGTCAACGTAAAGAACGTCGGTTAATAAATATCCCCGCGTGAAAACGCGGGGTATTTCATATGCGGGCGAAGCCCTATGCTACTAGCTACCCTCTACAAGGGTATTGAGGTCTGCCATTTGCATATTACTCCTTGAACGGGCTATCTGGATAATCTATCCGTAGCTGTTCCCCAAGTTTATCTTCCTTCAACTGATTTTCTATATACTCTTTTATCTTTTGAGTATTTTTTCCTACTGTATCGACATAGTAGCCCTTACACCAAAACTCTCTATTTCGATATTTGAATTTGAGATTCCCCCATTGTTCATATATCATTAAACTACTCTTCCCTTTGAGATATCCTACAAATGATGATACACTCATCTTCGGGGGAATCTCAACCAACATATGCACGTGGTCGGGACATATCTCCGCCTCGATTATATTTAATCCTTTCCATTTGCACAATTCTCGTAGAATTGCTCCTATTTCTCTTCCTTTTGCCCCAAACATTGTTTTTCTACGATATTTCGGCGCAAATACTATATGATACTTGCAATTCCACTTCGAATGTGCTAAACTATGTATGTCATTCACCTTGAATGTCCTCCTTTTGGTTTTTATTTTGGGTTTGCAGACCTCAATTTATTATACCAAAAGGAGTTTTTATTTTCAAGAATTATATGTTTAACATTTTCTGAACCCCGCGTCTAACGCGGGGTATTCTTTATACAAATAAAAAGCACCCTGCGGGGTGCTTTTTTCGTGGGGTGAAACCGTATCGTCATACCAACCGAGCGAAGCGAGTGGAGCGTATCCCGCCAAATCGTGCAAAGCACTAATCAACCGTTTATTGTGACATCACTTTTCTTTTTTCAAAAAATACCCGTAATTTTGTTTACTTTTTCGTGCGTTTAGGGTAAAATATAAGACAGCACCATATAATAAGGAAGGAAAGCGTATGATTGCGAAGGTACGAAGCTATGCTTTGATCGGTTTAGACGGCGTAGTGGTGACGGTGGAAACGGACGTATCCAAGGGGATTCCCGCGTACGAAATCGTCGGGCTTCCCGACGCGGCGGTGAAAGAGTCCAAGGAACGCGTTAGAAGTGCGATAAGAAACAGCGCGCTGGAATTTCCCGCGCACAAAATCACCGTCAATCTTGCACCCGCGTACGTAAAAAAAGCAGGCTCGGCGTTTGATTTACCCGTAGCCGTTTCCTTATTGCTTGCCCACGGCGTTTTACAAGCGCAAGTGGAAAACGTGATTTTTCTCGGCGAGCTTGCCTTAAACGGCGATCTTCGTCCCGTTACGGGCGTATTACCCGCGATCATTTCCGCGCGCGACAAGGGCTTTACCGAGTTCGTCGTGCCCTACGAAAACCGCAAGGAAGCGGGATTCGTTCGCGGCGTAAAGGTCTACGCGGCAAAAAACTTAAAAGAAGTCGTTGATCATTTATCGGGATTTTTGCCCCTTGTACCCGTGGAAACGGAAAGCTTTGAAAAGAGCAAAACCGATCAACCCCTCGCGTACGATCTCGCGTTTGTGAAAGGGCAGACGGTTGCAAAACGCGCTTTGGAAGTCGCGGTCGCGGGCGGGCATAATATTTTATTCGTAGGTCCACCTGGAAGCGGCAAAACGATGCTTGCGCGGGCGATCCCGTCCGTAATGCCCGATATGACCTTTGAAGAAGCTTTGGAAATCACGAAAATACATTCGGTGGCGGGTACGCTCGGGGATAAAGGGATTATGACCGAACGCCCGTTTAGAAGTCCCCACCACACTTCGACGACCGTTTCCCTTTGCGGGGGCGGCAGTAACCATTTGAAAGCAGGGGAAATCAGTCTTGCCCACGGCGGCGTACTATTTTTAGACGAGCTGCCCGAATACAAGCGTTCGACCTTGGAAAGTCTGCGTCAGCCCTTGGAAGACGGCGTAATCACCATTTCCCGCGCAGGCGGGACGGTTACGTACCCCGCTTCGTTTACGCTTTGCGCGAGTATGAACCCTTGTCCTTGCGGGCATTACGGGAGTACGAAAAAACGTTGTACTTGTACGCCCAACGATATTCGGCGTTACCGCGCCCGCGTGTCGGGACCGCTTTTGGATAGAATTGATATTCAAGTGGAAGTGGACGGCGTGGAATACGACGATCTCGTATCCGAAGCAAACGAAGAAACGAGCGCGGAAGTCAAGGCGCGCGCCGACTGCGCGAGAAACGTGCAAAGATTGCGTTTTGAAGGGAGCAGGGTTGCGACGAACGCGGAAATGAGCGAGCGCGAAACGCGGGAGTTTTGTAAATTAGACGCGGAATGCGAAGCCATACTCAAAGAAGCGTTTGAACGGCTTTGTTTATCTGCCCGTGCAAGATCGCGTATACTCAAAGTGGCGCGGACGATCGCGGATTTGGAATTGAGCGAAGACATAAAGCCCGATCACCTGTACGAAGCCATTTCCTACCGCACCTACGGCGCGGATATAAACGATACGCTTTAAGGGGAATAAGCATTGAAAAAAACGGATATCGTAACGATAGAATATAGTTCTCCGCTTTATCCCGCGGAATGGAAAACGCTTTCTTCGCCGCCACCGTTTTTGCAGGCGATGGGGAATACCGAGCTTTTGAGAAGGCGGAAATTCACGCTCGTCGGGTCGCGAAAAACGCCCGCCGCGGCAATGAAGGTAAGTGCAGGGATTGCAAGCGAGCTAACGGAAGCGTTCGTTTTAGTAACGGGCGCGGCGGACGGCGGGGACACTTCGGCAATCGAAGGCGCGTTGCAAAGCGGGCGCATTATTTGCGTTTTAGCAGGTGGATTTTCGGCGTTACCGCAAGGCAATCTTGCGTTGCTCGAACGGGTAGCGCAAAAGGGGCTTTTGCTTTCGCCGCACGATTACGACACGCCCGTACGCGCGTTTTCGTACGAATATAGAAACAAGCTTTTAGCCGCGCTCGGCGAAGGGACTTTGGTGGTCGGGGCGGGTGAAAAAAGCGGCGCGTTAATTACGGCAAAGTACGCGCAAAAGTTAGGAAAACCCGTTTTTGCCCTGCCATACCCGCCCAACGCCGCCGCAGGCGCGGGTTGTAACGCGCTCATCAAAAACGGTGCATATCTCACCGAAACCGCGGGGGATATTTTTGAAAGAATGGGCGTGGAACGCACGGTAAAAACCAAAATAGTCGCGCTGTTGCCCGAAGAAGAAAAGGTCTTGAACGTCTTGCGGGAGCTGACCGAAGCGCATATCAACGAGCTTGCGCTTCGCTCGGGCGTGCCTGCGTTCAAGGCAAGAGCGGTATTATCCGCTTTGGAAATGAAAGGGCTTGCGGTAGCCGTCGGCGGAAACCGCTACGCGCCCGTTTAACCAATTCAATATAAACCGAACTCGATTTTGAATGGCGAATTTTGGCGCATATTGCGTTAAAAGCCTTGCTAAACTAAGACAGTTAAAATTTTTGTTATAAGGAATAGATATGGATTTAATTATCGTAGAGTCGCCTTCCAAGGCAAAAACCATCTCCAAGTATCTCAAAGGAAAATATCGCGTGGACGCGTCGGCGGGGCATATCCGCGATTTGCCCGTGCATACGCTCGGCGTGGATATCAAAAACGATTTCGAGCCGAAATACGTGAATTCCGAAGGGAAAGAAGACGTAATCCGTCGTTTGACGGACGCAACGCGCAAAGCCGACCGCGTTTTTCTCGCAACCGACCCTGACCGTGAAGGGGAAGCGATTGCTTGGCATTTGCAAACGGTTTTGGGACTGGACGAACAAGCGGAAAACCGCATCGAGTTTAACGAAGTTTCCCAACGCGCCATTGAAGCGGCGTTGAAAACGCCCCGCCAAATCAATTACAATCTCGTGGACGCGCAACAAGCGCGGCGCGTTTTGGATCGTTTGGTGGGTTATAAGCTTTCCACCCTACTCAATCATAAAATCGAAGACAAGAACGGCAACGGCAAGCGTACGCTTTCGGGTGGCCGCGTGCAATCGGTCGCGCTTCGGCTGGTGGTGGAGAGAGAACGCGAAATTACGGCGTTCAAACCCGAAGAATACTGGAATTTAACGGCGGAGCTTCGCGACAAACCGCAAAATTTCGCGCCGTTTAAGGCGATGCTTGAAAAGAAAGGAACGAAGAAATACAAACCCGCGTCCGCGGAAGAAACGGCGCAGGTGCTCGCCGCGATCGAACGGGGGCAATTCGTCGTTTCCAAGGTGAAAAAGTCCATTGCAAAATCCCACGCGCCCGCGCCGTTTACGACCAGCTCGATGCAACAGGATGCTTCGACGAAGCTCGGCTTTACCGCGCCTGAAACGATGACACTTGCACAGCATCTTTACGAAGGTATCGAAACGGAAAACGGCGATCATATCGCGTTTATCACCTATATGCGTACGGACTCCGTCCGTGTTTCCAAGGAAGCGCAAGCGGCGGCTTTGGCGAGAATACGCGCGGTCTACGGCGACGAGTATGCGCCCGAAAAGCCCAACTTTTACGCGTCCAAAAAGGGCGCGCAGGACGCTCACGAAGCGGTGCGGCCCATCGATTTGGAAATGACCCCCGAACGCGCGAAAAAGTTGTTAGATCGCAAGCATTTCGCGCTTTATAAGCTTGTTTACGAGCGGTTTTTGGCTTCGCAAATGGCGGAAGCGAAATACAACAGCGCGCAAATGGAAATCGACAACAACGGGTATATTTTCAAAGCGAGCGGCAAGGTGCTTTTGTTTGCAGGCTTTACCGCGGTATATCAGGATATGAGCGCGAAAAAGGACGACGACGAGAGTGTGGACAGCGCAAAGCTGTTACCTGACTTAAAGGAAGGGGATACGCTCGATCTCGTTACGCTGCAAAAGGAGCAAAAATTCACCAAACCGCCTTTGCGGTACACGGACGCTTCGCTTGTTAAAGCGATGGAAGAAAAGGGGATCGGCAGACCGTCCACTTACGCTACGATTATTTCCAAGCTCACGCAAAAATACGTGAAAAAGGACGGAAAATATATGTTGCCGACGGCGGTGGCTTACGACGTCGTGGATATGCTCGTCAAGTGCTTCGTGGATATTATGGACGTCGGGTTTACGGCGGGAATGGAAACTAAGCTCGACGACATCGAAGACGGCGGCGTGGAATGGAAGCGTGTAATCGGCGATTTCTATCCCAGCTTTGAACGCAATTTACGCGGTGCGGCTTCGTACGGGGATCAGCTCACGGAAGAAGTTTGCGGCAAGTGCGGGCATTTTATGCTCCGAAGAACGGGTAGATTCGGTAAATATCTCGCTTGTTCCAACTATCCCGAATGTCATAATATTGTCAGTGAAGGCAAGGAAGAAATTTCCGCTATGCGTTGTCCCAAGTGTGGGGAAAATATGGTTGTAAAAAGCGGGAAATTTGGCAAATTCTTGGCTTGTCCGAGCTATCCCGAATGTAAATCGACGATGCCGATGCCGACGGAAGACGCGCCCAAGCTCGTGGGGAAATGCCCCGAATGTGGGAACGCGATGACGGTGCGGAAATCCAAAAAAGGCAAGGTGTATTATAGCTGTTCGGGGTATCCGACCTGTAAATTTATGAACTGGGATATTCCCACGGGCGATAAATGCCCGCAATGCAACGACGCGCTCGTGCAAACGGCGCGCGGAAGCGTGAAATGTAACAACAAGGATTGTTCTTACCGCGTGAAGACGGAAAGAGCGAAAACGAGCAAAACGGAAGATCACGCGCCTGAATTCGTGTCGAGCTTTGAAGCGCCCCCGCTTATGGACGAACCGTACGAAGGAATGAACGGCGGGTTTATCTTTGAAGGGTTGGACGATGAAAGCTAATACGGAAGTGCTCGTGATCGGCGGCGGGCTTGCGGGAAGCGAAGCGGCGTACTATCTTGCTTCTCGGGGAATTAAAACCACGCTCGTGGATATGAAGCCAAAAAAATTCACGCCCGCGCATGAAAGTGAAAATTTCGGGGAGTTGGTTTGCTCCAACTCGCTCAAAAGCAACGATATTTATTCTAACGCCTGCGGACTTTTGAAAGAAGAAATGCGGCTTTTGGGGTCTATGATCATTGAAGCCGCGGACGCGACTCGCGTGCCTGCGGGTGCGGCGCTTGCCGTAGACCGCGACCGTTTTTCCGAATATATCACGCGAAAAATCCAAGCTTGCCCGAATTTGACCGTGGTCAGCGAAGAAGTCCAAAATTTGCCTAATCCACAAAAGGACGGGGGCAGGTACATAATCATTGCAACTGGACCGTTGACTTCGGACGCTTTGGCGGCGGATATTTTGGAAAAGGTGGGCGGGGCGTTACATTTTTACGATGCGTCCGCGCCCATTATCAGCGCGGAAAGCGTAGATATGGAAAAGGCGTTCACGGGCGACCGCTACGGCAAGGGGACGGGCGATTATATCAACTGTCCGATGGATAAGGATGAATATTACGCTTTCGTAGACGCGCTTTTGAGCGCGGAACGTGCGCATTTGCACGAATTTGAAAAGGGCGAAATTTTTGAAGGTTGTATGCCGATCGAAGTAATGGCTTCACGGGGCAGAGATACCCTGCGCTTTGGAACGCTCAAACCCGTCGGGCTTTGGGATAGCGACGGCAAACGCCCTTATGCGGTGTTACAGCTTCGCAAGGAAAACGAAGCGGGCACGGCGTACAATCTCGTGGGTTTTCAAACAAACTTGAAATTCCCCGAACAAAAACGGGTGTTTACGATGATCCCCGCTTTGAAAAACGCAGAGTTTTTGCGGTACGGGGTTATGCACAGAAATACGTATATTGAAAGTCCGCGTGTTTTAACTCGTGATTTTTCGTTTAAGAATAATAAACGGCTTTTCTTCGCGGGACAAATTACGGGCGTGGAAGGGTACGTCGAAAGCGCGGCAAGCGGCTTGCTTGCGGCGATCGCGATTGCGGACGAGATTTTAGACCGCGAGAAATTGACGCTTGACGAGCGTACCGTTTGCGGGGCGTTACAAGATTATATTTCTTCGCCCAACAAGGATTTTCAGCCTATGAACGCGAATTTTGGCATACTCGCGCCGTTACCTACGCGGATAAAAGATAAAAAAGAACGATATAAAACGCTTGCGGAGCGTTCGTTATCGGTTATAAAGGGAGAGATAAAATAATATGGAATTTCGTGGAACGACCATTTGCGCGGTCAAGAAAAACGGCGTTACGGCGATTGCCGGCGACGGACAGGTGACGATGGGTGAATCGGTTATTTTCAAAAATACGGCAATAAAAGTCCGCCGCATTTTCGGCGGGAAAGTCATTCTCGGCTTTGCGGGTTCGGTGACGGACGCGTTTGCTTTAACCGAACGCTTTGAAGGAATGCTCAATAAATTTTCGGGCAATTTGATGCGCTCGGCGGTGGAGCTTGCGGAACTTTGGAGAAGTGATAAAATTGGTAGAAAATTGGACGCGATGATGATTACCGCGGATGAAAATACCTTGCTTATTTTGTCGGGTACGGGTGAAGTTATCGAGCCGGACGAGGGCGTTTGCGCTATCGGTAGCGGCGGCAATTACGCCCTTGCGGCGGCGCGTGCGCTTTATAAAGAAACGGACTACTCCGCGGAAGAAATCGCTAAAAAAGCCTTAAAAATTGCGTCG
>JAZLDG010000065.1:0-6156 GCA_045614565.1 Candidatus Scatosoma sp. | reverse complement strand
AAAATTGTTGCGTTTGCGGGGTGGAACTGTGAAAACTGCCCGCGATACGTTCCAAGAAACAACAGCGCGCCCCGCGCTTCGGTTGCGGGGTGGCGTTGGACGAATAATAAAAAAGGGGGTACGTGTTACGTGGAAATGGTTTTGGAAACTGTCAAAACAGTATTGCTTCTAACGGTTGCGATTTTATCCGCGTTGTTTGGCTTTATTAAATGGCTAAAAAGTAAAAAAGCGAAAAAGAAAGCGGAAACGACGACGGACGAGAACGAACGCTTGACCGCGGAAAACGACGCGTTGCGACTTGAACGCGAAGCGGACGAACTTATACAAGACGCAATACGCGACGTTGAAAACGCGTTCAAATTAAGCGCAACGACTACGTCCGCAGGCATACCGCAAAAAAACGGCGCGTTAAAAAAACGTATTGTTATGGCTGACGCGCGGGCATTTATCGCAAGCCGTGGCGGAACGATTGACAACGCGGAACTTTCGGCAAAAATCGACGAAAAAGTCGATTTTATGAACACAGCAAAAAAATAACGGAGGACTAAAAAATGTTTTTGGAACGATTAAAATTTTTATTTTTTCTTTGCCCTGACGGGGGCGCAGGTAACGGCGGGAACGACGGGGACGACGGCAACAAAGACGATAAAAACGGCGAATTGTCGGCAGGGGAAGAAATGAAGAAATTGCAAGACGAACACAACGCACGTATGAAAGAATTGCAAAAAAAACTTGACGACGAAAAAGCAGCGCACGCAAAGGACTTGCGCGAAGCGTTGTTGCGTGGCAATGGCAACGAACAAACGGAAGAAACGGCGGCGCAACGTATTTATGCGCAAATGAAAAAAAAATATAGTAAATAAGGAGAATTAAAAAAAATGGCTACTGATTACGGCACTAATGCCGCGAGTTATACCGCGGACGTAACCGATACGGGCTTGATTGGCAAAATTGCCAAGCAAGTATTGGAAAATGAAGAAGTACCTTATCTTTTCGACAGTTTAAGTAAAGGTATGGTAAAATATGGCAAAGATATTGAAGTTGCGCTTGTTAAAGCCGCAACGGGACAAGAACCCACGGCGGACGAAGTTGACGCGGAAAAACCCAAAGCGGACGTATTGTATTTTAAGCATTGGACGCCCCGCGTATATTCCGCGTTGATTGATTACGAAGCAATCGACGACGCAGCACAAAGCGCGGAAAACGCGGAAAAACACGCTGCACTTATTATTGACAGTATGTACCAAGGCGCAAGCAAAGAAAAGAATATGCACGCTGTCGCAGCGTTTGCGGGCGCAATGGTTGGCGTTGGTACGGATAGCGCGCGCTTGGTTAAGGTTGGGGACGTTGCGGAAATTACCGACGAAACGACGGCACGTACGTTTTTATCGACTGTTAAAAAGGTTGCAAAAAAAGTACGTCGTGGCAGTCCGTCCGTGAACGTAAAGGGACTTGACGTACCCGCAAATCGCGTAGTAATGATTACCCCCGCGGACAACGTTACGCAAGTTGACGTTTACCAACGTATCGAGGCAAAGCAACTTGATTACGCAAGATTTGACGTTGACGAAATTATCGAGTACGACGCGGACAAATACAGCGCGTTAAACGGGGCAACGTTTATTATTGACGACAGGTACGCGCAATTCCACGAAAAGGCGAGAAGATACCGCGAACGCGACGTTATCGGCGCGGATAATGGCGGAACTGTAAAAGCAGCGTTAAACGCGCGCGATATGTTCGCAATTTGCCCGCTTTTTAACGCGGTTATGATTGGGCAATTATAACGAAAAAGGGGGTTAGGTATGGCAACACGGCAAGGAAGATATTACCGCGATTGCGACACCCCTATAAAGGCGGCAAAGGGTTACGAAAATCTTTTTGCCGCCCTTTTTTGCACCGCTGCAAAAATAACGGGTATCGTAAATCGTAAAGACGATTTGAAAGACGACTATATTTTGGATATGTTATACAGTACGGGCGCGGTTGCGTTCCATAAAGAAACGGAATTATGGTTGCCCCTTTACGGCGTAGGCACGCCGACGGCATACGGAACGTACGACAATTACCGCTTGTATTCTTTGTATAACGGAACGACGTACAAAGCAAAACGCGACGACTTGTATATTTTTGACGCAAACGCGCAAGCGTTTCCCGTTCGTGAATTTATACGAACGCGCGCCGCGACGTTGGCAGCGTTCGACGCTGCGATTGCGCAAAACTTGGACGGCGTCAAAGATATGTCCGTTATCGTTGCGCATAGCAAGGAATTGACGCAACAGTTGCGCAAACTTGACAGCGAGCGCAGGCGGGGGAAAAGTTGGGGCGTCATAAACGCAAACTTAATGGATAGGGAAAACGGCGGGTTTGCAAAACTTGAAACGTTAAGTACGGGTATGGAGTACAAAATTGACAAATTGACAGCGGATAGACGCGCCTATTACGAAGAAACGTTGCACCTTGTAGGGGTAAAAACGCCGTACGAAAAGGGCGAGCGTATGATAACAAATGAAATTGAAATGCAAACGGCGGAAACGTCCGCATATATTGAGTTAATGATAAAAACGTTTAACCAAAATGCGGTTGAACAAGGCGCGCCGTTCCGTATGGAATGTTACGAAAGTACAGTACAAAAGGCGGTAGAAGAAGATGAAAACGTATAAAAGATATCCACTTGATTACTTTTTTTGCGATAGGCGCGAAACGGGGTTGCAAGGCGTTGTCGTTACGTCGTACGTTCAATCGTGGATAACGTCGTTTTTGTTGTATGATAGACCAAACGCGGAAGCGGACGTAGCGCCTTTTTTGGAAATTTTTATGAAAGAAGCGCGCGCGCGTTTTTGTTCGACGTTAAATACCCCCGCCATTATTGCGTCCCCAAGCGAAATAAACGCGGAAACGTGGGGCGTTCTTTTGCCTACTGAACGGACGGAAAGCAATATACCTGACCTTATAGCGGTAAACGAATTTATGCGCATTTTTAAGGCGTTTTTTACGCGTTACGGGCAATTACCGAGCGCGTTTGCCGCGTTTAGAAATGCAAACAAATTCGACGGCAACGGGCAGGAAATAGCGCGAAACACGACGACAACGACAAGCGGGACAAATACGAACCCAAGCGAAGACCTTTTCACGCCCCGCGGGGAAACACCAAACGCACGCGTAAACGGAAGAACGACGGACAACGGAAGCACAAGCGCAACGGGAAGCGTTGAAGACGTAACGCGCACGCTTGGAACGGACGCGGATAAACGCACGGAAGCGCAAACGGCGTTAAAAGGCGTTGACATTATCGCGAATATTTTGGACGCAATGGAAAGCATTTTTGACTATGCGGGGGGCGAATATGTTTATTAAAAAAGAAATAACCTTTTACGCAAATACCCCATTTCAAAAAGGGGACAATGCCGTTTATGCGTTAAAATTGGGCGAAGATATAGATAATCTTTTAGGCGGTACAAGATATACAATACAGTTGAACGAGTGCAATTTTAGACCAACGGACAAAAGCATTACTATTATACCAAGCGAAGATTTTGGCGCAATTCCTAATATATCAATAACGTTAAACAAAATAAATTATATGAAATTGAATTTATACAACAGCGGTTATATAAATGAAAATTTTTATTTTTACGTTACGGGTTGGGAATTTTGCGACACGGAAACGAAGAACGACCCGTACGACGTTGGCGCAATTCGTATTTTTTTCGAGTTGGATTTTTGGAACACTTACGTACGACAAAATGGCGCAATGTTTAGCGGTGGGACTTTGCTTGCGTATAGCAACGAAGAAATTTTGCAAAACCTTTTTTATTTTACGCAATCAAAAATAAACGAAATGCAAAAACGCTTGCCCATTGACGCAATCGCAGCAACGGCGAATTATCAACAAGTGAACGTAAAACAAAGCGAAGAAGAAACAATACTATCCCCGCATTTTATACCACAATTTGCAACGCCCGTATTTTGGGCGTTGGGCGGACAATTACCGCAAGGCGTTGCAACGCGCGAAAAGTGGCGTTGCGTCGTTATTTTATCGACAACGTATAGAGAATTGACAAGAACAATAACGCTTGCAAGCCCACCCGCCGACGACGTATATACGCTTTATAAATACGCAGGCATCGCGGGCGCGGCAATAAATTTTGCAAACAAATTAAAAAGTCAAACAGCGTGGGGAAATGCGCGCGCGACAATACAAAACGTTTACCTTTTGCCGTCAAGTATGGTAAACACAACAAACGCGGAAAATACGCAAATTGATTACGCACTTTTTGACCAAGACCAAATGAACCCGTCCGCGTCTTATTTGGAAGATAGAATATTTTACCTTGCAAGTTATGTTACAACGACCAAAAGAATAAACGTTGACGCGTTCGCAATAACAAACCAAGCAACGATTGGCACGCCGTTTACAAGGATAAAACTTGAACAGTTGGGAAGAATTACAGCGCAACAAAGCGTTAATATTGAGTGTAAAATTGGCGGTGATACGTTGCGCGTTTATATAAAAACGGGCGCGGACGTTGTGGACGTTACGCAAGATTTTGAATATTTGATAAAGAAAAACGAAGCAAACGCATATTGGCAAGAAAATAAAAGCGCAATCGCGTTGCAATCGTTGGCAACAGCGGGAACGCTTGCCGTTGGTGTTGTTAGCGGGAACCCGCTTGCGATTGGTGGCGCACTTTTAAGCGGCGCGCAACAAATTGCGCAAATATCGCAAAATTTGAAACAAGCCCCGCAAATTGCGGGCGGGGGTTATGCCGACATAACTATACTTTACGGCGGTATTTACGTTGAATTGTTACCCGCGCAAAATTTAGACGCTATCAATAGCGCATTGTTGACGCAGGGCGTACAAACGCTTACGAATATTGCGGGGCCGTGGGAAGATTTTTTCTTTTTAGAAACAACAAACAAACGGCACTTTTTGCGCGTGGAAAATATGTATATTAAAGGCGCACCGCAGGACGCAACGGACGAAATACGCAAAATGTTTGCAAACGGCTTGACGATATATACGGACTACAACGAATTTACCCAACGGGGGGTATAAACAAATGGAACAAACGCAACAAAAACGAATTTTTATAAACCTTGACGGGCTGAAAAATAGCCCGTCAATTATCAAATTTGCATTGACGGAACGGAACGACGGGAAAACGACTTGCGCAAAGTGTATGGCGTTGGAAAGTTTTTTTGAAAGCGGAAAAACGGCAATTTTTGCGCGTCGTTTTTCTACGGAATTTACAGAAGATTTTTTCACGTCGTTTGTATGCAATGAACGCATAGAAAAAGCGTTGCGCGGACACGAATACAAATTCGAAAAAGCAACAAAGGAAAAAACGGGCGCAATGCTTATAAAAGACGGCGAAACGTACAAACGCGCAATTGCGTTCGTACCTATGTCAAAGGCGGGGCGGTTGAAATCAAATTTTGATTGGAAAACGCATAAAAATTTATACTACGACGAATTTATCCCGCTTGACGGCAGGTACTTAAAAAACGAAATGCAAAATATTTTAGAACTTTATAAAACCATTGACCGCGGGCATTATGATAACGCGGTGTATATTTTTGGCAATAAGATTACACGCGACAACCCACTATTTCAATACTTTAATATAACACGTTGGAAAAACGGGCTTAATTCGTACCAAAACGGCGCGTTGTCGGTGTTGGTGTGGAATAACCCTAAAAATAATAATTTGCCCCAAAATTCGCGGTTTAACGACCTTGTACGCGGAACTGACTACGAAGAATACAACGCAGGCGAATTTTTATTGAATACAAAGCACCTGATACAACAACAGCATAGCCGCGTTATGCTTTGCCGAATAGCCGACAAAGGCAAACTGTACGGCATATACTACGCGGGCGCGTCCCTTGTCGTTGACAACTTGCACCAAGGCGCGCCCCCGTCCGTTACGCTTTGCGTCGCACCACAACCGCCCAACCTTTGCGCGGTATTCCTGCAAGCAAACGAAGACCTAAACAAAATATTACAATCGTACAAATATAACAACGCTTTATTTTTCGCAACGGAATTGATTGCCGAAAAATTGCAAAAATTTTACAAAGCCATTTGACGGCCACGCGTCGCGACGTGTTAGCACTTGGACGGGGACCTGCTCACCGTTCCAAGTGTTA
>JAZLDG010000064.1:0-5841 GCA_045614565.1 Candidatus Scatosoma sp. | reverse complement strand
CAGGGCCACAATCTGGCGCTCTAACCAACTGAGCTACGCCCGC
The DNA here is from genome assembly GCA_045614565.1 of Candidatus Scatosoma sp. Taxonomy (GTDB): domain Bacteria; phylum Bacillota; class Clostridia; order Christensenellales; family Borkfalkiaceae; genus Scatosoma. The sequence goes on along the minus strand of JAZLDG010000064.1, from coordinate 5,798 downwards.
CATAAGTCCGCCATTTATTTGGTGCGCCTGAAGAGATTCGAACTCCTGACACACGGCTTAGAAGGCCGTTGCTCTATCCAACTGAGCTACAGGCGCATCTGACACGCCTTAAATGGTGGAACGTCTGGAGCGGGTGATGGGAATCGGACCCACGCGGCCAGCTTGGAAGGCTGGAATTCTACCATTGAACTACACCCGCAATTATTCGTTCAGGCTCCGTATCAACGACGCTTGTATATAATAGCACTATTCAATCAAATTGTCAAATATTTTTCGCCAGTTTTTTCAAAATTTTCGGAAAAATTTTCATTTATTTTCAAAATTATAAAATTTATCAAAAAAATGTTAATTTTTCACGAAATTCACAAAAATTCAACAAATAGCCTTAATTCGTTTCCCTATTTGAAAAAAATATGTTATAATAAAATTAACGTATTAAGAAAAAGTGAAAACCCGAACGGAACAGTAATACCCAAAGATAAATATTCAAAACGCCAAGGAGCGGCATTGCAACCATCAATAAAAGATCGCTTCGTCGGAATTTGAATATAAACATACAAACGTAAATCGCGATCGCGCCGCCGAGTAAGCCCGTAATCAATAATTTCCCAACGTATTTTTCGGTGGCGGGATTACCCGTAGGGTTAGTTGACGGCGAGCCGTTTTCGACGTATTCAATCAACGGCGTGGTTTGCTTTCGCAGCTCCGCTTCCCGTTCCTTTTCCTTTAACGATTTCACGAGCAAAAAAGCATAAAAATTGATGGCGAGAATATACGCGATTAATAATATATATAAGATGATCATATAGGCAGTTTGCGTTAAAAATTGATAAATAATAACAAGAGGTATATAGGTTATGAAAAAAAGAGCACTTGTAAGCGTTTCCGACAAAACGGGTATCGTGGATTTTTGTAAGCGTTTGATTGCTTGCGGTTACGAAATCATTTCCACGGGCGGAACGGCGAAAACCCTTGAAACCGCGGGACTTCCCGTAATCGGGATCAGCGATTTGACGGGTTTCCCCGAATGTTTAGACGGTAGAGTAAAGACGCTTCATCCCGTCGTGCACGCGGGGCTTTTGGCGATGCGCTCCAACCCCGAGCATATGGCGCAAATCGAAAAGCTCGGTATCAATACGATCGATATCGTGGCCGTGAATTTGTATCCCTTCAAAGCGACCATTTCCAAGCCCGACGTAACGTTTGCGGACGCGGTGGAAAATATCGACATCGGCGGACCTACGATGATTCGCGCGGCAGCGAAAAATTACCAAGACGTAGCCGTAGTCGTTGATCCCAAGGACTATGAACGCGTGCTTTCGGAATTAGAAGCAGGGGAAATCACGCTCGACACCAAAAAATACTTACAATATAAAGTATTCGCGCATACCGCGGTATACGACAGTATGATTTCTAACTATTTAGCACAACAGCTCGATATCCGTTTCCCTGACAGTATCACCTTTGCATACGAAAAGGCGCAGGATATGCGTTACGGCGAAAATCCCCACCAGGGCGCATCCTATTATAGCGAAGAGTTTATCCGCGCAGGATCGCTTTCCAAGGCAAAACAGCTTTGGGGTAAAGAACTTTCCTATAATAATATTAACGACGCAAACGGCGCGTTAGAGCTTGTTAAAGAGTTCGGCGACGAGCCTTGCGTAGTTGCCTGTAAACACGCAAATCCTTGCGGCGTAGGCGTAGGAAAAACGATTTACGAAGCTTACGTAAAAGCGTACGAAAGCGATCCCGTGTCCGTATTCGGCGGTATTCTTGCGATTAACGGTACGGTTGACGAAGCGACGGCGACGGAAATCAATAAGATTTTCATTGAAATCGTAATCGCGGAAGGTTTTACCGACGGGGCTTTGGAAATTTTGAAAGCAAAGAAAAATATCCGTTTGTTGGAGCTTCCCGACATCAAGGCGAAACGCGAAAAGACCGCGTACGATATGAAGAAGGTTTACGGCGGCTTGCTCGTGCAGGATTACGACGAAACGCTGTTCGCGCCTGAAAACTTAAAGGTAGTGACCAAACGCGCACCCACGGACGAAGAAATGAAAGCCCTTATGTTCAACTGGAAGGTTGTAAAACACACGAAATCCAACGCAATCGTGGTGGGTAAAGCGGATAGAACGACGGGTATCGGTATGGGGCAAACTAACCGTATTTGGGCGGCGCAGCAAGCGATTGAGCATGCGGGTGAAGATGTCAAAGGTTCGGTGATGGCGAGTGACGCGTTCTTCCCGTTCCCTGATTGCGTAGCGGAATGCGTAAAAGCAGGTATTACCGCGATTATTCAACCGGGCGGAAGTATCAAAGATCAACTTTCTATCGACGCTTGCGACGAAGCAGGAATTGCAATGTTGTTTGTTGGCGATAGACATTTCAAACACTAATAAAAGTAAAAGAAAATTATAAAAAACCCCGCGTTTTTGTACAAACGCGGGGTTTTTATCGTTATATGCGATTAAATGGTTTCAACGTTGATCAAGTTTGAGTTACCGCTTTTTCCGTTTGGTGTACCGCCCGTAATGACGATAATATCGCCTTTCTTTACAAGCCCGCTCCGAATAGCGGTTTGTTTTGCGAAATAGAATAAAATGTCGATAGACGTATATTCTTCCGCCATAGCAGGCAAAACACCCCAACTTAAAGCAAGTTGTCTATACGCGTGTACGTCCGTCGTAATGCCTAAAATATTGATATTTGGACGGAAACGTGATACTTTACGCGCCGTTGCGCCTGTACGCGTGCACACGACGATTGCTTTTGCGTTCAAATCCTTTGCAAGGGTTGCCGCGGAATGTGAAAGGGCTTCGGACGTGCTTTCAATTACGAAATTATCAAGCGTTTGGATATATTCCACGTGGGTTTCCGCTTGTTTGAGAATGCGCGCCATGGCGGACACCGATTGTACGGGGTATTTGCCTGCGGCGGTTTCTCCCGAAAGCATAACCGCCGAAGTGCCGTCGTAAACGGCGTTTGCAACGTCGGAAATTTCCGCTCTCGTGGGGCGGGGGTTATGAATCATCGATTCGAGCATTTCCGTCGCTGTAATGACCCGTTTACCGTGTATACGGCATTGATTGATAATATGTTTTTGTACGTCGGGGAGTTCTTCGTAAGGAATTTCTACGCCCAAATCGCCCCGAGCGACCATAATCCCGTCGGAAACATTCATTATTTCTAAAAGATTGTTCACGCCAGCGCGGTTTTCAATTTTTGCGATGACGTCGATATGCGAACCGCCGTGCTCGGCAAGGAATTTCTTGGCGTCAAGCACGTTTTGTGCTTTGGAAACGAAGGAAAGCGCCACGAAATCTACGTCTTGCTCAATGCCGAATAGTAAGTCGGCTTTGTCTTGCTTGGAAAGGAATTCCATATGCAATTCCTTGTCGGGGAAGAACATAGATTTGCGATTAGAAAGCACGCCGCCGATTTCAACCACGCAATGCACTTCGGGTGCTTGAATACTTACTACGCGGAATACCATCATACCGTTATTCAAAAGAATTTTATCGTTAGGAACTAATTCTTGGCAAATCCCTGTGTAAGATACGGAAACGTGGCTTTGATCGCCTTCTATGTCTTCGGTCGTGAAAACGAACGGATCTCCGTCTTTTAACGTGATTTTGCCGTCCTTAAACGTTTTAATACGAAATTCAGGTCCTTTCGTATCGAGAAGAATGGGCAAGGGGATACGCTTTTCGTTACGCACTTCTTTAATAAGCTTAATTTTCTTTTTATAATCTTCGTGTGTGCCGTGGGAAAAGTTTAAGCGAACGACGTCGCAGCCTGCGTCGGTCATAGCGGATATAACTTCTTTGTTTTCACTTGCAGGTCCGATGGTGCAAATAATCTTTGTTTTTTTCATAATACAGCTCCTGTAAAAAACGTTATTTACGGTAGACCCGTAAATAAAAAATTTCCATTTAATTTTACTATTTTTTTTCAAAAAAGGCAAGGGAATTGCGTGATTTTTTTGAAAGAAAGTGTTATAATAATAAAAGATTTGAGTTTGTTATACGGTCGCGGTGCTTTTATAGCAATGAGGAAAGTCCGAGCAGCGTAGGACAGAGTGCCTGATAACGTCAGGTGAAGGCGACTTCAAGGAAAGTGCAACAGAAATAAACCGCCGTAAAGCGTTACGGTAAGGATGGAAAGGCGAGGTAAGAGCTCACCGATACCGTGGCAACACGGTATGCAATGTAAACCCCACTTGCTGCAAGATTGGGTTTCCGTCAATAGGGCTGTCCGTCCGACGGAATATCGTTAATATCGCTCGAGCTTGTCGGCGACGGCAAGCCTAGATAAATGACCGTACACGACAGAACTCGGCTTACAGACAGGCTCAAATCTCTTTATTTTTGAATAAAGTAGGGGAAATCAGGCGAAAAACCGCCTGATTTCTTTTATTTTAGACTTATTATGCCAGACATAGGTATTATATCACGTATAGTACCGCCAAAAATAGTGTGATTATGCCACGCATAATACCTATGTCTAACATAATTATAAGACTTGATTGAAAAATGACATAGTACAAACTGTATAAAACATAGGATAGACTGAAATTCTTAAAGGAGTGTATCGGTATGTTTTTAGAATGGCTTTGGACGGTGCTCGGCAAAATTGTGTTTTTTACGGGAATGATAGGCGCAAAGAACGCTTTTCCCAAACCTTTATCCAAAGAAGAAGAAGAAAAGTATCTCGAGCTGGTGGCACAAGGTGATAAAGAAGCAAAAGAAATTTTAATTAAGCATAATATGCGGTTGGTGGCGCATATCGTAAAAAAATATTCGGGAGCGGCGGAAACGGACGATTTGATATCGGTGGGAAGTATCGGGCTTATTAAAGCGATAGGAAGCTATCACGTAGGTCGGGGTACGACGCTTGCTACTTATACGGCGAGATGTATTGAAAACGAGATTTTGATGCTCATTCGCTCGAATAAAAAGCATAAAAACAATCTTTCGCTTTCCGATCCCGTTGGCAAGGATAAGGACGGGAATGAATTGACGTTGATGGATTTGTTGTTTGAAAAGGAAGATTGTGTTTTTGAGCAGGTTGAACGTTCGGTAAAGAGAGAAAAACTGTTAGAGATTTTGAAAAAGATATTGACCGATCGTGAATATACCATTTTATGTTTGCGTTATGCCTTAAAAGGTGGAATTCCGTTGCCGCAAAGGGAAGTTGCGAACGTTATGAAAATTTCCCGTTCTTATATTTCGCGCATCGAAAAACGCGCGATAGAAAAATTACGTACGAAATTGAAAGCCGATGATTTTTTAGATTGATGTTTTATTTGCAACGCCGTAAAAGACGGCGTTTTCTTTTTACGAGAAAAAATGCTATTTTTTATAAAAATTAGAAAAAAATGCCGTTGCAGACTTGAATTTTTTTAAGGAATGTGTTATACTGTATTTAGTTTCGGCGTAGAATTGTAGTTTGATTACAAAAAGAATGCGTTGTAAACGAAGTAAACACGGAAAAAATATTTTGGAGGAATTCACAATGACAATATCACAAGATGTTGCACAGATGTTCTGCGTTGCAAAAGGCGCAGGCGTTGCTCGCCACGAAAACGCTGCTATTCCCGAAGAAGGCAAGTGGGTTCACGCGAAAGAAATTAAAGATATCAGCGGTTTCACGCACGGTATCGGTTGGTGCGCACCCCAACAAGGTGCTTGTAAGTTAAGCTTAAATATCAAGCAAGGTATCATTCAAGAAGCGCTCGTTGAAACGATTGGCTGCTCGGGTATGACCCATTCCGCGGCGATGGCTGCTGAAATTTT
>JAZLDG010000063.1:0-1032 GCA_045614565.1 Candidatus Scatosoma sp. | reverse complement strand
CTAATGTCCAACCCCTTGGCTCACAGCACGACATGGCTACGATCCGACTTCTTGTTTTGCGCGCGGGGCAAATTTTTCAAAATCCGAAACTTTTACGGGAAACTTTCAAAAGGTTACGCGCTTTTGAAAACTACAAAAACGATTTACGGGAAGGTGTGGCGATATGGAAAGATTTGAGGAATTGAAATCGTATATTGCGGCGTTGCCCGCTGATATCCAAGCAATATTAACGCCCGTATTACGTGATATTGTATACGCGGAAGAAATGTTACAAAAATTCCGCGATAATCCGAAGACAAAAAGCAACGCGGCAATGTATAAAGCATACCGACAGACAAAGCAAATTTACCAAAACGACGTTAAAATGCTGTTATGGCAGTTAAGACAAAATGAAACGTCGGCGGCTGACGATTTGCTTGCAAAGTTGAGTGAATTTGAATGACATATCTTGAAGAATACGAATACTTGATACGCGGGCGGCACGTGATCGCGGGGTATTGGATACAAAAAGAGGTTGACAACCTTATACAAGATTTACAAGACGGGCGTTATATATACGATACGACCGAAGCGCACAAACGTATACGTTTCATGCAAACGTATTGCTTGCAAAGCAAACACCCGTATTTCGGCAAGCCCGTTGAGTTAATGCCGTGGCAACTTGCGTTTTGGGAAGCCCTTTACTCATTCAAAATGAGTGATACAAAGTTGCGGCGATTCGTCGAAGCCCTGTTAGAGATCGGACGAAAAAACGGCAAAAGTACAATGCTTGCCGCCGACGGTAATACCGATTTATTTGTCGGGGTGGGCGGTTCGGAAATCTGTTGCGCGTCAAACGACGACCGACAGGCAAAATACATTTGGCGCGAAATTGCGGGTATGCGTGATCGTCTTGATCCCAAAAAAGCAATAACAAGCCGCAATCTTGTTGAGATACGCAACGAGTACAAAAACATAATTGTTTCGCGTATGTCAAGCAAGACACAAAACAAGGACGGCGGCAACTATACGAAAACGTATCAAGACGAAAGC
>JAZLDG010000062.1:0-3766 GCA_045614565.1 Candidatus Scatosoma sp. | reverse complement strand
ATATAATTTTTGTATGTTTCATTTACGCCGCCTTTACTTGCCCGTACTGCCAAAACCGCCCGCGCCGCGCTCGGTATCGTCAAGCCTGTCAACAAGTTCAAGATCGGGCGTTAACATAGGCAAAATAACAAGTTGGCTTATTTTGTCGCCCGCGTTAACCGTGTAATCGTATCCGCTATGATTATATAGCTTTACAACGATACTACCCGTATACCCAACGTCAATTACACCCTCACTTGTAAGCCCGTGTTTGACGTTAAGCCCGCTTTTGCTCTTAATCATGCCAACCGTGCCGTACGGTAATTCAATGTGTACGCCTGTATCAAATACCGCGCTTTCTTTTGCGGGTACAATCTGCGTTGTCATTGCGTAAAGGTCAAGCCCCGCGTCGGTGTCGTACGCTCTTGTCGGCATAAATGCGCCGTGGTCAAGTTTAATTCTCATAGTTTTGTTACCTCTCTTAATTTGATAATCGTTATCAATTTGTTGTTTCTTCCCTCTCGGATAATGTTATATAAACCTCGGTGCGCGGGCGTGCCTTGTCGTATAATACGCGGCTTCCGTCGTGACTTTCAACAACCGTGTAATTATCGTCGGCAAGCAACCCCGCCGTTACCATTATGTCGTCAACCGCTTCAAGCAAATTTGTTAAATCAACCTTGCGGCGATCGGGCATATAAAATAAACATTTGACGTTAACAGGCGTATTTATTTGTTTGCCTTTCGGTACAAACCACAACGCCGATTGTTGATAATTTTCAAACGCTTCGCTTGGCACAATATACGGCACGCGTTTCGGTTTTCCTGTCCGTTTATCCCGTATATACCTATACCGTATTTGTTGACTATTCTTTTTGGTGATCGGTGCAAGCGGTATTGTAAATTTAATCACAATCGCACCGCCTTTTCGCCCGTCAACGTTTCCCAACGTTTAACGATAACGTCACAATATTTTTCGTCAAGTTCCATTGTGCAACAAACACGGTCTAATTGTTCGCACGCTATTAGGGTGCTACCGCTTCCACCGAAACCGTCAAATACAACCGCGTTTTCGGCTGTTGTATTTTCAATAGCCGTCGCCGCTAATTTTATAGGTTTTTGCGTTGCGTGAACATATCCGTTTACATCGTCTTTCGGTATATTCCACACGCTTCCCAATCTTTTCCCCGTGATTTTCGCGCCGTTGTTTGAACACAAAATTATTTCATAGTCGGTTAAAAATGTGTGTTCTAAATCGCCCAAACCGCCGCCGCCTTTATCCCAAATAATCATATTTGTCAATTCATAGTATTTACCGAATAGCGGAAGCCATTTATCAAGCACCTTCCAAGTCGTACAAACAAAAACAAAACCGTTGCAAATATCTTTAATCGCGGGCATAAAATCAAGTATTTTGTCGTCATTTTTCAATACTTCAAATTTGTTTGATTTTGTTCTAAAATTTGATTGGTATTCATAACCGTACGGGGGATCGGTAAATACAAGGTCGGCTTTGTTCCCGTCCATTAAAAGCGCAACGTTTGCCGCGTCGGTGCTGTCGCCGCACATTAAACGGTGTCGCCCTAATTGCCATATATCGCCTAACTTTGTTACGGGTTCGCTTTCCTCGTCAACTTCGGGTGCTTCGTCCTCGACAACTGTTATTTCGTCGTCAATCTCTGCCCCGTCGAAATCAAAGCCGAATTCTTCCATATCAAAATTAAATTCGGCAAGCGCGGCAAGTTCCGCGTCAAGTTTTTCAAAATCCCATTCGGCAAACTCAGCCGTTTTATTGTCGGCAAGGCGAAACGCCTTTATTTGCTCGTCGGTGAGATCGTCCGCGACTACACACGGCACAACGGCAATACCTAATTTTTGCGCCGCTTTCAAACGTGTATGCCCGCATACAATAACGTTGTTTGTGTCAATAACAATCGGCACTTTGAAACCAAATTCGCGTATAATTGCCGCGACTTTCTCAACCGCCGCGCCGTTAACGCGCGGGTTGTTTTTGTACTCTCTTAAACTTGTAATTTCAACGTCAATAATTTTCATTGTGTTACCCTCTCTTTCGTTACGTTTATACTTCGTTTCCCCAACAATCCCACCCGTCGAATTGTTGACGGGCGAATAATTCAATACGCGGTAAATCCCCTAATAGTTCAACGATCCTTGTGCGCGCTTCGCTCGGCTTTTCGCTGTGCTTTAACATCTCGGTAAAAATTATCTGTTCAACTTTGTTGTTAACGCGGCGCGGGTAATTGCCTTTCGTAAAAATCAAACAAATTTCCGCATTGCTACGCGTCCAAAATCCAAGCCCAAAACGCGGCTTGCCGTTCTTGTTTAACTTAACCCACGTAAACGCCGCCGTACGATACTTAAACCCCCACGCGTTCGCAACTTTGAAAGCGTCTTCTAATTGCGGGTACGTTGTCCACATAAAAAGCACCGCGTCAGTTGCAATATTATTTACGGGGATCTCGCATATATCTTTTGTTTTCATTGTTGGGTAATGATCGACGGCAAGCCCTCGAAAGTTTTTATCTTTACCGCCGCCGTACTTCCACGGTGGATCGGCGTATACAATGTTGTATTTTTTATCTGTGTTATAAATATCAACAACCATTTTACCCTCTCTTTGTATAAAATTGTTTCACGTGAAACAATAACGTTTCATACCGTCACAAACCTAACATTTCGGAAAACGTCTTGTAATCGTCTTTCAGCCTTTCGCGGCGGCGGTCAACGCCCTTTACTTCAAGCGGTATGCAACGTTCAAATAAACGGCTATATATGCGCTGTTTGCGTATATCGGCTGATTGCTTTAACTCTTGCGCCGTTAAATTCGTTGTTACGATCAGCGGCAAGCCCGCACGGTAACGGCTGTCAATGATATTAAATACAATTTCGTTGCGGTACTCTGTATCGGCTTCGGTTGCTAAATCATCAATAACAAGCAACGCAAAGCGGTTCAGCCCGTCAATATATTCTTGTTTGCCGTCGTACATACCCGATATTGTATTTATCAGCCGCGCAAAGTTTGTTACAAGGCACGAAAAACCCTTGTCAATTAACGCGTTTGCAATGCAAGCCGCCGTAAACGTTTTGCCCGTACCGACCGTGCCGTATAATAAAAGCCCCTTGCCGCTTTCGCGCATTGTGTCGAAGTTTTCAACGTATTTGCGGGCAACGCTCGTTATATGCTCGTTTGCGCCGTCGTCCTTGCCAAACGTCCAATTTTGCATTTCGTCGTCGGGAAATCCCACGCGGCGCATTTCCTTTAAGCGTTCCGCGTATTTAATGCGTTGGCGTTCTGCTTCCTCTCGGTCGCGCTTTTCAACCTCGCATTTACATAAACAATACGGCGTACGCTCTCGCCCTAATATAACAACGCGCGTTTGCTTTTTGCTGTTACACTTGCCGCAATATAAAAGCCCGTCGTCGCCGTAATAATCGCCCTGTTCCGCTTTGATCGCTTCGGCGGCTCTTGCTTCTAACCCGTCAATCATGCTTGTTATGTCCATTACGCTTCCCCCTCTCGTCGCTCAATATCAATACCGAAACAAGCGCGGCAAATTACTGCTTCTTGGTGAAAAGCCTGTTTGTATTCCTCGGTTTCTTTCGCTTTGTCGGTTATTGTATAACCATTTACAAGTATGTTTCCGTCCTCTCCGACTTCGCAATACCTTGCCGATACAACATAGCCGTTTTCTTTTAATCGTTTTAACGCTTTGCGTGTCTTATATAAAGACATTCCGCATACGTCCGCAAGGCAAGTTGACGGGTA
>JAZLDG010000061.1:0-2459 GCA_045614565.1 Candidatus Scatosoma sp. | reverse complement strand
TTGCGGATATGTTACCGCATATTACGGAGCTTGAATTACAGTACGGTATGCTTTCCGTCGTACAGTTTGGTACGGATATGGCGACGCTGACGCTGTATAACGTGGATATGCCCGAAGAATTTATCACGTTTACAAGCCCGATGAGTACGGCTACATTGAAAGGCTGCCACGAAGTCCAAAACCTCGGCGCGGTGGAAACATACATAAGACGTTACCTGTACCTTGCGGCATATGAGATTGTGGAAGCTGAAACGCTGGATAAGACGCAGGGCAAGCCGTCCACGCAAGCGCAAGGGGCGCAGGGAACGCAAAAACAGCAACCGCAGGGGAATGCACCGCTGACGCTGGAAAGGGCGGAAAAGCTGGCGTTTAAGAGTGGGAATTACAAAGACAAGCCTTTTAAGGATCTGGGCGATAAACAGCTTGAATGGGTGGCTGAAAACGGCAAAGGTATTTACAAGGAAGGCGCGGCGTTGATTTTGGAATCGCGCAAGCAAGCGGCATTCCCGAACGCGGCGATTGTTGATGATGAAGATTTGCCTTGGAATTAAGGCACAAAAAAAATAAAAAAATTTAAGGAGAAAGGAAAGATGAAATTCAAAGTAGGCGATTATGTAACGATTAGACAATGGGACGATATGGAAAAGCAATTTGGCGCATACGCTCACGGGACTATTAAGTGTCCCGCGGGATTTACGGAAGAGATGAGAAAGTTTTGCGGTAGAAGAATGATGATTGAAAGCGTTGGAATTATAAATTATGCCCTTAAAGACGGCGACGGTTGGACTTATACCGAAGAAATGTTTGAAGAAACGTATTGCCCGACGCGTGCAAAGCAAGAAATCCATATTACGGTTGACGGCTTGAAAACGATTGCCGTTTTGAAAAGCGGCGGTAAGGTAATCACCCGCGCCGAAGCGAAATGTAATCCCGCTGATACTTTCAATTTTGAAACGGGCGCGAAGCTGGCGTTTGAAAGACTGTTTGGACGCGAGGGAAAGAAGGACGAAAAGACGGAAAGCGGGCTGAAATTCAAGGTTGGCGATGAATGCGTATATACGGGGGAAAGCTGGTTTGAAAAGGGGACGAAGGTACGCGTAGTGGAATACGACGGAACGCCCCGAATGCCTTATAGAGTGACGAACGGGAAGAATCTTTTGTGGGTGGACGCTGACGAATTAGAGCCGCTTCCCGATCACGAAGAAGAAAAGCCGAAGTTTGTACCGCACCTTGTACTTATCACGAGTAACGAGAGAATGGGGAATATCGGTAAGCCCACGAAATTCAAAGATTTATTCGGTAGACCGCTCTTTATCGGTGACACGGTTATTCATTATCGCGCTGACGGTAAAGAATTTCCCGAAACGCCGATTATGGAGGACGAAGACGGCGCATTTGTATTTGGTATCAAAGTCGATTGCAACGGAAAAACGGGCAAAATCGGGGACGGCTGGAAGATCATTAAAAAGCGCGGCTATGATGAAGTGACGGACGGCGAAGTGGTGTATAAATTCGCAAAATATGTAAAGACGGAGGGCAAGGAATGAGCGAATTAACAAGTAGGCAATGGGCTTTATATAACTACCTGAAAGAACGCGGGGACGAATGGACGACGCAAAGAGATACGGCATACGCGTTGAAAGAATGGTACGGAACGGATTTTGATGACGATAAATTCCACGATTGCCGCGCACGGCATTTCATTACGGACGACATTCGGGCGATCAATGCAAGTACGGTGATTCAAAAAATCATCATATCCAGCCCGAAAGGTATTAAGATTGCGAACAAGGACGAGTTTGACCGCTACATAAAGAACGAGAGAGCCGCCGCCCTTCGCCGCCTGATGAGAGTACATAAAAAGGCGAAAAAGGGCTGGCGCGACGGGCAAATGCGTATCACGTTTGGAGCTTATGAGCGCGACACGATCAAGGCGTTTATTGATAGCGATAAGGCGGTAGGCGAACGCTTGAAGGAAGCAAGAATTAAAGCGCATTGCACGGCGGCGGCTATCGTATCGTATATGCGGCATATCGGCGTAAAGATTGACGAGCCTATGCTTTCACGGTTTGAGCGCGGGTATTGCTTGCCGAATGGAAAGACGCTTGCGAAATTAGCCGAAATTTACGGCGTAAGCGTTGATTACCTTTTGACGGGGGAATTATCAAGCGAAGCTGAAACGGGCGAAAATGAGGGCTTGCAAGCCGCTGAATAAGCTAAAAAGACGGAATATTCGGGACACTCTTATAAAGAGCCGAAAAAGGAAGAAAAAATGCGAGAAATTTTATTCAGGGGAAAGACGCATAAAGGCGAATGGGTGTACGGCTATTACTCCTATCAATACGGAGAACACGCAATATATGTAAATGATTGGGGAACGGGACACGCTTTTGACAAGTACAGCGTTATTCCTGAAACCGTAGGGCAGTTTACGGGGCTGGTTGATAAGCACGGCAATA
>JAZLDG010000060.1:0-1350 GCA_045614565.1 Candidatus Scatosoma sp. | reverse complement strand
TTGAATTTCGCACGCTGCGCTCATTCGCGTATACGGCGGGATTGTGGCAATTCCTTTGATCGTTATTTCCTTGTCGTTTTCCGTTTCGGTCAACGTGACGTATTGTTTTGACTTCACTATGGACGTGAAAAAGTCAATACTTTGCTTTATATCGGGAATTAACTTGAACGTCATTGATATACCACGCGGCAACGCTTTGACGCTTTCAATTATCGATCCGTCAAGGTACGGGCTTTCGCTCGTTGCAATATCCGTTTCGATCCCGTGCAACGCTTCGCACTTCGACAAAATAAAGTAATTGCTATTGTTTAACAAGTCCAACGTTTGACCGTTTTTGTTCGTCAATACAAGTTTCATACCGTACCCCCAACAATCCGACGCGTCGCCAATTCCGCTTGGTGCAACGCAAGGCGCGACGTTTGAACGCGCTCGAACTTATAATCGAAATTATAATTGTTGATAACCTCGCCCGCCGCTTTGTTTGCGACAACGTCCGCAAGTTCTTGAACCCAATTTCCGCCACCCGTGGGCGCAAAATTCGGCGTTTCGATCGTCGGCAAGCCCGCAAGGGTTTTTTGCATTGACCTTTCAACGCTTACCATTTCGTTTTCAAACCCTTTTCCGATCCCCAACGCAAGGTTTGTTCCGATCTGCTTTTCAAACACTTTTGACGGCGATTTTATACCGAAAACGCTTTTTACTCCGTCAATAATCGACTTGCCTAAACTCTTGACGGCGTTCCATATCGTCTTCGGGTTCAATAGCCCTTTGAAAAGCCCCGCCAATAGGTCGCCGCCCGCTTTTATCATATCGGGAATACCTTTTATAAGCCCGCTTACGATTGCTTTAATTATAGTCGGCATTTGGCGTATAAGTTCCGCCGTAATTTGCGGGATTGCTTTTATAATTCCCATAAACAACTGAACCGCGCCGTTTATAACGTCGCCGATCCTTGACGTCAAACCATTTACAATTGTAGTAACAATTTTCGGTATTTGCGGTACAAGCCGTTGAATTATAACGGGGATTGCTTGAATTATCGCCATTAACAACGTTATGCTTGATTTTAACAACGTAGGCATTAACGACAATAAACCGTCAATCAATGCGTTTATAATTGTCGGTATTTGCGGAATAAGTGCGTCAATAATTTGCGGGATTGCGTCAACCAATGCCATAAGCAACGTTATTGCCGCTTGCGCTAATTGCGGATAGTACGCCATTAACGCGTTGATTATCGACGTTATCAACGTCGGGATCATTGAAATCAAATTGTCAACCAACGACGGCAACGCTTGTATGATCGTCGTACCAAATTGAACGATTGCGTTTAATAATTGCGGTACGGCG
>JAZLDG010000059.1:0-1747 GCA_045614565.1 Candidatus Scatosoma sp. | reverse complement strand
CCGCTTCTTTTTTTGCTCTCTTGCGGTCAACAAGTACGATTATTAAAGGAATAACCGTACCGAAAAAAAGCGTTGCCGCCGAAAAGATAATCCAAAGTAAAGTTTGTTTGTCCATTGCTACCCTCCTATTTTTTGCGGATCGTTCCGCCGATATATTCGTAATTGTACCGTCCGTTTTCGTCTTGTATCGGATCGGATAAATAATGCCCTTGCGCGTGTGCGTACTTGTCGCCCTTTCCGCTGTCAACCAAAATCCAACCCGATAAATCGCGGATAAAAATTTCGCTGTTTATTTCGATAACTTCGTTTGCCGAATTGATTTTAATATAAACTTTGATTTTTTGTTCTTCGTCCATTGTTCCACTCCTTAATAAATTTCCGCGTCGGCTATAATCTGCGCGTTTTGCGTTCCACTTGATATAAGTTGTACGGAATATCCTTTTGTAAGTTCTGTTCCAGTTGTAACTGATAACAACGCACATTCTTCATTAGATGACGTATTGCTGATATTTGTCGCTGAAATTATATTCCCTGTTTCGTATGGCAAAATAGAAAAGGTTGTTGCTACCGAAAAACTCATAGTTGGGGCTGTTCTTTTTTTAACCTTAAAGTTTATAATAAACCGACTTTCGTATGCTCCTTTAACTCCACCAATTCCATATTGTTTATACGATTGACCGCCTGCGTTATTTATGACTTCACAATACATTTGACACTTCGGCAATTCTTCCGCAATCGTCGGCGGCGTATAAGGCGTTGCCGCGTCGCCGATTTCAAGTTTACACCACGCAATGTTCAAAGACGTGTTTTGTCTTGCGCCGATTTGAACATACAACAATCCCACGCTATTAAGGTAACAACCCGTTGCGCTAAAATTCCCCGAACTTATAGCCGTACCGATTGGCGTTGTCGAACTCGGCGTCGTTGTCGGTACTGTTCCCGTTTGTGTGTACTTTGTACCATTTGACAAACAAATGGAAAACGTTATTGTTTTTCCTTTTAATATTTCAAAACCGTTTTCAATCCGTTGCCCCATATACGCATTTGCATTTGAAAGTGCAACAAATGTAATTCCGTTGCTTGTCGGCGTAACCGTTGCTCCGTTAGTCGATAAATACCAACGATCGACGGTATATTTACCGCCAACGTTATAACTGTTTTCCCCTCTTTGATTTATCGCGAAATTGCTGTTTATAAGCAAATTCGGGTTCGACCCCGCCGTGTCGCCCTTTTCGCCTTTAAGTCCTATTAAAAGTGTCTTTTTGCTTCCAAAGTACGCCATTGTGTCACTCCTTACGCCATATCGTATACTTCAATCACGGCGTTAATTTCTTGTACGTTGCCGATTTGTCCGTCTTCAATCGTCATATCGCCGTCCGTATTGATATGTAACATTTCGATTTGCGGGTCGGTATATGCCGACGGTTGCCCTGGGTGATATACCCGCCCCACGGCATACGTATGATTTACGCCGTCCCAATAAACCAAACCGCAAGAATACCACGTCGTATATACGGCGTGTCTATATCGAATATAATAAAATCCCGCTTGCGCTAAATTATCCGTAATAACGGGCGCAACGTGTGTTAATGGGGTACTACTCGCATATGACGCGGTTTTTACAGTCAATCCGTTACTCTCGAAAATATCACTTATGTTTTTTCCGTTGATTTTTCCCGTAACGTTCCCGACGCCCGTCGTTCCGTCTTTTATTTTTTGGATTTCTTCGTTTTGCTCCACGTTTTCA
>JAZLDG010000058.1:0-1490 GCA_045614565.1 Candidatus Scatosoma sp. | reverse complement strand
GCAAATAAAATGAAAACATACCGATTATTTTTTAAGCTGACGAAGCACAAAAACGCGCGGGGCTTTGAAAGTGTGGTTGACGCGCCCGACAATGCCGACGTGCAAGGTATCAAGGAAGAACGGGCAATGTATTTTGAAAAGCTATACCATACGCCCGTTAAATGCGTAAAAATTGTTGAAATTGAGAGGGGCAACAAATGACAGAAAAACAAATTATAAAAGAATTAAGCCGCTTTTTAGAAATGCTTGAAGACGAAGACGGCGGCATATATCTTGACCGCGACGAAAGCATTGTATTACGCATTGTATTACGCAATGCCCGCGAGATCGTCACACGTGCAAGTAATACCGTGGAAGTTGTAACGCGGTGCAAGGATTGCGACGTACCGCATAATGAGTGGACGGGTTGCCCGAATTTGCGCGGACTTGTAACGCCGCCCGATTTTTATTGCGCTTTAGCCGAACCGAAAACGAAAGGCGGTGAGGGGTAATGAAGGAAATAACAAGAATTATAACCGTGAGAATTGCAACAAGGCGCGCTTTAGCTGATGAAAATGAACCAATGACAAAAAGAGAATGTAAGGCACTTATCGAAGAAGATTTAACAAAGATGTTCGACGTTGACGAAGTAACGGTTTTAAGTATTGACGATATGATACGCGAGAAAGGCGGTACGGAGTACGGAGTAATTGAAAAACGATATTGCAATGATTGCGAGTTTTTGAGCATTAACGAAGAAGACCAAAACCGTATAAAAGAATTGGGCGGCGTTTGTCTTCCGCATATTTGCGAGAAATACAACAAAAGGGTTTTACACTATCCATATACAGAACCTTATATACACCCTTGTGAAGAATGTGAGAAAGGCGGCAACAATAATGAATAATCAAAACAACGTTGAAATGTGCAAGTATTGCGACAAACCGATCGACGAAAACAAGAAAATTTGCGGCACTTGCGGCAGTAAGGTTTGTTTAATACGCAAGATAATTAAAATGGGGAAAGAATACAAGAAAGGATTGAGAAGGTAACGCAATGACAAGGTGGAAAGAATGGTATTACCGCTTTAGATTAAAATTGGCGTATTTAATTTGTCCCGAATATTTTGACGATATTGAAGAAAGGTTATCGGGCTTGTTATACCACACAACGGGCGGGCTGTTGAGTAAGACAAACTACACGCTAAACGGAATGATTTCCGCGGTTGATAATTTTCAGCAGAGTTGTTGCGAAGAGTGTGAATATTATCTTGCATACCAACAAACCGAGAAAGGCGGGGAAGCGTAATGGACGTTGTGCTTTATCATTTATGTTGTCATTGCGTAAGCATTATGGACGGTTGGATACCATACCCGTCAACTTGCCTTGCGGACGTATGCGGAATGTCTTTATATAAGACACGCAAAGCGTTAAAACGATTAAAAGAAAACGGCTATGTTGTATCGGCAAGGTATTGCGAAGTCGGAGAGGACGGAAACATACTTGTAAAT
>JAZLDG010000057.1:0-1644 GCA_045614565.1 Candidatus Scatosoma sp. | reverse complement strand
AATTTTCCAGACGTCTGGAATTTTCGCGCTCCGCCTGTTCGCGTTCCTTGCGCATTTTTTGACGTTCGACTTCGTCTTCCACTTGTTCCAGCGAAGGATATCCGCTTAACTTTTCCGCCAAAGTGTTCCACGCCGTCACCTTCGCGCGCGTTTCTTTCACCGTATCCGCCGACGATATCACGCGAACCGCGTTTCCATTGCCCCATTTGTCACGCAGGCACTCTACAAGTTGACTGTACTTCAAGCCCTTGCAATCGTCACGCAACGCAAGGGGATTTTTAATCGAATGGAAACAACGCCAAACCGCAATCATATCGTAAACGCTGCTCTCCTTCAAATCGAAGAGATCTTCCGCAAGCTCGAATACGTCGCCGTAGCCAAACGACTCGTAAAGTCTGCACGTCTTCGCCTGCTCGAAGTAAAACCCCAATCGAAGGAAACCTTCCCCGATTTTGCCAAGTTCATCACGAACAAGCCCTTCAAAATTTTCCGCCGTCACCTTCGGCGCCGCAACAATCAACGCTTCACTCATTGTTTCCGCGCTCCTTTGCGTAGTCCGCCTTTCTCAAACGGTAGCGAAGTTCACCGATTTCTTCGTTGAGCTCGTCACGTTCGTCGCGAAGCAACAACACTTCGCGCCGTAATTCGTCCCTGTGCTTATTCGATGCAAGCAATTCCTTTCTGAGCGCCTTCTCTTTTTGACGGTATGCATCGCGCCTTTTAAAGTGATCTTCAACCGTATCCCTTTGCGTATGCGCGCCGACAATCGCGCCAAGCACGCCGCCGATTGTGACCAACAAAATCGCCGCAATGATAATAATCGAAAACGTTAAAACCGTGTTATCCATTACGCACCCCCGCCTTGACCGCTTCAAAGTGCGTCTTTTTGCATTCGTCCTTGTAAAGCTTTTCAGCTTGCTTTTTTGTGTAACCGTAATATTGCTTCACGCCCATCGCGCCGTAAACCACCCACGCGCCGCGAACGTTGCGTTCGGTGAAAAAAACAATTCCCATTTTTTCACCCCCGTTCATAGAACGCTTTCAGCTTTTCGTAAAGTTCGGGATTGTCCCATTTATTCCCGATCACTTCGACTTCCGCCGCGAAACTCTCTTTATCTAAAAGCGGCGTGTAAGCCCTACCGTCCAAGACAAAGGCGCAGTTCACGTCATCGTAAGCGATGAAGAACGTATCATCATACTCTTCACCGTCGTCAATGCCACGACGTCGGCAAATATCGCCGTCGAATACGCGCTTGCCGTTTTTATCAATTCGCTGCACGTAAACGCTCACTGTTTCGGGTTCAACAAAAAATCCAATCCCGTCCGTGCTGTCGTCTTTGTAAATGCTAACGTTACCGTTACGGGGATTTTTCCGAACGTGACCTTCATACCACTTTCCGCCGCCAAAGTTACAACGCCCCCGCGCTAAAATCTCAAAAGTGTTACTCATCGTCGCCACCCCCGCAAGCTTCATCGAAGCTGTTCACGGTCGCCTGCAGAGCATCGAGCAAGCCACCCTGCAATAAAAAACCGTCTTTAAACGTGCCGTCGATATTAACCACCACGCGCTTCCCGTATTCGTCAACGTAGATGAGCGCAAAAACGCCGACGTTCTCGATCTTTTCATCGCGGTTTTTTGACTGT
>JAZLDG010000056.1:0-9631 GCA_045614565.1 Candidatus Scatosoma sp. | reverse complement strand
TTATACAATGTTTTACTGTTTATTGATAAATTTCGCCGATTGTAATTCGTATACGAGCGTACCCAAATTAAAGGCGACGGGAGCTTCGTATTTCAAGATTACGTTACGGTAATCGTTTGCTTTCGCGTTGGTAACCTTTGCAACTTGCACCGTTTGTGCTCTGCCCGAATCGTTGGCGTCAATGCCAAGCGTTACGGTATAATAGGCGATATTGCGTTTTGCCGTTTCGCCGTCCATTTCAAAGGTGAAATCTCCCGCCGTCGCGCTTGTGGAGTAGCTTGCTTTCAGCGTTTGCACCGCTTTGGAGAAGGGCGCGTACACGAGCAAAGACGGCGAAGCCGTAGTCGTGGGGTTTACGCCGCGAAGGGCAAGCAAAACTTGTTCGTTGTCTAAATAGCTGTATTTGGAGTTATCGATCGTCGTTTCGTGAGTGGACGGGGTATATCCTTCCACCGTTTCTTTTAACGCTTCGTTAGTGATGACGGCGGTCACTTTGGTTTCGTCGTACGTCACGTCAAGCGTATAGCGATAACGCTTGTAACAATCTTCCACCTTGCTTGCTTCCGCGATCTTAACGGGGGAATAGTTGTCGATTTCTTTATGCGAAGCAATCGGCTTTAAGCCGTCCGCTGCGGACAGGAAAGTCACGCTCGATTTCACGACGTTTGCAAGCGGCTCGCTTTGCGTTGCGTCAAGCTGATATATCGCGTTAATAGCAAGCTCCGTTTCGTAGGTATATACGAGCTTGTCGCCTTGCATACTGCCCGTAAGCTTAGTCGTGTACGTACCTTCTTGGTATTGCAACGAATAATTATTGATTCCCATATCGTCGTCAAAAGTGACTTTGTACGTGAGTGTTTCTTCCATTGCCGTTTGGGGAATGGTGACGTCATATTTCCAGTAATCGTCGAACGCCACTTTGTAGTTCGTATCCGTACAAGCGGAAAACAGCGTTGCGCCAAGAAGTAAAGATGTTAAAGATAAAATCGTTTTGCGTTTCATAATTTTTTTGCCTTTCTCGTTCGTTTTTTTTCAAAAACCCGTTCATTATTACTATTATACCACATAATTTGGCATTTGTAAAAATAAAACATAGATTTTTTGAAAATTCTTGTGAAAAAAAGCTGAAAATCTCACGTCAAATGTGCTATAATAGACTTGGTTAGAATTTGCAAAGGAGAAGAAACGAATGAATACGGTAATAAAAGCGTATACCCTTTCCGAATGTATGGAGCTGATGGCGGAATACGCTTCGGCTTTTGAAAAAACGGGCGACCGCAATTTAATTTTTTGCGAAGACAGATTGACGTTGATTGCCGAACGCGCGCTCGTGGCGAAAACGGGCGGAACGTTTCAAAGCTCCGTTTCTACTTTTGCTCGGTTTGTAAAGACTAACGAACGGGCTTTGAGCAAACAAGGCTCGGTAATGGCGGTAGGGGAAATAATGACGCGCTTGCAACGGCAAGATGCGTTGCAATGCTTTACGAGCATTTCGGGGATCGGTAATAACGCGAAATGTATCTATGAAACGCTTGCGCAGTTTTCCGCGTCGGAAATCACGCCCGACGTCTTGAAAGAAAGCCTTGCGCTGCTTCCCGACGACGCTTTGAAGAAAAAACTTTCCGATCTTGCGCTCATTTACGAAGGCTACACGGACTTTTTACGTGAACACGGTTTCGTCGACGAAAGTCGATACCTTGCTTTGTTGCCGCAATATTTGCGGCAGGATAAAACGCTCAAAGACACGAACGTATTTTTCCTTTGCTATAATTCCTTTACCGCGCAAGCGCGGGCAACCATTCGCGCCGTTTGCGAAAACGCAAAAAACGTGGTGGGCGTATTTTGCGCGGGGGAAGAAGAATTGTATATCAACCGCGCCGTCAATACCTTTACCAAAGTTTGTGAACAGTACGGAAAATGCCGTGTGTTAGAGCTTGGCACGCCCCTTGGCGGTGAAGCGGAAATTTTACGGAAAGGCTTGTTCGAACCAAAACGCGGCGTAAAAACGCCGACGGATAAAATCCGTATATTTGAAGCGGGGGATAAAATGGAAGAAGCGGAGTACGTAGCCTTGCAAATCAAACGCGCGGTTACAGAAAATACAAACCGCAGATTTCGCGATTTTGCCGTGCTCGTACCAAACGTCAGCGGGTACGCGCTTTCCTTAAAACGCGCGCTCGGCGAATACGGCGTTCCCTATTTCATCGACGAAAAACGCTCATTAAAAAATCACCCGCTGTCGCGGTTTTTGCTTGATTGTTTACGCGTCGTACGCGAGCGTTTTTCGCCTACGGCGGTACAATCCTTCGTCCAAAACCCGTTTTTTGGCGAAAGCGACGAATACCGTAATTATTTATTAAAATTCGCAAATTATCGCGGCGGGGCAAGACGTGAGATTAAAAAAATAGAAGCGGTGACGGAAATTTACGACGTGACCGCGCTTGAAAACACGCGCGAGCGTTTGCTTTGTGCTACGAAGAATATCCGTTTGCGTGCAAGCGGTAGGGCGTATTGCGCGGCGATTCGCGAGCTGTTGGCGGATTTCAACGCGGAAGAAGCTTTGCAAAAAATCGAAGAGAGTGTGGAAGATATTTCTCAAAAAGGCTATCTTGCGCAAATTTACCGCGCGTTAGAAGGCGTTTTGAAGGAAGCGGAGCTTTTAACGAACGAAAGAGAAATGACCGTCGCCGAGTTCGCCGCCGTGTTACAGGACGGCTTGGATGCGACGGAAATATCCTTAATTCCCTTAAAAACGGATGCGGTGTTCGTGGGCGATCTCACCGAAAGCCGTATTGAAAAGGTCAGCGTTTTGTTCGCGGTGGGTATGACGGACGAAGTTCCGCGGGTGGGAAGCGATACCGCCGTCGTTTCGGACAAAGAAATCGAACGGCTTGCGGACGTAAAAACCTTATTAGAGCCCACGGTTGCCGAAGTAAATTTGCGCGCTCGCGAGTGCGTAGGCTTGAACCTTTGCACATTTATGGACGAGTTGCACCTTTCCTACCCGCTTGCTTCCGACGGCAGCGAGCCGCTGGTTAGCGATATTTTCCGCTATATCGACGACCGTTTTTGCAACGCCTTTGGGAAACCGATTGTAAGAGAAAAAAAAATTCGCGGCGACGAACTTTGTTATCAATGCTCCGCGCCCGCGCCTGCCATTAGAAGATTGCTTTTGGAAAAGGACGCGTACGAAACGCATTTTGGGCGTTCACAAACGACCTACGCTTCCATTTATACCGCACTCGATAAGCTTGGTGTACAGGAAAAAGACGATTTTTTGAAAGAAGATAGGGGACAGGTATGCGTTGAACGCGGGGAAGAACTGTTTTTTCACGACGGAAAAATATCTCCTACCGCCTTGGAAGGGTATTTTTCCTGCCCTTTCCGCAATTTTGCCGAACGAGGTTTACGCGTACGCGAACGGGAAGAAACGGCGGTTTTGGCGTTGGATACGGGTAATTTTGTGCATACGCTTTTGGAAATTACGACCAAGCAAGCGGAAAATATAAATACGGAAGAAGAAATGCGGATATTCGCTATGCAAGAAGGGCAAAAAATCTTGCAAAGTCCCTTGTACGCGGCGAACGCCGATACCGCTTCGGGAACGGTTTTTGCGGAAAAATTATGCAAGGAAGGCGCGGACGTTGCGGTGGCGGCGTTTCGGCAAATCAAAGGTTCGGCGTTTTTAGTGGAAGAAACGGAAAAATCCGTCGTTACGAACGATTTTCACGGTAAAATCGACCGCGTAGACGGTACGGAAAATTACGTACGCGTCGTTGATTATAAGACGGGCGCGATCGACGATACCGCCGTGTCTTATTATACGGGAAGAAAGCTGCAAATGCAGCTTTATATGTCCGCAATCAAGGGTGAACGCATACCTGCCGGTGTGTTTTATTTCCCCGCGTCGGTGGATTATACCGATAACCCGACGGGTAGATTTCAAATGAAAGGCTTTTTGAACGGGGATAAAGAAGCGTTGCTTTGCGGTGATAAGGGTTTGACGGAAGAAAAGCAAAGCGAATTTTTCCCTGCTTCCTTAAAACCCAACGCGCGGAGCAAACGGGTTATGAGCGAAGAAGTTTTTCGTGATTTTTTGGATTACTCGGTGTTCGTAACCCGCCAAGGCGTTCAAGAGTTAAAGGAAGGATATATCGAGCCTACGCCGTATGGGAGCGGTTGCGAATACTGTAAATACGGCGGTATGTGCGGATTTAACCGCGATCAATGTACGCCGCGGACGGCAAGCTCGATCGATCCCGCGGAAATTGCACGGATCGCGAGAGAAGAACGGGAAGGAAAGGAGAACTGACGATGGCTGACGAGAGAAAGGACAGGTTTACCGCCGAACAACGCTTGGCAATCGAAACGGAAGGAAAAACCATCGTGTCCGCTTCCGCGGGTAGCGGAAAAACGACGGTTATGATCGAAAAAATTATTCGTTTGATTAAAGACGGCGGAAGCGTTAGCGAAATTCTTGCCGTGACCTTTACCAAAAAAGCGGCTTCGCAAATGAAAGAAAAGCTCCGCAAAGCGATCGTAGAAGCGATTAACGAGCCGTCTATATCCCCCGAAAAACGGTCGGGATTAAAAAAACAGCTTGACGAAATCCCCACGGCGGATATTTCCACCATACATTCCTTTTGCGCAAAATTGATCCGTTCACATTTTTACGCGGCGGGCGTGGATAACGGCTTTCGCGTAATCAACGGCGACGACGCCGAAGGTACGGCGATGAAAAACGCGGCTTTGGACGAGCTTTTGGAAGAAGGGTATGAAGAAAAAGACGAACGCTTCCAAAAACTATTGTCGGTATACTGGCGTAAAAAGAGCGATAACGCGCTTCGGCGTATTTTGCTTTCATCCTATAAAGAGCTTCGCAATCGCGCTGATTATAAGGAATATCTTGCGCTTTCGCAAAATTACACGGCGCAAACCTTTGAAGCGGTTTGCGCGGATTTGCACCAAATCTTGAAAAATAAAGCGGCGTATTACGCTTCGTTCGTGGACGACGAGCGCGACTTTTTCGCGGAAATTAACGCCGAGCCGCAGCTTGCGCTTTGCGAAGAATTGAAAAACGGCTTGGACGAGATGTTGAATAGTACGGACTATTTTTCCGCTTGTAAATTGCAAAAGCCTACCTTTACGAGCAAGCGTACGAGTAAAAAAGACGACGAAATTAAAAAAACGCATATCGAACGCCTTGCCGCGATCAAAGCCAAGGTTAGCAAAATCTACGACGACGAATTAGCGGAAACGGGCGAAAAAGAAGAAGAGCTTGCCGCGTTTTTACAATCGGGCGAAGTCGCCGCCGCGTTGTCCGCGTATTTGCTCCGTTTCGACGAAAAGTACGAAACGCTCAAAAGAGAACGCGGAGCGTTGGACTATAACGATTTGGAACATAAAGCGCTTGCGCTTTTATCCCAAGAAGAAATCGCGCGGGAAGTGCGTGGGAAATATCGTTACGTATTCGTCGACGAGTATCAAGACGTAAACCCCGTACAGGAAAATATTATATCCAAAATCGGCGGGGACAATCTCTTTCTCGTCGGTGACGTAAAACAGTCGATTTACGGCTTCCGCGGCAGTCGTTCCCGCTTTTTCGTGGAAAAACAACGCTTGTTTGAAAAGGGCGAAGGCAAGAGCTTGATGATGAAACGCAATTTTAGAAGCTCGGATAAAGTGCTTGATCTCGTTAATTCGCAGTTTACCCTTGCGATGACTCCCGCGACCTGCGAAGTTGATTATGCCCGCGATTCGTATATGGAACGCGGGGGCAGGTATGCGTTGAACGACGGTCGCGCGGAAATTCATTTCTTGGGTGAAGAAGAAAAAACGGAAACGGAAAAACGCGGCGTGTATTCCGTTCGGGATAGCGCACGCGCGAAAAAACGGGAAGAAAGCTTGGCGGCGAAAACCATTCGTTTGATTATCGAAGAAGAAAGAAAAAAGAAATGGTACGATCCCGATACGGGGGAATACCGCCCCGTCCGTTATCAGGATATCGCCATTTTATCGCGAAAAAAACAAGGGCAAATTGCTGCGACGGTAGAAGCGTTGGCGGCGGAAGGCGTACCCGTTACGGCGGCTGCCGCCGTGAATATTTGCGAGTTTTCGGAAATCAAAACGCTCGTCGATATTTTATCGCTGTTGGATAACGCGGCGCAAGACGTGCCGCTTTGTAGCGCGTTGCTTTCTACCGTGGGGGAATTGACAGCGGACGACTTGACGGATATTCGGCTTGCGTACAGGGATGAAAAATTTTTCCGTAACGCTTGCAAGCGTTACGCTACGGAAAGACAAGATCTTTTATCGCATAAGCTCCGTCGTTTTTACGCGTATTTTGAAAAATTGCGAGCGCTTTCCAACGTCTTGGACGCGGGAGAGCTGTTGACGAAAATCATTTCCGAAACGCGTATGGAATCCCGCTTGCTCACGCACCCCAACGGTGCGGCGGCGGTCAAGCGTATTCATCGTTTTATCGAAGAAGCGTACGCGTCCGAACCCCTTTGCGTACACGCGTTTTTGGAACGCTTGCGGGATTTGGATTATAAAATCGAATACAGCGAAAACGGCGGCGAAGACTCCGTCAAGGTTTTGACGATGCACTCGTCCAAGGGCTTAGAATACCCCGTCGTAATTTTGGATAATTTAAGCGGCCTTTTTCGTGGTGCGGATCACGACGAAGTGTTGCTTGAAGAAAAATTCGGGCTTGCGCCGCGTGCGTTTGACGAAGAAAAAATGGTGAAAAAATCCACGCTGCTTCGGCGGCTTTGCGAGTATAGACAAGCGGAAAGTTCGATTGCGGACGAGCTGAATTTGTATTACGTTGCACTTACGCGCGCCAAGTACGCCGTACATCTTTTGTTCAAAAAACCCAGCGTTTTCCCCGACGTGCGTTACGCTCGCTCGTTTGCGGATTTCACCGATTTTTCCGTTTGGAAGGAGTATATCGTGACGGACGACTTTTTCGATATCCCCAAGCAAGAACGCGTTGCGCTTGCGTTCCACCCCGACGAAACGCTCGCGCGGTCGATTATCGACGCGTTTTTATGGGAGTATTCGCACGCGGGATACGAGAATTTACCCGTCAAAAGCTCGGCGACGCAGCTTATGCGTTTGCCGCAAGCGACGCTTGTTTTGAACAACGAAATGGACGAAAACGAAGCGGAAATGCAAGCGGAAACGCAAAGGAACGGCGGTAAAACGAGCGTGGAAGCGGGGCTTGCCTATCACGCATTTTTGGAAAATTTCGATTTTGCAACGCTGTTTGACGAAAAGGGTAATCCGATTTTGCGTGGCGAGCTTGAAGAAAAGGTGGAACACGCTTTGCTTCAAGCCCAAGAGCAGGGTGTGGTGGGGATAGAACTCGTTTCCAAAGCCCAAGCGGTTGCGATTTTATCTAATTCGGTCTTTTATAAACTTGCGGATATGCGTTTGTATAAAGAGCGGCAGTTTTTGGTTTCGTTGCCGATCAAGGATACCTACGCTTTGCAGGAAGAAAAGTATAACAAAGACGACGGCGAAGAAATGCTGTTCCAAGGCACGATTGATTTGCTTGCCGTGGGTGACGACGGGGCTTGGATTATCGATTATAAATATTCGGCGATGGACGAAGGGTATTTGCGCGAGCATTATAAGCCCCAGCTCGATCTTTACCGCTTGGCAACGGCGAAAATTATGGGCTTGCCGATCGAGAAAATCCGTTGTACGATCGTGAATATTTATCACGGATTTCAAGTGGATTTAGAATAAAATCGTAAAATTGACTTTTTTCGACGAAAAATATAAAAAAACGCCTTCCGTTTGGGGAATAATCACAGCGATTACTTCACGGGAGGCGTTTATGTGGTTTATTTGGTTGACGGATACGCTTTTTTACGGAAATACCGCGCTTTCGATTGCTTTTTTATGCGGGTTTGGGATTTTGACCGTGGCTGCGATGCTTGCTTTTTGTCTGCGTAGCGTTAGCGTGTTTTCCGCGTTTTCCGCTTTGATTTGCGGCGGCGGCGTGTTGCTTGCTTTAATTTTGCATATACCTTGGGGGGAAACGGGCGTATTTTTCGCGCTCACGGCGGGATTGATCGGGTGCGTGTACTTGTTTTTGTTCGTAGGTTTAAGTATTCGCGCAAGAGTAGAAAAACGCAAGAAAGAACGCGCGAAAATCGAAAGACGGTTGCAGTTCGCGCTTCCCGATAAAGACAATTCGTTCGTTCGGGCGAGATTGAATACCGTTTTGCACGTGGACGAACGCCCCGATTTTGCTTTGCCTGCTTTGGAAAACGGCGTGTCCTTTTCGCACGCTCGGGCTTTGCTTGCAAGTTTAAGAGAAGCTCCGCTGTCCACAGCCGAACGCTTGGAAACGGACGAAATTGCAAAAATGCTTGCGCTGTATTTGAAGAAAAAGGATTTTACTGCCCAAGACGCACACACGCTCAACGAAGCGTTTGCGAGAATTTTGAAACTATCCGCCAAATACGCCGTATGAAAACGGGTCGAGCGATAGCGTTAATTTGATTAACGCGCTTTTTTTGATTGCCCGCCGTAAAACGGCTTTGGTAACGACGGTTTCTTTCTCGGAAAATTGCAAAAGGATGGGGGCAGGTATGCGTTGACCGAGCGGGAATGGCGGTGCTTTTCGCAGAATAACGGCGTCGGACACCGCGATTACGCAAGAGAGCGGAAAACAGGCGTTGCCGTCCGTGAATAAACGGGTGGCGTTAAAGCCGTGAAATTCCAAATCGCGGAGCTTTCCTGAAAATATACCGTTTTCAAGATAGACGGGCGCGCCGAGAAAGAACTTTATACAATTTTTCGGCACGACGGGGCGAAGATGCGAAAGCTTGATCCCGTCTGTGGAAAAGCTTTGCACGCAAGCGGCGTTTACGACGAAATCCGCTTGTTTATTTTGCGGAGCGGAAGCTGAAAAAACGGAACATAAAAGATATTTGAGCGTTTTGGTTTTCAAAGAAATGCCCACGCCAAGACACACGCCGCGTGCTTCGCCGTTGGCGTATACGATTTTACCGACGATATTAGAAAGTAACATAAGAAATCTCCTTTTTATTAAAGATTATACTGCGGCATAACGGTCGAAAAAGGAAATAGAAAAACTTTTTTTTACGAAAATTGCAAAAAACTTTATAAAAGCGGTCGTAAATGCTTGCAAAAAGACGAAAAGTTTGATAAAATAACGCTCGTAAACGGAAAGGAAATTTCCTACATCTTGGGGATTCGCCAAGCGGTAAGGCAACGGACTCTGACTCCGTCATTCGGGTGTTCGAATCACTTATCCCCAGCCAATCTATGAGCTATCCGAACACGTAAAAGCGTGTTCGGATAACTGCTTAAATGGGCAGCCAACAAGAAGGCGCACCAAGCGGTGCGCTGAATTTTTTGGCGAAAAATCGCGAAAAAATTTATTTTTTCTATGAAATTCTATGAAATATCATATTTTTTTCATCAACCTATTGACTTATTAAATAGAAAGTGATAAAATAAATAGGTATGATAGCGTATAATGACGCGCGCGTGAGCGGAATTTATCCGTTTTTTTGCGAAATACAATAAAAAATAATGGGTGATGATGTGAGAAAGTATGGACAGGGAATGAGAAAAGTGATGATCGGAT
>JAZLDG010000055.1:0-1343 GCA_045614565.1 Candidatus Scatosoma sp. | reverse complement strand
AAGTTTCTTAAATTCGTTTGCTTTGCAACGGATAGATTGCACTACAATATCCGACGCGTAAACATTTTCACCGAACGACGTATAAAACGGCGGCGCACCGTTGTTCGTCGGGGCATATATCAACCCGCGCGGCTTTTCTTTCTTGCGCCAAAAATCAAAAATACCCATTTTATCACCTTTATTTTATAACGTTTTGAAATTCCGTATTAAACTTTAACAAGGTTGCGTAAAGTATTATAAATACGATCGCACCGTCAATACGTTTGCTTGCTTGTGACTTCTTGCAACTGTAATTTTCGTGTCCGTCGATATAGCAACAGGCGTTACCGACGCACCACGCGTCAACGGGGTTGTTGCCGTAATTGATAACGCGGTTCGTAAAATCACGTTCAACCCATTTCATCGGGGTTGACATAACTTTTTGGTTGATCGGTTCGCGTATTGTCGGGCTTAGATCGTCAATACTCTTTTCAAACTCGCGCGCGTACGCTTTATCGTAACCGCATTTTAAAACGCGTATGTTGTATTGCTCTTTCAACCTTGCTATATACTTTGTGACTTCGGTCAAATCAATAATACTTGCGCCGCGTTGTATTGTTATATAACCTTTTTGCGCCCATTCCTCATACCGTGCGCCCGCGGCTTTGTCGGCGGTATCGGTCAACTTGCTTTCGGGTATCCAATAATGACTAAATATATATTTTGTCGGATCGCCCGCCCGCATAAACAACAATTTTAAATTTGTCAAGTCGGTTGTTTGTGAGCAATCCAACGCCGCAAGACAGAAACAGCCGCGGAAATCTTCAAGGCTCTTTTGATCCTGTATATACGTGAAATCTTCCGACCGTAACCACGCTTGCGCGCTGTTTTGCTTGATATTGAAATCTTTACAAAGCAAATGTAAACGCGCTTCTTTGTCGGTTCTTGCAAGGTCAACGTCGCGGCGTAATTTTGACCATTTTTTAACGCCGTACCGCAACGAAGGGTTTGACTTTTCCCAACTGCTTTCGTCTTGCCAAATCTCTTGTTCGCTGTCTTGCTCAAATAAGAACGGCAAAAAATGTATATCGTCGCTTTCGCCCTCGATAACCGCCTTTGCGTGTGCAATCTTTTTATCAAGATAACAGCCGTCACGAGAAAAGCCTTGTGTCGTGCAATTTATAAATAACGGATCGTCTTTCGTTGACATACCGCGCCAACAGGCTTCGGCGATCTCGCAATTTCCGTTTTCCTCGTCAACGTCGTGGCTTTCGTCTTGATACGTTTTCGTATAGTTGCCGCCGTCCTTGTTTTGTGTCTTGCTTGACATACGCGAAACAATTATGTTTTTGTACTCGTTGCGT
>JAZLDG010000054.1:0-1668 GCA_045614565.1 Candidatus Scatosoma sp. | reverse complement strand
TTCCATTAACTGTTGCATACTGGTAAATCCCTAAATAATGCTAATTTAATTATATCTCTTATTTAGTTTATTGTCAACCGATTTTCGGAATATTCTTTTCGGTAACGCAACGGCGTAACGACGCATAAAGCAATAAAAAGCAACGCCCCTTGCCGAAGCAAGGGGCGCATTTTCGTTACGTTTTATGCGTTACGTTTTATTAACCTGCATTGACGATACCTACGATACCTTCCATATAACCAAAACCAAGCGCGGTCATATCTTTTGCAAATTTGACGTAGTCGTTGTCAGGCGAGCCGGCGTTCGTGGGGTCTGTTTGCGCTTTCACCAAATCGAACATAGCCATATTCACGTCTACCGAACCGTGCCCAATATCATCACCCGTGCCTTTTATCCATTCGGAACTATCCCCGGGGCTCTTCATAAGCAATATGAAGTTCACGTATTGGTCTTTCGGGTTATCCGTACCGTTCTTAATAATCGTTCTCTTTGCCTGGCTATAATAGGAAACCGCACCTTCCACTTCGGTTTTCAGCGTAGGAACAATCGCCGATACGTTATATACGTCAAACCAAGTTTCCGTACCGAGTACCCAGTTCTCTACTTTCGTGCCGTTAATCATATCCAACGCGCAGTTCACAGGCGTTACGCTCGGAAGCGAGTCGAAATGGATAGCTGCACCGCTCGAAGCACCTACAAACGAGCTGTCAAGCGTAACTTTACCAAAGCCCCACGTATACACGTTGTTCGCCCAGCTATTTTCGAAAATACAGTCTTTTGCGTATACGCTGGACGCGTGCAACGAATTCGTTTCGGTATTCGTCGTCTTCTTCGGGCTCAAACCGTAAGTAGCCACGCCGAACAGACATCTTCTCGCCGTTACGTTATCCATATAAAGGTTACCGCTTCTCACCGAAACACCGATAAACGAGCCGCTCATAATCAACGCTTTTTTGTCGTTAATAGTGTAATCGCTTTCCGTGTTCGTCGCTTTATTGAAGTTACCGATAATATTCAAGTTTTCCATCGTAAGCTTATCGCTTATATCGCTATCGTCTTTACCGAACTTAAAGAGCGCGAACTGCACATTATGCAAAACGTTACCGTTTTGACATACGTTAAAGCCTCTGTCACCGTCACGGTTATCCACAAGCGGAATATTACCGCCGTTTACCGTGAAGTAGTTACCGTTGATTGCCAAGTTACCCGACACACGGTCGTAAACACCCGCGCCGCCATCAGGGTTTATAGGTGAAGTAAATTCTTTCGTAACGGTATAGCTATCGTTACCGTTCGTTTTAGAGCCCACACCCGTCGTATTCGTACGTTCCGCAATCAATTCCGCGTTAATGTTACGAAGCACGTTAATATTGCTTACGTTCGGATCTTCGTACGCTACGCGGAGCTGTTCGCTCGTATACACGTTCACGCCTTCGTTCACTTTGAACGTAAACGTAAGATTTTGTCCTTTGAAGATCGCATATCTCGGCGCAAGCGTCACCGTAAGCTCCGTACCGTCCGCAACCGTATTGCCAAACGTAATCGCGTTCCCGTCCGTCGTATAATCGGTCACGAGCGTATCCCCCGCTTTCACGGTGATGTCTACGTTCGCTTGGCTCAACGAAAGCTTTTCGCCTGCCGCATTCTTCGTAATAACCACGTCGGGGA
>JAZLDG010000053.1:0-100978 GCA_045614565.1 Candidatus Scatosoma sp. | reverse complement strand
AAGGAAACGGGTAACACCTGCGTTTTATACTTAAGAAACGACAAGGACTATGGACTTATTGAAACCGTTGTTTAATGGCGTAAAAACGAAATAAGATAATCTCGGCGGGGAAAGAGTAATTCAAACCTCGCCGTTATAATGTAAAAAACGAAGAAAAACTTTTTAAGGAGAAAATATACAAACCATGAAATTAAGATTTGACTTCAACAATATGTTGACCGATTCTGTAGGTGCAGAAGGCGTAGACAAGAACTTGATTGCAGTAGATGCACGAGCAATATCACTTGCACACAAAACGGTTATGGACAATCGTGGCAAGGGTTGGCAGGAATGGTGCAATCTTCCTTACGTGTCCGACGACTATCTTGACGAAATTATTTCCTATTGCGGAAATATTGGCAAGAAAGCGGAAAGTTTCGTAGTATTCGGTATCGGAGGAAGCGCGTTAGGCCCACTCGCAGTAGCAACTTCACTTTTGCACTTACACCATAACGAACTTCCCAAACAAAAGCGTAACGCTCCCAAACTTTACGTCGAAGACAACGTTGACCCCGAAAGAATGACTGCACTTTTGGATATTTTGGATTTGAAAACGTCTTACTTCAACGTGATTACAAAGAGTGGCGAAACAAGTGAAACTCTTTCGCAATTCCTTATTCTTTATGATGCGTTAAAGGCACAACTTGGTGAAGAAGCAAAAGAACATATTATCGTAACCACCACCGTAGGAAAGGGAACTCTTTATAACATTGCAAGCAAGGAAGGTTTCAAAATTTACGACGTACAAAAAGGCGTAGGTGGACGTTTCTCCGTTCTTTGTCCTGTAGGATTAGTTCCTTTTGCTGTGCTTGGTTTTGATATTAAGGCAATGCTCAAAGGGGCGGCTAACGTGGCTAAAGCATGCGAAAACCCCGATATTATGCAAAACTCTACTCTTATGTCTGCATATTTGAAATGGGTGTCTATGAAACAAGGCAAAAATATCTCCGTTCTTATGCCTTATGCCGACAGCCTAAAGTTTATGTCCGACTTCTATTGTCAAATTTGGGCTGAATCATTAGGTAAAGAAATTGATAATGCCGGCAACAAGATTTACGCAGGACAAACTCCTGCAAAAGCGCTTGGCGTAACCGATCAACACAGCCAGGTTCAACTTTACACCGAAGGACCTTTCGATAAGGTTGTAACGTTTATTGCCGTTGACGATTATCGTTCTTCAGTAGTTATTCCAGATGCAGGAATTGATGCTTGCGATTTCCTTAAAGGACATACCATGAACGAACTTATCAATGCCGAAAGAAAGGCTACCGAGTTCGCTCTTAAAAAGGCAGGAAGAAGCAACTTCACCATCTATATGCCTTCCGTTAACGAAGAAACCGTTGGTGAACTTTTAATGTACTTTATGTACGATACTGCTTTTGCAGGCGCGCTTTTGAATATCGATACTTACAATCAGCCCGGTGTTGAAGAAGGCAAAAAAGCAACCTTTGCACTTCTTGGAAAAGCAGGCTACACAGAAAAGAAAAAGGAACTCGATTCCCTTCCCGAAAAAGACGCACGCTGCATAATTTAACACAATAAACCAAAGGGCAGGTATGCTCCATCGCATACCTGCCTTTTTTATTTTGTTTTTTTATCTTAATTTTTTCCGATACCGCGAACGTGATAATTATACAGCTCTTCTTGCGCAAAATG
This sequence comes from Candidatus Scatosoma sp., assembly GCA_045614565.1. Taxonomy (GTDB): domain Bacteria; phylum Bacillota; class Clostridia; order Christensenellales; family Borkfalkiaceae; genus Scatosoma. The sequence continues at coordinate 99,283 of JAZLDG010000053.1, read as the reverse complement.
CATTTTGGTCAAGTAATTTTTCGCTGTTTTTAAGAACATAAAATAGCTCGTTTCGTCCGTAGCAATATCGAACGCGTCGCCGCGGTTTAAGAAATCGTATTCGACGTGTACGGAGTACATAGAAGAAACGGGCTTATTGAGCTTAAACGGTTTTCCGTCCACTTCGCCTTCAAAGGTGAAGCCGTTTTCATCGTGCACCACGTGCGCGTTACCCGCGTTCACGAAGCCCACGCGCGTCGAATAATAATCTTCCACGCGTACGTCGTCTTCAAAACGGTACGTTCCCGCAACAACTTCTTTTTTTACTTCTTCCCGCTCCCAACGGTACCAGTCGGGGATATGCGAGAAACCCGCGTCGGTGTTCACGCCCTTTAAGCGGCTCAACGTGTCCATTTCCCATTTTGCGTCGCATTCTTCGCACCAAAGGTGAATACCTTGGCTGTTCGTTTTGAATTCCGCGCCGCAAGCAGGGCATTTATACAAAATACGGTACAAGCCGTCCGCGCGTTGCTTGCATTTGGTATGATAGCCCTTTTCCACCTGCCATTTATATTCGTCCTTTTCAAACGCCTTTTCGATCCGCGCTTGAATTTCTTCCGCGGGCAAGCTTGCCACTTCTTCCGCCGTCAGCAACACGTAAATATGCGCTTCTTGACGAATTTTTCGATAGGGGTGCTTGCTCCATTGCGGCGAATTGATAAAGTTTCCGTAAGCCTTGCACATTACGACGGGTACTTTCGCCTTTTTGCAAAGCTTGCCGAGTGCCCCGTCCAGCTGTTCGTTGATCCCCGCAAACTCGAAACGGGCTTCGGGATAAAGCGTACAAGTATGCTTATCACGCAATAAATAGCGCAAAATATGTTTTACCGTCACGATGTCGTGGGTAAATTTACGCTTGGGCATACCGCCGATTCCGTACATCAGCCAGTCGCCGCGACGGAATTCTTCCACCGACATAACCCAACCCGTCGTGCGGGGCATAATCCCTTTTACAACCATCGGGAAATCCATAAACGAAGCGTGCGTAGACAAAATCAAGTACGGTCCTTTCAGCTCCTTCACCGCTTTGTCCGTTTTTACGTGCGCGTTATTAAACAGCATATAAAAAGGTGCGGCGACGTATTCCACGAGCTTTAAGTACCATTTCGGTTTATTCGGTCTACGGTACATATCAAATCTTTTGGCTTCTTTTTTCATCTTTCTCTCTCCCCCAAACGATCTTTACGTTATTTTATCATATTTTCCGTTTTTTGTCAATGGTATGAATAAAAAATACGCGCGTTGGCTATACTTTGTAACGAAAAAAGCCTTTCCTACATACGATATAGCAAGGGAAGTCCGTTTTTCAAAAGAGGTAAGTGAGATGAACGTAAAACGCGGTGAATTATATTATGCGGATTTATCCCCCGTAGTGGGTAGCGAACAGGGGGGCATACGCCCCGTACTCGTCGTACAAAACGACGTCGGTAACAAGTATTCCCCAACGATTATCGCCGCTGCCGTCACGAGCAAAATCAATAAAGCGAAATTGCCCACCCATATCGAGCTTCCGCCCGCGTTCGGGCTAGCAAAAGAAAGCGTCATTCTTTTAGAACAAATTCGTACGCTTGACAAACGGCGTCTAAAAGAACGCATCGGCGAATTACCGCCGTCTACGATGTCGCTCGTAAACCGCGCCATTCTAATAAGTTTAGGTTTCAACGTAAACGAAATCCAAGGTTAAACAATTCAATATCATCAAAACTGGATTTTAATTAGCCTGACAAAAAACCTGCCGTTCCCGCAAAAAAGGACAATTTCGGCGGGTTTTTTCATTGTATACTAATGCTCAAACGATTTATTAAACGGAGATTATTATGTATACGCATAAAAAAACGGATTTAACCCGCGTTTTACTTTATTTCCTATTCGGCGCGGCGGCGTTGTTTTTACGTTACGTCGGCGACAACGCCGAGCCGCTCGCACTCGCACTCGTCTACGCCCTACCAAACGCGGGATTATCCCCAGTCGTCGCCGCTTGCACCTATTTTTTGGTTGCGGTATTTCATTTTGATTTGACGGATATTTTGCTTGCCGCGGCGCAAAGTCTGCTGCTCGTCGGCGGATTTTTTATCCGTAGCCGCTACGAAAAAGCAGGCAATACGCGCGGTGGATTATTTCCCTTGCTCGCACTCTCCCTTGCGCTCGGCGGTTTCGTGGCGTTCGCGCCGTTCACACCCTACGCACCACCGCTATCCTTTATCGCGGCGTTAGGAGCAATCCCGCAAAAAATCATCATCGCCGCCGCAATTTTTCTACTTGCCGCCGTTTTTTCCGTCGCTATCAACGCGCTCGTAAAGAAATTTTTGAAATGTCGATTAAAGGGCGAAGAACTTGTTTTTTGCGTGTTATTTTTCGTTACCGTGGGTGTAGGAATTTGCCGATTGTTGAGCGTGAACGCATACCTGGGTATCGCCTTTTTCGTTTTGTTAGTCTTTGCTTGCGCAACCAAAGACGCGTCTACACTCGTATGCGCGTTCGTACTTTCCCTACCCCCCTTTCTCGTTATTGGGCTTTCGCCCGAACGGTTTTTCGTCTACGGAATCGCCGTGACCTTGTTCATAAAAACGGGGCGTTTGGGCGCGGCGTGTGCGCTTCTCGCCGTATTTTTCGCCTACGGGTACGCGGACGGATTATATTCGTATTCGGCAAACCATCTCGTAGAAGCCATACTTTCCGCTACGCTCCCCGCGCTGTTTTTTATTCTTTTGCCCACGCCCTTTATTCGGGAAATGGAAAATCGCTTGGTATATTACCGTGAAAAACACCTTTCACGGATTGCGATCAACAGAAATCGTGCAGCGATCGGGAAACAGCTCTTTGAAATCGCCGCGGTATTTCGCGAAATACAAACGACCTTTTCCGCGCTCGGCACGACCGAAGCGGAAACGGGCGCGAAAGAATACATACGCGCGTGCGTTATAGAAGAAGCGTGCAAGGGCTGTCCGCAATATCGCGCTTGCGCGCGAAAGGGCGTTCCGCATGATTTGGAAAAGCTCGTAACGGTGGGGTGTTTGAAAGGCAAGGTCAGCCTGATTGATATGCCCAAGCGACTTGCGGAAATTTGTGTCAATCAAAGCAACGTGCTTTACGCCGTCAATCGGCAAATCGGCGATTATGCGCGATATATGACGGAAACGGAAAACGCTGCTTCGGGCAGGACGTTACTTGCGGGTCAAGCACAGGGTGTAAGCGAAATTTTGCGTAATCTTGCTCTTGAACAAAGCGAGCCGTTACGCATTTACACGGAAAAGGAACGTGCGTTGAATGTAGCCCTACTTCGTGCAGGGATCGTTTGCTCGGAAGTGCTTGCCTACGGCGACGAAGAAAACCCGACGCTTTCCTTGGTCACGTTCGGCAAAGCGGACGTGAAAAAGATTGCCGCCGTCGCTTCGCACTTATTTGCTACGCCTATGATGATTTCCGAACGTATTACACTCTCGGGGGATAAATTTTGTTGTATTTTACGCAAAAAGCCCTATTACGACGCGGCGTTTGGCGTGGCTTCGGCAAAAAAATCGGGGGAAATAGCAAGCGGGGATACCCATTCGGTCATTAAAATCGACGAAAAACGGTTTATGGTCGCTCTTTCGGACGGTATGGGGAGCGGAGAATACGCCCGCCGTATCTCCGAAAGCACCATTTCCCTTTTGGAAAGCTTTTACCGCGCCAAAATGCCGTCCGAGTCCGTACTTTCCACCATTAACAAGCTTTTAACGTTCAGCAAAGAAGAAACCTTTGCTTGCGTGGATATTGCCGTCGTGGATTTGGACGACGGCAAAGCGGATATCGTGAAAATCGGCTCGCCCGTCGGCTTTATTTTGTCGGGCAACACCGTCAAGGTTTTAGAAGGCAGCTCTTTACCGCTCGGCATACTCGACTCGCTCCACCCCGACGCCGCTTCCTATACCCTGCAAGAAAACGATACCTTGCTCTTTTTAAGCGACGGCATCACGGGCGCGTTCGGCTCGACGACGGATTTGTACGACGCGTTAAAGCGTATCCCCATACATAACCCGCAACAGCTCGTCGATCTTTTGTTAGATCAAGCTTTATGCGCCTACGGCGGCGTAGCCAAAGACGATATGACCGCCGTTGCCGTACGACTATTCAAAAGTATCGCGTAAAAAACGGATTTACAAAAAAATACAACGCTCCCTTGCCTTCACAAGGGGGCGTTGCGTATGAGGTACAAAAATGAAAAACTAACGTTGATTATTCTTGATCTTTATTTTCTTCCGCGGGAGCTTCTTCCGTCGTAGTTTCTTCTACGGGAGCTTCCACAGGAGCTTCTTCTACGGGCGCAGCAGCGGCTTCCGCAGCAGCTTTCTTCGCCTGCATTTTCGCCATCTTCGCGTCCTTTTTCGCTTGCGCTTTCATTTCTTTCGTCACGATACGAGCCGCGTCGATTCTTGCGCGCATTTCTTGCGGTGTAGGAGGAACGAACGCCGAGCCTTCCGCATTTTCTTCGATGACTTCATAGCCTTCGTCTCTTTCAAGAAGCGTAGCTTCCGTTTCGCCGTCGAACATATGAATGTGATGTGCGTCGAACGCAAGTTCGATAATGTCTTTAAGCGCAACTACCGCACGGCTGGAAATCTTCGCGATCATTTGCGTAGAGTTGTCGATAACCGAGCTTTCCTTGCCTTCGTGGTCAAGTTCGCAGTAAATTTGCGTTTCCGCACCGAGTTTTTCGATAACTTCGACACGCGCGTTTACAACCGTTTCAGGCGAGTTGGAAATGAACATTTGGTCTTGATGGATATCTTCGGGACGTACGCCGAGCGTAATCTTCTTGCCCGTATCCAAATATTCGTTAATGTTCTTAATTCTTGCCGCAACGGACTTGGGAAGCAAAATCTTGTTGTTGCCCGTAAATTCAACGTATACCTTGCCCTTGGACGAGCTTAACGTGGAATCCTTAAAGAAGTTCATTTGCGGCGTACCGATGAAGCCTGCAACGAACAAGTTTACGGGATAATCGTAAAGGTTTTGCGGGGTATCTACCTGTTGCATAAAGCCGTCTTTCATAACGACGATACGCGTACCCATCGTCATAGCTTCGACTTGATCGTGGGTAACGTAGATGAACGTCGTAGCAAGACGCGCGTGCAACTTGGAAATTTCCGTTCTCATCGAAGCACGAAGCTTTGCGTCAAGGTTGGACAAAGGTTCGTCGAGAAGGAATACCTTGGGTTCACGAACGATCGTACGGCCGAGCGCAACACGTTGACGTTGACCGCCCGAAAGCGCCTTGGGTTTACGGGAAAGATAATCGGTGATACCGAGAATTTCCGCAGCCGCTTTAACCTTTTGGTCGATGATTTCCTTGGGTACTTTACGAAGCTTCAAACCGAACGCCATATTATCGTAAACGGACATATGGGGATACAACGCGTAGTTTTGGAATACCATCGCGATATCTCTGTCCTTGGGAACGACGTCGTTTACAAGCTTACCGTCGATATACAATTCGCCCGAAGAAATTTCTTCGAGACCTGCAATCATACGAAGCGTAGTGGATTTACCGCAACCGGAAGGTCCTACCAAAACGATGAATTCCTTATCTCTAATATCGAGACAGAAATCGAATACCGCTTGTACGCCGGAAGGGTATACTTTGTTAATGCCTTTCAGTAAAAGTCCTGACATAATCTTTTCCTCCAAATGGATTACATATTTTTCGATACTATTATTTTACTATATTTGCAAAAAAAATACAATAGACAAAATCACCAAACTTGTCCCTTGCGTTTGTATACTTTGCACAAGTTTACGCCGCTTCTCTTTTATATTACCCGTACGCGCGTATAACTTACGGTAACGTTTTCCCCGTTGCGCGATAGAGCGCGTACCATTCTTCGCGGGTAAGCTCGATATCCGCCGCCGCGCAAGCTTCCCGCATTCTTTCTACGTTCGTCGTACCCGTCACCACCTGCGCAAACGCGGGATGGCGCAAAATCCAAGCCACCGCAATCGTCGACGGCGTTACGCCGTACTTTTCGGCGAGCGCGTCTAATTCCGTATTGAGCTTTGCAAAGCGTTCGTTGCCCACGAACGTACCTTCAAAAAATCCGTACTGCATCGGCGACCAAGCCTGCAACGCGATTTTTTTCATTCTACAATATTCTAACGTACCGCCCGCGCGTACCGCCGCGTCGTCCTTGTGCGTGTTCACGTTAAAACCCGCGTCCACAAGCGGCGTATGCCCGAGCGAAAATTGCATTTGATTCGCCGTAACGTCCACGCCGCAGCTTTCCAGCATTTGGATTTGCAACGCGGAGAAATTGCTCACGCCAAAGGCGCGCACCTTGCCGTCGCCGCGAAGCCTGTCGAACGCTTCCATAACTTCCAACGGCTCGACGAGCGTATCGGGACGGTGTAACAAGAATATATCCAAATATTCAGTGTTCAAACGGATTAAGCTGTTTTCCACGGAAGAGATGATATGTTCCTTGGAAAAATCATACCAGTTCCCCTTTTCGTTTTTGCGAATCCCGCATTTGGTTTGAATAATGAAATCCTTACGGGCAAGCCCCAAATCACGGACGGCGACGCCGAAAATGCGTTCGCAATCCCCCTTACCGTAAATATCGGCAAGGTCAAAGGCGTTTACACCCGAGCGTACCGCTTCGACGATTAAATTTTCCGTTTCCTGCAAGGGCTTGTCGGCAATCCGCATACAGCCCATTACCACCCGCGAAGCGTGAATACCACGAAGATTACAATATTTCATAGCTTTACCCCTTTTTATTTATTGTATCACGATTTCCTAATTTTGTCAATATCGTTTCATATTTTATCCTGCGGATATGCGAAAGCAATTTCGTATCCTTGCGCATACCGACAAACGTCCGTAACCCAAGCCGTGTTTTCATTCAACGCTTGACCGTCATAAATTTGCCATTCGTGCGTAAAAAAAATAATGCTTTTCCAAGCCCCGTCGAACGCCGCCGTCCGTTCACGATATCTCAATTCTTCATATACCGTATTTTTAATCGGTTTTCGGTAGGCGTTCGTGGAAGTAAAGTTTTCAGCAAACCAGTCCCCGCGTACGTCCGTGGCAAAAAACGTCAAGCCGTTTACTTCGTCCTTGCTTTTGTCGTTGGTATACAAATATTCCAACGTAAGCTCGTCTAAATAATACGCCGCTCGATTATCGTCGGCACTTAAAAAACCCAACGCGCCGTATTCCGCGTCACGCATACCGCAAAGTCCGTCTTTGCTACCGCTAAAAAACTCCAAACGCGGCATACGGTCAAAATTATCCGCTCCACCCGTAATTCGTTGCAATTCTCCCACGAAATCCGTCCAATAAGACTTCCCCTTTTCATAGGATATATCACTTAAATTATGCCCCGACGTATCCGCGTGAAAGCCTATTTTTAACCACTCCGAAACCGCCGAAAACGTCGTCGCGTAACGATTATCCATTAAGCGTAAAACGTCGCTATAAGTGAACAAACTAAATTTTGCCCCGTAATCTTCGTGCAAGGTTTTTAACCAAGCAAAAAAGGGTTCGTCCCATAAGCAAGCATATCGTTTTTGGGCAAGATTTTCAAAACAAACGCGAACGTCGTCAAAAGAAACGTGTATATAGTCGGCTTTGCTTTTTCCGTCCGTTTCCTGCTCGCCGTTTTGGCTTTGACTTTCTTGACTATTCTCACTCACCGTTGACCCGTTTGAGCTATGTGAAGAATTTTCAGCGTTCACACTACAAGCACAAAAAAACAACGAAAGGAAGCAAAGAAAATAGGCTATAATTTTTTTCATCTTTACTCCTTAAACGCGGCGTAATATTCTTCGCCCGTTTGTGTTTTTACCTTGCCCTGCATATAGTCCACAAGTCCGCTTAAAAAAGTTGCCGTTTCCGTCTTTTTGACGGCGATTGTGAAGCGCACGTTTTCTCCGTAATCGGTAGAAAGCAGGGTACAGGTATGCGTTGAAAAGTATTTTTGCGCGCTATCGTGTCCCGTATAATCCACTTCCACGAATAATTTTTGGCAAACTTCTAAAACGCAGATCTCTGCGCCGTCCAAGCATTCCGCAGTGCAAGAAGAATACGCGCGGACAAGCCCGCCCGCACCGAGCTTCACGCCCCCAAAATACCGCACGACCGCTACGACCGTTTCAAAAAGCTTTTTGGATTTCAAAACTTCGAGCATCGGTACGCCCGCCGTGCCTTGCGGCTCGCCGTCGTCAGAAAAGCGTTGCAAATTCCCCAGCTTATCCACAATAAACGCAAAACAAACGTGCGTCGCGAGCGAATGTCGGCTACGGATTTGCGCGATAAACGCCCGCGCCTGCTCTTCACTTTCCGCGTGCGCGCAATAGGTGATAAACCGAGATTTTTCTATGATTTTTTCGCTCTCGTACGGCGCGTACACCGTACGTACTGCTTTTTCCATATACTTTCCTTTGAAAAAAGGCGGTCTAACGCCGCCTTTTACTTATTTTACGATAATTTTCAAATGCACTTTTTTGCCTTTATGCAAAACGAACTCTTTGGCTGGTACGGGCATATTCGCGTCCGTAACCTTGCTTTCGTCCACCGAAACGCCGCCCTGTTCGATCAATCGACGTGCTTCGCCCTTGGACTTCGCAACGCCCGCCGCTACCATTACGTCGACAACCGTCGCGCAATCCGTAACTTCTTTTGTCAAAAGTTCCGCATTCGCACCGCCGAACGCCGCTTGTGCTTGGCTTTGTGCGGTATTCGCCTTTTCTTCGCCGTGCACTTCCTTGGTAAGCTCGTACGCAAGTCTTTCTTTGGCTTTATTGATACGCTCGTCTTTATAACGGCAAAGCTCTTCGATTTCTTCCACGGACAAGAACGTGAGCAGCTTCATACACTTTTCCACGTCGCCGTCGTCGATGTTTCGCCAGTATTGATAGAACTCGTACGGGGTCGTCTTGTATTCGTCTAACCAAACCGCGCCCTTCGCCGTTTTTCCCATCTTTTTGCCGTCCGAAGTCGTAAGCAGAGTAAAGGTCATTGCAAAAGCAGGCTGCTGTTCCTTAATACGGATCAAGTTCGCACCCGCAAGGATATTACTCCATTGATCGTCGCCGCCAAGCTCCAACTGACAGCCGTACTTTCTATAAAGCACGAGAAAGTCGTAAGCTTGCATCAGCATATAGTTAAATTCAAGGAAGGAAAGCCCGCGTTCCAAGCGTTGCTTAAAGCACTCCGCGGATAACATTCTATTCACCGAGAAATGCGCGCCGATTTCCCGTAAGAAATCCACGTAGTTCAAATTCAAAAGCCAGTCGCCGTTGTCCACGATCACCGCCGCGTTTTCGCCTTCAAAGCTAACGAAACGGGACATTTGTTTTTTGAAACACTCCACGTTGTGCCGAATGGTCTCTTTCGTCATCATCGAACGCATATCCGTTCTACCCGACGGATCGCCGATCATCGCCGTACCGCCGCCGATCAAAATAATCGGTTTATGTCCCGCCTGTTGCATATGGTGCATCGCAATAAGTTGCATAAAATGTCCTACGTGCAAGGAATCCGCCGTGGGATCGAAACCGATATAAAAAGGTACGCTCTCTTTGCCGAGTTTTTCGTAGAGTTCTTCTTCAAACACCGTTTGCTTGACGAAGCCCCTTGCTTTGAGCACGTCCATTACGTTTGCCATTTCTTTTCTCCTTGTGTTTAGCTATTTGTTAGTTTACACTTTTTCCTTGAAAATGTCAAGCGTTTGTACGCGCTTTACGCGGGATTGCCTTAAAAAACAAGCGTTTCCCCCGTTTCTTCAGCGAGCAAACTTCCCGTGCCGACGATAAAGGTCAAGCCTTGAAAAAGCTCGTTTACCACTTCTTCGCGCGTTTTCGTATGCAAGGACAGATCAAGCGCGCGATTGATAGCTTCGTTCCGCGCCAAAAACCGTTTTTCTTCCAAACTTTCCACAAATACGTCAAATTTTGTTTCTTTCATAATTTTTTTTCCACCTTTTCGTATAGTATAGCACAAAAAACTTGACAGTTTCTGTCAGGTATGTTAAAATATTTTATAAAAAAAGGCGATGCCACAATAAACGGTTGATTAGGGCTTTGCACGATTTGACGAGAAAAACGCAAGAAAGACAAGCGTTTTGTAAGGGCGCATACCCCTAGCGGTCTGTAACCGAGCAAAACGCACAGTATTTTGCAGCGTTTTTCCGTCAAAAATCAACCGAGTGTTGGGACAGAGCCATAAAAAAGAGGAAAATTTTTATGAAATTTACGATTTTAGTGGAAATGCTGTTCGAGCTTTTGGCAAAGCGCAAGGTAACGGCGGTATATTTCGCCGAAAAATTTAATTTATCCGTTCGCACGGTATATCGGTATATTGACGAACTTTCCATTTGCGTACCCTTGTACGTCAAACGGGGTCGGGACGGCGGGATTTGCATTTCCGACAATTACAAGCTCCCCAAGGGCTTTATGACCAAGGACGAATACGAAGCGGCGATCGAAGCGCTCGGCGCAATGTATTCCCAGCTCCCCGAAGAACGGTTTATGCAAGCCAAGCGCAAGCTTTCGGCGCAAGTCAAAGCCGAACAGCGCGACCTTGCGCTTTCGGGCGATATCGGCGCGATACTCGTAGACGGCGGGACTTGGGGGGATTCGATTGCCTTTTCCGAGAAGCTGCGGTTGTTTGAAGAATGTATCAAGGAACGAAACGTCGTGGAAATCGAATACCATTCGCGAAGCGGCGAAAAGACCCTGCGAAAAATCGAACCGCACGTGCTCGTGTTCAAGCAAAATGTTTGGTATTTATACGCCTTTTGCTATAAGCAACGGGATTTTCGGCTATTCCGTTTGGGGCGCGTCCGCTCTTGCGTAAAAACGGAAGAAATTTTCATTAAACGCCCTTTCACCCGCGAAGATATACCCTTAAATTTTTGGACGGTGGATGCGGAAAGCGTAGACGTACGGCTCGCCGTCAGCGAATCGGCGTTCGTGGAAGCGCAGGACTGGTTAGGCGGGGAAAATCTCAAACAAATCAACGGACAATGGTACGCCGAAATGACCTTGCCCAATGACGAAACGCTGGTACGAAAAATTTTAGGTTTAGGCGCGGGCGTCCGCGTGTTATCCCCGCAGGATTTGCGCGACCGCGTAGCCCAAACCGCCCGAGAAATCGCTTCGCGATACTAAATCCTATGCTCGCAAACGCGGGCATATTTTATTTTTTGCGCGCCTATACTATATATAGGTGATATTATGAAAAAAATTCTCTTTACGGGTGGCGGAAGCGCGGGGCATACCGTGCCGAATATCGCGCTGATTGAACAGCTCCTTTCCGAAGGCGCAACGGACGTTTGTTATATGGGTACGGACGGCATTGAAAAGTCCATCGTAGCGGAATGGAAAATCCCCTATTATACCCTGCAATGCCCAAAGCTCGTCCGCGGCGGCGGGTTTGCGGGTTTTAAGCGCAATTTAACCATTCCCGCGGCGTTTTTCCGTGCCGTCAAGCAAGCCGAAAAGGGTTTGAAAGAGTTTCGTCCCGACATCGTGTTTTCCAAGGGCGGTTTTGTTTCGCTCCCCGTCGTCGTAGCGGCGAAAAAATTGAAAATCCCTTGCTACGCGCACGAAAGCGATTTCTCCGTCGGGCTTGCGAACAGGCTTTCTTCGCCCTTTTGTAAAACGGTGTTCACGTCCTTTCCTGAAACGGCAAAAAAATTCCGCCGCGGCGTGCATAGCGGCGCGCCTATCAAACGCGCCGTACTCTCTTGTACCCGCGCCGAAGCGCGGCGAACGCTCAACGTCGGCTTTAACGAAAAAGTTTTGCTTGTATTCGGCGGCGGAAGCGGTAGTGCGGCAATCAACGAAGCGGTGAGAAAACGCTTGAAAACGCTGACTGAAAAATATTTCGTTTTGCATATTTGCGGCAAGGGTAACGTCGTAAAAAGCACCTTCAAAAACTACCGTCAAGAAGAGTTCGTCTCGGATATGGGTAGCGCGTACGCCTGCGCCGATCTCGTTCTTTCCCGCGCGGGCGCGGGAACTATTTTCGAGCTTCTCGCTTTGAAAAAGCCCGCTATTCTCGTTCCCTTGGAAGGGCAAACGCGGGGCGATCAAAAGCAAAACGCCGACTATTTCCGCAAAAAAGGACTGTGTAAGGTTTTGGCACAAAAGGACCTAAATAAATTAGAAGAAACGATCGACGAAACGATAGCAAACGAACTTTTGCGCGAACGATTAAACGCTTCGTCCTTTCACGCGGGCAACGAAATCATTTTACAAGCCTTGAAACGGGAAATCGGACTATGAACAGGTTTTCCGAATACGATTTACCCAAATACCCCACGAAACGCAAACCCCGCAAACGCCGCGCCCGTAAACGCTTGTTCGTGATTTTGCTCATCGTGGCGGCGGTTTCGTTGGGCTTGTTTTTATATTTCCAACGTAACGTTACGCGTGTACTTATTTCCATTAGCGAGGCGACGATGCGTGCAAGCACGACCGTCGCCGTCAACGACGCGGTGTATTATACGCTCTCGGACGAAATGCGCTACGAAGATCTCGTCACCGTCACCCGCGACGAAGCAGGTAAAATTGTCGGCGTCGCCGCTAATCCGTTAAAAATCAACAAGATCGCCCGCGACACCGCTTCCATTTCACAATCTAATCTCAAAAATTTAAGCTTGAACGGAATCCCCGTGCCGCTTGGCGCACTCACGGGAATTGAAGCGTTTGCGGGTTTAGGACCGAGCATACAGTTCCGCATTATCCCCGTCAGCAGCGTTTCCTGCGATTTTTCTTCCAGTTTTGAAAGCGTGGGAATTAACCAAACCAAACATTCCATTTTTCTAAACGTCGTTGCGGATATTAGTATCGTTATGCCGTCGCGAACAGAAAATTTTGCGGTGATTACGGAAATACTCGTCGGCGAATCGGTCATCGTCGGCGAAATCCCCGACGCGTATTTACAATCGGACGTCTTTGGCAACAAACCTAATCTTTCCGCATAAAAAATCAAAAAAAAGTATTGCTATTTTAACAAAAATGCTGTATACTATAAAATAGGATTGTTTGAATATAGGAGCTTTTCTTATGAACGCAAAAAAATATAAATTGATTATTGACACCGACCCCGGGGTAGACGACGGTGTTTGTTTGATTTACGCGCTCACGGACGAAAACGTGGACGTTTTGTTGCTTACTACCGTCGTGGGGAATATTCCCATAAAAACCGCTACGCGGAACGCTTTGCATATTTTAGACGTACTCGGCAAGGATATTCCCGTTGCCGAAGGGCAAGCGACGGCAATGCACCGCGTGAGCGAAACAGCGGAATTTATCCACCAAAAAGAAGGCTTGGGCGGGTACACGCCCCCTGTCACCGTGAACCGCAAGCTTTTGCCCCAAGACGCGGTAGAAGCCATATACGAAGTCTTGAAAAACGGTGACGGTGATATTATTCCTTTGGTACTTGGACCGCACACGAATATGGGCGTGCTTCTCCAAAAACACCCCGATATTATCGAAAAAATTCCTAAAATCGTGTTTATGGGCGGCTCGCCTTATGGAATGGAAGGCTATCCCGACCATATTTCCTTTAACATTTCCTGCGATCCCGAAGCATTCCAAATCGTGCTTAACAGCAAAATCCCCCTGCTTATGCTCCCGTCGGACGTGGGCAGAAGAAAAGCGCATTTGGACGAAGCGTACGTAAACGGCTTGCGATCGGTGAACGATATCGGTAAATTTATGTACGATATGTACGGCTTGTACTGGGAACCGAATTACCCCGACAAACGGGTAGCCACCAACGACGTTTGCGCGTTATTCGCGTTGGTATATCCCGAACTATTCAAAACGAAAAAATGCAAAGTGGAAGTCGATTTACACGACAAACCGGGCTTAACGCGCGTGGAATTTTCCGACGACGGACACGTCGAGCTGGTGACGGAAGTCGATCGGGAAAATTTCATCAAGCTTCTCAATCAAAATTTGAAAAAACTCGATTATATAAAAATGAAATAAAAGCTACGGCTCGGTGAAGTAAACCACCGAGCCTTCTTTTTTAATTTTTCTTGGTTCTGGACTTAAACAGCATCGCCATCAAAAAAGAAAATATCACGGCGGCGGATATCCCCGCGCTTGCCGCTGACAACGCGCCCGTAAACGCGCCGAAAACGCCTTTTTCCGCACCTTTAATCGCGCCGTTTGCGAGCAAATACCCAAAACCCGAGATAGGTACGGTCGCTCCCGCGCCCGCAAAATCGACGAGATATTGATACAAGCCCAAGCCCTGCAAAACGACACCCGCCAACATAAACGTAACGAGAATTTTCCCCGCCGTCAAATCGGTGTAATTGATAACGATTTGCGCGATCATACAAATCAACCCGCCGACCGCAAACGCTTTCAAAAATCCCCAAAAAATTTCTATATACGGTGCAAACATATTATTCCCCCTTTTTAACCTGAAACGGTTATACGTTCTCTATTGCCACAGCGTGGCAAATACAAGGTATACTCTCGCCTTGACCGCTGGAAACGGTTGAAAGAAGCGCGCCCGTCGCCGCTAGCAATACACGGTTAATCTTGCGTTTTTTTAATTTATCAAAAATATAGGAATTGAATACAACCGCGCTACACCCCGCGCCGCTGCCGCCTTGGAACTCGTCTTCCACGACGTTGTAAATAATTTCCCCGCAATCGACGTGGTTTTTTTGTATATCAACGCCCTTTTCCCAAGTCAAATCCTTCAAAATCCGACTGCCGAGCGCTCCTAGATCCCCCGTCACGATAAGGTCGTAATAATCCGCGCTTCTGCCCGTATCGCGCAAATGATTCAAAATTGTGTCCGTCGCCGCAGGTGCCATTGCCGCGCCCATATTATTCACGTCCGTAATCCCGAAATCAACCACCTTGCCAAGCGTCGCGCCCGTGATCGCGATATTGCTCCCGTCGTTAGCGATTACCGCGCCCCCCGCACCCGTCACCGTCCATTGCGCTTGCGGCGGACGGGTGTTGCCAAGTTCCAAAGGATAACGGTATTGCCGTTCCGCCGATGAAAAATGGCTGCCCGTAGCCGCCACGATTTTTTTCGCATACCCTGCGTTGATAAACGCCGCCGCGATCGCATAGCTTTCGGCGAGCGTGGAACAAGCTCCGTACACACCCAAAAACGGAAAATCGAAATCTCTTGCCGCAAAGGACGCGGAAATAATTTGATTAAGCAAATCCCCCGAAATCAGCATATCGATTTCCTTTTCGTCTAAGCCTGCGTTCGTAATCGCTTGATTGATGGCGTAGGTGAGCATTTTACACTCCGCTTTTTCGTACGTGCTTTCGCCGAAGGTATCGTCCATAAGCGTTTTATCCACGTATTTACCGATCACGCCTTCTTTTTCTTTCGGACCTGCAATCGTGCCCGTTGCTATAATTCTCGGTTTGTTTTCAAAAAAGATCGTTTGCATACTTTCACTCACAAAAAAAGATAAATCAAGCCGACGAGCGTTCCCGCCAAAACGCCGAACACGATAATAGGTCCTGCGACGATAAACATTTTCGCCGCCATACCGTACACCATACCTTCCGTCTTAAACTCAATAGCGGGGGAAGCGACGCTGTTGGCAAAGCCCGTAATCGGCACGATCGAACCTGCCCCCGCGTTTTTACCGATCCGATCGTACACGCCAAGCCCCGTCAAAAGCGTACCCAAGAAAATGAGCAAAATGCTCGTCGTTCCCGCAAGCTCGTCGCCGGAAAGCGCGAACGCGTTTTCCAAAATATAGCGGATAAACTGACCGATACAGCAAATCAAGCCCCCTACCATAAACGCGCGAAAGCAGTTTCTAGTGTGATCGGTGGGCGGATCGAACGAGTTTACGTAAGCAATATAATTTTTATTGTAATTATCCCGATTTTTCCCCGTCATTGCATACCTGCCCCCTTGTTTTTATTCCTTTCTTCCAAACGCGCGCTTGGAAAACAGCTTTCCCGCTCGTCCCGCGTTCTACCTTCTTTTTGGCTTATCCTAATCTTATCCATACCTATAATTTGTCAAAATCAAAGAAAATTTATACAAAAAAACACTCGACTTTCCGCCGAGTGCTTTGCGATTAGGATTAATCCCAGTAAAACTTATAACTATATCCGATTTTGTTAAGTTCTTTATTTACGAGCTTATGCCATTCATTTACACGCCGTTTTTCTCATCGCTAAATTTTATTTCTTTCCACGAACGCGCGCGCAAGCGTCACGTCGTCGGTGTATTCGATTTCCGAGCCTACGGGTATACCGTGCGCAAGCCGCGTCACCGTCACGTCCAACGGCTTTATCAGCTTGGCAATATACATCGCCGTCGCGTCCCCCGACACGTCGGGGTTGGTGGCAACGATAACTTCTTTCACGCCGCCTTCGGCAATGCGAGCGAGCAACTCGCGGATACGGATATCGTTTGGTCCAACGCCAGAAAGGGGATCGATTACGCCGTGCAAAACGTGATACACGCCCTTAAACTCCCGCAATTTCTCAATCGCGGCGACGTCTTTCGGCTCTTTGACAACGCAAATCACGCTCTTATCGCGAACGCGGCAAATGGAACATTCTTCGTCTTCGGTGAAGTTCCCGCAAATTTTGCAATATTTCACCTTACGTTTCACGCCCACGATCGCATCGGCGAAAGCCCGCGCTTCCGCTTCGGACATATCAATCACTTTATAGGCGTATCTTTGCGCCGTTTTTTTGCCCACTCCCGGCAATTTAGAAAACTCGTTGACGAGTTTCCCGATCGGTTCGATAAAGATTTCCATACCCTACTGCCTTATAACATACCGCCGAGCGATCCCATATCGCCGTATCTGCCCATTTTTTCTTCGTAAACCTTATCCGCTTTCGCGTAACCGTCGTTGATCGCCGCCATAATCAAGTCTTCAAGCATTTCCACGTCCGTGGGATCGACGATACTTTCGTCAAGCTCGATACCGTTGATAATCTTTTTCGCGTTCATATACACGACGACCGCTTCGCCCGCCGCCGTACCGACGATTTCCCAGTCGTCCAAAAGTTGCGCGGTCTTTTCCATTTCTTCCTGCATTTTTTGCGCTTGACGCATCAAATTTTGCATATTGTTGTTTCCAGCCTTAAATCCTGCCATTTTCGTTTTTCCTCCGATTATATCGTTTATTTGATTTCAATTTTCACACCGTCGAACGTTTGACGGATTTCGTCCAAGCCTTGATTAAACTCGTCCGATTTCTTGCCTTTGAGCATAACCGTATACCCGCTTTCGTCAATCCCGATCGCCGCAAACGAAGCCTTGATAATCTCTTGATGCTCGGGTTTAGACAGCGAACGGTAAATGGTTTCGCTTTGGGTATACAACGTAAAGACTTCCCCTTGGTACGCATAATCCAAATCCATACAAATCGCGAACAAAACGCCGCTTTTGCCCGTTTTACGCAAGCTTCTCAAAAAACTCCCGAACGTAGCTTTCGCGTCCCCCGTAAGCGTTTTTTGCGGTTTTGCCACCGTCGCAGGCGGGACGGGCTTTTCCGCTTCCGCCTTTTTCTTTTCGGGAATAAATCCCGCGTCGAAATACACGTTTCCACCCGTTTCCATCTCGTCGGGCGGGGCTTCCATTTCAGGCGGAGCTTCTTCTAATGCAGGCAATTCCGTTTCCTTTACGACGGGTTTTTCTTCCTGCGGTTTGATATTCGCCGCAACCCTGCCCCCGTCGTTTGCTACGACTACGCCGTTTTCTACGCGCGCTTCGAGCGCGGAGATACGCGCAAGTAAGGCTTCGATATCGTAATCGGCTTTGGGCATACTCGCTTTCAAAACCGCCGTTTCAAATAAGATCCTTGGCGAAGCGGAATATTTCAAGGTTTGTTCCGTTTCCGCAAAAATCTCGGTTGCGCGGAGCAAGCCGTGCCCGTCCGTTAATTTTGCCACGCGTTCCACTTCCGCATACGAGCCGTCGGGCAAAGCAAGGATATTTTTTCCGTCGCGACAAATTTTTGCCACCGCGCAGGAATTAAAGAAATTCATAACGTCTTTTACCAAAACGCCCACGCTCTTGCCTGCGGCAAGGAATTTTTCCGCGCAAGCAAACGCCTTTCCCGCGTCCGCGCAAAGCATTGCTTCGCAAAACGCCGCTACGCCTTGGAAATCCGCCCCGCCAAGCACCGTCGTTACGTCTTGGTAGGTGAGCGTGCCGTTCGTATACGATACGCAAGTGTCGGCAATGGAAAGCATATCGCGTACGCTTCCCGCGCCTGCGCGCGCAATCGCCGTAATCGCTTCCGCTTCGTATTTTTTTCCGATGCTGTCAAACACGTATTTTAAGCGTTCTTCCAAATCCGCTTGGGGTATGAGCTTGAAATCAAAACGCATACAACGGGAAAGAATGGTTGCGGGAATTTTCGCCGCTTCCGTCGTCGCGAGAATAAACACCGCATGCGCGGGCGGTTCTTCTAAGGTTTTTAACAACGCGTTAAACGCACCCGTCGAAAGCATATGCACTTCGTCGATGATATACACCTTAAATCTTCCCGCTACGGGCGGGTATTGCACCTTTTCGCGCAAATCACGCATTTCGTCTACGCCGTTGTTGGAAGCCGCGTCGATTTCGGAAATATCTAAATTAGACGGATCGGCGAGCGCTTTACACGCCGCGCATTTCCCGCAAGGCGAGCCGTCGATCGGGGTTTCGCAGTTAATCGCCGCCGCGAAAATTTTGGCTATACTCGTCTTACCCGTTCCGCGCGGACCGCAAAAAAGATACGCGTGACCGATTCTGTTCGTCGCGATTTGATTTTTTAAGACCGTTACGATATGCTCTTGTCGAACGACGTCGTTCAAGCTCGTCGGTCTAAACGCTCGGTATAACGCCAAATACGCCATACTTTCTCTCCTTTATCCTTGATTTTTCAAGGCTTTGCGTAATTTTTGCTTGCTCCGCTGTACGGCGTTATCCACGCTCTTGGGCGATTTCCCCGTCAGCTGACAAATCTCGGCGCAGCTCGCGCCGTCCATATAGTTACTGAATACCTTAAACTCAAAATCGGTCAGTTCGCGGCTCATCATTACGTTCAACTCCCGCCGATCGTCGTCGAGAATAACGCTTTCTTCGGGATTGCTCGTTGCAAAAAGCAATTCGTCTTCTACGGACAAGCTCACGTCGATGATTTCCCGTTTATTGCTCGCCTTTTTGACCGCGTCCACGATCCGACGCCAAACGCATAAAAACACGAAATTTTTGAAGCTGGAAGCCCCCGTTTCACTCGATTTATACGAGCCGATCGCTTGGTATAACCCGATCATACCTTCTTGGATTAAATCTTCCGTTTCCCCGCCGATCAAAAAAAACTTACGCGCACAATAACGGACGAGATTACGGTAGCGGACGAGTATTTCTTCTTCCGCTATTTTATCCCCTTTTTGCGCCGCCACAACCAGCGTTTCGTCCGTTTTTTGCATACTTTTTACCCCAACCGATTTCTAACCACTTCGTACGCCGCAATCCCCAACGCCACCGAAGCGTTGAGCGAATTTACCTTGCCCTGCAAGGGAATGGACAGCGTTTTGTCGCATTTTTCTTTGGTTAAGCGTTTTACGCCGCTATCTTCCCCGCCGACCACGAGCGCGATATTCCCGTCGAATTTCTCCTGATAAATATCTTCGCCGCCCGCTTCCAAAGCGTACACCCAGTACCCGTTTTTTTGCAACGCTTCCACCGCTTGGTTTAAGTTGGGCACTTTCGCGACCTTCATATGCTCCGCCGCGCCCGCGGAAATGCGGATAACGCTTTCCGTGACCGACGCGCTTCCCGATTTGGGGATAACCACGCCGTCCGCGCCCGCACATTCGGCTACACGGAGAATACTCCCCAAATTATGCACGTCTTCAATCCCGTCGCAAAGCACGACGAAACCGCCCTTTTCGCTCTTTTTCTCAGCGATAATATCTTCCAAATCGTAATATTCGTAATCGGTGGTAAACGCGATTACGCCTTGATGTTTTTTGGTAACGCTTTCCTTATCCAAGACTTGCCGATCGACGAACTGTACGCGCACGCCCTTTTTACGCGCTTCCGCGAAAATGTTGGCAAGAAAGCCTTGTCCGCCCTTTTCAATCAACAGCTTGTCTATATTTTTTCCCGTTTTCAGCAGTTCCATAACTGCGTTTCTGCCTTCCGTTTTCATATGCTTTTCCTTTTTATGGTTTATATACTTTTTCCGCCGCCCGTCCTTGTAAATCTTCGTCGCTAAGCAAAGACAGAAGCTCGTTCACGCGTTCGTAATTTCCCGTAAGATACAAGTACCCAAGCACCGCTTCAAAGCCCGTCGAACGACTGTATTCGCCCGCGCTTGCGTTTTTGCTTTTGGTTGCTTTTTTCGCGTTTCTTCCGCGGTGGTAAACGGCATTTTCCGTTTCGGTAAACAGCGGCAATACCCGCTCCACGAACGCGCTTTGTCCCCGCGCCGATTCGACGCGTGAAGCCGCTCTTTGAAAGTCCGCCGCTTTACCCGTTTTGGATAACACGAGTTTTTCGCGCACGAACAGCGAAAACACCGCGTCGCCTAAAAACGCCAAGGTAACGGGATTTTCCAAAGCTGCTTTTTCTTCCGTCATTTTTTGCATCAACATATCGTCACTCCGTCGCCAACGCGCAAAGGATATGTTATATTATAACATAAATCTATCGAAATGACAAGCGTTTCAACCCGATTTCAAGCCATATCGTTCGATAAATACGCCAAAACGCTGCTTGCGACCGTTTCAGCGAGCTTGCGTTGCCAAGCCGAAGAAACGAGCAAGGCTTCGTCCGCGGGGTTGGATAAGAACCCGCACTCGATCAACAGCGACGGTGCGGTGGAGCAATCGAGCATAAAAAATTCCCCCGCCGTCGCTTTGCGAGCCTTAACCCCCTGCCCCGCGTATAAGCCGTTTAATTTTTCTTGTGCGAGCGTAGCAAACCGCTCGCCGTTTGCCGAGCCTTTTTTGTAAAAAACCTGCGCCCCGCGCGAGCTACGCGACGGGTAAAAATTTTGATGCAGAGAAAGCACGAAATCGGGCTTGATTTCTTCGATAATTTCCCTGCGCCGTTGCATATCCCGTTTCTTAAAACCCTTTGCCGTGGTGTCGTAAAGTCCCGCTTCCGTTTTGCGGGTCAAAACCACCAAAAAGCCCTTGTCTTCCAACGCCGTTTTTAAGCAAAAGGCGATAGCAAGGTTGAGATCACTCTCTTTTTTGCCCGTTTTTTTACCCGTCACGCCGCCGTCAATTCCGCCGTGCCCCGCGTCCACGACGACCGTCATTCCCGCTTGCGCCTGCGAAAAAACGGGCTGCGGCGCGTACAGCGTTTGCACGCATAAAACCACCGCCGTTATAAAACCTACCGCCACCGCTACTACGGCGGCAAAAACACTTTTTTTCATACCTTATCCTATGCGCTATTATAAAAAAATATACGAAAAAACCGTCTTGATAAGACGGTCTTTTCGCTTATAAAAATTTCAAATCCGAGCCTTCTAAACGGCAATGATAATCCGTTTCGGGATTTTTCGCTTCCACGCGCGGTATACCGCTTTCCACGCGGGATTTGGGCAGTTCCGCCGCCGTTTCTTCCGTCGCGGGTTCTTGAACGGCGGGCGTATGCGCGGGAACGAACGTTTCCGTTGCTTCCTTCATCCATTCGGTATAAATTTCCCAAGCCCGATCGGTCACGATCCGCGAAACGCCCACTTCCACGAGCTTTTTATAAATTTCCGCCGTTTCCACGCCCGATACTTCTAATAAACACCCGCCCGTAAGGTCGAGCCGAAGCTTGTCGCAGCCCTTAAAATAAGGCACGCTGAAATATTTTGCGCCGATCTCGCTCGCAATACGCGCCACTCTTGCGATGCTCGTTGGCGAGCTCGTTTTTTCCACGCGCACTTTCAAAACGGCTTTCCGAGCGGCACGGCGTACGCGTTTCAATTCGCGGCGGATTTCCCCAAACCGACAGCAATCGAGCAAAGACGGCGTAACGGGTACGGTAATTTCTTTCGCGTGACGGCGAACGGCAAGCCGCGTTTCGTAGGCTTTGACCTTGGCGAGCGTTTCGCCGTTTCCACCCACCACGCAGTCCATTTTCACTTCGCTACCCGTCAGGTAATACGCCGCTTGCGAAAGCTTGGTAAGCGGTAAGCGCACGGCGACCTGTTTAAGTCGCACGGCGCGTTCGCACACCCGTTGCACGTCTTCGTTGCCGTTTAAGCAGGATTGCGAACGGGCAATCGCGCCGCTCACCTCCGTCATTTTTTGCCTACGCTTGTACGCGCGGTATTCTTCGGCGTCCTTGGAAGAAAAAAGCACGCCGTTATCCGTTTGCGGTTTTGCGGTTTCTTTGGTAAGTTCTTGATTTTGTTGCGTTTGCTTTTCCATAGTTTGATTATGCGACAAAGACAGGGCGTTTATTCCAAATTTAGCCATTTTATGACGATAAAATTTTCGTATACTTTCCCTATGAACGCTTTACTTACCGTTTCCCCGTTTTGGGGGATATTTTGGCTGATTTTGCTTTTTATTCTTTGTTTTTTCGGCGTACATATCGCGCGGCTTGCGCGGCTTGGACAACGCTATCGAAAAAGCTTAACCAAGCAAGAAAAGCACGAAAAAAAGGAAAGCGGCGAAACTCCGCCGCAACCCAAAACTCTCCCTAACGAGAGAGAGCCTATTTATTATATCGTTGAACGCAAAAAACGCGCGAAAACAAATTACAGCGAACCCAAGGAAATCCGCTTTAAGTAAATTTACGCTTCAACAAATTCACCCTTTTCGTCGTCGAACTTTACCAAGTTCCCGCCGTCCGTCCAAAGGCGTTCAAGGTGATAAAAAAGCCGCGTTTCGTCGTTAAAAATATGCACGATAACGTCGCCGTAATCCACGACCGCCCAACGCCCGTCGCGCACGCCTTCGGTGCGGGTGGGAACAAGCCCCAAATCCCGTTCGACAAGTTCTTCTACCCGTTCGCCCATTGCGCGGATTTGCGGTGCGTTGCTACCGCTTGCGATTACAAAGTAATCGCAAAGATCGGTCTTTTCACGCACGTACAAGCTGACGATGTCCTTGCCGCGCTTATCCGCAAGCGCTTTACAAACGGCGAGCGCAAGCTCTTTACTGCTGATTTCTTTTCTTTCCATAACAATCTCCCTTCGCGTAAAACGCGTATGCTTTTTCGGTTAACGTATACACTATTGTACCCTTTTTTTTCAAATATAACAGCGTTTCTTTCAGGGCGCGTTCCAAACACGCGTCCAAACGATTTTCAGGCGGAAGCGCATCGTCGTTTTGCCAGAACAGCTCCCGCAAAATATCCACGCAGTCGTATTTTCGTTCTTCTTCGACCATGTCGGCAAGAAAAATCAACTTCCCAAGCGCGGTCATATTCTCTTTCCCGCTCGTATGAAAGCGAATGGCGTCAATGATTTCTTCGTCGTCTACCCCAAGCGCCGTTTGCGCGACGAACGCGCCCGTAAACTGATGCAACACGCTATCGGGCACTTCCCCCCACTCGTCTTTTATCTCGAAGCCGCGTAAAAGCGGATCGTCCAAACGCAAATTTTTCGTGCAATCGTGCAAAAGCGCGGCGGCAATCGCTTTTTTCTCGGACACGCCCACGCGCCCCGCACGCGTCGCAGCAACGAGCGCAACCCGTAAACTATGCTCCGCACGCGACGGCTTTTGCAAAGCAAGCGATTCTTTCGCTCCCACTATTTCATACATATGTTTTTCTTGAATATATGCTTCTACCGTTTCGGGCACGAACGGCGTTAAACGCATACCTGCCCCCGCCAAAACGCGGATTTTCGTGGACGAGACCGCCGCGCCGTTATAGGCGACTACGGCAAAGTCCTTTCCAAATCGGCGCAAAAAATCGGCGCGTTCCTTTTCTATCCACCCATCCGCTTCGTTGCGGGCACACACGGCAAGCGTAACGCTTTGCAATATACGCTCCGGATATTTCCAAGTCGGAAAATCCCGCAGCATATCCGTCCCCACGAGCCAAAACAGCTCCGCGTTCGGATACGCGTTTCTAAAATGCTCGCAGGTAAGATAGGTAAAGCTTGTCCCGCCTTGGCGCATTTCGTAATCGCTTACTTCCGCGCCCGCTGTATTTTCAAACGCCAAACGGCAAAGCTCTAACCGTTCGTGATCGGGAGAAAGGCTTTTCCCCGCCTTGTGCGGGGGCGTATGCGCGGGCATAATTAAAAGCTTATTTAAGCCCAAGCTTTTTATAGCCGCTTGCGCCACGCGAATATGCTCGGTATGCACGGGATCAAACGATCCGCCAAAAATGCCGATTTTCATACCTATATCTCCACTTTTTACCATTATACTATATATTTTTATTTTTTTCAAGTTTAGAAAGGGAAAAAATCGGCAAAAATCTGTATATGAAAAAATCAGCTTTTTATTCCGACCTTATTTTCACTTTTTTTATCACTGCACTTTTTACCCTTTGCCTGTTTCGGTATTTGGGAATTTCGCTTTGGCTTTCCTTTCTTCTTGCAACCGTTTGCGGCGTACTCGCCGCAATGGGCGTGGGCGCGTTACTTCAAAGCAAGCGCAACCGGCTCTTTCTAAAAAAATCGGACGAAACGCAAAAACAAAAACTGCTTACGCATCTTGCGCTGTCTTCGGACGAAGAAAAAACGAGTTTTTTCCAAACCGCTCTTTCCAAAGGCGAACGGGTTAAACGCTTCGGTAAGCTCCGCTTGCACGCCGAAACGGGATTTTATTTTCTCAAATTCCGTTTTTCGCCCGTCACGAGCGACGAAATCGCTAGCCTTTCCCGCTTAAAAACGGGCAAGGAAAAAATTTTACTCTGCAACGAGATCGAAGCGGAAGCAGCGCAGCTTTGCCAGCAATTAAAAATCCGTTTGAAAACGGGCGACGAAGTGTATGCTATGCTCAAAACCGCGGACGCGTTACCCGAACAATATTTAGGGGAAACCACGCCGCAAAACAAACGACAACGCCGTTTGCGCGCGTGCTTTGCAAAAAGCAACAGCAAACGCTTTTTAATCGGCGGTGCGCTCGTTTTATCCACTTCCCTTTTAACGCCCTTTCCCTATTATTATTTGCTGTTAGGTTCGCTTTTATTGCTAACAGCGGTGTTTATCCGTATCTTCGGCTATTCGCAATAAAGAAACGCCTTACCCAAGCAAGCGATCGTATCGCTTGCAAGCACGGCGCGCTCGCCTTGTGTTTCAACGGCAATTTCCGCCGCTTTGCCGACCAAGTACGTGCCCACGAAAGCCCCGTCGAACGCGGACATGCCTTGCGCGCATAAGCCCGCGATCACGCCCGAAAGCACGTCGCCGCTTCCGCCTTTCGCTTGCCCCGAAGTTCCGCTGGTATTCACAGCCGCATAGGTTTTGTCCGCAAGCAGAGAAACAGCGTTTTTCAAAAGCACGGTCACACCGTATTCGCGCGCGAACGCTTGCGGCGCGGACAAGCCTTTTTCTTTTAACGCGATTACACTTTCTCCCGTCATTCGGGAAAACTCCTTATAATGCGGCGTCAATACGACGTCGCATTTTTTCGTCCCGAAAATGCTTTTGAAATTCTCTTTTTCGTATACGGCAAGGGAATTGATCGCGTCCGCGTCCAAGACCAACCTGCCTTGAAAATGCGAAAGCAAGTATTTCGCGCCTTGCGCGACGGCTTCACTCACGCCCGTACCCATACCATACGCAATCGCGTCAAAATCCAAAAGTTTTTGGAAATTATCTTCTTTGAACACAACCCTGCCCCCGTCGTTTAAGGAAACGATCAACGCTTCGGGTGCTTTCAATACGTAATACGGCAAAATATCCTTGGGCGTAAACAAGGTCGTATACCCTACGCCCGAACGCAAACACGCCGCCGTCGCAAGATACGCCGCGCCCGTGTAGGCTTCGCTTCCCGCGACGATCGCCGCCTTGCCGTAGCTGCCCTTATGCGAATTGCGTTTTCTAACGGGTAAACGTTTTTTTGCTTCCGCGCGGTCGATCAGCGTCGCGTAATCGTTTTTGGGCAATGCAATCCCGATATCTACGCGGGCAACTTCGCCCGAATAATCAATTCCGTCGTCCAAAAACACGCCCGTTTTCAGCTCCCCTATGCAAAGCGTTCTATCCGCTTTCACCGCGATTTCGCCTTTGCCGTTTTCCCCGTTTACCCCAGAAGGAATATCCGCGGAAAGTACCTTTCCGCTCTTTCTCGCGTTGATTTTTGCAATCACGCCCGCGTAAACACTCGACACTTCGCCTTGGAAGCCCGTACCGAGCAAACAATCAACGATCAACGCGTACGCCGTTTGGGGAATATCGGCAAATATCCGACCGCCCAAACGCTCGAATTTTTCTTTGTTGGTCGCACATTCCGTCGAAGCCCGTTTTGCGAAAAATACGGCTTCCACTTCGCGACCGTGTTCCATTAAAATACGCGCGCACACGAACCCGTCGCCGCCGTTGTTTCCGCCGCCGCACACGCAAAGAATTTTACCCGTCGACGCAAGCCTTTCCGCTTCGTCCGCAAGCGCAACGCCCGCGCGTTCCATCAGCGTAAGCGAAGGCACGCCAAGCTCTTTAATCGTATATTCGTCCGCTTCGCGCATTTGCGCGCCCGTCAATACAAACATAGCTTCCCCCTAAATCCGCACGGAAATTTCCGCCGCGGCAAAAATTCTATTTTCGCCGTTCGTTTCGGCGTGTAAATTGCCCCGTTCGTCCACAAAAAGCAAGCGGGCAGGTATGCGTTCATCGCCCACAACAAGCGTTACGTTTTCACCCAAAAAGCCTAAATATTCGCCGTATTTTGCTCCTACGCCCCGTTCTAAATTTTCAATCAAAACGCCTTCTACTTTCACAATATCAAGCAGTTTTCCCGCTTCCTTTTGCATCGTGGTTGCGATATCCGAGATCGACGGCGCAAGCTCGCCGTTCACGTTAAGCCCGATCCCAACCACGGACGACGAAACGCAAGCCCCCGAAAAGGTGTTTTCCACCAAAATACCGCAAATCTTTTTCCCGCCGACGAAAATATCGTTCGGCCATTTAATTTTGGGCTTTACGCCGAAAAACGAAAGTGTTTCGCACACCGCCGCCGCCGCGTTTTGCATAATTTCAAAGGCGCGATTTGCAGGAAAATTCTCGTAAAAGGAAAGCCGCGTCAAATAAATCCCGCCGTCGTTGGAAACGAACGAACGGCCTTTCGTTCCCCTGCCCCGCGTTTGCCGTTTCGCAATCACGAGCAAATCTTCCCGCGCTCCGCGTTTAGATTTGGCGTAATCGTTCGTCGAGTCGATTTCTTCAAACCGTTCGATTTTTAATTTTTTGTCATTCTTCGTCATCGTACTCCCCAAGCGCGCGCAACGCCGTTTTCGCCGTTTCGTAGTCAAAGCCTTTTCCAAGCAAATACCGATAGGTTTTTTGCAAAAGCTCCCGCGTGATTTCCTTTCCGCGCGTATATTTCATCGCAATGGTTTTCGCTGTTTCTTCCTGCGTAGAAGTATCCAGCGATTGCATCGCTTTTTCGATGTCGTCCTTGTCTACGCCCTTGCTTTGCAATTCCATTTTAATCAAGCGGCTACCCTTGCGTTTTGCCGCAAAGGAAATATAGCTTTCCGCGTACCCGCTATCGTCGATAAAACCGTAATCCTTTAATTTATCGACCACGTAATCGCATACGCCCGCCAAATACCCCTTTTTCAAAAGAAAATCGCGGATTTGTTTTTCCGTTTTTTGCGTGGCGGTAAGGTGCGTCAACGCTTTATCCAAAGCGGTATTTTTCTCACTTTCGAGCTGTATTTCGGACAATTTTTCCAAATCGATGCTTTGTCCGACCTTCAAACGATTTTTCACCGTCGTTTCCAAGGTCAGCCCGCAATAAAATCGGCCGTCGATATAGATATTGCACCGTCTTTTGTCTTTTACCTGTGGCGTAATCGCCGTAATCTCGTTCAAAAACAGTCCCCCAAACGCGTTCTTTGTAACATTTTAGCATACCTGAAAAAAAAAGTCAACCGTACTTGAAAAATTACGGCTTTTTTCATTTACTTTCGTGAAAAAAAGTGTTACAATATAGATATAAATCTTTTTTACGGAGCAGAAGAATGAAATATCATACCGTCGATTTACAAGGCTACGAAGCCAAGCTTCCCATTTTACCCTTACCCAGCGGCATTTCCATCGCCTTTTTTAACCTGCACGGCAACAGCGAAATGACCGAGCATTGCGCGAAAAAGCTCGCGCCCCTTCTTCAAGATTGCGACGTATTGATTACTGCGGAATCCAAAGGCTTACAGCTTACGCATTGCGTAGCGAGAGAGCTTGGTCAAAAATTCTACGCCGTTGCAAGAAAGAGCAAAAAACTGTATATGCAAGACGGTATAGAAATTACCATTCAATCGTCTATCACGACAGGTAAAGAACAAAAACTTTACCTTTCCAAACACGATTCCGACCTGATCCACGGCAAAAAAGTCGGCATCGTCGACGACGTAGTTTCTACGGGCGCGTCCCTTTCGGGCTTGGAAGCGTTGGTAGAAAAGGCAGGCGGAATTATTCATAAAAAAGCGTTCGTGCTTGCCGAAGCGGACGCCGCGGATAGATCGGACGTGGTGTATCTCGCGCAAATCCCCATTTTTACCGATTGATTGACAAAAAATAAACTGAAAAGGTAAGGTTTTCCACCTTGCCTTTTTATTTTTTTCAAAGAAATACTTGCAATTTTGCATTTGATAGTATATAATGTATATACTATGGCGTAGTACGCCACCAAAGGAGGCTTTATCCTTATGAGTAAAATACAACGTGCAAACGAACCCCACGTGGTTTATAAAAAATCGGGCGGTTTTTTAGGTAAAATCGTCGCGTTACTTTTAGGTCTACTGCTCGGCATTATCGCCGCACTCGGCGGTCTTATCGGCGCGGGCTACGCCATTGTCACGCAGGTTAAAATTGAAGACAACGTCAACACCATCAAAGGTCTTACAGGCGTGGAATTTGATTACACGCAATACATAAACGGCGAATACGGACAAAAAACTGCGCTCGATTTAATCGGCGACGTCTTGGATATCGCAAACGGGTTTATGGGCGGTACGGGTACGCTCGGCGCACTCAATAACATTTCGCCTATGGTACGCCCGTCCTTGGAAATGGTAGCCGAAACGATACGAAGCTACGGTTCGAATTTATCCACGGAAGAAATCACGAATTCCTTGCTCACCACGAATATGTCGGACATCGGCGGGTATATTATGGGCGATTTGATGGACTCTATGCTATTAGCTGATTTGCTCGTGAATACGGGCGGTTACACCCAAAGCCAGCTACTGGACGACGCGGTTATGATGCTCGTTTGCTACGGCGTGGAAGGCGAAACCTACCAAATCGTAGACGGCGCGGTACAAATGCTTAACGATGCAAAACCGACTTCTATCGGCTCGCTTATGAAAAACGGTTTTAACGCGAATTTGGCAGCAATGCCTTTGGAGATGCTCTTTACGCCCAAGGACGACACGATGCGCGCCCTTGCGTACGGTCCCGCTTCGCATTACACGAAAAACGTAACCACGGGCGAAGTGACGATGAATGAAGTCGTTTTTCTGATGGGTGAAGACGGTAATCTGTACGACGATCAAGACAAAGCGTACGCAATCACCAAAGACGACAACGGCTTGGACACGATCACCGTAAACGAAAAAACTTATTACGTTGCAACCGACGATCCTTCTTTCCGTATTTATTACGCGTATAAGACGGTAGATACGGGCGTTGATCCCGTTGCCTATTCCGACCCCTTGCTTTACGAAAAAGTCAAGCTTGGCGCGTTGATGGACGGCGATTCCGATTTCATTCACGACATTGAAATCGCGCCTATTTTACAAATCGATAACGATCAAGACAATCCTATTTTAATCGCGATTGCTTTTGGCGGTGACTACACCTTTGACGAGCACGGAAATATTCTCGGCACGTCTAAAAACATCGGCGAGCTTTTGGAAGAAGGTACGTTGGACGATGCGATTTATTCCTTGGCTTTGGAAGATTTGATGGAAAATCCCGATTTGGACGACGCACTCATTCGTTCCCTTTTATACGGCCCGTCCTATCAATATAAATATTACGGCAAAACGTCTCCCGAACCTATCGTTATGAACCAAGTCCTTTATACGCTTGATTGGACGGGAGCAGCGTTAACTTTATACGATGAAGGTGGCACGGATATCAGCGATACCGTCGCGTCTTCGGAAAACGTAAACGGCGAAGTCGTCAAGCTTACGTTCACCGACGGCAGCATAGAATATCTCAAACCCGTCAGCGGCGGCTATTACGGCGCGTATCTCACGGCGGAATGTACGCAAAGCTTGGTCGTTCGCTATAAGCCGACCACCCTTTCGGCATTAAAAGACGATCCTTCTACGCTCTTTAATAATATTGAAGTAGGTACGGCGCTCGGCATTGAAAACAAATTAAACGAAAACCCCAGCCGTATCTTGCTGGCACTCTCGTACGGTACGCGCGGCGTCGATTACGTAATCGATAACGAAAATACTCCGAATGCGGCAATCCGTATGCTCGGTAACGCGAAAAAGCGTACCTTGAAAGATCTCAAAGAAAGAAGCGACGAACTCATTAAAGAAATCACGATTGCCGACGCGGTCAACGTTACGGCGCAATCGCACCCCGTTTTAATCGCGCTTGCGTACGGCGACAGCGAAAACTACGTCGTAGACGGAAATACGATTATCCCCAACGATTACTCGTTAATGCGTACCATCGACGAACTCAATGACAACAACAGCGAAACACTCATCAACGGCATTTCGCTTGCCGACGCGTTGGCGATTAAGTCCGATTCACAAGTCATTATGCGTGCAATCGCGCTTGGACAAAAGAACGTGCATTACACGATCGATAACGAAGGCACGGCAAACGCGAAAATCCGTATGCTCCCCGCAAGCTACACTTTGGAAGAAAAGACGGCGGGTGCAGGCTATAAATTCTACGACCGTAACGGCAACGTCGTCGGCACGCATACACAGGCAGCGGAACACGAATACGTGATTACGCTCGCGGACGGCTCTACGCAATACGCGGTGTATAATGCGGAAACGTTCGTTTACGATATTTATACGGACGCAACCAAGTCCACGCCCGTACTTTCCAAAAAGACGACGCTCGGCGATTTGAGCGCGAACGGTCAAGGCATTATCGACGGCGTAACGCTTATCGACGCTTTGAATATCACGCCGAATTCGTCCCGCGTTATGATTTCACTGGCGTACGGCAGAACGGACGTGGATTATAAGCTCGTTACCAACCCCGACGGCACGAAAACTATCGTTCTCTTGAACGGCGCAAAACCGCACACGATCGGGGAAATGCGAAATAAGGGCGACGATTTAATCAATATCATTTACCTTTCGGATATCGTCGATCTCGATCAAGAAAATAAAGTACTTATGTACCTGCTCTACGGTAAAGAAGGTATCCACTACCACTACGACGCGACGTTGAACAAAGATATTATGCTTCAAAAACGCGTAACGCTCGTTAAGATTAGCGATGGCGTGTACCATATTTACAACGAATACGGCGACGTACTTCTCTCTACGCAGGTCACCAAAGAAACGAACACGTATACCTTCGTCTTAGACGGCGTAACCTATAAGTTGACGCAAGAACCCGATCCTTCTATGCAAACTCTTGCCATCAAACCGCTCACGAACGTGGATATTAGAAACGAAGACGGCGACGTAATTTATCACGATCAACTGCAATATTTCGTATGTAATATGGACGGCACGCCTACGATGTTCGACCATACGCACCTTGGCGATTTGCAAGGCGATACGCCCCTTTTGAAACACCTTACCAACCGTTTGACGGTAAACGAAGTTTTGGGCAGCGATCTTTCTTCGCATAAGATACTTAAACATCTCGGCGACACGCTCATCTCGGATATGCCCACCGCTATCAACGAATTAACGGTCGGTCAAGTATTCGCGCAAGATATTTACGAAAACGGCGAAAGCGGCGAAGTCACTCCGCTTTGGAAATATCTTTTGAGAGACAAGGACGGGAACGTCAACCCCGACTCGTATAAGCTCGGCGACGGATTAGACGTTTTGACGGGCAATATGACGAGAAATATCCAAGGCGCAACCTTGGAAACCTTGGTCAAGGACGACATCGTTAAATTCTCTAACGCGCAAGACAAAGCGGACTTCCTTAACGAAGATAAATATACTACGCTTCGGCAAATGACGATTATTCAAATGCTCGAATTTATGATGAAAAACGCTTAAAAATTGCGAAAAATGAAGCAAAATTGATTGACTATTTATAAAAAATAGGCTATAATATCTCTACACGGCTTAAAAAGCCTTGTAACCTTGCATACGGAAAGTATGCCGAATAAGACCAGGAGGTGAAACATTATGGCTAAATACGAAATGCTCTATCTGATCAACAACGAATTGACGGACGAAGCAAAGGACGCCAAAATCGCGAAGTTTGAGGACGTCGTTAAATCGATGAACGGTGCGATCGTTTCCACGGACAAGTGGGGCACGAAGAAAACCGCGTATCCTATCAACTACAAGACCGAAGCGTACTACGTTCTCATGACGTTTGAAGCAGACGGAAAAGTCGTTGAAGAGCTTAAACGTATCGCAGGCATCGACGCGGACATCGTTAGACGCTTGATTACGAAGCTCAACTAATAAGGGGAAATTTGTATGAACAAAGTATATTTAATCGGTAACTTAACGCGTGATCCTGAGCTCACGGAAACGGCTTCGGGTGTACCCGTATGCCATTTCTCGATTGCCGTCAACAGAAATTATTCTTCGCAAGACGGCGAACGCCAAACGGATTTCTTTAACTGTACCGCTTGGCGCGCAATGGCGGAAACGATCGCTCGTTACACCAAGAAAGGCAAGAAAATTGCCGTAGTAGGAAGCATTCAGCTCCGCAATTACGAAGACAATCAAGGCGTAAAACGTACTGCCGTGGACATTATCGCGCAAGACGTAGAATTCCTTTCGCCGAGAGAAGCAGGCGACGCCTTCGACGAAATCGACGATGCGCCCCGCGCTTCCGCGCAAAAGCGTAAGCCCGTATTGCAGGCAATGGATGACGATTCCGACATTCCTTTCTAATGAAAGGACAGTAAAATTATAAGGAGATCAACTGTTATGGAAGAAAAAGCACCCGTAAAAAAGGTATATAAAAAAGCACCCCGCAAAAAGGTTTGTGCATTCTGCCAAGAAAAAATCGAAGCAATCGATTACAAGGACGTAAACCGTTTGAAGAAATACGTTTCCGAAGGCGGCAAAATCCTTCCCCGCAGAATGAGCGGTACGTGCGCGGCGCATCAAAGACTTCTTGCAACCGCTATCAAGCGCGCAAGAATCGCTGCTCTTCTCCCCTTCAAAGGCGAGTAATTGAACGAATAAAAAAAGCTATCCACTCGGATAGCTTTTTTGTTTACTTACGTTTCCACAAGCCCTGCCGCGCATAACGCCGCAAGAATTTCAGGTTCTATAATAATTTTCGTATATCGTCCGCAATTTGCCCCGCTCCGTTTTGGCTCTTGTCAAAGAATTTCACGGCTTCACGGAGTTTTTGCATTTCTTCGTCGTTTTGTATCAAAAATTCGATTTTTTCGCGGATTTTCTTGGGTTTGTCAATATAATACCCACATTTTTTCTCGTCCACGAATAAGCGTTTGCTTGCCTTTTCAATGGGCGAAGCGTAATAATCGATAATCAACGGCGTATTCATCATTACGCTATCGAGCATCGCGTTCGGCCCCGCTTTGGTCACGAACAAATCGCACGCCCCGTATAACTGCGGCGCGTCCTTCACAAACCCAAACGTCAACAGCGTGATATTCGGCTTGACCTGATCTTTGATAGCATCAAGCTCGGCTTTCAGCTTCGCGTTTCTGCCCGCCAATACGCAAATTGTCAACGGCAAATCCGATTTCAACAGCTCGCTGGCAACTCTTTTGGTCATTGCTTTCGCGTACGCGCCGTCCGCGATTACGACGGCGAATTTATCCTGCGGAATCCCGAATTTTTCACGGTAAAACGCCTTACCTTCGTTGGACTCGATTACTTGCTTACGCGTAGGGAAAAACGCTTGCAAAATACGCTCTTGCGGGAACTTAAAACGAATGGCGTCCTTGGTTGCGTTGTCGCAATTCGTATACAGCTTATCCACACGGTTATCCCACCAGCCGTGAATCATATTATCAGGGCAATATAACACGACCTTGCACGAAGGCTTAACCTTTTTACGGTATACGATTGCCGCGTACAGCACAAAGAAATGCGTACAAACAATCATATCGGGATCGAGTTTTTCAAATTCCCGTACCGTCGCCCAAGTTTCACGGTGAAAAACCGTTTGGTGGATAAATTTCAACGTATTTTTGGACGAGCCAAGCAAATACATACACCACATTTGAAAGGCGCTATACCCCTTCCACGCGGAATGTTTTTTCACTTCGCTGACAAGATATCTCTCAAAACGTTGCATAAACGGTTTCCCGCTGTCCCGAAGTGTATAATTTTCTATAATATCCAGCTCTTCGCCGTACTTTTCCTTTAACGCGTCCGCAATGGCTTGCGCCGTAACGATATGCCC
This sequence comes from Candidatus Scatosoma sp., assembly GCA_045614565.1. Classification (GTDB taxonomy): domain Bacteria; phylum Bacillota; class Clostridia; order Christensenellales; family Borkfalkiaceae; genus Scatosoma. The sequence continues at coordinate 64,598 of JAZLDG010000053.1, read as the reverse complement.
CATACCGGCTTCAATATACGTAACGACGACGCGCTTCTTCTGTTCGTTCATACCTGCTCCTTACTTCTTCGCAAATTTTCGCGGCGTATATACATATTATATCACATTGTTTCAATTATGACAATTCTTTTTCAAAAAAACACGAAAAAATATTTTATTTAACAAAAGACGGCTTGGTTTTCCAAGCCGTTTAAGATTATCTATGAATTGCATGAAAGCTGACGCCTACCGTATCGGGTCCGCAATGGCTTCCCGCCGTGGGGTTGACGACCACGATTTCCGTATTCAAGTCGTCGCCGTACTCTTCTTTGAGCCGTTTTTCGATCTCTAACGCTTGTTCGTATGCGTCCGTATGCCCGATAATGACGCGGTGCGCTTTAATGTCGTCCTGCAAAGTCCGTACGCGTTCTAACAAAGCTTTCATCGCGCCGCCCCTGCCCTTTGCTTTGGCAACGGAATTCATTATCCCTTCCGAGTTCATATTGATAATGGGGCGAATACCGAGCATTCCGCCCATAATCGCGGAGAAATTGCCGATCCGTCCGCTACGGGCAAAAAATTTCAAATCGTCCGCGTAAAAATACACGGCGAATTTATCCACTTCCGTTTTCGACCATTCGATAATGCTTTCTACGCTCGCGCCGTTTTTCGCAAGCTCGCCGATCTCTCTGACGATATTATAACTGCCGATGGTAATGGCTTTGGTGTCGATGGTGTACAGCTTCCGATCGGGATATTGCTTGGCTAACTGTTCCCAAGCAATCCGCATAGAGTTGAACGTACCGCTCATAGCCGCCGAGAAATGAACGTATAAAATATCCTTGCCTTCTTTAAGCGTCGGCTCAAAAGCTTCGATATATTTCGCAGGCGCAAGCGCGTACGTTTTAGGAAGTAACCCGCCCCGCAAACTGTTGTAAAAGGCAGTATAATCAAATTCTTCAAAATCCACGTAAGGATAGACTTCTTCGCCGCCGTCCTTGGAATAGGGCATACTGATAAGCTTATAACCGTATTCCGCCGCCACCGCAGGCGTAATATCAGTATCCGTGTCCGTAAATAATTGATACATATTTTTTCTCCTTGATTAAAAAATGTCATATATTTATATGATACATATACATCATATAACATTTTTCAAAGAAAAGCAAACGTTCTAACGCAAAAAGTCGAAAATATTTATTTTTTAGGCTACATAAAGTCAATAATTTTCAGCGCAAACAATACGCGCAACCCGTATACGCAAATTTCCCGTTAGGATTACGATTGACTTTCACGGCGCACAGCAAAAGCCCACGGCTTTATGCCTACACCGTAAGAGCTTCTGCCCTGACGGGCAGGGCTTCGCCACCAACCATTTTTCGTTTTTTCTATAACCTTACTATTTTTGGTGGCTCGCGCGAAATCCTATTAATTTAGGAGTTCAAGTGACTTTCACGGCGCACAGCAAAAGCCCACGACAAATTTGCCGTGGGTTTTGCTGGTGCACCGTAAGAGGTTCGAACTCCTAGCCTTCGGTTCCGTAGACCGACGCTCTATCCAGTTGAGCTAACAGTGCATTATTCAATTTTGGCGTTGCTCTATCCAGTTGAGCTAACAGAGCATTTTCGCGTTTCTCATCAAAACGCTTATATAGTATAGAATTTTTTTTTATTTTTGTCAACTGTTTTTGCGACGTTTTTGGGAAATATTCAAAAAATTTCCACGCACATTTTCAAAGGTCAAACGCGACCGCCGTTACGTCGTCCGTAAATTTTCCACCGCAAAATACTCCAAGCGCGGTTTTCAGCTTGGCGATAAAATCTTCCGCGGAATGTGATTGTAATAATACGCTTTCCGCGCGCTCAATACCGAACATTTCCCCTTTCGCGTTCGCACATTCCGTCACGCCGTCCGTAATTAAAGCCAAAATATCTCCGCTTTCCACGGGCAATTCGCTTTCACGATAAACAAAATCAGGCATCCACGTAGAAATCGGCGGAGCGGGAGATTCGATTTCGTTAATTCCGAGCGCATTTTTGAGTAAAATGGGCGCGTTATGCCCCGCCACCGCGTAGCGAAGCTTGCCCGCCTTTTTATCAATCCTTACCGCCGCTACCGTGATATACGAGCGTTCGTCTTGATTGAGTTCGTTAAATTTCGCGTTCAACGCGGTCAACGCTTTTGCTAGATCGGGTTGTTTTCTATCCAAACCCGCTTTCACGAACGCGGACAACATACCCGCCGATATGCCTTTCCCCGAAACGTCGGACAACACGCCGTAAATTTGCCCGTCAAGCTCGTACACGTCGGGCAAATCCCCGCCGACCCCGTGGCAGGGAATATACATATACGCGTACGGAACGCCGCCAAAGCTTTTCCCCGCAGGCAACAAGCGTTGTTGCATACGTTGTGCTGAAAGCATTTCACGCTCCATTTCCGTTTGATACGTTCCGTCCGTTAAGCCCAAAAACAGCTTGCCTTTCCCGTCGACGGGCAAAATCCGAATACGAAGGGTAATTTTATCCGCTCTTCCAAGCTTTCTCACCGTCGTCGTAACCGTTTCGGTTTGTTCGGCGTTTTGCGCCACCGCCGCCCGCATCGTTCGCATAAACGCGCAATAAGCGCAACCTGCGCCGTTGCCGCATTTACCCTTTTCTCCGCAAGCAAAGACTTCGGACGGCATACCCTTTTTCTTCGCGTTTTCCGAAAAGGAACGCCGAAACGCCGCGTTGGTAAATTGCACGCGGAAGTTATTGTCGAACACGAACACCCCTTCGGGCAGTCGGTCGAATAATTTTTTATACGTCGTCGGCGTCATACACTCACCTTATCGTTTACGGTCTATAAAAGCGCAAGCCCTTTTGCAAAGTAACGGTAAAATCTAAATCCGTATACAATTCCCCGTCCAGCTGTACCGTGCAAGGATTTTTCGGCAAAAACCGTAATTTCTCGCACGTGAAATGCGTTGCCGCGGGGTATTCCAAAATCTTGCCTTTCATAAGCTGCATAAAAGCCTTGATAATCTTCATTTTACCGCCAATACAATCGACGATAATCGCGTTCAGCTTACCGTCCGTGGAATCGGCTACGGGGCAAATTTTAATACCGCCGCCAAACTGTTCGCCGTTGCAAGCCGCCGCAATCAACACGTCGCGCGTTTGCGTAACGCCTTCGCTTTGGATTTCCACGTTATAGCCCTTAAACGCGAACAGGCTTTGCACCAAGCTCAACAAATATTTGAGCTTGCCTTTCATCTTACCTTTCTTGCAACGTTCCAAAACGTCCACGTCCATACCCAATCCCGCCACGTTCATACAGCGTACACCGCCTACGTCCAAATAATCGGTGGGTTTGGCTTCGCCGTCCAAAATAACCGAAAGCGCATCCCGCGTTTGCAAGGGCAAACCGATATGTTCGGCAAAATCGTTACCCGTTCCCGACGGAATTAAACCAAAATTACACGAAGAAGGATCTTCAATCCCGTTCAAAACTTCGTGCAACGTACCGTCGCCGCCAACGGCAATCAGCTCCGTTGCTCCCGCGCTCGTCAATTCTCGCGCGATACGGGTTGCGTCGCGTTCGCCCTGCGAAATATGCGTTTCGTATTGCACTTCGTAGGCTTTGAGTAAGGTCTCGACTTCATTCAAATTTTTACTAGCCTTGTTCTTGCCCGCCACAGGGTTGGATATAATATGATACGTTTTCATCTTTCGTGTCCCCTTTTGGGTTTTTTTCAAAAAAATTTATATTTCTATTATATAACACTTTTTGAAGAATTGCAATTTATTTTTGATTTTGATATACTTTTATATAGAGATTATTCAAAATTTTTTTCAAAAAGGTCTTTGTATGCGTACTATTTTGCCGAAAAACCTAATCGAACTCGCCCAAATCTGCCCCACGAGCCTATACGTGGTAGGCGGGAGCGTACGCGACCATCTCGCCGCGCTTACGCCGAAAAACGGATTTCTTGATTTGGATATTTGCGCGCCGCTCGCCGCCGAATCGTTCGTAGAAGTCGCTTTGCGTTGCGGTTTTTCCGTACGCGCGGTGTATAAAAATACGGGTACGGTTAAATTACAGGACAGCGACGGCGTGGACTACGAATACAGCAGTTTCCGCTCCGATAAATACGTCCGCGGCGTACACCGTCCCGTGGATATTTGTTTCACGGACGATATACTGCTCGACGCTCGACGTCGGGATTTCACCGTCAACGCGATTTATTACGATATAAAAAACCAAACCTACACCGATCCCTTACAAGGTATTCCCGCAATCAAGGAAAAACGGCTAACGACCGTCGCGCCCGCAAACAAAGTCTTTGGCGAAGACGGTTTACGGCTTATGCGCCTTGCCCGCCAAGCCGCCTGCTTGGGCTTTTCCCCCGACGCGGACTGTCTTTTGGGTGCAACGCAAAACGCCGCGCTCATTCGTGATATTTCTCCCGAACGCATTTTCGCCGAACTGCAAGCCGTTTTACTCGCCGACGAAAAATACGGTGTGAAAAACGGGCATTATCAAGGATTACTCCTTTTGGAACAAACGGGCGTACTTAAAGAAATTTTACCCGAATTAGCGTTGGGCAAGGGTATGTCGCAACGCGCCGATTTCCATAAATACGACGTGTTGAACCATTCTCTGCGAGCGGCGTTATACGCCGATAAAAAGGTCCGACTTGCCGCGCTTTTGCACGACGTCGGCAAACCCTTTTGCACGCTCCACGACGGAAATTCGTACGCGCACCCCGAAGAAGGAGAACGGCTTACGCGAGAAATTCTAACTCGTTTCAAAGCCCCTAAAAAACTTACCGAACAAACGGCAAGGCTCGTCGCGACGCATATGTACGACTTTGACTGTAAAACGGGCGAAAACAAGCTCCGTCGTTTTTTCGTCGCACATTACGCGTATTTAGACGAATTATTGCTCCTAAAACAAGCTGATTTTTCCGCTTGCACGGACGATACTTCCCCCGCGCCCACTTGCGTAAAATGGCGTACAATCCTTGAAAAAATGCAAGCCGAACACGCGCCGACGACCTTGAAATCGCTTGCCGTTTCGGGCAAAGATTTATTAGAAGTGGGCGTCTCCCCCGCGCGGATCGCCGCGAGCCTAAACGCCTTACTTATGCACGCCGTCGTCAATCCCAAGGAAAACGAGAAAAAACGCTTATTAACGCTTTGTAAAAGTCTGCCGACTACGTGAGTAGTCGGCGTTTGATTTATATTTGCATCCACCCCAAACTACGTTTGACGGCTTCGTGCCATTTTCGCAATTTTTCCGTCCTTTCCGTTTCGGTCATTGCCGCAACGTAACGTTTATCAATCGATTGTAAGGCTTTTACCTGTTTTCTATCCTTCCAAACCCCGACGGTCAAGCCCGCAAGCAACGCCGCGCCAAGCGCGGTCGTTTCGTGCGAAGCAGGTTTTTCCACTTCCGCACCGAGTATATCCGCTTGGAATTGCATCAAAAATCCGTCACGCGACGCGCCGCCGTCCACTTTCAAAATTTTCAGCTTCGCGCCCGTGTCTTTTTCCATCGCCGTAACCAAATCCGCGGACTGATACGCAATGGATTCTTGCGCCGCGCGCACGATATGTTCGCGTTTCGTGCCGCGCGTCAAGCCGAAAATCGCGCCGCGCGCGTACATATCCCAGTAAGGCGCGCCGATACCCGTAAACGCGGGCACGATATACACCCCGCCCGTATCAGGCACTTTTTTCGCGTAATATTCCGCGTCGCGGCTATCCGCAAAAAAGCGCATTTCGTCGCGAAGCCATTGAATAATCGCGCCGCCGATAAACACGCTTCCTTCCAGCGCATACTGCGGTTTTTCGCCTTTGAGCGTCGCCGCAAGCGTCGTCAATAACCCGTTTTTGCTCACGGGACGGTCTTCGCCCGTGTTCATCAGCAAAAAACAGCCCGTGCCATAGGTATTTTTCGCTTCGCCCTTTTCAAAGCAGTTTTGTCCAAAAAGTGCGGCTTGCTGATCGCCTACCACGCCCGCAACGGGAATTTTTGTTCCGCTGATATTCGCATATCCGAAAATCTCGCCCGAGCTTTTAACCTGCGGCAGCATTGTTTTCGGCACGCGGAACAGGGCTAACAGCTCGTCGTCCCATTCCAAAGTATTGATATTAAAAAGCATCGTCCGCGAAGCGTTAGTCATATCGGTCGCGTGGACCTTGCCGTCCGTAAGCTTCCATATCAGCCAAGTATCTACCGTGCCGAACAGCAGCTCGCCCCGTTCCGCTTTCTCGCGCGTGCCTTGGATATTATCAAGCAGCCATTCGATTTTACTCGCCGAAAAATACGCGTCGGGAATTAAGCCCGTCTTTTCGCGAATGAGACTTTCAAAACCCAAACGCTTAATCTCTTCAATTCGTTCCGCCGTGCGCCGACATTGCCAAACGATCGCGTTTCCGATCGGCTTACCCGTATTTTTATCCCAAACGATCGTCGTTTCCCGTTGGTTAGTGATCCCGATCGCCGCGATATCCTTGACCTGCACGCCGCTCTTTGCGATCGTTTCCATCATCGCGCCGTACTGCGTAGACCAAATATCCATCGGATCGTGTTCCACCCAACCTTCACAAGGATAAATTTGCGGAAATTCCCGCGAGAGTATGGAAACGATATTTTCCTGTTCGTCCACGAGCGCAACCCGCGAAGAAGTCGTGCCTTGATCAAGCGATAATACGTATTTCATCAAATACCTGCCCCTTATCTTTGTTAAAAATGCGTAACCGTAATCCCGTCTTCAATGGACGTTTCGTAGAAGCTCGCCTTATACCCGATCGCGTCCGCGTACGCCGTACCCACGCGACGGATAAAGCCTTCCACCGCCGTCTTTTTGACGATCGCGATAATGCAACCGCCGAAACCCGCGCCAATCATACGCGCGCCCAAACATTCCGTTTCTTTACGCGCAAGTGCGGAAAGGGTGTCAAGTTCCTTGCCCGTAACTTCGTACAAATCGCGCAAGCTGTAATGGCTTTCGTTGAGCAATCTGCCAAGCTCGCCCAGATCCCCCGATTTCAACGCTTCCACCGCCTTTTTCACGCGGTCACATTCCATAACCACGTGTTCCGCACGCTTGACGACCACGCCCGAAAGCAAATATTTAACTTCGGCAAATTCCGCAGGCGTAAGCTGCGCTAAATTTTCGATATCCTTGACCGTACGGATCGTTTTAAGCGCCGTTTCCACTTCCTGACGACGTACGTTGTATTTACTTTCCACGAGATTGTGCGGTTTGTTGCAGTTGGCAACGACCAAGCAATAATCGCCAAGCCGTAAGGGTACGTATTCGTATTCAAGCGTCGCGCAGTTCAATAAAACGGCGTGATCCTTTTTGCCCATCGCCGAAGCGAATTGATCCATAATCCCGCAATTCACGCCCGCGTACTGGTTTTCCGCTTTTTGCGAAAGCAACGCAAGCTCGACCTTGTCGTAGGAAACGCCCGCGTATTCGCAAAGCGTGACCGCCGTCGCAACTTCAATCGCCGCCGACGAAGAAAGCCCGCTTCCGAAAGGCACGGTGCAATCGTAATACAAATCACAGCCCACGATTTCTACTCCCTTTTCTTGTAAAAAATATGCAACGCCCGCTTGATAATTGCCGATTTTCAAATCGCGATAATCGTTCAAACGGCTGATATCCAGCTCCACTACGCCGTCTATACCGCGGAACGCCATACGGATCGTCTTATCCGCTCTTTTGCGACCGTACACGTTACAACGGAGATTGAGCGCGGCAGGAAATACCTTACCGCCGCAATAATCAACGTGTTCGCCGATCAAATTAATTCTGCCCGCCGCGGTAAACAAATCTTCCGCTTTTGCACCGAATATTTCTTCAAAATTTTGCATTGCATCTACTCTTTCCATATTTCTACGCCTCACTATTTCTTTACGCTTTTGCGTGATTACATTATACAATACTTACACGCTATTGTCAAGCCCGTAAAAGGATTTGTATTTTATTTTCAATAAAAAAACCGCGACGAAGATCGCCGCGGTTTTTTCCTTTACAACGCCACGACGTTCGTCGCGCGCAGTTTTTCGGGATTTTTGGGATCCGTTTCGATTTCAAACGAAACTTTTTGCCCTTCTTTCAGACGTCTGTACCCTTCCGCTACGATTGCGGAAAAATGTACGAATACGTCGTCGCCACCCTCGTCGTTTGCGATAAAGCCGTAGCCTTTCTCCGCATTAAACCACTTGACCGTGCCCTGACTCATTTTCCAACCCTCCGAATACTTTTTTTGTCTTACGAAACCGTTTTTCATAAGCTATGCTATTATTATAACATATTTCCACAATTTTTGCAATCGCTTGTATGAAAAAAACGAGCGATTTTGGACTTTTTTTGCATAAAATAATGGACTTTTGCCCGTTTTCGTGATATAATAAAGAAAAGGAAGTTATAATTTATGGATATTCTTGAAATTTTGAAAGTTATTTTTCTCGGTATCGTGGAAGGCGTGACCGAATGGTTGCCCGTGTCCAGCACGGGGCATCTTCTGCTCGTAGACGAGCTTTTTACGCTCAACGCAACGGACGCATTTAAGGAAATGTTTTTCGTCGTCATTCAGCTCGGTGCGATACTCGCCGTCGTCGTTGCGTTTTTCAAAAATTTGTTCCCTTGGCATAAGGAAACCGCCGAAAACGGGGAAAGAAAAATCGTAACGGATAAAACCGTGCTTTCGCTTTGGGGCAAAGTACTCGTCGCGTGTATCCCCGCGGGCGTAATCGGTATTCTTTTGGACGATATTTTAGAAGCTTATTTACATACACCGCTCGTTATTGCGTTGACCTTGATTATCTACGGCGTAGCGTTTATTTTGATTGAAAAGAGAAACCAAAACACGACCTTTCCTATCCAAACGACGGACGGGATTACTTATAAACACGCGCTCGTTATCGGCGCGTTCCAAGTCCTTTCTCTAATCCCCGGTACTTCCCGCTCAGGCGCGACGATTTTGGGCGCGTTGCTCATCGGCGTTGCCCGCCCCGCCGGCGCGGAATTCACCTTTTACCTTGCCATTCCCGTTATGGTCGGCGCAAGTGCCATCAAGCTCTTGAAATTTTTACTTGAAAGCGGCGGCTTTACGGGCGCGGAATTTGGGTATTTACTCATCGGCGCGGCAGTTGCCTTTGCCGTGTCCTTGCTCGTAATTAAATTCTTAATGAATTTCGTCCGCAAGCACGATTTCAAGGTTTTTGGTTGGTACCGTATCGCGCTCGGCGCGGTCGTGATTGCAACGCTCGTGCTTCCGCCGATGTTCGCCTAATCCATACTCTAAAACTTACCCCGCGGCTACACAAGCCGCGGGGTTTATTTTACTTTTCAAACGGTTTTTCGCCGTATAACGCTTCCATATTGTCAGCGTATTTTCTCATTCTTTCGTGTTGTTTGATTTCAAGCTCTTTATCCAGCTTTTCAATCTCCCGTTTTTGATCTCTCGAAAGCCGCGTAGGCACTTCAACGATGACGCGCAAAATCAAATTGCCCGTACCGCCCCGCGCCGATTTAATCCCTTTACCGCGTATGGTAAAGACTTGACCGCTTTGCGTCCCTTCGGGAATGGTGAACTCAAACGTGTCGTCCACGGTCGGCACTTTCACCGTACCGCCAAGCGCAGCCGTCTTAAAGGAAATAGGCAAATCCAGCTTCAAGTCAAACCGATCGCGCACGAACATTTTATGCGGCTCGACGCGGAAAACGATAATCAAATCCCCCGCCTGACCGCCGTTTGGCGCGGCTTGACCGTAGCCCTTTTTCTTCATATAGCTGTTCGTATCCACGCCCGCGGGAATTTCAACCGTGACGCTCGTTTCCTTGCGTTGATAGCCTTTTCCTTTACAATCGGGACATTTTTCCTTGATCGTACGCCCGTTGCCGCCGCATTCGGGGCAAACCATTTGACGAATGGTACGCCCGAACATCGTATTTTGGACTTGCTGCACCACGCCTTGACCGTGACATCTCGCGCAAGTGGTATATTCCGTACCGTTTTTCGCGCCCGTACCGCGACAAGCCGAACAGCTTTCGTTTCGGGTATACGATAACGTTTTTTTACAGCCTTTCGCCGCGTCCATAAAGGAAAGCGTCATTTCCTTTTGGATATCTTCGCCCACTTCCGAGCGCGCCGCGCGCGTACCGCCGCCAAAGCCAAAGCCGCCGCCGAAAATGTCGCTGAAAATATCGCCAAACCCGCCGAATCCTTCAAAACCGCCACCGCCGCCAAAGCCGCCCATACCGGGGTGTTCAAGCTCGTAATCGTACGCCGCGCGTTTTTGTTGATCGGACAGCGTTTCGTGCGCTTCGTTGATTTCCTTGAACTTTTCCGCCGCTTCCGCGTTGCCTTGGTTTCTGTCGGGGTGGTATTTCATCGCAAGCTTTCTATATGCCGCCTTAATTTCTTCGGGCGTAGCTTTTTTATCCACACCCAGTGTTTCGTAATAATTTTTCTTTTCCGCCATAATAGTACCTTTATACCCTACCGCTTTATAAGGCATACGGGTTTGACTACAACGCCAAACCCGAACCGTATTTTTTATCTATGCACGCATACCGTGTACGCGTTGAAGCCGATTACTGATGGAATTCCGTATCGCCGTCGTTGCTTGCGCCTGCGTCCGCGTTTTGCGCGCCCGCTTGCTGATAAAGCTTGGCAAACACGGGCTGTACGTCTTGCATAAGCTTGTCGTATGCCGCTTTGATACGGTCGTCGTCATCGCTTTCAAGCTCTTTCTTCGCCGCGTCGATCGCCGCTTGCAAGGTAGCCTTGTCGTTCTCGTCGAGCTTGTCGCCCGAATCTCTCATCGTTTGTTCTACGGAGAAAATCATACCGTCAAGCTTGTTCTTGTTTTCTACCTTTTCTTTACGCTTCTTGTCTTCTTCCGCGAACTGTTCCGCTTCCTTAACCGCTTTATCGATTTCTTCTTCGGAAAGGTTGGTGGACGAAGTGATCGTGATATCCGTGGACTTGCCCGTACCCTTATCCTGCGCCGTTACGTGTACGATACCGTTTGCGTCGATATCGAAGGTAACTTCGATTTGCGGTATACCGCGGGGAGCGGGTGCGATACCCGTCAACATAAAGTTGCCGAGCGTTTTATTGTCCTTGCAGAATTCGCGTTCGCCTTGCAACACGTGAATGTCTACGCTCGTTTGATTGTCCGCCGCCGTCGAGAAAATTTGGCTCTTCTTTACGGGGATCGTGGTATTTCTGTCAATAATACGCGTGAATACGCCGCCGAGCGTTTCGATACCGAGCGAAAGCGGGGTAACGTCCAAAAGCAATACGTCTTTGACTTCACCCGTCAATACGCCGCCTTGTACTGCCGCGCCGATTGCTACGCATTCGTCGGGGTTGATACCCTTGAACGGTTCTTTGCCCGTAACTTCCTTAACCTTTGCAACGACTGCGGGCATACGCGTCGAACCGCCGACGAGAATAACCTTGTCGATGTCGCTGTACGAAAGCCCTGCGTCGCGCATAGCCGCTTTCATAGGCGCAACCGTTCTATCCAACAAATCCGCGGTCATCGTTTCAAATTTTTGCTTGGTGAGCGTGATGTCAAGGTGTTGAGGTCCGTCCGCGCTCATCGAAATGAAGGGTAAGTTCACGTTGGTGGAGCTCATACCCGAAAGCTCGATCTTCGCTTTTTCCGCAGCTTCTTTCAAACGCTGCATTGCCATTTTGTCCTTGGAAAGGTCAATACCCTTGTCTTTCTTGAACTCGTCAACGAGATATTGCATAATCTTGTTATCCCAGCCGTCGCCGCCGAGCTTGGTGTCGCCGTTGGTTGCAAGAACTTCAAATACGCCGTCGGAAATTTCCAAAATGGAAACGTCGAACGTACCGCCGCCAAGGTCGTAAATCATAACCTTGCCGCCCTTATCCTTATCAAGACCGTACGCAAGCGCAGCCGCCGTCGGCTCGTTGATGATACGAAGCACGTTCAAGCCCGCGATTTTACCCGCGTCTTTGGTCGCTTGACGTTGGCTATCCGAGAAATACGCAGGGCAAGTGATAACCGCTTCGGTTACCTTTTGTCCTAAATACGCTTCCGCGTCCGCTTTGAGCTTCGCAAGCGTCATTGCGGAAATTTCCTGCGGGGAATAGTCCTTATCGTCAATTTTTACTTTATAATCCGAGCCCATATGCCGTTTGATAGAAATAACGGTTTTGTCGGGGTTAGCAACCGCCTGACGCTTTGCCGCTTGACCGACTACGCGCGATCCGTCTTTTTGGAACGAAACGACGGACGGAGTCGTTCTTGCGCCTTCTGCATTCGCGATAACGACGGGTTCGCCGCCTTCCATAACCGCTACGCACGAGTTGGTAGTACCAAGGTCAATACCGATAACTTTACCTGCCATAATAATTGTTCTCCTTTTGTTTGCGGCGCATCTCGCCGCGCAATTCTTTTTTACAATTTATATGTAACCGCGGCAAAACACTCTTAAACAAGAAAATAAAATTTTTTTGAAAATATTTACAAGAAAAGCGGAACTTTTCGTCCCGCTCGTCCGTTTAAGAAATATTCAGCTTGATATTTTGCAGGGCGTTTTTCTCCAAACGCGAAACCTGCGCTTGCGAAATGCCCACTTCTTGCGAAATTTCCGTTTGCGTTTTGCCTTCGTAGTATCTTAAAAATAAAATTTTCTTTTCTCGCTCGCCTAATTTTCCGATCGCTTCGGAAAGCGCGACGTGCTCCGTCCAAATCTCGTCCGTATTCTTGTCATCGCAAAGCTGATCCATCAAAAGCAGGGTATCGCCCGCCTTGTTGTACACGGGCTCGTAAATGGATACGGGATCGGAAATCGCGTCCAGCGCGTACACCACTTCGCGCTCCGCAACCTGCATTTCTTCGGCTATTTTCGCAATCGTCGCTTCTTCGTCGCGGCTTTCAATCGTTTCCCTTGCCTTCAAAGCCCTATACGCCGTATCGCGAATAGATCTCGACACGCGCAAAGAATTGCCGTCGCGAAGATATCGCTTAATCTCCCCCACGATCATCGGCACGGCGTACGTGGAAAACTTTACGCCCACGCCAAGATCAAACCCGTCGATTGCCTTAATCAGCCCCACGCAACCGGCTTGAAATACGTCGTCCGCGCCTAAATTTTTGATGCGAAAACGCTTGACGAGCGATAAAACGAGCCGCATATTCCCCACGATAAAGGTATCTCGCGCTTGCTTGTCGCCCTGTTTAATTTTCTTCATCAGTTCTTCGTTCTCTTTGTTGGAAAGCTTGGGTAAGCCCGCCGTGTCCACGCCGCAAATTTCTACTTTTTGCATAGTTTCCGTCTCCTTTTTACAGCCGAAAATGTAGTTTTTCGGCTATGTATACTATAAAGGAATACAACGCGCTCAATGAGTATGCTCCACTTTACGGTTTTTATACGCGCGTAAAATGGAGCATTTTTTAATCGTTGAAATTTTTTTCTTCGGTGATAATATATTTCGGGCGGTTTTGCACTTCTTTATAAATCATACCCGTATGAATATTCGCAAGTCCTTGGCAAAAGGTGATAATACCCGTCGCAAGCCCGACCGTCGGGAACAGCCACGCCGTCAGCCCGCCGAAATTCACCCCGCAGCACGCAAGCACGATAAAGGTGATAAAGCACGCAAGGCTTGCAAAGCTCAACGCGAGCGAGATTTTTAAGGGCAAGGAAAGTGTATAATCGGTGTTGGGGAACACCCCCGCTTGGGCAAGCTTGACCATCTTTTTTAAGGTATAATGCGTTTCTCCCGCCACGCGTTCAGGACGGTCAAATTCCACGGCTGTTTGCTTGAAGCCCACCCAACCCGTTTGTATGCGAAGCAAGCGATCGTGCTCGGGCATAGCTAAAATCGCTTGCACGACCTTGCGGTCGTACAGCTTGAAATCCCCCGAATCCTGCGCGATATCCAAGCCTGTAATTTTGCGCACGAAACGGTAATACGCCGCTGCCGTCCGTTTTTTGAACGCCGTTTCGCCCGTACGCGTCTTGCGCTTGCCGTGGACGATTTCATAGCCTTCTTTCCATTTCTCTATCATTAAAAGCGCAGTTTCAGGCGGATCTTGCAAATCCGCGTCCATTGCGATTACGGCTTCCCCGCTCGACTTTTCAAGCCCGCACAAAAGTGCGGCTTGCTGTCCGAAATTTCGGGAAAAGTGGCATACTTTTACGCGTTTATCCGCGGCGGCAAGTTCGTCCAAAATCTCTTTCGTTCCGTCCCTGCTACCGTCGTTTATAAAAATCAGTTCGTAATTTTCCCCCGTCGAGCTAAACGCAGCCGTGACCGCGTCGTAAAATAAACGCAGGCTTTTTTCTTCGTTATAGGCGGGTACGACAATAGAATATTTAACCATAATTCCATTATACTATACTGCTTTGCTTTTGTCAACACAAATACAAAACGTAAACGAAAAATCCCAACCGCTATGCACGGTCGGGATTATCGATTTTTCTATTAGTCCATTTTTTCAAGCAAGCGCAAGTCGATACCCTTTTCGCCGATCTTGATGATTTCTACTTTCACCTTGTCGCCGATATTGAGCACGTCTTCGACTTGATTTACTCTTTGTTCGGAAAGCTTGGAAATGTGGATCATACCGTCTTTACCGGGAGCAAATTCAACGAACGCGCCGACCTTGGAAAGGATACGAACGACTACGCCGACGAACATATCGCCCACTTCGGGATCGTGCGCGATGGATTCGACGATTGCTTTCGCGCGGTTTGCATTCGCAACGTCGCCAAAGCAAGCGATACATACCGTACCGTCTTCTTCGATATCGATCTTCGTACCCGTTTGTTCGATAATCTTGTTGATAACCTTACCTTGCTTACCAACGACGTCACCGATCTTTTCAGGATTGATTTTGAAGGTGATGATCTTGGGCGCATACGGGGAAAGCTCGTCCTTAACGGCAGGGATACATTCGAGCATTTTGCCAAGGATATGGCGTCTTGCTTCTTGCGCCTGCGCGATTGCGTCCAACATAATTTCTTCGGAAATACCCTTAATCTTGATATCCATTTGAATAGCCGTGATACCCTTTTCCGTACCCGCTACCTTGAAGTCCATATCGCCAAGGAAATCTTCCAAGCCTTGGATATCCGTCATAATGACGTATTTGCCCGTTTCGGGATCTTTGATAAGACCCATAGCGCAACCTGCAACGGGTGCTTTAATGGGCACGCCTGCGTCCATAAGCGACATCGTAGAACCGCAAACGGAAGCCATCGACGAAGAGCCGTTGGACGACATAATATCGGATACGACACGAATTGCGTACGGGAATTCTTCGGGGGAAGGAATTACGGGAACGAGCGCGCGTTCTGCGAGCGCACCGTGACCGATTTCACGACGACCGGGGCTACGGAGCGGTTTTGCTTCGCCCGTGGAATAGCCGGGGAAGTTGTATTGATGCATATATCTCTTTTCTTCTTCTTCGTCAAGACCTTCCATTCTCTGCGCTTCGCCGAGCATACCGAGCGTACAGGTGGTAAGCGCTTGCGTTTGACCGCGCGTGAACACCGCCGAGCCGTGTACTCTGGGCAATACGCCGTGTTCGCACCAAATAGGACGAACTTCTTTCAGCGTTCTGCCGTCGGGACGGATACCCTTGTCAAAAATCTTCGCGCGAACGATGCCTTTTACGATATAGTAAATGGAATCTTTCACTTCGCGCATTTGATCGGGATAAATTTCCGCGAAATGTTCGATGATTTCTTTTTCAGCCGCCGCTTGACGGACTTGTCTTTCCTGACGGTCGAAGGTATCGAGCGCCGCTTCTAATTTTTCGTAGCCGTACGCTTTTACCGCCGCGTCCAAATCTTCGGGGATATGGTAGAATTCCATTTCCTTCTTGGGTTTGCCCGCAACTTTTGCGATTTCTTCGATCCAAGCGCAAATCTTCTTAATTTCTTCGTGACCGTACATAATCGCGCCAACCATTTCCGCGTCGGTAACTTCGTTCGCGCCTGCTTCGATCATCAAAATCGCGTCTTTCGTACCTGCAAGGTTGAGATGAATCGCACTCTTTGCTCTTTCTTCTACGTTGGGATTGATCACGTATTGACCGTCAACCATACCAACGACGACCGAACCCGTAGGACCTGCCCAAGGAATATCAGAGATAGAAAGCGCAACGGACGAGCCGATCATTGCCAAAGGCTCGGGTGCGATATCGGGATCAACGGAAAGCGCGGTCGCAACCACGACTACGTCGTTGAAAATTCCTTTCGGGAAAAGGGGACGAATGGGTCTATCGATCAAACGGCTGGTCAAGATCGCCTTATCGGACGCTCTGCCTTCGCGTTTTTTGAAACCGCCGGGGATTTTACCTACGGCGAACATCTTTTCTTCGTAGTCAACGGAAAGGGGGAAGAAGTCCATTCCTTCTCTCGCCGTTTCGCTCATACATACGGTAACGTTTACCGCGGTATCGCCGCAACGCACCAAGCACGCGCCGTTGGCTTGTTCCGCATACTTACCGAGTTCTACGATCAGTTCTTTACCTGCGTATTCCGTTTTGAATACTTTGCTGTTTTCTAAATTTGGCATTGTAAAAATTCTCCTTGTCTGTAATTCTTTTTTGTTCTTGTCCGCCCGTGTCGCCCGACGACGGACGGTGGCTCTCGTTTCGGGCGAGAAAACAAGCTTATGCCGAAACCTGCTCTCCTTCCCTAACGCTTTTTTGCTATCAAGTACTCCTTATCACAAAAAAAGGCGAGTTAAAATAACCCGCCCTTTCGTGCTTGCATTATTTACGAAGCCCCAACGCTTCAATGATCGCTCTGTATCTTGCGATATCTTTTCCTTTAAGATAGTCGAGCAAGCCTCTGCGCTTACCTACCATCTTCAAAAGACCGCGACGGGAGTGGTTGTCCTGCTTATGAGTTTTCAAATGCTCGTTAAGGTGGTTGATTCTCTCCGTCAACAACGCGATTTGTACTTCAGGCGAACCCGTGTCGCCTTCGTGGGTTGCGAATTTTGCAATAATTTCATTCTTTTCCATTTCTTTTTATCCTCCTATGGAACGTTACTCGTATCGCAAAGGGAAACGTGGAGATTCGATTCTCTTTGCGACCGTTATTATTATTTTACCACAAACTTTTTAGAATGTAAAACGAATTTGCCTTATTTTTTCGTTTTTTTCGTCTTTATTTGAAAAAATTGCGTTTTTTTGCAATCAATTCGTCGATATTTTCTATATACGTCCGTAAATCCTTTTGCGAAGCGAAACGGGTTATCAGCCCTTGTTTCGTAAACACGCGTTTGGAAATGGCGTTTGCGCCGACGGCAAGGTTATCCGCCGTTTCTTCCATAACGTCTATATTATACACGCAAGCCTTGCCCTTTTTCGTCCAGCCCACGTTTTCGTTATTGCCCGCTTGGTATTTTTGGCGGTACATATAATAGGGCAAATACCCTTTTTCCGTCAATATATTACGGGACGACATCACCATATCCGAAATATAATCGTTTTCGATATACGAAATTTCTTCTTTGAGCTTCGCACCCGATTTAAGCGACAAACAATGTACGGTGATATTGTCCGCGCCCGTTTCCGCCGCGCGTTCCACACTTTTAGCAAAGGTTTCCACCCGCTCGTCCGCAAGCCCCGCTATCAAATCGATATTCAGCGAAAAACCGTATTTTTCCGAAGCTTCCAACGCCTGATAGAACTGCGCCACCGTATGTTTTCTCCCGATTTTTTGAAGCGTTTCGTCCGAAAAGGTTTGCGGATTGATACAAATCCGCGTTACGCCGTAATCCTTTAACAACCGTAATTTTTCGTCTGAAAAAACGTCCGGTCTGCCCGCTTCGACGGTGTATTCCGCTTGGGGATTATTTTGCAAAATAATGGGCGCAACCGCTTTCAAAACCCGTTCCAAATCGGGTGCGTCGAGCGCGAACGGCGTTCCGCCGCCGATATACGCGCTCCGAAGCCGTCCTACGCTTTCCCCTGCCGACACAAGCTCCTTTTCCAAGCAGTCCAAGTACGCAGGCAAAAAAGCGCGCGTTTTGTCGATGGGCGCGGTGATAAACGAGCAGTACGCGCATTTGGTCGGGCAAAAGGGTAAGGAAACGAATAAATCGGTGTTCCCGTCGCGCTTTTCGTAAATACCTTTTTGCGTTTGCAAAATTTTTTCCACCAAAGCGATATTTTCTTCCCGTACCCGCATACGCTCAAACAGCGTACGAAATTCTCCGTTTTCTTCAATTTCCGTATACGCGAGCTTGGTTGGACGAATCCCCGTCAACGCGCCCCACGGCATTTTTTCGCCGTATTTTTCGCTTAAAATCTCGTACAAACGAAGCTTGGCAAATCTCCGTTCCAAACGCTTAAAAATCAATTCGTCGCGTACCTGCTCCCTATCTTCAAAGAAATACTGCTCCCCGTCCACCGTGAAATCGTTGTAAAACACGCCTTCTTCAAAGCGGAAAGCGTGTAAAATAGATTGCGGGCGATTTTTGAATAATCGCGCCGCGTCTAAAAGTTCGTTTTCAAGAAAAGTACAGTTGGTAGAAAGCATAATTTTTCCCTATAAATCCGCCATAAACGGGTTTGTTTTCCGTTCTCTTTCTATCGTCGTTTCGTCTTCGTGTCCCGCGTATACGGGCATATCGTCTAGCAAAGCAAGACGGCGCAAGCTTTCACGAAGCCGACCGATATTTCCCGTCGGGAAATCCGTCCTGCCGATACTGCCTGCAAACAGCGTATCCCCCGTAAACAAATACCTACCCCCGTCCGCTTCCACGAGATAGCACGCGCTCCCCGCGGTATGTCCCGCCGTTAAAAGCGTGGTAAACTTGATCCCGCAAAGCTCCCGCGTTTGATTATCACGGAGCGTTTCGTCGATTTTATAGGGCGTACGGGGCGCGCCAAACGCGTCAAAAAGGTCGGCTTGCGTGCCCACGAGCGGTTTTTCCTGTTCGGTACAAAGCACCTTTGCGCCCGCAGCTTGCAACGCCGCCACCCCGCCCACGTGGTCAAAATGACAATGGGTGAGTAAGATATATTGCGGGGTTAAGCCGAGCTTTATAAGCTCGCTTTCTATTCTGTTTTGTGCGGGATCGATCACGACGGCGTTTTGTCCGTCCTGCGTTAAAACGTAGGTGTTCGCACCAAATCCACGCGGGGAAATACGGATAATCTTCATAGTATTAAGACAAAGAAGTGATACGGTGCACTTCGTAAATACGGCGGTCGGCTTGCATTTTCTTAATCAAAAGATCGACTTCGGAAATGTCCGTCAAGGAAACGGAAGCTTCCAAAACCGCGTCGCCGTTTTTATCAATTCTGCCGTTGACTGCCGTAATAGACAGTTTCAAATCGGAAACCACGAGCGAAAGAACGGACAACGCCGCGCCTTGATCGGTCGCACGAATGGAAATATTCGCGTTGTAGCGTTGTTTCTTCCCCGCTTCTAACTGCCACGAAGCAGGCAACAAGCGTTGCTTGTCGATACCGCCGATATTCGGACAATCGGCGCGGTGAATAACTACGCCCCTACCGCGGGAAGTATAGCCCACAATTTCGTCGCCGGGTACGGGCGAGCAACAGCCCGCAAACCGCACGAGCATTCCCGTTTGTCCGTTGACGAGTACACCCCCGGGATTTTTCCCGCCGCCGACCGCGTGGAGCTCAAACGCCATCGGTGTTTCTTTGCGGTAATAATCGATGAGCTTAAACAAAATTTGGTTGACGGAAATCGAGCCGTACCCCACCGCCGCGTACATTTCTTCCATTTCGTTGAACGAGAAGCGTTCGGAAATGCGCTGAAAGCTGTCGGCATTGAGCAAATCCGCAAGCGAAAAACCGCGTTTTTTGGCTTCTTCTTCGAGCTTGACTTGCCCAAGACGGATATTTTCTTCCTTTAACTCGTTTTTATAGAATTGCCGAATTTTCGCGCGTGCGCTCGACGATTTGATAAATTTCAACCAGTCGCGCGACGGTCCTTTCGAGTTGGGGGAAGTAATAATTTCCACTACGTCGCCCACTTCCAAGGTCGTCGTCAAGGGTACGATTTTGGAATTTACACGCGCACCCGTGCAATGGTTGCCCACTTCCGAGTGAATGGCGTACGCAAAATCCACGGGCGTGGCTTGCGGGGGAAGGGAAATAACCTTACCGCGCGGGGTAAAGACGAGCAATTCGTGGCTGTAAAGCTCCGTTTTCAAGGCGTCGATAAACTCGCGGGAGTCCTTTAAGTCGCCCTGCCATTCCATAACTTCGCGAAGCCAAGCCAAACGGCTTTCAAACTTGCTTTGTTCTTCTTCCGTTTTGCCTTCTTTGTATTTCCAATGCGCCGCGATACCGAATTCCGCAATTTTGTGCATTTCTTCGGTACGGATTTGGATTTCAAACGGTTGACCGTATTTGGTCATAACCGTGGTATGCAAGGATTGATATTTGTTGGGCTTGGGCGTGGCGATATAATCCTTAATACGCCCCGGGATCGGTTTCCATTTTTCGTGGATTTCCCCAAGCACCGTATAACATTCTCTCACGTCCTTAACGATGACGCGAACGGCGGACAAATCGTAGATTTGATCGAGCGTTTTGCCCTTGTTTTTCATCTTTTTATAAATGGAATAAAAATGCTTGGGACGGCCGAAAACTTCCCCTGCTACACCGTCGTTTTTCATAAGTTCTTTGATTTCTTCCACGACTTGCGCTACGAATTCCTTACGCTCGGAAAGCCGTTCGCGGATATTGTAAACGAGATGCTCGTACGCTTCGGGATCGAGATATTTCAAACAAAGGTCTTCTAATTCGCACTTGATTTGCGAGATACCGAGCCGTCCCGCCAAGGGTGCGTAAATTTCCAAGGTTTCTTTCGCCATACGCTGTTGGCGTTCGTGGGAAAGGAAATTGAGCGAACGCATATTATGCAACCGATCGGCAAGCTTGATAATGATAACCCGCACGTCCTTTGCCATTGCGACGAAAATTTTACGGAAGTTTTCCGCGTCTTCGTCCGCTTGCGATTTGAACACGATTTTTTCAAGCTTGGTAACCCCGCTCACGAGCGCAAGCACTTCGTCGCCAAACGCGGCTTTAATGTCTTCCGCCGTCGAGTCGGTGTCTTCGATTACGTCGTGCAAAAGCGCGGCGGCAATCGTCGCCGCGTCCAAGCCCAGCTCCATCAGGATATCCGCAACCGCGCAAGGGTGGATAAAGTACGGCTCGCCCGAAGCGCGTTTTTGGTTTTTATGCGCGTTTTCAGCGTAATCGTACGCCCGTTCAAGCATCACGCAATCGTTGTCTTCGTAATGCTGTTTTATTTTCTGTAAAGTGTCTTCCATAAGTACTCCTATACCACAAAGAAATAAAGCAAATCTATCTCAAAATCAAGTTCGGTTTATTCCTTTGTGGCTATGCCTGTTGTAACAAGCATACTTTACGGTAAATTGCCGAATTGGTAAGTTCCGCTTTTACGCCGCGGTAAACGGTGAGTTTGCCTTCTTCAAACGCAACCAAGCCAAGCTCTTCAAACACGCGAAGCGCGAATATAAACTCTTTCTTATCAAAGCCCAGCCCATTGCAATTCGCCGCTAAATCTTCCGCCGTATCCCCGTTTAAGAAGTTGACTTCCCGACGGAGCGCGGAAAAAATTTCCAAAAGTCTTTCTCTGGACGCGTCGATCGTTTCAAAAGTCGTATACCCCGAAATTTCTTCGTTGACGAATACCTGCCTACCCGCAAGCGCTTGTAAATGGAAATCGGAAGGCGTATCCAAAAACACGAAATCGCGATAGCCCGAAAGGTCGGCATCCGAAGCGGGCGACACGATCAAGGCGTTGGCAAGATTGCGCGACGACGGATAGAACAAATCGCAACCCAAATCTTCCAAGTCTTCGTAATGGCGAAGCGTTCTTCTATCCGAAGCGATCAAGCAAAGCCCGTACGCACATTCGGCGCGTTTACGCTCGATCAAGGTTTTAATTTCCGCCGTCGAAAGCCGAACGGGCGAAAAATCCACGGGCGGGCAATAGAAACGGTTGACAGCGTTGGCAAAAATCCGCTCGGAAGCGTTTTTGCCCGTGCGCCCGTCGTACAACAAATCCCGAACCAAGCCCTTGATATATTCTCTGCCCTTGAAATGGGAAATACTCACTTCAAAAACGATATTTTTCCGCACGTCGCTTTCGATAATTTTCAAATGCTTCGCGCCCGAAAAATAGGTCAAGTCAATCAAATCGCTTTTCACCGACAAATGCGGAGAAGCCGCCTTGATCGGCTTCGCCGTACACGCGCCCACGGAAAGCACGAACAGCGGTCGGCGGTGACCTACGCCGTAAGGCTCCATCGCCACGATTTCCCGCGCGAATTTTTCCGAAAACACGTCGGTGATTTCTTCGCTGATATAGACCTTTTGTTCAAAATCGTCCTTGGTGTACGCGTTGCCGATTTCTTCGTTTAACGCTTTTTCCAGCTTTTCAAAATTGTCGATATGCACGTTCACGCCCGCCGCTTGTGCGTGCCCGCCAAATTCTTCGATATACTGCGAGCAATTTTTCAATACGTTGAAAATATTGATGCTTTCAATGCTTCTCGCGCTGCCTTTGAGCATATCGCCGTTATGCACGAACAGCAAAGTCGGACGGTTAAATTCTTCCGCCAGTCGCGCCGCAACGATACCGATAAAGCCCGTATTCCAGCTCTCGTCCGAAAGCATAATCACGTTTCCGTACGCGCCCTTTTGACGAAGCTTTTGTTTCGCCGAGCTATATAACTCGTCGCAATATTTTTGCCGTTCGGTGTTGTATAAACAAAGCTTGACGGAAAGGTCGTAAAGCTCCGCTTCCGTTTCCGCTGTAAAGAGCTGAAACGCCGCTTGCGCGTCGCCCATTCGCCCCGCCGCGTTGATACGCGGCGCAACGGTGAACGCAAGCGTTTGCGCCGTAATCCCGTCGTAGACCTTGCCGATCAGCCCTGCAAAACAAGGACGAAGCTTGGTGTTAAACAGCTTCAAACCTTCGGTGACGATATCGCGGTTTTCATTGACCAAGGGCACGCTGTCCGCAACCGTTGCAAGGGCAGCAAAATCAAGATATTGATAAGCTTTTTCCCCAAGCAACGCGCAAGCCACCTTAAAGGCAACCCCCGCACCGCAAAGGTTATCGTAAGGGTAATCGTCCTGTAATTTGGGATTTACGATGACGCAATCGGGCAAGACTTCGGGCAATTCGTGGTGATCGGTTACGATCACGTCCGAGCCAAGCTCGTAAATATACTGCGCTTCTTTCGCGCAAGAAATCCCGCAGTCCACGGTAATAAAAAGCTCGGGATTACATTCGTCGAAAATGCGGTCGATAGCTTCGATGGACAAGCCGTAGCCGTCCGCGCGTTCGGGAATATAAATATGCGCTTCCACGCCAAAATCCCGCAAGGCGTGGAACATAATCGCCGAAGCACAAACCCCGTCCGCGTCGTAATCGCCGAACACAGCGACCGTTTTCCCTTCGTCGCGGGCTTCGGTAATTAACCGCACCGTTTCTTCCATTCCGCGCATTAAAAAGGGCGAAAGGAAATTGCGGCGCGACGGTTGCATAAACTTACGGATTTTTTCCGCGGTGTCTATACCCCGCGCGTACAAAATACGCGTGACGCGTTCCGTCAGTCCCGTTTTTGCGGCGAGATCGGAAATAATATTCAGTTGCTCTGCCGAAAACGAGTATTCGGGAACGAGTTTTTTCATTTTAGCTCCTAAAAAGATTGGCGATGTCACAATAAGCGGTTGATTAGTGCTTTGTGCGGTTTGACGAGAAAAACACAAGAAAGGCAAGCAAATACACAAGGGCGCATACCCGCTGTGGTATGTAACCGCGGGTTTTGTACAGTATTTCGCAGCGTTTTTCCGTCAAAAATCAACCGAGTGTTGGGACAGAGCCAAAAGATTAAAAACGGCGGGCGGGAGAAACGACCCCCTCCCGCCCGTTATATTTGCTACAAAATTATTCAGCTGCTTCTACCGTTTCTTCCTTTTTTTCAACGGCTTTCGCGCCAACGTAACCGTTCTTGGGCTTGTTTGCGGCTCTCTTATCCGCATTCTCGCGCAAGGGCAAGTACATCGCGGGAACGAAGAACAAACCTACGAACGTAGCGACGAGCAAACCGATGAACGCAACGAGCGCGAACCAACGCACGATCGACGTTGCGATTGCGCCAACCAACACGAGCGCGACGGCAAGTGAGATTGCGATACCAAGAATTTCTTTGTCCGCTACGCAAGCAACCACCTTTTCCTGCAAGCTGCGTTCGTCGTCTTCTTTGAGATTGTTACGAATCTTATTGAGCGTAAGCAAGGTGAATACCGCCGATAACAACGCGGTAACGCCAAACGCATACAACGCGCCGTTGGTAAGGGGGATACGCGTAAGCAAGATGATAACCGTGGCAAGGATCGGGCCAACGAGCGTTGCAATCGCCGCAAGGATACCCATATGCAAACGGTAACGGAGCGCAACGTACGCAAACGCAAGCGCGGCGAATACTACGACGGCTACGAGCGCGCGGATTGCGTACGATACGGGCATACCCGTTGCAACCGTTTCGCTACCGCTCGTAACGCTGATAATCGCACCGTCCCATTCCGCGCCGTCGGCGGTCTTTGCCGCTATGGTCTGGGCAAGCGCGGCTTTTGCCGCGTCCACGTTCACCGCTTCGTTGAATACGAATACGATTTCGCTGTCGTCCCCGCCGAGCTCGCTGTAATAAACGTACTCGACTTTCATACCTTGTTTGTCAAATTCGTCGCGGCAAACGTCTTCCACCGCTTCTAATTTGGTGTTATAGAAATAATCGTTGACGGAAACCGTAACCGTTTTGGAATTATCCGTTACGATATTGTAGCTCACGCCCACGAGTGCGGTAATCACGATCGAAAGCGCGAACAAAATAGTCATAACGACCGCCATTATCATAAGGGATTTCTTGTTTACCGTTTTGTTGAGAATCTTATTCATCATCTTCGTCATCCTCCCTTACGAAACGGAAATATTTGAATTTATTTTTGCTTGCAGAAAGGAACGTGAAGTTGATACCCCGTGCCCAAAGCAAGTTGATAAACGCACCCGTGATTACGCAAATGAGTGCTTGCAAAGCAAGGGTATTCAACCCGCCCGCGCCGATGAGCAACGCAAGCGCGCCAAGGAGCAATACCACGTAAATATCCACCGTATTCCAAAGCGTCTTTTTGTACCCGCCTTTCACGGAAGATTCTACCGTTTTACCCAGCGTAAATTCATTCTTAATCGCGTTGTAGGTATGGTAATGCAAAGCGTTAATCAAAATTAATCCCACAAGGAAAATCAACGCCGAGCCGAGCGTAAATTCAAACACCGCGCCCGTGATGTATTTATAACAAATACCAACGACGATCAAATAGGAAAGGCTCGAATAGGTAGCCACCGCGCCGAATCTGCCCATTTTCACGATGGGAAGCACGAGCGTTGCAAGCAACGCCACGCCGAGCGCGATATACAAAAGCGTCATTACTTCTTCGCCGTATACGGGCTTGAAGGTACGAACGTCGATACGCGTGTCGTCAAAGGAAACTTCGTAACCGCCCTTTAACGCGGAATTGAGCAATACGGAAACAATTTCCACCTGCTTGATATTTTCTTGTGCCGCCGCGTTCACGCGCGCTTCGTAGCTATCGTCCGTAATTAAATCTTTTAAGATATACGCAACCGTCGTGTCGCCTACCTTGACTTCCAAAGTCGTCGCGGAAGATACGTCCGTCGTGGACGAAGCTTCGCTTAAATCGCCCTTGACGCGTTCGATCATTGCTTTACCCTTATCAGTAAAACGGATCTTTACGAACGCCGTCTTGTAACGCGTTCCTACGGAAACGCTGTAAATAAGATCGGACGCGGTAACGCCTTCTTCTTTAAGCTCGTCCACCACTTCTCCGCTCATTTCAAAGCTAATATCGCCCGTAAGTGCGAAACGGCTAAGCACCGTGCCTGCGTTCACGTCGGATGCGGGAAGCTCTACGCGTACGCAGTAGTCGTCTACGACCGCTACGCGGTAGTCCGAATAACCCATAGCTTCGTAGCGGGAACGAACTTCCGCAACCGCACCGTTAAACGCGGTTTTGAAATCTTCGCGCACTTCGCCGTTGGCGTCGAGTACACCGTCCTTTTCGTCCGTGGAAAGATACAATCCGCCGTGTTGCTTATAATCGTCCGTGGATTCGCCGTTGTTGATAAATTCCGTTTCGGAAATTACTCCTTCGGGATAATAATACGCGTAATAGCCACCGCCCAGCTCCGTGCTTAAATCGTACTGGTTAACGACGGGTACCCATTTATTTACTTGGCTGACGTAAATAGACGGGAACAACGTGATCGCGCATAATACGACGATTACGATGGTAAGAAGAACCATCAATACCACCGATTTTTTCTTGCCCATTGAGTGCCTCCTGAAATTCGTCGGTTTTCCCGACTTACAATGATACTTTTTTATTATACCTTATTTATAAGCCGTCCGTCAAGTCAAACGTACGCTTATACGAAATTTTTTGTGGTTTTTGTGTGAAAAATACACGGAAAATCCACCCTTTTTTGCCGTTTATCGGCTACATTTGCGTTCCGCAAGAATATGCATCGCGCACTCTACGCGTTTTTTCATCATCGCGCACGTCGTTTCGTACGGCGTATCGATATCGCCGTTGAAATGATAGTTGTTCGCGCTGCAACCGCCCGAGCAAATAAATTTCGCGAAACAGCTTTCGCATTTTTTGCGGGTGAAAAGGCAGGAATTTTTGAATTTTTCACGAAGTTCGGGACGGGTAATCCCTTCAAATACGCTACCCATACGATAGTTTTCGTCGCCCGCAAACTGATGGCAGGGATATAAATCGCCGTTGGGGGTCACGGAAAAATATTCGTTGCCTGCCCCGCAAGCCGAAACGCGTTTGGAAAGGCAAGGTCCGCCTTCCAAATCGATGTTGAAATGGAAGAAATTAAAACCTTCCCCGTTCTTTTCGCGTTGTAAATACGCTTCGCAAAGATTTTCATATTCTTTTTCGATGGCGGGCAGATGCTCTTCGCGGATTTGTAAATCGGGAATTTCCGTCACCACGGGCTCCATCGAAATGGAATCCACGCCCTGATCGGCAATAAACAGCACGTCCTTGGCAAAATCGAGATTTTTCGCCGTAAACGTTCCCCGAACGTAGTAGCTCTTGTTTCCGCGCAAGGAAATGAATTTCTTGATTTTATCAATGATAAGATCGAACGTACCCTTGCCGTTGATGCTTTTACGAATGGCGTCGTGGACTTCCTTTCTGCCGTCAAGCGACAAGACGACGTTTTCCATTTCTTCGTTGAAAAAACGAATAGTGTCGTCGCTTAAAAGTAGCGCGTTGGTCGTCGTCGTGAACAAAAATTTCTTGCCGACCTTTGCCCCCGCTTCCTTGGCGTAATACACCGTTTGCTTCAAAACGTCCAAATTCATCAACGGCTCGCCGCCGAAAAAGTCCATTTCCAAAACCTTGCGGTTTCCGCTGTTTTCAATGAGAAAATCCACCGCTTTTTTCGCCGTTTCAAAGGACATACTCTCGCGTTTGGAATGATACGCGCCTTCGTCGGCAAAGCAATAACGGCAACGGAAATTGCAATCGTGGCAAATGTGAATACAAAGTGCCTTAATTTCGTTCGATTTCATCGGATAGGTCTTGATTTCGTCCTTGAACAGCAAGCCCTGCGCCTTCAAGCCTTCCACGTCGGACAAAATTTCCTTAATTTGTTCGTCGGTGATATAGGTAATATCAACGGCTTGTCCTTCTTCCTTGGCTTTCAAATAGTCGGCGGTGGGCTTGTCACATTCGTGCAAAGAACCGCTCCCGACGTCGTAAATATAATTTTTATCTCGATAATTGAATACGTGAATCACAATATTTTTCTCGCTTTATGGATTTTCACAAACTCGGCTAAAAACGGCGTACTTATTCAAATACGCCGTTTTTCCGTTTGGTTTTCGTGGTCGCTCTTAATTACTTGCGTTCGATTTTTTCTTCGCGCGTAATTCTTTCGCAAGACTGGTTGCCTACCGTGCAGCTCGTTTTGCAAGCGGATTGACAGGTGCTTCTGCATTCGCCGCAAGCCGTTACTTTCTTTTCAGCGGGTTTTGCAATCGTTTTAATCATAATCGTTTCTCCTATCTATGGATTTTATAATATTATAATACACTTTTCACAAAATTGCAAGCGGTTTAACCCGTTTTTTTACGCTTTATGTGTTTTTTATGCGTTGGAACGCAGGTTGACGGCGATTGCGCCGCAAACGACGCCAGCAAACAAGGCGATCAAGACTTCCACCGCGATCATCCAAGACAGCGAAAAATCCCCGCCGATCGCCGAAAACGTGAGATAGGAAAGCGCAGTGAAAATAAGCCCGATCGCCCCGCCTTTGATAAAGCCCTTATCCCCGCGCACGAACGCAATCGTACCCAAACACACCGCAAGCACTTTCAGCGTTTGATTGACGGGATAAATAACCGCGTCGGGAAGCTCGGTTACGCGAAGAATACTCGCGAACACGATCGCCGCAAGCAACGACACGGCAAGCGCAAGCGCCGCACCCTTGATAATTTGAAATAAACCGTTACCCGTACTTGAATTTTCCATAAAAAATACCTCCGCATTATCTTATGCGAAGGTATCTTCCATTCAGTACCGAAAATTATTTATTTTCTTCTTGCGTTTCTTCCACAGCCGCTTCCTTTACTTCTTCAACGGGTGCTTCTACGGGCGTTTCTTCCGCTTTTTCAGCCTTTTTCTCTTCTTTCTTTTCCGCGGGCTTTTCTACGACCGCATCCGTTTGATAAACGGCTTGCTTATCGAACTTAACGTACGATTTACCGCTCTTTTCCGTACCCGTTTCCAAAACGAAGGTGTTGTCGTCGTCGCAAACTTCTACGACGATACCGCAAATACCGCCGATCGTTTTCACCTTGTTACCAGGCTTAATGGCGTTCAGCATATCCACCGTTTCTTGTTGTCTTTTCTTTTGCGAACGGCGATTGAAGATCAAAAGTGCAACGATCGCGACTACCATCACGATGAGCAAAATATACGAAGTCCAGTCGTTTCCACCGTTTGCCGCGCTATCCGATAATAAATTCCAAATCATAATATACTCCTTTTCTAAACGAAATCGTTACCATTATGATACCTTTTTTTTCTCGTTTTGGCAAGCGTTTTCCAGCGTATTTTTCAAGTTTTTTCTTCTTTCGCGCATTTTTAACGTTTACAAGCTTTCAAACAGCTCCACGCCCCGCTTTTTGAGCCAAACCAAAACCACTACTGCCGCCAGCCCGAATACCGCCGTTACGATAGCAAGGTAAGCTTCCGCGGGTAAATAAACTCCGAACAGGAAATGTCCGCCCACCGAAAGCCCCGCGATCGCCCAGCCCACGAGCATCGTTACGAGTGTGGATAAGCTTTGCTTGACCGCGACCATTTCATTCGTCCATTTTAAGTTGGGCAATTTCAAGTTAATCGCCAATCCTGCCGCTGCACAAAGCACGATAACCGCGCAAAGCGCAAGCAAGCTTACGACGACCGTCCAAAACGGGATTTGCAGCAGTGCGCAAATTAGAATTTGCACCAAAACCACCGGCAAAGTGTACGCGATGTGAAAGACGATTTTCGCCTTGAAAATCTCTTCCGTTTTTACGGGCATAGAACGGAGCAGCCACAAATTATCCCCTTCCAAAGAAATGGACGTACCCGTAATGACGTTGGACGAAGCGATAAAAAATACAATCGTCGTCAAAATAACCGCTATTTCACCTTTGGACACGGGCGAACTCACGATTTGCGCGCAAAGCTCGGCGTTAAACAGCGCGAATATGGCGAAAATCAAGGCAATAATCGAGCCGATCCCGCTATTGAACAAAATCATCGCATTTTTCAAGTACCTTTTCACTTCTTTCCAAATCAGCGCGAAAAATACCGAACGGCTCTTTTCTTCTTTCTCTTTATACACCGCTTTTTTGCCCGCGCGATTTTGCGTGGCAATAGAAAGGAAGCTCACGGAAAGCATCCAGTAAACGAGCGCGAATACCGCCACGGACAAACCGACAAAGCAAACCGTGCCAAGCACGTCCCCCGTCGCGCCCAAGCCCATTTGCCAGAACGGGAATAAAAAGATTTTAATCGTTTGTGCCGCCGATTCGCCGTTGGCTATGATATAATTCAAGCCTTCGTTGATTTTGTTGACGCTCAACGTATACACGAGTATGAACGCGAACAACAGCACGATCGTAATCAAATTTTTCGAGCGGAGCTTCGCGCTCAAAAGCGCGATCAGCCAACCGAAAAAGCACGCAATCGCGAGCGTTCCCAACGGCATTATCAGCATAATCAATACGCTAAAAATCAACGCGAGAACGGAAAATTCCGCGACCGTGAAATAACAAATAACGGCAGGTACGAACGTAACCAGCTCTAAAAGTAACGCAATCAGATACAAGCCGATCATTCGCGAGAACAAAATCACCGAAGCAGGTATGGGCATCGATAAAAGCGCTTCGTTGTCCTTGGCTTCGTACAGCGTACTTTTCGACGCCAAAACCACGACGAAGCAGGTCGCGCCCGACGAAGTAATACCCGTCATGGCAAAATACACCCAAGCCAAACCGCCTTGCACGAGCGGCGCGCACATCATAGACGCCGTTTCCCAAAACAAGAAGCCCGAACTTACGCACGCGTACAGCATCAACAGTACGATCGCAACGCCCCCAAGCTTGGACGGGCGTTTTCCGTTTTTCGCGCCGCCCAGTTTGAAAAACGCGGCTAATTCCAAAAATTGTTTTTTGAGTAACGCTTTAATCATTTTCTTTTTCCAACCCCAAGAACACTTCTTCCAAGCTTTCGTCGCCCTTCACTTCGTCCACGGTACCCACCTTTATCAATTTTCCATCCTTGATAATGGCTACTTTATCGCAAAGCTTTTCCGCCACTTCCAAAACGTGCGTAGAAAAGAAAATCGCATTACCTTGCGCGCAAAAATCACGCATAAGTTCTTTGACCGTATGCGCAGCTTTCGGGTCTAACCCTACGAACGGTTCGTCCATAATCAAAAGCTTCGGCTCGTGCAAAAACGCCGCGATTAGTGCAAGTTTTTGCTTCATTCCGTGCGAGTACGCCGCAATGGGTTGCGCCAAATCCGCCGTAAGCCCAAGCGCGTCGCCGTAACGGCGTATGCGTTCTTGGCGCTTCTCCGAAGATACTTTGTAAATATCCGCCACGAAATTCAAATATTGTATACCCGTCATAAACGAATACAAATCAGGATTGTCGGGAATGTAAGAAATTTTCTTTTTACAAGCAAGCGCGTCCTTTTTCACCGAAACGCCGTCCACGTAAATTTCCCCTTCTTCAAAGCGTAAAATTCCGCAAACCGCTTTCAACGTCGTCGTTTTCCCCGCGCCGTTGTGTCCGATAAAACCGAACAACTCCCCCGCCTTAATATGCAAGGATACGTTATCCACCGCTTTTTTATCGCCGTATATTTTCGTTAAATTTTCAATCCGTAACACCTTTCTTTCTCCTTTTTGTGTTGATATTAAAATGATATCATAATTATAGCATAGAAGTCAAGTATTTTTTACTAAAAAACAAAAACTTTGTAAAATTTACTAAAAAATCCTACAAAGTTTTCTTTTGCGTTTACCACTTACCTTCGCCGCCGTATTTTTGATAAAATTCGCGCGTGTATTCCTTGACGTAACCGCCCAAAATGGCGTCACGCAAGCCTTTCATCAGCTTGTGCAAGAAAGTGATATTATGCAGGCTCAAAAGCATTGCGCCGTACATTTCGCCCGTATTGATCAAGTGGCGTAAATACGCTTTCGTGTAATGCTTGCAGCAATAGCAATCACATTCGGGATCGAGCGGGGTAAAATCTTCTTTATATTTGCCGTTGCGAACGACTACGCGGCCGCGAGAAGTGATCGCCGTGCCGTTTCGCGCAATTCGGGTTGCCAACACGCAATCAAACATATCCACGCCGCGGAGCGTGCCTTCGATCAAGCAATCGGGAGAACCTACGCCCATCAAATACCGCGGCACGTCCACGGGGAGCTTGGGCTGTAAATCTTCCAAAAGCTCGTACATTAAAGGTTTCGGCTCACCGACGGAAAGCCCGCCGATGGCGATACCGTGTTTGACGAACGGCAAGGTACGCGCCAAGCTTTCCGCGCGTAAATCCTTGTACATATTGCCTTGGACGATGGGAAACAACGCTTGCTCGGGCTTGTCGTGGAATTTATAGCAACGCTCCAACCACGCCGCTGTACGGAGCATTGCCGACTTGGCTTGCGCGTGGTTATAGCCGTATTCGCTACATTCGTCAAACGCCATAATGATATCCGCGCCAAGATTTTGCTCCACCTGCATCGCTTTTTCGGGCGTAAAGAAATGCTTGCTTCCGTCTACGCTCGAAGAAAATTCTACGCCTTCGTCCGTTATTTTATTCAGCTTGCCAAGCGAAAAGACTTGGAAACCGCCGCTATCCGTTAAAATGGGTTTATCCCAGTTCATAAACTTATGCAATCCGCCCGCCTTTTTCACGATATCGTCGCCTGGACGCATATACAAATGATAGGTGTTGGCGAGAATAATTTGCGAGCCTGCTTCTTTCAAATCCCGCGGAAAAACGCCCTTGACGGTCGCTTGCGTGCCGACGGGCATATATACGGGCGTTTCTATATCGCCGTGCGGCGTATGTAAAATACCCGCGCGCGCGCCCGTTTCTTCGTCTACTTTCAAAAGCTCAAAAGAGAAAAATTCGTTATTCAAATTTGTTACCTACTTTGTTTTATCTTCATTATTATAACAAATATTCCGAGAAAAAGCAACGGTTTTTACCTTTTATACCTAAGAAAGAAAATGAGATTACAAAACGGGCATACCGTGTACGAGTTTAACGCCTACGATTTGGAAATCGTAGGCGTTTTTTATAGGTTCAATACGAAAAAAACGGTTGCAAAATGCAACCGTTTTTTGTCTTTTTAAGGTGAAACTTATTTAAGTTCAGCCGTTGCGCCGTTTTCTTTAAGTTTTGCAACGAGCGCTTCTGCGTCTGCTTTGGGCATAGCTTCTTTGATAACACCCATAGCTTCAACAGCTTTCTTCGCGTCAGCAAGACCAAGACCGGTAGCTTCACGAACAACTTTGATGATCGCGATCTTGTTCGCACCGATGTCCTTAAGAACAACGTCGAATTCCGTCTTTTCTTCTACTGCGGGAGCTGCTTCTGCTGCGCCGCCTGCCGCGGGAGCTGCTGCAACTGCTGCGCTTACGCCAAATTCTGCTTCAAGTGCTTTTACGAGTTCGTTCAATTCAAGAACGGTCATAGCTTTTACTTCTTCAATGAGTTTCTGTACATCCATTTTTTTACCCTCCGATTTTTTTAATGATTTTTTTTGGTAGATGTTTAGTAATAGTAATTAGTTGCCTTCTTTTGCTTTCGCAATCTGATCCAGAACGCCGACGAATTTGGACAGCGAGGACTGGAAGCAGCCGAGCATCTTCGCGATGAGCGTTTCCTTGGAAGGAATAGCCGACAACGCTTTAACGCCCGCTTTGTCGAGATATTTATTCTCAACGTACGCGCACTTGGGAACGATTTTTTCCACAAGCGCAGGGTTTGCCTTGGTTTCTTTTGCGAAAACCGCCGCGCCGCTCGTTTCGTCTGCGCAGAATACCGTCGCCGTCGTACCGTTTAAGTCGTTGTCGAAATCGGTGATACCAAGTTCGTTGAACGCCTTTCTTACCAACGTGTTCTTGTAAACCTTGTATTCACAGTTCGCTTCCTTAAACTTTCTACGGAGTGCGGTAACTTCGAGTACCGTGAGCTTGTTATAATCCGCAAGAACGATCGATTTGCTCTCTTGAATTTTCGCTTTGATTTCCTCTACGATTTGTTTTTTTGCTTCTACGTTTGCCATTGTTTTACCTCCTTTAAGCGTTTCCGCCTGACGATAAAAAAATTCCCTACGCCGCACGGCATAAGGACCCTAAACTTCACAAAAGTATTTCCTCAAACCTCGACGAGCGGTTTCCCATCAAACTGTTACGTACTCGTTTTCTACGGCGATATTATTTTTTACTGTCTTATTATATCATCTCCGTCAAAGGCAGTCAACTGTTTTTAACCGCCTTTGACGAAAATTTTTATTTTTTTACAATACGTTGTAAAAGAACCTTACTATTAAAGCTTGGGAAGAACTTTAACGCCGGGACCCATGGTAGATGCAAGCGTTACGCTCTTAATATATTGACCTTTCGCAGCAGCGGGTTTCGCTTTTACGATTGCGTCCATAAGCGCGGTGAAGTTCTCAACGAGCTTTTCTTTACCGAAGCTCTTTTTACCGATCGGGCAGTGAATGATAGCCGTTTTGTCAAGTCTATATTCAACTTTACCTGCTTTAACTTCTTTGATTGCCTTTTCAACATCCATCGTAACCGTACCGCTCTTGGGGTTAGGCATCAAGCCCTTGGGACCGAGCACACGACCGATACGACCAACCATACCCATCATATCGGGCGTGGTGATGATTACGTCGAAATCAAACCAGTTTTCGTTTTGGATCTTTGCGATCATTTCTTCTGCACCCACGAAATCCGCGCCTGCTGCCGCAGCTGCGTCCGCTTTCGCACCTTTCGCGATAACCAAAACTCTCTTGGTTTTACCCGTACCGTTAGGAAGAACGAGTACGCCACGAACTTGTTGGTCTGCTTGACGGGGATCTACGCCCAAACGAACGTGCATTTCCACCGTTTCGTCAAACTTTGCTTTCGCCGTTTCCAACAAAACGGAAACCGCTTCGCCTGCTTCGTATTGCTTCGTTAAATCAAATGCTTTTACGCTGTCTTGATATTTTTTACCGTGTTTCATCTTTACCGCCTCCTTTATTATTCTTCGACGGTTACGCCCATACTACGAGCGGTACCTGCAACCATACTCATTGCGCTTTCCAAGCTCGTGCAGTTCAAATCGGGCATCTTCGTTTTCGCAATTTCTTCAACTTGCGCTTTCGTAAGCTTACCGACTTTCACGGAGTTAGGTTTCGCGCTTGCCGTTTCAATACCAAGAGCTTTCTTGATAAGCACGGGAGCGGGGGGCGTCTTCAAAATAAACGTGAAGGAACGGTCTTGGTAGATCGTTACAACCACGGGAATGATGAGACCGGGTTTGTCTGCCGTTTTTGCGTTGAATTCCTTGGTAAAACCGGGAAGGTTGATACCGAACGGACCAAGCGTAGAACCTACGGGAGGGGCCGGGGTAGCTTTACCAGCGGGAAGTTGCAATTTTACGACTGCTGTGATTTTCTTAGCCATAAATATTTTCTCCTATTGTGGTTTTGACAAGACGCCCTGAAAGATTTGACGTCTCTCCCACTTTTTAACGGTTAAAACGCCGCTTTTCGCGGCGGGGTGGCTTATTCTTCGTCCGTCGTTTCGGGCAAAGCTGCGTCCACCTTCTTAATTTGGATATACTCCACTTCGACGTCCGTAGCTCTACCGAACATACTCGTCGAAATTTTCGCTTTTTGCGCTTGCGCGTTGAGTTCTTTGATCGTACCCAAGAAACCCTTTAACGGACCGTCTTCCACCGATACGGTGTCGCCGATTGCAAAGGTTTCGTTGGAAACGAATTCTTCCAAACGCATCTTACGGATTTCTTCTTCCTTCATAGGAATAGGTCTGCCTTGCGGACCGCAAAAACCCGTTACGCCGCGCGTACTCGTGACGTAATACCAAATTTGATTGGTGTAGATCATCTTGATAAAGACGTAACAAGGAAGAAGCTTTCTTTCTACGACTTTGCGTTTGCCGTTCTTTTCTTCAATGACCTGCTCCATCGGGATTTTCAAGTCGACGATATAATCGCCGAGATTGTTGTTTTCAATCAATTTTTCCAAGCTATCTTTAACCATTGCTTCATAACCCGAATAGGTATGAAGAATGTACCACTTGGGTTCTTCGTTCATCGGCATAATGCTCGTCCTCCGATTACGAAATTAAACCAAGTAACGCGCCAAGGATTGCGTCCACGCCCGTTACGACCGCAAGAAACGCAAAAACGATCACCAGCACGACGCCCGTCGTTTTCAAGACGGTTAAAAAGCTGGGCCAAGTAACCCTTTTCAATTCGGAAAAGGTTTCCTTGAATTTTGCGCCTACACGGCGAAACCAATTCGGTTTCTTGTTCTTTGTCTTTGTTGCGTTTGCCATCGAGTACCCCTTAAACGCCCGCTATACGCGCGCGTCTTTATAGATTATTTGGATTCTTTATGCTCCGTGTGCTTCTTGCAGAAAGGGCAGTATTTGCTCATAACGAGTCTGTCAGGATCGTTCTTCTTGTTCTTAATACTGTCATAGTTTCTATGCTTGCATTCGGTACATTCAAACGTGATTTTGGCTCTTGCCGTTTTGGTTGCCATAGTAAAACTCCATACAAAAAAATTACACCCTTCGTCAGGCGCGTATATAGAGTTTACCATACTTTGAAGGGCTTGTCAATCTTTTTTGCTTAATTTTTTGAAATTTTTTTGTTTTTTATTACTATTTTCGGAAATCGTCGTAATACCCAATCTCTTTTTAATCTCTTCCCAGTCCTCTGCCTTTTCCTTCTCCAATTGCCGCAACAATTTCTCGTTTTTATCCATTGTATCACCTCATAATATATTATATCATTCAATATATTTAGCGTCAAGTATTTTCGCTAAATGAATTTAGTATAATATATTTATGAAGATATTTGCGGAAAGGCTGTTGGATTTAAGAAAAGAGAAAAATATCAGTCAAGCAACGCTTGCCAAATTTTTGGAGGTTAGCGACGCGGTGATATGCTATTGGGAAACGGACCGTAGCGAGCCGACCGCGCCAAACCTTGTGAAAATCGCCGATTTCTTCGACGTTTCCGTCGATTATCTTCTGGGCAGAAGCGATTACTAATAAAAAAGACTGCAAAGTTCAAAGCTTTGCAGCCTTTTTTTGTTAAAGTCCGTATTCTTGGGCGAGTTTTTTGAAAATCGGCAACGCCCGCTCGATTTTTTCCGTTTGTACGCAATAGGCGATACGCACCCAACCTTCAAACCCGAAATCGTCGCCTGCGACAAACAAAAGCTCGTGCTTTTTCGCTCGCTCGCAAAAGGCTTTCGCGTCCTTTTCCGCCGCTTTCATAAACAGATAAAACGCCCCGTCAGGATAAATACAAGTAAACCCGTATTCCGTCAAAGCGTTATACAAAAGGTCACGGTTTTTCTTGTAAACGCTCAAATCCGCCGTCATACCGTCACACGCCGCCGCCACTCTTTGGAACAGCGCGGGCGCGCAAACGAACCCGAGCGCTCTTCCCGCGCCGCAAACCGCCGCGTACACGGCTTTTGCGTTTTGCATTTTGGGATTGACCGCAATATACCCGATCCGCTCCCCTGGCAGCGACAACGATTTAGAATAGGAATAGCAAACGATACTCTCGTCGTAGTAACGCATCGGCGAAACGACCACCGTTTTTTTATCGTATACAAGCTCGCGATAGGGCTCGTCGGAAATCAAGAAAATCGGCTTACCGTATTCAAGCGATTTCTCACGCAAAATCCCGCACAACGTTTGCAACGTTTCTTCGCCGTACACCGCTCCCGACGGGTTATTCGGGGAATTGATCAAAACGGCTTTCGTATGCGGCGTAATCGCTTTTTTTAGCGTTT
Source organism: Candidatus Scatosoma sp. (assembly GCA_045614565.1). Lineage (GTDB taxonomy): Bacteria > Bacillota > Clostridia > Christensenellales > Borkfalkiaceae > Scatosoma. Next base: position 26,859 of record JAZLDG010000053.1, on the reverse strand, counting down.
CAAAATCGGGAAGCATCGTTTTTTCGTCCGAACGGAGCACGACGAGTTTCATTCCCGCCCCTTCGACGAACACGCGGTATTCGGCAAAATAGGGCGCGAAAACGATCACTTCGTCCTCCGCTTCGTATAAGGCGTTGAGCGTAATCGTCAAAGACGCCGCCGCACCGCAGGTCATATAAAAATCGTCGCCCGACAGCTCCACGCCAAAGCGTTTTTTGTAGTTCGCGGCGATACTATCCCGCACGTCTTTTCCGCCCTGCGCGGACGTATACCCGTGCAACGCCACGGACGGCGTTTCTTCCACGAGCTTTTTAATGGTTTCATTCACCGCTTCGGGTGCGGGAACGGACGGATTACCGATAGAAAAATCGAACACGTTTTCCGCGCCGATCTCCGCCGCGCGGACTTTTGCATATTCAAAAATTTCGCGTATGCTCGAACGCTTACTGCCCAAGCCGTACATTTTTTCGTTTATCATATTTCTTACTCCTAACGAGCGATTTATTCTTTTTATAGTATACTATAAAGGAATAAACCGAACCTGATTTTGAGTGCCGAATTTTGCGCCATACTGCGTTGAAAGCCTTGATAAACCGTTTGGTTGCTCTGCGGCTTTCGCCTTGTCTATCGCTAAAATTCGGCGACTGAAAATTGCTTCGCATCTTAAAACGCGTATTTTCGAGCTATTTTTTGCGAGAAGGAAGCAATAATACTTGCCGTATTATAATGACGACGAGCATAAAAGAGCCGAAAAGACACTTTTGAGACAAGTTCGCTTTATTGCTTTATAGTATAGCACCTTCTCGGCTTTTTGTCAAGAAAATAAAAAGGTGGGCGTTGCCCACCTTATATTTTTTTACGACCAGCCTAAAATTTTATTCGCAAATCCCGACCACTTCGTACAAAGCTTTACTTCGAGAATAGGAATAATGATAAAGCCCCAAAGCAACATTATCCAACGCACTAATACGTTACCTTGGCTGCGGCCTCTCGTCTTAATGTAGGAAAGGTTATTGTAGCAGAAAATTGCAAATCCCATCGTGATAATACTAATACCGGGGATTAAGCTAATGAGAAACCATTTCCAAAACGATTTTCTCGTCACCTTTTCCAACGCTTCGACCATTTCTTCGGTCGCCGTTTCGCTGCCTTCGCCGCCCATCCATTCGATAAACTCGTCCGTGCACACCTTATAACCCATAATTTTCTCCTTCCGAAACGCAAGTTTCGTATGTTATTGTATTTATTATAGCACACCCGCGAAACATTGTCAAGAAAATTAACGGATTTTTATTGCACACGTCTTCCTATAATATTTCATTTATCATTTGACTTTCCGCGCATATTATGATATGATGTATATAATTTGTATTTTTTATTGCAAGGAGCAAAACAATGGATATCTTAATGTTAATCGTATTGTTTGCGGTAATTCTTGCGTTATCGTTTGCAGTTCTCAACTTCTACCTTGTAAGAAAGTTGAAAGAAGGCTCCGAACGCATGCAAGAAATAGCGGCAGCTATACGAGAAGGCGCAAATGCGTTCATTCGTTACGAATACAAAATCGTAGCCATTATCGGTAGCGTTATCGCCGTACTGCTTGGCTTGGTAATTGCGTGGGAAACGGGCGTTTCCTTCGTAATCGGCGCAAGTATGAGCGCGGCGGCTGGCTTTATCGGTATGAAAATCGCAACGTATGCGAACGTACGCGTGGCAAACGAAGCAAACAATACCCGTAACACGGGTAAAACGGTGAAAGTAGCTTTCCGCGGCGGCTCGGTTATGGGGCTTTGCGTAGCAGGCTTTGCTCTTTTGGGAATTTTGCTCGTTTACTTTATTTTCGGCGTAGGCGGGGGTATGCTCACCTTAACCGAACTCGGTACCGTACCTGTCAAAACTAACCCCGTTACGGGTGGCACGTACAACCTTTCGTTAATCCTTTCGGGATATGCGCTCGGTTGTTCGATTATCGCAATGTTCAACCGTGTCGGCGGCGGTATTTACACGAAAGCGGCGGATATGGGCGCGGATCTCGTTGGTAAAACGGAAGCGCACATTCCCGAAGACGACCCTAGAAACCCCGCGACGATTGCGGATAACGTTGGCGATAACGTAGGCGACGTAGCAGGTTTGGGCGCGGACCTTTTGGAAAGCTACGTAGGCGCGATTATATCCTGCGCAATTTTGGCAATCGAGCTCTTCACGCATAACGCGGCGTTCACGTCTTCTTCGCTATACGCTAAAATGATTATGTTCCCGTTTTTGTTTGCAGGTATCGGTTTGATTTCCTGTGTATTGGGTATCGCGTTCCCGCTCGTAAAGAGAAAGCTCTCGGACAACCCGCACTTTGAACTCAACCTAGCCACTTGGATCTCCGCAGGTCTTGCCATCGGGTTTGGCTTCTTACTTACATTCTTGCTCTTCCAAGTAGAAGACGCGGAACAAATCAAAGCGGCAGGCTTGAACGTAGGCTATCTTACCCCTTGGATTAGCGCGGGTATCGGTATTATATCGGGCGTTATTATCGGTATGATTTCCGAATATTACACGAGCTACGACTATAAACCGACCAAAGGCATCGCCAACGCAAGCAAGGAAGGTACTGCGCTCACGATTACGCAAGGTATGGCTACGGGTATGATTTCCTGTATGCTCCCCGTCGTATGCCTTGGCATCGCGACGTTCGCGTGCTACGCGCTCGGCGGTATGTACGGCGTTGGCTGCGGTGCTATGGGTATGCTTTGCTTCGTAGCAACCACCGTTTCCGTAGATACTTACGGACCGATTAGCGATAACGCGGGCGGCATTGCGGAAATGAGCGGTTTGGATAAAGAAGTTAGAACGATTACCGACAAACTCGACAGCGTGGGCAACACGACGGCGGCGATCGGTAAAGGCTTTGCCATCGGCTCGGCGGCACTCGCTACGATTTCGATGATGAGCAGTTACTTGTATTCGTTTATGGATAATCTGCTTTTGAATATCGTAGACGGTTACGTACTCGTCGGTGCACTCGTAGGCGCGGCTCTTCCCTATCTGTTTAGCGGTATGCTTATCAACTCGGTTGCAAAAGCGGCGAGAAATATGGTAAAAGAAGTTAGACGTCAATTTATTGAAATCCCCGGAATTCTTGACGGTACGGGTAGACCCGATTATAAAACTTGTATCACGATTTCTTCGCAAGGTGCGCTTAAAGAAATGATTTTACCCGCACTCGTAGCAATTTTGTTCCCCGTGCTTTGCGGGTTCTTGTTCGGTGCTTACTTCGTCGGCGGCGTGTTAATCGGTGCGACGCTCTCGGCTATTATGCTCGCCATCTTTACGGGTAACTCGGGCGGCGCGTGGGATAACGCGAAAAAATACATTGAAGCAGGCGGTGTAGAAGGTACGGGAAAAGGTACGCCTACGCACGATGCGGCAGTCGTTGGCGATACCGTCGGCGATCCTTTGAAAGATACCGTAGGTCCTTCGCTTGATATCTTGATTAAGATTATGAGTACGGTATCCTTGGTTTGCGTAGCCGTATTTAAGAGTTTTAATTTAATGTCGTTATTCTTCTAATTTAATAACTTATCCTACAAACAACTATCCCCGCGTTCTCACGCGGGGATTTTGTTTTATTAATTAGTTTCTAGGGTTTTAATGTTCGCTTGAAGGAGTGTGTATAGTGAAAAGTTGGCGTTGTATATTTATACCCTTTTTCGAGCGTTTTGCTTGCCCTATGCATACATATTGTATATTTCGTCGAATTATGTATATTTATACAAAACGCGGTAGCTGTAGGTTTTTGGTGATTTTTCACCCAATTTTTCGTAGCTGGTCTTGACAGTCCTTTAAGTTTTGAAAATGCGTGAATCCCTTATAAAACCTGACTTTTTCAGCATTTTTCAAGTGCTATTTATCGCTATCTTAACGCCGCCCACTATCACCGCAAGTCTTACTACGTTTTTACTCATAATCTATGTGCCTTATCTATTATTCTTATTTATAATAAATCGATAAATATTCCATTTAATTCTTCCCAATTTTGTTCATGCTTATCGGGAAGATTTTTTATTACTTCTTCCATTTGAGCGATATTTTTATCAATGTAATCGTTTACTCTATCAAAACGTTTTCCCTCTGTAATTTCGGGCGTATTCATTTTCAAATCAAGCAATTTCAATACGTCAGGTTTAACGTCTTCATCTAAATATTTGTCCATAAGTGTTTTGAAAAGCATCGGCGGTGGCGTTCCTTCCGCAAGTATCCACTTACAAGCAAGCAACGGACGAAGCACATAAAAATACTTTTTCAATCTTACCATTTCGCCTTTCAAGTATTCGCGATAGTTGCTTTTTGCCGTACTTAAATAGTGGTAAAGCCCTGCTCTTGCGACAAAATAATTATTGATAATCTTAGAAATATTTTCCCATTCTTTTGTTGTTCTATAAATAATCGGCGAAGAATTCCACTCAAACAACGTTGGATTTGATTTATACAATAGTTGCAATGCTTTTTTAATATCCCAACCATTAATATCAAGTGTTTCGTCCAACTGCCACTCAATTACGTCGCGCGTTTTATCTAATCTCAAATAAAACTCTTTCGGACGAACGTAAATAAATCGCACGTCATAATCGCTATCGGGCGAAGCAAATCCCCACGCACGACTCCCCGATTCAATGCAATGTAAAATCTTTATATTTTCCCGCCGTTCGATTTCATTCAATTTTTCTTGTATCAATTTTTTCATTTTATTCTAAAATATTCTCCACTATTAATCTTCCAACAACGCTAAAATTTCATATTTTTTAGCGTAAATGCTAGTATTTTTAAGGTTAAATCTTCCCTTTCTATATTATACCTTTTTTTAGCACTTTTTTTCAACCGTTTTGATATACTCATTCAAAATAAAAATCTTTACTCTATAAGTCACTTTGAACTGAAAAGTAAAGATTTTTGTTGTCGTATGAAATTTTTATTCAACGTCTAAAACGTTGATTTTCTTTTTCTTTAATAAGAACACGTACGCCACGAGCGATACGATTGCATCAAACGCATTTCCTATACCAAAAAGCAGAGCTATGCCGATAAGCGTAGGTTGCCAAGCCCCGCAAAGATAAAGAATAAACGCTATTCCGTAATAAATCGTATTCGTCACTACCGATTCAAACAACATATAGTTGGTTTTACCGAGCCCGTAGAACGTCGAATCGAATACGTTTTGGAAAGCGTAAAGCATATAAAATCCGAGCAACACCATAACGAGTTCAAACAGTTTATCCACGTCGCTAAAATTCAAAACGTGCGCCATAAACGGTTTCCAAAGCGGAATCGTGATACCCCACAAAACGCAAATCTCCAACGTAATAACGAAATATCCAAGCGAGTTATTTTTAACGGCGTTTTTGTCCGTTGCCGTTTCACGCTTGATAAGTTCGCCAAATTGCAATACGGGGAGCAATAACCAACCCCAAATAAAGTTGTTCGCCACCCAATACGTTCCCTGCTCGCCGACCATATTTACCATACGCGCAATCATGAGCATATAGGCGATATTTCTAACGAACGATTCCAAACCCGATATTCCACCGACTTTTGCAAAGTCTTTCATCCAACCGAAAGAGAGTTTTTCTTTCTTGAAAAGAGCAATCCCCTCTTTGTTTAATAAGATAAACGCCGTTGCGACGAGAATTACATTTACGATGATATTCGAGAATGCAATCCCGTTTACGCCGAGATTTAAGGACACGGGCAAGGTGGAAACCATAAACGTATCCACGAGCAAACATAAAACGAGTTTTACCGCTGTAAGCGCGTAAATGTACTTTTCTTTGCCAAGCGTTACCATACCAACCATAATAAAGTTGAACGCAAGCGAGAATATACTTGCCACGCTTTCTATTCTTATGTAGGTTGCCGACGCGTCGATAATCGCCTTATCGGTTGCCATTAACGAAAGTAGCGGTTTTGCAAGCGCAATTATGATAACGGAAAGCGTCGTGTACGCGCCGACGGAAACGAGTAAGCCCGTTCTCATGCGGTTGGCGAACTCGGTTTTTTCGGTTAGAACTTTACCGATAAAGAAGAACAACGGTAAAACGATTGCTTCGCTCAAAATCTCGTACAGAAGATTTACCCACGATAATTGTCCTGCAATCGAAAAGGAATATTCGCCAGGGAGTTGCCCTAAAAAGAACACCCGAACCGTCGTATAAATCGTCGGCACTAACCCAAGCACCAACAACGCAAAAAACAATTTATAATTGATTTTACTTAATGATTTTTTAACTTTTGTAAGCATAAAATTTTTTGCAACTTAAAAAGAATTGATACTTTCGTAATTTTTCAAAATTACAACTTGTTATAATATTCTTTAATTCTCTGTGCCATCAATTTTCTTCTTTCGGGTAAGAATTTTTCAATATAATCATTATAATCCCAGTTAACAATATCTAACGGAATACAGTTATCCTCTAAGTTTTTATCCAACTCTTCTTTAGTCATAGGAACACCATAGACAGTTTGATTGTTTATTGCAGATTCATAAGCTGTCTTGAAATAAACGTTAGGAGATTTTTCTCCAATTTGAATATTTACAGGCGTATCTAAAAAGGTATAATTTGCCACTTGATTATAGATAGATTTATTATCAAGACCGCCAACCTTTTGCAAATAGGCTTTAGGGAAAATGTGATGAACGTCACTTACTCCATACAAATCTCTTACATAGGATGATGCGGAAAATAAACCTTTACTATTAGAAACAATTTGAGAGGCAAAGAAAGCTGATAATGCAGGCGCAGTCGGAACTGGAGAATCCAATTTCTGCACTAAACCAAACGACCAGAACGCATCTGACAATTCCGCATTTTCAATCTCCTCCAAATATTTCACAACGCCCTTTTCATTGATATTTCTAATATCCAAATCCATCTTAGATTCGGGAGACGCACTATATCTACCCGTTAAAATGGACATGGTAAACCATTTCGCCACATAGCGTTTAATTTCATTTTTATCAACTTCATTTGACATTACTAATTTCAAATACACAACGTAAGCAAAATCAAGAGCATTTTGAGAACTAATCAATTTTGAACTAACAAATCCTGCACTTTTGATAGCAAGAATAAATTGCTCAAAATAGTATTGTCTCATGAAATGTTTAATGCCGGTCGAAAGTTTGTTAAAAGAATCCTCCGCTATTTCTTCTTTATAGTCTCTCGTTAAGAAGTCACGACCAGAAAGCAAACTAACTAAATCTTTCAATTTACCTCTTGAAAACATATGTATAAACGAAACCCTTAACATATCCTCGTAAGAAGGATCGTAAATAGAAGAATTGTCATCTTTTAACCAAGTCATTTCTTTACCAAAATCCGAACTTAAAAATTCTGGATCGGCTTCTTTTAATTTATGATAAAAACTCGGTTCTATCGCAATATGACAGAAATAATCGATAGCCTTTCTTAAGTTATTACCGCCAAATTTACTATCAGCCGCAATCTTACTCATGGCGAAATCTGCTTGACTCAACACTGTGCCCTTTGAGTTAATCCTAATAAAGACATCTGTTACCGTATCTATATCCAACTCTGCCGACAACTCTATAACACCCAAATCTTTTTGTTTAATTGCTAATATGGATTGAATCTTTTGATTCATTTCCCTTTTTGTGATTTCATGATTTTCTTCGCAATATTTCTCAATAAACTCAAAAGAATCAAAATCCGATTTGAAGAAAATCGATATATCTTCAATCCATTTTTTACTTCTTATGTGTGATTGGTCTTGAACATCAAAAATTTCTTCATCTTCTTTCGCAAAAGGATTATATGCAATTTTAATGACTCTTTCTTTATATTCTTCATCTAAAACAGTAATCCCTAAAATAGAAGTCATTAAAGCCGTAACTCTTTGTTGTCCGTCAATAAGTATTCTTTGTCCTTTTGATAAAGAGCCATCTTTAAGTTTTACATCATGACTTCTACTTACAATAAGATAGCCAGTAGGATATCCTTTATATAAAGAATCAATTAAATCCCTAACTTGCTTTGCTTTCCACACAAAAGGTCTTTGAATTTCAGGAATAACTACTTCTTTATTTTTAACCCAACTCAATATTGTTTCAACGCTATATTTATTAATATCATATTTTTGCATAATCAATTCTCCTTAAATCCATTTCCTTGTTTTTCAATCTTCCAACAACGCTAAAATTTCGTCGGCGTTGGTGTCGGGTTTGACTTTTGGCATAACCGCCTGTATAATGCCTTGCTCGTCAATCAAGAACGTCGTTCTTACAACGCCCATACTCACTTTGCCGTATAACTTCTTCTCTTGCCAAACGCCGTACGCTTGAATTGCCGAGAGGTCGCTATCCGAGAGCAAAACAAACGGCAAATTATATTTCGTCGCAAAATTCAAGTGTGAATTCACGCTATCCTTGCTAATACCGATAACCACCGCGTTTTTATTTTCGATTTCCTTATTTTTGAGCGCAAACGCACACGCCTGTCTTGTGCAACCGGGTGTATTGTCTTTCGGGTAAAAATACAAAACCACTTTCTTTCCGAGAAAATCGGACAACGAAACCATATTCCCATTTTTATCCGGCAACGTAAACCCCGGCGCTTTCATTCCAACTTCTAACATACTTTTCCGTCCTTTCTTATTCTTCTATTACAATACAATTTATCTGTTTGCTACGTACCGTACAAGCATCTATGGCAACGATTCCCTTTCCGTAATACGGAGAAAAATCTGCGTCGTCGCCAAACTCACTGCACTTCCTTTCGTACCTGCTATGCCCATACGAACTATGCCAATGCCCACACACAATCGTTTTATTCTCGTCTATCACGCCGTCGTGCGCCGCATCCATACCGTTTATCCAACGCGCAGAACTCCATTGCTTTGCGCTTGCATTTCGCCAATCATCTATAGCAAAATAGGTAACGGCGTAAGGATTTTGTCTTATGCTTTCACAAGGAATCCAACCGTGAACGAAAATATGGTTTTCCGCTTCAAAATAATCCACCATTGCGGGCAATATCTTTTGCATAAACGGCGTTTCTTTCATTTTGTAATAGACGTCGCTCGGATTGTCATATAAATCCGCCAACCTACTACCCGTTAATTGCAAAACAGTATCTACCGTTCCGTTGGAATTGTGATGACTTTCCAAATAACTTGCCCTATGCCAAGAATTTAGCATATCCACAAGCAATTCCTCGTGATTACCCTTTATGAGAATTACTTCGTCTTTTTCTAGTAACTCTAATATGAAATTTTGGATTTCAACAGCTTCGCCGCCCCTATCAAACAAATCACCACAAACAATCAACTTGTGCGGTTCTTCGTCGTCAAAAAAGCCTTTTTCTTTTAACGAGTCTTTTAATATCGCGCAAAAACCGTGAACGTCCGCGACAACGTAATATTTCATCTTAGCCGTTCCCTTTCATGGTTTTATAGGCTTCTTTGATGAAATCCACTTTCGTCATACCTTTTTCGGTTAAAAAAGCGTTGATTTCTTCAAACAAGTCTCTTGGAATCATCGTTTGAAAGTTCGCGTTTTTCTCTTTGCGCAATTCTTTATTCTTTTCTTCGTACTTACGTCTTGCCACTCTTTTCGACGTATCTTCTTTACGAGTAACCATAACTTGTCCTATCCTATTTAGATTTTGTTAATATAAGTATACCACATTCACACAAAACAATCAACTTCTTTTATCGTATATATACATTTTATGCCAACATTCATCCCCTAATTAATCTTTGCCACATTTTTATTTTTTAAGTTTATAATTGCCATTATGAGAAGATTGGCTCAGAAGTCAAAAATATAGACGACGAAATTGACTTCGATTTGCCTGATGGGTGGGAATATATTAGGCTTTGTACTGTATGTTGGTTAGACGATCTTAAAAAAAGTGTTGGGGAAAAACTCCCTTATTTAGATGCAAAAACTTTACGTGGAAAAACCGATTTAACTTATTTAACCGAAGGTAAAATCGTCGACATAGAAACCAAAGTTATTCTTGTTGACGGAGAAAATTCAGGCGAAGTTTTTGATGTTCCTTTCAAAGGATATATGGGTAGCACTTTTAAGATTTTAGGTGCAAGTAAATATTTTAATTTACAATACCTTAATACTATTTTAGATTTTTATAAAGATGTTTTTAGAGGTAATAAAATTGGTGCCGCTATACCACATTTGAATAAAAACTTGTTCAAATCTTTAATCATCGGATTACCACCCCTCAAAGAGCAAGAACGTATCGTTGAGAAAATTAAAGGATTCGCACCTATACTGTCTGAGTATGATAGGTTAGAACAACAAGCAGCCAAACTCGATAGCGAAATTTACGACAAGCTAAAGAAGTCAATCTTGCAGTATGCTATTCAAGGCAAGTTAGTTGAGCAAGACGAAAATGACGAACCTGCGAGTGTATTATTAGAACGTATTCGTGCCGAAAAGAAAGCTCAATTAGGCAAAAAATATATAGAAAGTTATATCTACAAAGGTGATGATAACTGTTATTACGAACACATTGGTGGAAAGGACGTAAATATTACTGAAGAAATTCCTTTTGATTTGCCTAATGGATGGGAATGGACTCGTTGGGGTGAATTATCCGAATCAATACAATATGGTTACAATGCGCCCGCAAAAGAAAATGGTCGTATTAAAATGGTGCGAATCAGCGATATTCATAATAATGAAGTACTATGGGACAATGTTCCTTATTGTGACATTGCCGAACAAGAAATACCAACCTATCTATTAAAAGCAAATGATATTCTTTTTGCAAGAACAGGTGGAACTGTAGGTAAATCATATCTTGTGACAACCGTTCCCGAAGACGCAATTTATGCAGGCTACTTAATTCGTACAAGATATAGCAAAGAATTATCTCCACAATACTTGAAATACTTTATGGAGAGTTATTTGTATTGGGAGCAATTACGTGAAGGTACTATTGCAACAGCTCAACCAAATTGTAACGGAAAAACGCTGTCAAAAATGTTATTACCTTTACCACCCCTTGCGGAGCAAAAACGCATTGTCGATAAAATTAATAAAATATTTGCAAAACTATAAAAGAAAAGACCTTCCTGATGGAAGGTCTTTCAAATTATTCAGTTATTGGTTTTTCTTCAAATTGATTTGCAAAAATTATTGGCAAAAAAATGGGTGGCATCATCGCATTTGTTGTCATATTAGCAACTAATGAACGCAAGTGAGGAAATACCATTTGAAATCCTTGCAATTGCAAGAAATTATTTATTTCATCCATATTATCGCCTTCAATATTGAATATTCCTGACAAGCTCGCAACTAAATCTATGGGGAAAGGGTTTTCTGGTGTATTACGAATTTCTACCCGAACCTCTACAACGTAGGCGTTTTCAGGAGAATTTGCTTTTCCTATTTTTTTCTGTATTTGTGGATTTAATTTAAACTCGCCAACAGGCAAATTATTGTTTTTTATTGATGCTTCATTCACAACGAATGTAACATTATTAATTTTTGTATCCATAATATCCTCCAATACTACTATTGTATAATGATGAATTAATTACAACTTGGCTAAACGAATAAATCATTTTCATTTGTTTTTCTTCTATAGGAGTAAAAGATTCTATTTTTACTCCTACAGCTTCTGCAATCTTAATTATTGTATTAAGTTTTGGTATTACTTTGCATGTTTCTATTCTTGCGAGGGCAGGTTGTTGGATCCCACATTTTTTTGCTAAATCTCTCTGAGTTAATCCTAATGCTTCTCTAGATTCTACAATTTTATTAATTATTTTTATTGTTTTTTCAGCAGCTTCAATTGTAAGTCTAGAGTCTTCGCTTCTTTCCTTTATGTTTTGAAGCATTTGATCTAAACTAATTGCATTTTTCATTATTTTTGCTCCTTTAAAAAATTCTTCTTTTCATTAATTGCTTTTTTAATTTCGTTAGGGTCGGTTGTATTTTGTTTCTTTTCCCAGCCATGCAAGATAATAAAAACGCCATCAATATAACAAAAGAAAAAGATTCTTGAAGATGACGGTCGTAGCTCGTAAATATCATCTTGAATATTTTTTATAGCATTTGCCTTGAACTTATGGTTAATATCAAAGCCAAACTTTGACAATTTATCCAAATAGTTGAAGATTTCGGTTACCTCGTCCGTCTTATGTTTTTTTGAAAGTTTTTCAATATATTTTTCAAACGGTCTATTACCTGCTGGCGTTTCGTAGATTTTAATTTCGAACACGCCTGATTATTTCCATCCTTATTATATGTATTTTGATAACTTTTTTGTTATCAATTATAATTATTATAACCATTTCCGGACAAAAAATCAAGCATTTTTCATTATTATATCTTAAAAAAATTAAAAATCAAGATACTACTGTCAACTTTTTTATTACCAAGTCACAACTTTATCAACGATTTCTTGCTGTTCGCTTGCGGTTTTTCTTAAGTAAATCCGAGTGGTTTCAATACTTTCGTGTCCCATAAGGTCGGCGAGCAAAGAAATATCATTGTACTTTTCTAAAAAGTTCTTTGCAAAACGATGTCTAAACGAGTGCGGATAGACCACTTTTGGATTTAAGCCGTATTTATAGGCATAATTTTTCAACTGTTGTGAAATTCCACGCACGGTAATTCTTTCACCAAAACGGTTCAAAAAAAGGTATCCGCTTGTGATACCTTTTTCTTGTAGCCATATTTCAGTTTCTTTCTTTAATTTGACGGGTATGTAGAGTCTACGCAGTTTTCCACCCTTAGAATACAAATCAAAATATCCCTTAAAAACGTGTTCAACTTTGATTTGTATTAGTTCGCTTACACGCGCTCCCGTTGCTGCTAAATAGCGTACAACGAAATACCACTCCCAATTCCCGTCTTTCTTTAAGCTGTTCTTCAAGAATTTATAATCGGCATCGCTAATAACGTTTTCTAAAAAGTTCTTTTGTTGAATTTTTACGGGAGATAGGCGTAGCTTTTCTTTTTTGATAAATTCAAGGTATTTGTTTATCGCTTGAATCCGTAAGTTGACCGTTTTAGGTTTGTAGGTTTCCATTAGGTAGCCTTTGAACGCTAAAAGGTTTTGCTTGGTTATTTCGCCAGACAGTTGATTATACATTCGTATCGTCAAAAGATAAGCCGAAATGGTGTTGTTTGACAGGTTTTCCCGTCGTAAATGTTTTTCAAATTCGTCTAACATTTCGTTAAACCTCCTTAAATTAGTGTACTTATATTTTACTATTTAAGAAAATTTAACGCTCGCAAAAACACCTACCGTAATGAATATTTCTGTTATTATGAGAAGAACGGCTCTGCTATAAAAAATATAACCGATGAAATACCGTTTGATATACCTGATAATTGGAATTGGGCACGTTTAGGTTATTTAATAGATTTTTCTAAAAGTGTAACGGTTTCCTCAAGTGATATAAACGAAAATGATTGGATACTTGACCTTGAAGATATTGAAAAGGAAACGGGCAAACTATTATGTAAAAAACGTATGCTTGATATAAAATCTAAGAGCGATAAACATAAGTTTTTTGTGGGCAACGTTTTATATAGCAAATTACGTCCTTACTTAAATAAGGTAATAATCGCAGATGAAAACGGATATTGCACAACGGAAATTTTAGCGTTTGATTTTGGTCAATATATTAATAATTGCTTTGCTCAAATTTACCTTATGAGTCCGTTTTTTGTAGATTATGCAATGGCAGGTGCTTATGGCGTAAAAATGCCAAGAATAGGTAGTGAACGTGGAAACCTTGCGTTAATACCTATTCCGCCTTTAAATGAACAAACAAGAATTGTAAATGCTATTGATAACATCTTTTCAAAAATTAAAGACGAGATTTAATTCTCGTCTTTTTCTATGCGGTTAAGCATTTCTTTTATTTGCAGGCAAATTCGCTCTTGTTCTACTTGTGGCGGTATTGGAATTAAGGTATTCTTTACTTCATCTGTTCCAAATCTTTGTTGTCCTGCTGTACCCGAAAATTTTTGCTTTCCATATTCGATTAGGTATGGAGATTTTACAAACCATAACAAATAATCTGCAAACATAGTGTTTTGATATGGTCTTAAAATATGTAACTCAGTCGTCCCTGCGCCATAACTGTTTTCAAGTTCATTAAATATAGCTGACTTTCTATTCTGAAAACAAGGTGTTATTTTAGCAAAGCCAACATCACCGTTTTGGAAATGAGTAAAACCACTTTTTACTGTTTTCCATGCACGTTTTTCATAGACAAACGAATTGTTAAACCCATCTTTTAATGATTTCATTTCCACAAAGGAAACAATCGTTTCATCTTCAACCGTGTTTCGCGGATTTATTTCTACTACTTCTTTTATCCTTGCCCACATCCACGTATCGGGAATATCAAAAGGCAAATCTTCTACTAAAACAGGCTCGTTTTTACCAACCTTCTCATAATAACAGTTATCATCACCTTTGTAAATGTAGGATTCAACGTATTTTTTACCAAGTTGAGTCTTTTTCTCGGCGCGAATACGTTCAAGTAAAACTGACGCAGGCTCGTCGCTTTCATCTTGCTCAACTAACTTTCCTTGAATAGCATATTGTAAAATTGATTTTTTAAGTTTATCGTAGGTTTCCTTATCCAACTTGGTCGCCTGTTGTTCAAGATTATCATACTCAACAAGAAAAGGCTCAAATTGTTTAATATGACTTATAATACGTTCTTGTTCCGCAAGGGGTGGAACAGGGATAAATAACGAATCAAGGTCTTCTTTGTTGAATCCTGCTTGTGCACTTCTTGAATTATTCAAAACTAAAGTTTGATATAGGGGCGCCTTATAAAATAAATACAAATATTCGTCTAAAATATGATTGCTTATATATAACTTTTCAACCTTAGCCATTGCCACATTATATGCTCCGTTTTCTGCCAAAAAAACTTTACCAACAGATGCTCCGTAGCGAGCCAATAAAATATCGCCTTGTTTTGTGGTTTTATGAGCAGTTTCAATAGGAATATAAACAGGAGCTGGATTAGGACCATAATCCCTAATTTGATACAATCTTACGTAACCTGCACGTTCTTCAGTAATAAATTTACTTTTAGGAGGCTGTGAACCACCAAAAATCTCAATAATATCATTATGTCTTACCCAGCACCAATTATCAGGTATTTCAAAGGGTATTTCATCTTCAATATTTTTGACTTCTGAGCCTATCTTCTCATAATGGCAATTATCGTCACCTTTGAAGATGATAGAATCGCCTTTATCTTTCTTAATTTTACCTTCTTTAATTAAGCGTTGCTTTTCCGCGCGAATACGTTCAAGCAAAACGGATGCAGGCTCGTCATTTGGGTCTTGTTTAACGAGCTTGCCCTGTATCGCTAATTGAAGGATAGATTTTCTTAATTGTCCTGCTTTCATTCTTTATCCCCTAATAATGCCATAATTTCACCAAGCACTCTATCGATATCAGCATCAAGGCTTGCGCGCTTTTCACGATAATTTTTAATTAAGTCTTGAGGCGCAAGGATTTCTTCTTCCTCGTGAGGATAGCCACAAAGGTCGATATTATAGTTAAATTCTTCGGCAATTGCAGTAGCCGTATACTTCTTTGCTTTAGGGAACTCGTCTACAATAATTTCTTCACGGTTATTCCACCAATCCATAGCAGGAGCAAAGTGTTCCAACTTCATAGGTTTGGTTTTTGAGAAGTTTTTATAGCCTTCAGGCATATCTAAACGATAGAACCACGTTTCTTTGGTTGCGCCCGTATTATCAAAGAACAAAATGTTAGTAGTTATTGACGTATAAGGCGCAAAAACACTATGAGGCATACGAATAATGGTATGTAAGTTAAATTCAGAGAATAATTTCTTTTTAATTGCAACCTTTGCGTTATCCGTACCGAACAAGAATCCGTCAGGAAGAATAACGGCGCAACGACCATTTTCTTTTAACCTATACATAATAACCGACATAAACAAGTCTGCCGTTTCGCTACTTGCTAAATCTGACGGAAAATGATTTTTAACTTCGTTTTTCTCGCTTCCACCATAAGGAGGATTCATTAAAATAACGTCGAACTTATCTTTATCGGTATAGTCTAAAACATCATATAACAAGGTGTTATCGTGATATATTCTTGGAATATCAATATCGTGCAATAACAAGTTTGTTACACAGAGCATATACGGGAATTGCTTTTTCTCAATACCATATACCGAGTTGTTGATTTTTTCGATATCATCGGCACTATCTTTTAGTTCGCTTAATTCTTTAAGCCAACTTGTTAAGAAACCGCCCGTTCCGCAAGCAAAATCTGCACACTTTTCACCAATTTGCGGTTTAATCATCTTTGCCATAAAGTCGGTAACGGCACGTGGAGTGTAAAATTCGCCCGAAGAACCTGCACTTTGCAATTCTTTTAAGATAGACTCGTAAATTTCACCAAAAGCGTGACTTTCTTCGTAGTCGCTTAAATCTAATTCGTCAATAACGTTTAATACTTGGCGAAGAAGAACACCGTCCTTCATATATTGGTTGGCATCTTCAAACGTAGTTTTTACGATTGCTTTTCTAATAGGCGTTTGTGGGGTTACTTCTAACTTTTTAAGCGTAGGGAAAACTGTGTTATTTACAAAGTTCAACAACGCATCACCCGTCATACCCTTTCCGCTTTCGTCGTGCGCCCAATTACGCCAACGACATTCTTCAGGAATAATGGAAGTATAATCATCTTCGTTAAATTCCCAATCGTCTTCTTTTGCATCGTAAACTTTTAAGAACAACATCCAAGCGATTTGTTCTATTCTTTGCGCGTCGCCGTTAATGCCGGCGTCGTTTCTCATTATGTCACGAATTCTTTTTACAAATCCTGAAATATTACTCATTTTATGCTACCGCCCTATAAATTTCTCTTTCTAATTCTCTAACTGCTTGTAAATAACCATCTTTTCCACCAAAAAGTTGCGCAATTTTGATAGGCTTACCGAATTTTACAAACGGGTCAAGTTTTAATACGTCTATGCTTTCAATTTCAACTACACCACCGTCGGCATATTTATCAAGTAATGCTTCTAAAACCTTTCTTGCCGTTTCGCCATACTTTGCAAACACGTTGCGCTTTTTAACGTTTTCGGCGCGCTCTTTTCTGGTCAAAGGCTTTTGGTCGTATGCAATATGGCATATAAAGTCAAAATCATCAACGTCGGTCATTCCTTCATCCGCTTTAATTGCTTCAAGGTCTATGCCTCTACTTAAAAACAATTCTTTAATTGTTTCTTTTTTATCTTCCGCCGTCCATTTTTGGATAAAATCTTCAAGCGAAGCATATTCGCCAAAGATATTTGACTTTGTATAGTCAATAATACTTTCTTGCCTTAACAACTTGCCGTTGGTATCGTAGATAGCAACGCTCTTTTGAATTACTTCTACCCTACAACCGCTTTTATCCACGTAAGGTTTAACTTTAGGTGGAGTCGGTGAAACAGGAGGTTTAGGTGGAACAGGCAAATCAGGAGTTGGAGGAAATTTCTTTTTAGGGTAATCAGGGTCAATTTCCACTTCGCCGTCCCAATCGGGGTCAGCAAATAATCTTGTTACGCCTCTAAAATCCATAATAGAGAAATGCGTTTTGCCGTCGTTTTCACGAATTCTTGTTCCCCTACCAATAATTTGCTTGAATTCCGTCATAGAACCGATATTTTCATCAAGAACTATGAGTTTTACCATTTTACAGTCTGCACCCGTTGAAAGCAACTTAGACGTTGTTGCAATTACAGGATATTTTGACGATACGGAAATGAAATAGTCTAATTTGCCCTTACCGTAATCATCGCTACCCGTGATTCTAACTACGTAATCAGGATTGATTTTACACATATCCGAGTTACAATTCGTAAGTGCAATTCTCATTCTTTCCGCAGCATCTTCCGTTGCGCAGAAAACAATGGTTTTTGCCATTCGGTCAGTCGCTTTCAAGTATTCCGTAACTTCTTTTGCGACTTCATCAATTCTATCTTGAATAATAATGTTGTAATCGTAGTCGCTATTATTATAGACTCTATCTTCAATAAGTTGACCGTAATAATCGGTTTGCCCTTTATACGGACGCCATCCGTCGCCAATATTTGTTTTTATATTGATAACCTTAAAAGGCGCAAGGAAACCATCGTCAATACCTTCTTTAAGGCTATACTTATAAACAGGCTCTCCAAAGTAGTCAATATTAGATATTTCTGCCGTTTCTTTTGGCGTTGCCGTCATACCGATTTGAGTTGCGCTTGTAAAATATTCTAAAATTTTACGCCAACGGCTTTCTTCTTTTGCCGAACCTCTATGGCACTCGTCAACAATGATAAGGTCAAAGAAATCAGGCGCAAAAAGTTGGCTATATCTTGCTAAAACTTCTTCATCGCTTTCTTCTTCACCATCTTTTTTATTACCTACAAGTTGTTGATACAACGAAAAATAAACTTGGTGAGACGTGATAGTCGTTTTATCGTCCTTTGCAAAGTTGATTTTATGTATTACTTTTTCAAGTGGTTTAAAGTCCCCGCTTATCGTTTGGTCAACAAGGTTATTTCTATCCGCAAGATATAAAATCTTTTGTTTCATTCCGCTTGCTAAAAGGCGGTATACGATTTGGAACGCCGTATATGTTTTACCTGTACCCGTAGCCATAACAAGCAAAATTCTATCTTGTCCTTTAGCAATAGCATCAAGCGTTTTATTAACCGCGTTTCTTTGATAATAACGTGGAGAATACGTGTTTTGACTTGTATAGTAAGGTTGACTCATTACCTTAACTTGATTAGACGATAAGCCTTGTCCACCATTTACTTCTGCATTATAACGCGCAAGCAATTCTTCGGGCGTAGGAAATTCGTCCATATTTATTTGTCTTTCTTGTCCCGTTAAAAAGTCATATTCTTCAAAGCCGTCGCCATTTGAACTATATGCGAATTTTATATCCATCATTTGAGCATAAGTTTTTGCTTGTTGCATACCAAAAGAAATCGTATGATTATTATCTTTTGCTTCAACGATTGCTATAGGATAATCTTTACTCATATATAAAACGTAGTCGGCTTTTTTGGCATCACCACGAACGGCAACGTTGCCTTTAAGGTTGATTTTACCATCAGTAAATTGAACCTTTGTTTCCATAGTGATTTTATCTTTCCAACCTTTAGACAAAAGCGCAGGCGTTATAAAATTTAATTTAATATCCTCTTCGGTCATTTGTTTTTTATCGAGAATAGTCATTTTGTTCTCCTTATATGTTCCGATAATTTTTTATTATCGGAAGTTGAGTCGTAAAATTTTTAAAAATGTTTTTGGAAACATTTTTTACATGAGCACTTTTTTCTTTATTATTTCAAAACTTTTTTGTCTTGAAGGGTTTTCATCAAAACTTGAGATTATTTCCTTCATTGTCTCAGAACTCCAATATATCTTAAGTTTTTTCTTTGCTCGCGTAATAGCGGTATAAAATATGCCATGAGTAATTTTTTCCGAATTACTTCTTGGTATAATGACTTTCACTGAATCATACTCTAACCCTTGCGCCTTATGAATAGAAACCGCATACGCTAATTGGAAAGGAACAATAGACATTAGCCGTAAAGAAGAATCCTTTTCATATTCTTCATCACTAAATGATTGAACAAAAAACCTTATACGAGTATATCCATCGCCCGCACTTATCCATTCAATTCCTTCTCTTTTACAAATGTCTTCAGTAATGTTCACTACAACATCTATGGTAAACCAAATACAATTATCGTCTTTTTCAATATCTACAATTCGACCTTTTAAGTTATTGTATAGAATTGTAAAACGTTTTGTATCATTAAACAAAATCGGGTCATTAACTTTATATGTCCAATCTTGCCAAACAACTGCCTTTCCTTTTGTATTTGCGCTTTGAAAATAACTATTCATATTATTTAAGCCAAATTTACCATCGTAATTTAAGCACAAAACAACCTCATCTTTTTCTTGATTTGCAAAAACATTTTCGCCTATATCTTCAGAAAAAGGACCATCCATAGAAAGTTTCTCAGTCATTAAGTCGCCACGTTGTCTAACCTCATCCCATAATCCAATAAGTTCCGGCTCTTTGGTCCGCCATGTGTTTAATAATTCTACATTTGCACCTGGTGTATTTATGATATCTTTAGCATATAAAAACCAATTACCGAATTCGATGGATTCAATTTGATAAATATCTCCTGCGAACACTAATAAAGCATCACTTCTTACTTTATCTAAAAAGACTCTCATAATACGATTGTCTATCGTACTACATTCATCAACAAAAATAATATCATAATCAGGCAATGACACTTTTTTAGTAAAACTATCCAAGGAAATAAATTCGGCGCCAACTCCAGGGTTTTCTATTCTTCTTTTCAAGTTTTGTTTTGCTGTATGTGTTTTTGTCAAGAATAATTTCTTGTGGTTAGGCATCATATTTGATATATAATTTATCAAAGTCGTTTTACCTGTTCCCGCAGCACCATATATTAGCATCAAACGAGAATTAACAAATACATTCTTTAATGCAATTTCTTTTTGTTTATCCTCCGACAAATCTAATTTGCTTTCTTTTAAATAACGAGCATTGTACTCCTTTTGCCCTTTATTCCCTTCTTTAGTAAAACTCAAAAGCGATTTTAAAATACTAATCGTAGTTCTTTCATACGAATCTATGGTTACAAAATCATCCACAACCTTAATTTGATACCCCTGACTTTTTTCCCAGTTGTCTAAACTGTTGTTATAATCAGTAATGTCTTTATCAGTAGCAATTATACCTTTTTCAAAATAAATTTCGCCTGTTTTTTTGATTTCGTTTTTCAACGTAATATACGGAATATAGGTATCAATACAATCTTCATTTGTAATATCGATAATATGGTTGATATTATTAAATTCGCTAGTTTTTCCTCCTAACAAATCTGAAACAAATGGTTTTTCTTCAAAAGGCACACATCCACTAGACACATATAAATCTTCGCAAAGTCTCTTAGATGTAGCAGAATACGGTAAAACTTTCTCAATAATTTCTTCTTTTAGACTTAAAAGCAAATAACGCACGACATGGCGACCATATACAGCTGATTCTTTCGCATATTTATCTTTAAGAGCCATTAATATTTCTTTGTATGTAGAGGTAGTGGTTTTTGAATATATGTGATTGATAACAACTTCAAATGTTGCTTTATTTAAATCAATTAATTCCATCAAATTAATCCCTGTCTTCGTTAAAAAAGACATAAGAGACTTATATTCACTATAATTAGCTGACAATTTTGTTGGCATATTTATTATTTTGCCCATCAAATTAAGACATCTAGCATCTACCGCAACTTCCCAATTAGTAATTACTTTAATAGATGAATCTATGCCCCAAAGTTTGATATTGCAATTCTCATAATGCACTTTAATTGAATAACTCGTTGAAATATTTTGTTTTGTATATGCTGTAATCCTATTATATTTCGTGGCATATACTCCCGCCAATTGCAATGTGATTTCATAATATCTTTCTGTCCCAATAAAAAATGGAGTTTTCTTTTGAATATAAAAAAGTGATTTACTAAGTTCTTTACCTTTTGGCTCCACAGTATCAACAACCGTAGCAACATTTTTATAATATTGCTCATCTTGTTTATCCATTTTTAACGGAAATTTCTCTAAATTATCAATAATGCTTAAATTATATTCTTTTTGGAAAAATTCTCTAATTTGCCATAAAAAGTTATAATATTTAAGCATTAGCCTCTCAGACTGGTCATCGTCTGCTTCTTTATCTTCTATATATTTTAACCCTTTCATAAACGTTGCAAGGTATTTTGTTCCTATATTTAATTGAGCCTGCTCCCAAGCTAGTTGTAAATTCGTTCGTGAATTACCTAACTTTAACGAGTTCAATAATAAAGCCGCACGACACAAGTCGTAAAGTCTGGGCAAAATTAAATTAGAAACTTCTGCTCTTGATAATCCATCAGTCTCTATAAGGTCAATTTTTGATGTAATATGCTTATCACAAGCAGCAATGATTTTGTCTATCTCATTTCTATCAAGTTCTTTTTCACTTAACTTATTAACAAAAGAATGATGAATTATAATTGATTCTAATTTCTTGCAAAACAAATTTACACTTTCAACAGTATTCAATATTTCTTCATCTGCTGTAAAAGTAATAGTTGTGCTTTCTCTATCAAAATCAATACCGTTGATAAATTCCACGGACATATATTTATAAAATATTCTTTCCTGCCCTCTAATATCAGGATTAAGCACAACAATAAGAAGTCCAGGGTCCAACGTTACATCTGTAGCAATAAATGCCGGAAAAGCTAAACTCTTTAACGAATACTTAATCTCTCCGTTTATCTCAGTATAGTTATGCGTTCCTTTAACTTGAACGATAAAGCTATGTTTAGGCCTTCTATCAACGTCTGGATTTGGCACAAACTCAAACGTGCCATCAGTATTAGGCCACTTATCATTTTTTGCAAAGTTAGTATTTATTTTGCCATCTGACCTAAAGAAAAATTCGATAGTAGAAATTGCAGAATCGTCTTCAGCTGAACGTTCCGTGTGCGTTTTTAAATGTCTCTCTATAATTTCTTTTGATTGCGATAACATAATTTCTCCTTTCTTTTGTTAAATCCAACCACTAAACTAAAATTCTCTTCTGATTTTTTCTAATATTTCTTCATCTGCTGGGCAGAAATTGTAATTAGGAATTTCTGCTGGCGTTATCCATTTTATATCGTTATGCTCTAACTTTTGTGGTACCCCTTCAGCTATTATTGCATTAAACAACGTTAAATGCACGGTTATGTCGGGATATTCGTGGACAACCTCCATGAAAACGTCACCAACGTTTAGCGTAATATTTAGTTCTTCTTTACACTCACGGATTAAGGCTTGTTCTTTTGTTTCGCCTTTTTCAACCTTTCCGCCCACAAACTCCCAAAGGAGCGCTCTTGCCTTATTAGCTGGTCTTTGACAAATCAAAAACTTATCCTTATCCCAAATAAGCGCCGCAACTACTTCTACCATAACACTCACCTATTTCTATTATAACATAACCAAATTTAAAATCTATTCCGCAGTAATCATAATATTTTTCCGCAGTTGTCGAATTTAATCCCTAAAAGGTATAATTTTACTTTATTCTTGCGTAATATTCGTCCAACTTTTTATCGCAAACAGAAAGTATATGCGCTTTCTCGTCATCCGAAATTTTCTTCCAAACGGTTGAATCCACTTCCACGATTCCAAGCGTTTTTGTATGGCGCATCATATTCATATTTTCAAAACGCTTAAATGGATTAGAAAGAATATTTCGTTCCGCTTCTTTGTCGGTGTATCCACCTTTTGCGAAGATGCTATTTTGTTTCTCAACCTTCAAGCCTTTGTTTCGTCTATCTTCGTAATACGCTTTAAAATAAGCAACAATATCTTCAATCTTTACTCTGCCTTGCTTGTCGGCGTATTGCAATACCGCTTTGAGTAATACAGGCTTATATGAATAACTCATATCCATTTGCTCGACCATTTCCATAAATAATGTCTTACGGTTATTATCGTCTATAAGTTTCCAGCCAAACTCTTGCGCATAATGTGCCAAAGTTTCTTCTTTGAAATACTTAAACACCCTATGTTCGCTCATAGGTATCACTAAATCAGGAATCAATTTCCCTTCACGCACATATCTCTCTATCGTTTCAGATTGAACGTCCACACGGCGAATAAATTCCATTTGACTTATCATACCCGCCGCCTCTTCTTGCCAATTAAAGATATCAACGGCTTCGTAATCGGTCGCGTCAACGGGATAATCAATAACCGCGTCAGGACGTTCGCCTTTTGCATAAAGCTCTATTTCCGCTTCCCGTTGTCCCTTCTTCCCTAAAACCGTTCCACCTGCGTGATAATCTTTGAGCTTAAACAAACGGTGCATAGAATACGGCGCGTTATATTGACTTGCGTTGTCCACAAAGTCAAACACCATTAAAAACTCTTTGCCTTCACTAAGACGCATACCACGTCCCAATTGTTGCGTATATAAGACTTTTGACATGGTGGGACGAGCCATAAACAGCACTTCCGTTTGCGGACAATCCCAGCCTTCGTTCAACAAATCACACGCGCACAAAACTTTTAACTCGCCACTTGCAAATTTTGCAATTTTCTCGTTCCTTTCAGACGTTTTCATACTACCCGAAACCGCCATAGCCGAAACGCCTTGCGTCTTAAAAAGTTCTGCTATTTGTTCCGCGTGCTTTACCGAAGCGCAGAACACTACCGTACGCTTGTTTTTAACGTAATTGAGCCAAGTATCAACAATGAGTTTATTTCTTTCCGTAACGCAAATTTTAACGTCTAAATCTCGAATATTATACTGCACGCTGTTAAAACGAACTTTCGTCATATCAATATTCGTATGGATTCTGATGCAACGAACGTTGGTAAACGCGCCCATTTCAACTGCCGTTTGAATATCTAATTTATGCGCCGTATTTTTGAATATTTCGAGAATATTCGTATCGTCTGCTCGTTCAGGTGTAGCCGTTAAACCCAATATAAATTTCGGCTTAAAATACGCCAAAACTTTTTGATAAGTGTCTGCCGTGGCGTGGTGCGCTTCGTCAATGATTATGTAATCAAAATCGTCGTCCTTGAACGAGTCTAAATTAAGCGCAACGCTTTGAATGCTACCACAAATCACGTGCGAATCATAATCCTTTACACTGTCGGCAAATTTACCAACCGAAACGCCGTTCCATATCGACTTAAACGTGTTATATGCTTGATTAACAAGCTCCATTGTATGCGCAACGAATAACGTGCGTCCACCAACTCTTTTGGCATCCATAACTGCCGTTACGGTTTTACCCGTACCCGTTGCTTGATATAAGAGCGCTATCGTTTCCTTATTTTCCCTCATTGCTTGCAAGTTTGTAAGCGCTTCTTGTTGATATTCCCGAAGTTCAAGTTTTCCGCCGTCAAGAGCTTGTCCTCGTTGGGTAGGAAGATAATCGTCTATTTCCTTAAATCTACTTTCTGAACCCAAAAACAAGCGTAATTCATCTTTAACCGTGTCGGGCTGTTTTTGCATTTGCCGAACCGTCCAACGATAAACGTCCCAACCGAGATGAATCATACTGTTTTGTTTGAGTAAATCGTCGGTGAATTTATCTTTTGAAATAAGTCTTGGATTGTGCGATGCCTCGTCGTCTATTTCAATAGCAATTCTTTTTGCGCCACTTTCGCAGACAAAATCGGCAAATCTTGCGTTTTGATATATGTCAAAGAAAGGGTATTGAGAATATAAATACCCTGCTTTTTCCGCGCCAAAAGTATCGGCAAATAAATCTATGAATAAATCCTCTGCTCCACTACCAGAAACAGATTTCAATTCTGCCATCTTTACTCCTCTATTACCTTTTTCAGTAATATTTTCTTATCAAATCCACCGCGTTTCTCAGCCTTTTCTGCTCGAACTTTTTCTAAATCTTCAATAGAATATCCGCGGACTTTCGTTGCCGCATAAATAACTTCCAAAAGGTCTGCAAGTTCTTCGATATTTTTATCTTTATGATATTCTGCAAGCTCTTCGTCAAGCTTTTTATCTATCATTTCAAGATATTTTTCGTCGGACAAAATCTCCATTTCGCACTGTTTCCCCGACTTTTCAATGATTTGGGGGATTTTGTCTCGTACAAGTTTGTCGTAAATAATTTCTTTCATTTATATCTCTTCAATTCCTAAACTCTTCAAATATTCATACGTGCCGTTATAATATTCAGGCAAACGTGTGCTATCTTCCCAAAAACCGCTCGGATTTTTATTTCCGTTACCTTCTGGAACACATATCACCATACCAGCTCTTGCACGTGTCAATAAAACACGGTAAGCATTTAGCATATACTTCATTAAGTCTTGCTTGCTTTCGCTTGTTGGCGTTTGTTCTACCCACTTTGTTTGACCATTAAATCTATAGAAACGCCACTCACCGTTTTCATATCGCATATCGGCATCCCAAAGCAAACACGTGTAATCAAGCTCTAACCCTTGGACTTGAATTTCCGTTGCAGCATCTTCAAGATAGTTCGACGCTCTTGTATCAATTTTGTCTTCTAAGAACCAATGAACGGCATTTTCATCCCCCGAAGGCAACACGTGAATACCCAAAGGCTTAAATCTTGCCGATTCCTTGGTTATTAGAACACCTGTACGCTCCGTTCCCCTAACTTTATCGTGCAACCACCTTTTTGCCTTTTCCATATCCCTTGTAAGCACAATAGGATACTTGTCCTTAATTTCTTTATATAATTCTGCGGCAGTAGGCTCAAGCGCAAGCAATGCGTGAACAAACGCAGAGAGTTTTTCAGCTCTATAAGAACGCAAGGAAACTGCAAGGTGTAAGCTGTCAGAATATGTAACCTTATCATTCTTTTCAAGCAATTCGTTTACTTTGCCTTCGGCATATTCCGCCTCCGTTAATTTCGACGAAATGTAAACGTTCCAATGCGGAAATTTTTCATTAAGCGCGTTAATCCACTCGGAAATACCAGCTTCACCTGTGTTAATCTCTTGCCCGCCGCCAACAAGACAAATAATCGTTGCCCAATCTTCACGTTGGTCAAGCGACCAAATCAAAAACGCCGCCTCAGACATAGGGAAATTAGGAACTTTTAATTTATTACCATACGTTCCGCCTCTTTTAAGATAATCGGCAAGTCTTTTATGAGTCCAAGAACGTTGCGCCTCGTCAAAAATCGCAACGTGTTCTACTTCACCATAGCCTGATTCTGCAAGTTTTACTGCTTTTT
>JAZLDG010000052.1:0-1157 GCA_045614565.1 Candidatus Scatosoma sp. | reverse complement strand
TTCGCCGCGCGGTTTATCCTTGCCGAGCAAAAAGCGCTTGCCGACGGAAAGGTAGTCACCGAGCTTTCCGAGAGTGAATGGGATAACTATTATTTGCAAGCCAAAAACGAGCTGAAAAAGTAAAACCAAGGGGGCAGGTATGCGATTAACGCCGATTTCTATCGGGAACGTGACAATAAAAAACAACGTGTTTTTAGCGCCGCTTGCGGGATATACCAACTATGGTATGCGCCGACTTTGCAAGGAGCTTGGCGCAGGGCTTTGTTATAGCGAAATGGTGAGCGCAAAGGGCTTAAAATACGGCAGCGAGAATACCGAAGAGCTTTTATATACCGACGAAAATGAAGGGCTGACGGCGGCGCAAATTTTTGGCAGCGAACCGCAAACAATGCGCCTTGCGTGCGAGCACGAAAAGCTTACGCCATTCCCTATCGTGGATATTAATATGGGCTGTCCCGTACCGAAAATTTATAAAAACGGCGAAGGGAGCGCGCTGCTCGAAAACCCGATTTTAGCCGAAGAAATTGTTAAAGAATGTGTAAAAAGCGGTAAAATTATTACGGTAAAAATGCGTATCGGCGTGCGCAGCGGCGAATACGTGACCAAAGAATTTGCCAAGCGAATGGAAGGGGCGGGCGCGAGTGCGATTACCATTCACGGCAGGACGCGGGATAAAATGTATTCAGGCGAAGTGAACTTTGCGCAAATTGCGGCGGCAAAAAACGCGGTAAAAATTCCTATCATTGCCAACGGCGGGGTGTTCTCAAACGCGGACGCGGAAACGCTGATCAATGAAACGGGCGCGGACGGCGTGATGGTCGCAAGAGCGGCGCTTTTTAACCCGCAGGTGTTTTGCGAGCTGACGGGTTCGCCTACGCAAAGCAAGTGGGAAATATTTCAAAAACAACTCAAATGGACAAGGCAGGTATGCGACGAACGCTTTACGACGGTGTTTATGCGTAAGATGGCGGCGTTCTACGTAAAGGGCGAGCGGGGGGCTGCGGCGTATAAAGAACGGTTGTTTCAAGCAAGCACGCCCGAAGAAGTGTTGGCAATCGCCAAAGAAATTTGGGATAAAGAATAAATATTTGTTGAAAATACATAAAAACAGCGTGCATTTAATTGCTTTTTTTATTAAAATACGATATAATATTTTT
>JAZLDG010000051.1:0-44118 GCA_045614565.1 Candidatus Scatosoma sp. | reverse complement strand
AGTCGTATTTACCAAAGTCAACGCGGGCGGTAAGTTCGGCGGCGACTCCGGTTATAAAGTTTCAAGCGGTTTGCACGGCGTAGGCGTCAAGGCGGTTAACGCCCTTTCGGAGTGGTTGGAAGCGGAAGTTTATCACGAAGGGAAAATCTTTAAGCAGGTTTACAACCGCGGCGTACCCCAACGCAGTGTGCAGGTAATCGGGGAAACGGAAGAAATGGGCACGAAGGTCACCTTCCTTCCCGATGCGGACATCTTCGAAACGACGATTTTCGTTTACGATACCTTAAAGGGCAGACTTCGCGAGCTTGCTTACCTTAACAAAGGCTTGCGCATTTCCCTTGAAGACAAGCGCGAAGGGCAGGAACAGAAGGATTCCTTCTGTTACGAAGGGGGTATTTGTTCGTTCGTAGAAGAATTGAACAAGAGCCGTGACGAATTGCTTTTCCCCACCCCCGTTTATTTTGAAGAACAGGACGGCGACACCGTTTGCGAAGTCGCCATTCAGTACAACGAATCGTACAGCGAAGTCATTTACAGCTACGCGAACAACGTCAACACGATCGACGGCGGTACGCACGTTGCGGGTTTGAAAATGGCGCTCACCAAGGTGATCAACGACGCGGGTAAAAAGCTGAATATATTAAAGGAAAACGACAAGCTTTCGGGCGAAGACGTAATGGAAGGTATTACGGCGGTCGTTTCCGTTAAGCTCACCAACGCGCAATTTGAATCGCAAACGAAGGACAAGCTCAACAACAGCACCATTCGCGTGTTCGTGAACAAATGCGTGACGGAGCATATGGGTACTTTCTTGGAAGAAAATCCCAGCGTAGCCAAAGAACTTGTGCTTCGCTGTATCACCGCGCAAAAAGCGCGCGACGCGGCGAGAAACGCGCGGGAACTCACGAGAAGAAAGGGCGTGCTCGGCTCGACCACGTTGCCCGGGAAACTTGCCGATTGCTCGGACAGAAGAAGTGAACTTTGTGAAATTTATATCGTCGAAGGCGACTCGGCAGGCGGGACGGCAAAGCAGGGGCGCGACAGACGTTTCCAAGCGATTTTGCCCTTGCGCGGTAAGATTTTGAACGTGGAAAAGGTGCGCTTAAACCGCGTACTTGAAAACGAAGAAATCAAATCGATGATCACGGCGTTTGGGTGCGGTATTTTGGACGATTTCGATGAGAGCAAGCTTAGATACGATCGTATCATTTCAATGACCGATGCCGACGTAGACGGCGCGCATATCCGTATCTTGCTGTATACGTTCTTGTTCCGTTATATGCGTCCGCTTATCGAACACGGTCACGTGTACGCGGCGAAACCGCCCCTTTACAAGGCAAGCTTCAAAGGACACGACGATTATTTATATTCGGAAGAAGAAAAACTCGAATACGACAAAAACGCAACGGGGAAAGTGGAATACCAACGCTATAAAGGTCTTGGCGAAATGAGCAAAGAACAGCTTTGGGACACGACGATGAACCCCGCGACGCGTACGCTGATCCGTGTAACGATGCAAGACGCGGCGGAAGCCGATCAGATGTTTGCAATGCTGATGGGGGAAAATCCCGCGCTTCGCCGTAAGTTTATCGAAGAGAACGCTTCGCTCGTTACGGATTTAGATATATAGGTATATAGACTGGGTTAAAGGAGATTATTATGGCTAAAAAAGAAACTAGCCCCGAATTGACGGAAGAGTTTAAGAAAACCCTTGCAATGACGAAAACGCTCGATATGGAAGTCGACGAAGAGCTGAAACGTTCGTTTATCGCGTACGCAATGGCGGTTAATAAATCGCGTGCCATTCCCGACGTGCGCGACGGCTTGAAGCCCGTTCATCGCCGTATTCTCTATTCGATGCACGAAATGGGGCTTTACAACGATAAAGCGTATAGAAAATGTGCCCGTATCGTCGGTGACTGTATGGGTAAATTCCACCCCCACGGCGACAGTTCCGTGTACGACGCGCTCGTAAGATTAGCGCAGGAATTTACGATCAGTTTCCCGCTTGTGGACGGTCACGGTAACTTCGGTAGCGTAGACGGCGACTCTGCCGCGGCAATGCGTTACACCGAAGCGCGTTTGACCAAGCTTGCGGCGGAGATGCTCAAAGATTTGGACAAGGAAACGGTTGATTTTATTCCCAACTTCGACGGAAGCGAAGAAGAACCCACCGTTTTGCCCGCAAGATATCCCAACCTGCTCGTAAACGGCGCGGACGGTATCGCCGTCGGTATGGCGACGAACATTCCCCCGCATAATCTTGCCGAAGCCATCGACGGCACGATCGCTATGATTGATAACCCCGAAATCACGGTGGACGAGCTGATGGAATATATCCCCGCGCCCGATTTCCCGACGGGGGGCTTGATTATGGGCAGAAGCGGGATTCGCCAAGCCTACCGCACGGGTCAAGGCAGTCTTGTGATCCGCTCCAAATGCGAAATTGAAGAATACGGCACGGGCGGGAACGTCCGTTCGCGTATCGTCGTAACCGAAATTCCCTATCAGGTCAATAAAGCGTTGCTTATCAAGACGATTGCGGATATGGTCAACGACAAGCGTTTGGAAGGGATTTCCGATATCCGCGACGAATCGGATAGAGACGGTATGCGTATCGTTATCGAAATCAAGAAAGACGCGAATGCGCAAGTGGTTTTGAATACCTTGTATAAAAAGACCAAATTGCAAATTTCCGACGGTATTATCTTGCTTGCGCTCGTGGAAAACGGTACAGAGCCGAAAACGCTTAATTTGCGGGATATTTTATATTATTATTTGGAACACCAAAAAGAAGTTATTACGCGTAGAACGAGATACGACTTGAATAAGACGGAAGAACGCGCGCATATTATCGCGGGGCTCGTGCTTGCGCTTGCGAACGTGGACGAAGTTATCCGCATTATCAAGGCTTCCGCGGACAAAAACGCCGCGATCGTCGGCTTGACGAGCGCGTTCGAGCTGGACGAAAAACAAGCGGTCGCGATTTTGGAAATGCGCTTGCAAAGATTGACTTCGTTGGAAGTGGAAAAGCTCAAAGAAGAGCTTGACGCTTTACTCAAAACGATTGCCGATTTGAAAGACATTCTTGCCAACGAATACCGCGTTATGCAAATTATCAGAGACGATCTCACCGACATCAAGGACAAATATCCTTCGCCGAGAAAGACGGAAATTTCCGTCGATTATGGCAATATCGACGACGAAGACTTGATCGATAGGGAAGACGTGGTAATTTCCATTACCCATTCGGGATATATCAAGCGTTTGCCCGTTGCCGAATATAAGGCGCAGGGTCGTGGCGGTAAGGGTATTACCGCACATAGACCCAAGGACGAAGACTACGTCGAAAAAATGTTCGTTTGCTGTACGCACGATCCTATTTTGCTGTTCTCGTCCAAGGGTAAGGTGTACTCGATTAAGGGTTACGAAATCCCCGAAGCCAACCGTACGGCGCGTGGCAGAGCCGTCGTGAATATCGTACAGCTTGACCAAGGCGAAAAGATCGAAACGGTATTGCCCGTTTTGGAAAACGGAACGGGATATCTCGTAATGGCGACCGAAAAAGGTCTTATCAAGAAAACGCATACGGACGAATTTAAGCGGATTGCGAAAAACGGTAAGATTGCTATTAAGATCAACGAAGACGATCGACTTATTTCCGTGCAGTTTGCAACGGGTGAAGACGAAATCTTTATCGCTTCGCGCGGCGGTAAGTGTATCCGCTTCTCCGAAAAGGACGTTCGTCCTACGGGTCGCGGTACGCAGGGCGTAAAGGCGATTTCTCTTGCAAAGGACGACGTAGTCGTGGATATGTTGATCGTAGATCAAAACCAAGACCTGTTTACGCTCACGTCGCTTGGCTACGGTAAGCGTACTTCGTTTGACGAGTACCGTTTGCAAAGCCGCGGCGGTAAGGGTATCAAGGCGGGTATCTTCAACGAAAAGACGGGCGAGCTTGTGAATATGAAGCTCGTGACGGACGAAAACGATATAATGATTATCACGACGGGCGGAACGATTATCCGTATGCACGCGGACACGATCAGCCGTATCGGCAGAGCGACGCGCGGCGTACGCGTAATGAACGTTAAGGGCAGCTTGGTTGCGACGGTAGACGTGACCGAACGGGACGACGAAGCGGAAACGCAAGCCCCCGAAGAAACGGCGGCGGATTTAAGCCCCGAAGATCTCGTAGGCGAAACGGAAGCGGAAGAAGTGGAAGAAACGGTGGTTTTGGACGACGAAGTGCAAGACGAAACGCCCGCTGACGAAGAGTAAACAAGCATACCAGGTATGCGACGAATAACAAAAAACGGCGAAATCTTCGCCGTTTTTTCGCGTTATAAGAGATACGCTCGACTGCGTGCGTTTTACGCACTACGCTCGGTATGACGGGGTGTGGTTATACCGACCGAGCGTACGTTTCCCCACGCTGTCATACCGACCGAGCGTAAGCGAGTGGAGCGTATCCCATTTATTAACAAACCCAAAAGCTTACTCTTTTCCCGTAATTTGTTTTTGGAAAGAAATTTGCGCTTCGTAGCGTTTTCGTAAGGTACGGATTACGCCCGTTATATTGATCCCGTCGATATGTCGCAAATAGAAAATGCAAG
This sequence comes from Candidatus Scatosoma sp., assembly GCA_045614565.1. Classification (GTDB taxonomy): domain Bacteria; phylum Bacillota; class Clostridia; order Christensenellales; family Borkfalkiaceae; genus Scatosoma. The sequence goes on along the minus strand of JAZLDG010000051.1, from coordinate 39,502 downwards.
CCAAATCTTTTACTCGTAATTCTTTTGCCGTTTGTAAAAGATTTTCGCGGAATTCTTCAAACTCTTTTTTCGTCGTTACGTTTTTATAAGTGGTAAGATGAAAATACCGTAGCGTGTTTTTCGTGTCTTGAAAATACTCTAACAATTCGGGCATTCCGCAAAAAAGTTCTTCTAATTGCAATTCTTTATCCATAATAATCACCTTTTTAATATTATATCAGGTTTTTTGACCTATGTCAAGACTTTTGACCTAAAAAAGTGTATAATGTTAGTATGGCTTATATAGAAATAATCAAACAAATTTTATCAGAGAATAATTTATCGCAACAAAAATTTGCGGATATACTTGGCGTTAACCAAACAACGGTAAGTCAATGGCTGTTGGGAAAAAAGAAACCTGCATACGAAAGTATAAAAATGATATACGAAAAATTCGGTATTGAGCCGAATTTGTTATTTGGGATAGAATAAAAATACAATCCCCGCGTGAAAACGCGGGGATTTCGTTTATGAAAAGTTTTCGTTAAAATTCGATTTTTTCTTCTACGTATTTGATTGCTTCGTCGATAGAAACGCGGATTTGTTCCATCGTATCTCTGTCACGAACGGTCACCGTGCCGTCTTCCACCGTTTGGAAGTCGATCGTTACGCAGAACGGCGTACCGATTTCGTCTTGACGGCGGTAGCGTTTTCCGATCGAGCCCGTAACGTCGTACGTTGCGGGGAATTTTTTAAGCATTTTCGCGTACACTTCGTCCGCTTTGTCCGCAAGATTTTTTTGCAAGGGCAATACGGCGCATTTGTAAGGCGCAAGCGCGGGGTGCAAACGGAGTACCGTACGGATATCGTTCTTTTCCGCGTCTACCACTTCTTCGTCGTACGCGTCCGTCAAGAACGCAAGCACGACGCGGTCCGCGCCCAAGGACGGTTCGACGACGTAGGGTACGTATCTTTCGTTCGTGACGGGATCGACGTAGTCGATAGGCTTACCGCATTCTTTTGCGTGCTGGGACAAATCGTAGTCCGTTCTATCCGCGATACCCCAAAGCTCGCCCCAACCGAACGCGAATTTATATTCAAAGTCCGTCGTGGCTTTGGAATAGAAGCAAAGTTCTTCGGGGGAGTGGTCGCGCAGGTGCAGATTTTCCGCTTTCATACCCAGCGACAACAGCCAGTCGCGGCAAAAATCCTTCCAGTATGCAAACCATTCCAAATCCGTTCCCGGTTTGCAGAAGAATTCCAGCTCCATTTGTTCAAATTCGCGGGTACGGAAAGTGAAATTACCGGGGGTGATTTCGTTACGGAAGGATTGGCGGATTTGACCGATACCGAACGGTACGCGCATACGCGTTGCGCGCTGTACGTTGGCAAAGTTCACGAAAATACCTTGCGCCGTTTCGGGACGGAGATATACGGTGTTGGTACTGTCTTCCGTTACGCCTTGGAATGTCTTGAACATAAGGTTAAACTTACGGATCGAAGTGAAATCGGCGTTACCGCAAACGGGACAAACGATTTTATGCTCGGCAATGAACGCTTCCATCGCGTCGTTGTCCATCGCTTCCACTTTCACGTCCAAACCTTTTTTCGCCACGTACGCTTCGATAAGGTTGTCCGCGCGGTGGCGGGCTTTACAGCTCTTACAGTCCATCAAGGGATCGGAGAAACCGCCGAGATGTCCCGAAGCTTTCCAAGTACGGGTATTCATCAAAATTGCGCAGTCAACGCCCGTGTTATAGGGATTTTCTTGGATAAACTTTTTCCACCAAGCCTTTTTCACGTTGTTTTTCAGCTCTACGCCCAAAGGACCGTAGTCCCAAGTATTCGCAAGACCGCCGTAAATTTCACTGCCGGGGAAAATGAACCCCCTGTTTTTACAAAGAGAAACGAGTTTTTCCATCGTTACCGCTCTTTTTTCTGCCATAGTTGTTTTTCTCTCCATTAAAAATTATTTAACTCATTTAGTATAGGACTATTATACGACATTTCCGTTTAACAAGTCAAACGAAAGGGGATAATTTTCTATGAAATTTTTTTCAAGGGGCGGAAATTTGTCGGATTTGTGTTTAATCGCAAAAAATTATTCTCTTTCGCGAAAAAAATCGAAAAAATTTATGAGAGAAGTATTCCTTTTTTTGAAAATATATGTTATAATGTATAAGTAATATTATACATATTAGGAGAAGAGAGAATGTTATCGGATATTGAAATTGCAGAACAAGCCGAGCTTATCGATATTCGCGAAGTTGCGAAAAAGCTCGATTTGACGGAAAACGAGTTGGAGCTTTACGGCAAATACAAAGCGAAAATCACTTTGCCCAAGACCGCAAAAAGAAAAGCCAAGCTCGTTTTGGTGACGGCGATCAACCCCACCGCTTCGGGGGAAGGCAAAACGACCGTTTCTATCGGTCTTGCGGACGGACTTTCTAAAATCGGCAAAAAGGCGTGCTTGGCACTCCGCGAGCCGTCGCTCGGACCCGTATTCGGGATCAAAGGCGGCGCGGCGGGCGGCGGATACGCGCAGGTCGTGCCGATGAGTGAAATCAATTTGCATTTCACGGGCGATTTGCACGCAATTACCGCGGCGAACAATCTTTTGTGCGCCTTGATGGATAATCATATTTTCCGTGGCAACGAATTGAAAATCGATACGAATAATATCTATTTCCACCGTTGTATGGATATGAACGAAAGACAGCTCATCAATATCACGATCGGCGGTAAAGGTCGGGGCGTGGAAAGAGAAGACCACTTCGACATCACCGCGGCAAGCGAGATTATGGCGGTATTGTGCTTGGCAACGGATATCGACGACTTGAAAAAACGGCTTGGGAATATTATCGTAGGTTTGAACACGGACGGCGACTACGTCCGCGCCAAGGATATCCCTGGGGCGGTCGGTTCGATGGCGGTGCTTTTGAAAGACGCTATGAAACCCAACTTGGTGCAAACGCTCGAACACACGCCCGCAATCATTCACGGCGGACCGTTTGCAAATATCGCGCACGGCTGTAACAGCGTACAAGCAACTTACGCCGCGATGAGCCTTGCCGATTACGCGATTACCGAAGCGGGCTTCGGCGCGGACTTGGGCGCGGAAAAATTCTTGGATACCAAATGCCGCGCGGCGGGTATCGAACCTGCCTGCGTCGTGATCGTAGCGACGGTGAAAGCGTTGAAATTGCACGGCGGTGCGGACAAGGCAACGCTGTCGGAAGAAAATCTTGACGCGCTCGCAAAGGGTATGCCTAACCTTTTGAAGCATATTGAAAATATTAAAAACGTATACGGCAAACCCGTCGTGGTTGCGATGAACCGCTTTTTCACGGACACGCAAGCGGAAACGGATTTCGTCATTGAAACGGTTAGAAACGCGGGGGCTACGGCGGTATTTACCGACGTATTCTTGAAAGGCGGCGAGGGCGGCAAGGAGCTTGCCGAAGAAGTGGTTAAGGCTTGCGAAATCCCGTCAACGCTTCGTCACCCGTACGAGCTTGACGAAGGGGTTTGCGAAAAGATAGAAAACGTCGCGAAGAAAATTTACGGCGCGGACGGCGTGGACTTCTCCGAAGAAGCGATGGCGAAAATCAAAACGATCGAAGAAAAAGGCTGCGGGAATTTGCCCGTTATCATCGCCAAAACGCAATACTCGCTTTCGGACAACGCAGAGCTTTTGGGCCGTCCCGAAGGTTTCCGCGTATCGGTGCGCGATATCGTATTGAAAGGCGGCGCGGGCTTTATCGTGGCGATCGCGGGCAAGATTATGTTAATGCCGGGGTTAGGCGCGCATCCCGCCGCGGAAAAAATTGATTTACTGTCCGACGGTACGATCGTGGGCTTGTCGTAAATTCAACGTAGAGAGAAAAAGATATGGAAAAGATTGAAGCAACGAATTTTATAGAACAAATTATCAACGACGATATTGAAAACGGCAAAATTACCGCCGTGCAAACGCGTTTCCCGCCCGAACCGAACGGGTATTTGCATATCGGGCACGTCAAGAGTATGCTCGTCAACTTCGGTACGGCGAAAAAATACGACGGGAAATGCAATCTCTTTTTCGACGACACCAACCCGTCCAAGGAAAAAACGGAGTTCGTAGACGCCATTCGTCGCGACATCGCGTGGATCGGTTACGACTGGGCGAAAGAAGTGTACGCGTCCGATTTTTTCGATATTATTTACGAATATGCGGAAAAGCTCATTCAGGACGGTAAAGCGTTCGTTTGCGACCTTTCTCCCGAAGAAATCAGCGCAACGCGTGGTACGCTCACCGAAGGCGGTAAGGAAAGCCCGTACAGAAACCGCAGCGTAGAAGAAAATTTGACCTTGTTCCGTGAAATGAAAGCGGGAAAATACCCCGACGGAAGCAAGTGCTTACGCGCGAAAATCGATATGGCTTCGCCGAATATGAATATGCGCGATCCCGTTATTTACCGTATTTTGCGCGCAACTCATCACCGTACGGGGGATAAATGGTGTATCTATCCTATGTACGACTACGCGCACCCCATTTGCGATTATTTGCAAGGCGTTACCCATTCGCTTTGCACTTTGGAATTTGAAGACCATAGACCGTTATACGACTGGGTGGGTATTCAGCTCGGCTTCTCGCCCAAGCCCCGCCAAATCGAGTTCGCGCGGCTTGCGGTCACCAACACGGTTATGTCCAAGCGGTATTTGAAAAAGCTCGTGGAAGAAGGGCACGTACACGGCTGGGACGATCCGCGTATGCCGACGGTCACGGGGCTTCGCAACCGCGGCGTTCCCCCCGAAGCGTTGCTGGATTTCTGCACGAAAATCGGGATCGTAAAGGCAAATTCCGAATGTCAGCTCGCGTATTTGGAAGCGTGTATTCGCGAAAACCTGAACGCGAACGCGGAACGGGCTATGGCGGTGCTTGATCCGTTGAAACTCACGATCACCAACTACGAAGGGGAAGAAATGCTCGAAACGGCGTTGCACCCCTTAAAACCCGAGCTTGGTACGCGTCAAGTCGCGTTTTCCAACACCGTGTATATCGATAAATCGGACTTTTCGCTCGATCCCCCGCCCAAGTATCAGCGTTTGAAGCTGGACGGGTACGTGCGTTTGAAAGGCGCGTATATCGTGCATTGCGACGAAGTGGTTAAGGACGAAAACGGCGAAGTTATCGAGCTGAAATGTTCGTACGTGCCCAACAGCCGTTCGGCAAGCGATACGAGCGGGATTAAGGTCAAAGGCACCATTCAATGGGTGGACGCGAAAACGGGCGTGGACGCGGAAATCAGAAAGTACGGCGTGCTGTTAAAGGACGCGGAATACGCAGGACAGGATTTCGGCGAAAGAATGAACTTGGACAGCGAGCATATTTTCCACGGCAAAGCCGAGCCGTATCTTTTGGAAAGCGCGGACGAAAAAGCGTTCCAGCTTATGCGCGTGGGATATTATAAAAAATGTGTGGACGAACGGGGTGGACTTGTGTTATCCGAAATCGTTTCGTTGAAGGATAATTTTAATAAATAAAGGAGAAAACTTATGTTGCCTTTATCTTCCATTTTAACGGCGGCAGCAACGGGCGAAGTGGATTTACAGCAGCTTTTGCCTACGATTTTGATCGTGGTTTGCGGTATCGTTTTGCTCATTGCGTTTTTCGTCGGTTTTGCCAAGGGTTGGCGGCGCGTAAGCTGGGCAGGCTGCGTGTGGCTGGTCGCGTGCTTGGCGTTCTTCTTGTTACAAGGCGGTATCGGGGAAGCGTTTGCGCAAACGCTTGCGCCTATCTTGGCGGGACTTTCGCTGGACGGAAGCGTCGCCGCTTTTGCTGCGGCGTTCGTGCTTGCGCTTGGGTGTATTATCGTTGCGTTGCTCCTTTACGGGATCTTCTCTTTGATTTTCCGTCCAAGAATGTCGAGCATTTATCCTAACGAAGAACGTTTCACCCGCGACGAAGATGGGTTTGAATACGACGAAGAATATTTAGATTACGACGATTACGAAGATTATCAGGAACGGGAAATGCCCTATCGAAAGGGCTATGGTACGCCGTCGTTCTTGGGTAGATTGACGGGTGCGCTGCTTTGTATTATCAACGTGGCGGCGGTGCTTGCGACCGTGTTCGCAGTTGCGGTACTGTTGCTCGGCAGTACGCCGCTCAAAGACGGCGCGTTACAGCCCTTCTTCCAAATGCAAATTATGCAAAGCGTATTGCCGCTTCTTGCAAAGTACGCAATGGACGTGTTCGTGATCGGGATTTTGGTCGCGTTTGCGTGTAAGGGCAGAAGAACGGGCTTTATCGAGAGTGTTCGCGTTTTGATCGTTAATATCGGTACGATCGTTGCCATTATCGCATGCTTTTACTTGCCGTTTTCGCAGTTCGCGCTTCCGCCCGATCAAGGCGGCGTAGAGCTGTTGTACGGCTACGTTTCTAAATGCCAAGAAGCGTTGATTTCGCTCGTACCGGGACAAATCGGTATGATCGTGGGCAGTTTGATGGCAGGTTTGCTCCTTGCTATCATCGTCGGGATCGTGATGGCGGTTTTGAACTGGATTTTGAAATCGCTTGTCAACGCCGTGGAAGGGGTCGGCTTCTTCCGCGTGATCGACGGTTCGCTCGCGGTACTCGTGTATCTCGTCATCGGTACGGTCGTTTGCGCGTTGATTTGGTCGTTCATGCTCGTGCTGTCGCGGTATCAAATCTTGAACGCAGGGGATTTGTTCTCGCAAGAAGCTGTGCTTTCCAACGGTTTGTTCGGCACTGTTAAAGCGTTCGTAGAACCGCTTTTAGTGCAGTTTGAAGAAATGATTAAAGGCTTCGTCGGCGGTCTTGTTCCCGCCGTGTAAGGCTTAATAAAAGGTAAAAAGAAGCGGTCTTTGACTTGTCAAAGACCGCTTAAATAATGCTTGCCGAAGATAGAAAAGGGTAACGGCGTTTTTTCTTCCGTTGCGCGCACGAACGCACGAATTGCTTGTGAAGAAAAAGAAACCGCTTTGTCAAAGAGCGTCCGCGCGTTCGCGCGGCTTTTGATATAGGGCGCAGCGGGGTACGCCCATTCGTCGTTTTTGTGGTTGGCAAGCGTTTCGTATAAACGCACGTTTTTCTCGCTTAAAATCACGGACGAGCGGGGCAGGTATGCGTTGAATAGGTTAATAGCCCGCTTAAAAGCGGGTTTGTGCAGGGGCGGGAAGCCGACCTTTGCGGCAATTACCGCATAGAGCAAAAACAGCTCGTCAATCGCTTTTTGGGTAAGCGGTTGGTTGAAGCGGTCAAGGTAGTCGTTTGCACCGTTGACGCGGTCGCGTAAATAAAGGTCGATCGCGCGCTCCACACGGGAGTGGCGTAAGGGGGATTTTCCCGCCGTCGCGTATACGTAGGGGTGAAAAGTCACGTCGGCGCAGTAGTGTGTGATAAAGCCGAGCGAATAGGCGAAAAGTAGGTTGTTTTTCGCGGAAAAAGCTTTACAGACGTGAAACGCGGAATACCCGTCCTTGCGATGTAAATACGAGCCGAGATTGCCTTCGGTAAGGGTGGGATAAAAGAAACAAAAATCCGCGCCCTGCGCCCCGAAAAAGTAGAGATTTAGATAGGGCGTAAACTTTTGTTTTAAGGCCGCGGAAAGGTTTTCCAACGTTTTTTGCGCCACGAAATGATGCGTAAGTCCTGCTGACATATGTAATACAGTATGTGAAAAAAACGGAACGCAATGCGTTCCGTTTGCACTTTATTCAAATTGATTTGCAAGAATGTCGGCGGTTAAGCGGGCGAGATTCATATCGCTTCCGTCCATTTTCGCGCCTTCTTCTTTGGATAGAACGGCGACTGCGCCCAGACAATCCCCGCCCGATACGATCGGAACGATGACTTGCGCGGTTACGCCTTCTTCACGGGCGGCGGTAAGGGGAATGACGTCCCCGCCTTCGGCGATATTCGCAACGTAGCTGCGGCGTTCTTTTAAGATTTTGTCCATATCTTCGGAAAGGCTTTTGCCGTCAAGATCCTTTTTTCCGTCGCCGTAGGCGTGTAATACGCCGTCGGTGTCGCAAATCACGGCAAGCTTACCGCTTAAATCGTTGAGAGAACGGGCGGTGGCTTTGCTGAAACGTTCCAAAGTCGCGATCGGCGAATATTTTTTGAGCATCAGCTCGTCACGGTCGGTGAAAATTTCAAGGGGATCGCCTTCTTTTATACGGAGCGTACGACGGATTTCTTTGGGGATAACTACGCGTCCCAGCTCGTCGATACGTCTTACAATTCCGGTTGCTTTCATAATAATTCCTCCATTTACAAATATTGTGTGTTAGAAGAAAGAAAATATACACGGTTTTATTTTGAAGAAAGGGAAAGCGGAAAAAAAATAAAAATTTTTCATAAAGTACGATAAAATAAGTTGACAAACGGTAAACATTAAGATATAATATAATCCGTTAATGCGGTCGTGGCGGAACTGGCAGACGCGCAAGACTAAGGATCTTGTGGGTAACTCCATGCAGGTTCAATTCCTGTCGACCGCACCAGCGTAAGGCATTTATGCGAGAAAAGTTGCATAAATGCCGTTTTTCTTTATATTTTTATATAAATATTCTATGTAAAATCGTTGAAATTCACGTTTTTCGTACCGTTTGGCTAGTTTTTGAAACGACAGATTTTGGGTTGCTTTTGGACGGTATCGCCGTGGTATTGCTCAATATTTAACGCTGGATAGATTATAACCCCCGTTTTTGGCGCAAGCTAAAAACGGGGGTTTATTATGCGGGAACTTGTTAAAAAAGCAAAAAAAATAGAAAACGAAATCGTTGCTGACCGTCGGTTTTTACACGCGCACGCGGAAACGGGGTTTGATTTGCCCCAAACGCTAGCCTACGTTTTTAAGACCTTGCAAGCTCTTGGCTATACGGTCAAGCCGTGCGGCAAGGCAAGCTTGGTGGCGACCGTTGGGGACTTTTCCGTTGCCGCCGCCGACGCAGTTTTGCTTCGGGCGGATATGGACGCTTTGCCCATTCAAGAAAAATCGGGCTTGCCCTTTGCCTGCAAAACGGGGAATATGCACGCTTGCGGGCACGATACGCACACCGCGATGCTCTTGGGCGCGGCAAGGCTGTTAAAAACGGAAGAAAAGGCGCTAAAACGTCCCGTAAAGTTTCTTTTTCAGGCTGCCGAAGAAACACTTGAAGGCGCGAAAGACGTGCTGAAAAGCGGCGTTTTAGACGGCGTTTCACGGGCAGCGATGTTGCACGTTTTGACGGGTATACCGCTTGCAGCGGGAACGCTCGTCGTACCCGAGCAAGGCGTGGGCGCGCCCGCCGCCGATTATTTTCAAATTACCGTTCGCGGCAAGGCTTGCCACGGCTCTGCGCCGCAAAACGGCGTGGACGCGTTGACTGCGGCGGCGCATATTTTGCTTGCCTTGCAGGAACTGTCCGCGCGGGAGCTTCCGTCGAATATTCCCGCCGTGCTGACTGTGGGGAAAATGCAGGCGGGCGTTGCGGGAAACGCCGTTCCCGATTTCGCCGAGCTTTGCGGTACGCTTCGGGCAATGGATGAAAATCTGCGCGAATATATCAAAAAACGGGTACGGGAAATTGTCAAAAAACAAGCGGAAGTCTTTCGGGCAAAGGGAAGCTTGCGCTACACGAGCGGTTGTCCCGCTTTGCAAAACGACGGGGGTATGGTTGCGTTCACGCTCGATATTTTACGCAAAACCTTTGCAAAACCCCAAGTCCTTTCCGCCGCCGAATTGGGCGGCGGTGTTAAAAACGCGAGCGGGGGAAGCGAAGATTTTGCCTATATCGCCCGCGAAGTTCCGTCCGTGATGATCGCGCTTGCTGCGGGGGAAAAAGGAAAGGGGTACGAATACCCCTTGCATCACCCCAAAGCCCGTTTTGACGAAAACGCGTTACACGTGGGGGCGGCTGCGCTTGCCGCGTTTGCGCTCGTATAAAAAAAGGAACGCCCATAGCGTTCCGTTGACGTTTACAATACGACGATATTCATTGCTTTGAAGCTTTCTTTCAAGGCGGCGGGGAAGGCTTCATCCGTAATCAAAACGTTAATGTCTTCCGCTCGCGCAAAGGTATAGGGCTTGATTTTCCCGATTTTGGAGCTGTCGAGCATCATATACGTAAACTTGGCTTTTTTGCGGATAATGCGGAACAGGTCGGCTTCCATTTGTGAACCGCAGGAAAACCCGTTTTCGGGCGTGAACGCCGAAGCGGAGATAATCGCAAGCTCGAAATTGTTGTCCGCGAAATATACGGACGACAACGACGAAGCCGTGGAAAGGTTTTCCTTGATCAAAGGCCCGCCCAAAAGATTAACGGCGACGTTCTTTTTCTTGGAAAGCTCGGTCGCAACGGCAAGACCGTTGGTAAAGACGTTGCACGCAACGTCGGGCATTTCTTTGGCGAGATACAGCGCGGTAGAGCCCGCGTCGAGATAGATCGACGCGCCTTCGTCGATAAGGCTTGCGGCTTTTTGCGCGATTTGTATTTTCTCGTCGGTGTGCATCGTCGTCTTTTTGGTGTACGATACACCCGATTTTTTTTGCACGTCCTTTACGGACATCGCACCGCCGCGAATACGGATAATTTTACCTTCTTCTTCGAGCAAGAACAAATCCCGTCTTAACGTCATTTGCGAAACGTTGGGGAAATATTCTTCGAGCTGCGGCAGGGAAATTTTTCCGCGTTTATCAATCAATTCGGCAATTTCTTCAATACGTTCTCTTTTCATAACCGATACGCTCCTTTGTGGTATATTCATAATGCCCCGAAAAAAATCAAGTTCGATTTATTCTTTTGTGGTATATTACCATAATTCCCCGTAAAAATCAAGTGATTGCAGGTAAAATGTTCGTTTTTTACACTTTTTTCCTATAACGGGTGTAAAAAATGCAAAAAATTAGCAAAAAAATGTGATTTTCACGAAGATATCATAAGCTTCGCTTTTGGAGCAGGTGAAAACGTTTGCGTTTTTCGCAGGGGTGTGCTATAATAAAAAAAATGCCGAAAGGAAGAAAAGACGATGCAAGATTTTCTCAACGATTTAGACGCGTATTTTTGTGAAACGTACGCAAATTACGACGCGCTTTGCGTATTACCCGCTTATCGTATGCCCAAAATGCAAACGTCGGAAGTCCGCGAGGACGGGCGTACGTACGCGTACACGCTTCCGCCCGAAACGATGCGGCTTGCTTTGCAAGAAAATAAAGACGAGCTTTTGAAAACGCTCAAAGCCAAACTTTCGGACAAAACTTTTTCCTTTTCTTTCGTGCCGTTTGGTTTTTTTGCGAAAATAAAAAACGTGTTTTCCCGTTACGCGCCCCATAAATACCTTCGGGGGATAATGGACAAATATAAAATTTCGGAAACGGAAGCAGGCGAGAGCTTGGCGGTGGATAAAGAAATTTGGACGGGAATTTGCAAAGGCAAATACGCGCCCACGAAAAATTTAATTTTTTCGTTCGCGCTGACGAGCCATCTTCCGATGGAAGATATGAAAAATTTACTTTTTATCAACGGCTATGAAATGGATTACACGCAACCCAAGGACGTAGTGGTTTCCTATTTGGTCGGAACGAAGGTCTTTAACCGTCCGATGATCGACGCCGCGCTCGCGGAATATAAAATCGAAAACTTGTTTTTGGCGTAAAAACAGTTGATTTTTGTATTCGTAAATGCTATAATGGATAAAACTTCATAATCCGATGCGGAAAAAGAGTATCCTTTATATACCGTAAACAGAGAAACGTGCCGTAGGCTGAAAGCGCGTTACGCGGGAAACGGGGGAGAAAGTGCGTTTTCGCGATGGACGGGCTAATCCCCCGCGGCTGCCGCCGTTATCGGCGAATAAGGGAAAATATCTATTTTCTGAAATAAAGTGGAACAGCGAACAAAACCGCCTTTATATTATGTAATACGGACTATTACGTAATACGGCGGTTTTTACTTTTATAAATTGCTTTTAGAAAACGACAAGGAGAAGACTATGTGGTTTCAAAATCTTCGGGACGACATTAAAGCGGCGAAGCTAAACGACCCTGCCGCAAGAAACTCGTTTGAAATTTGGCTCACGTACGCAGGCGTGCACGCGCTTTCGTGGCATAGAGTGGCGTATTTTTTCCACGTAAAAATGAAGCTCAAACTGATTGCGAGAATTATCAGTCAAGTCACGCGGTTTTTCACGGGCGTAGAAATCCACCCCGCGGCAAAAATCGAAGGCGGGGTGTTCATCGACCACGGTTCGGGCGTAGTCATCGGCGAAACGGCGGAAGTGCATAGGGGAACGGTTATTTATCAAGGCGTAACGCTTGGCGGTACGGGCAAGGAACGCGGCAAACGCCATCCTACGATTATGGAAAACGTAACGCTGTCGGCGGGTGCGAAAGTGCTAGGCGGGTTTACCGTCGGCAAGGGCGCAAAAATCGGCGCGGGTGCGGTTGTCTTAAAAGAAGTACCGCCGTACGCGACGGTGGTGGGTATTCCAGGGCGTATCGTGCGTATTCGTACGCCTGAAACGGAAGAACAAACCCATTCGGGGATTATCGCGGTAGCCGCGTTGAACGCGGAAATTAACGCCGAAGAAGCGGAACGCCGTGAAGAAGAAGCAAAAAAAGCCGCAAGGGAAGCGGAAGAAAAACGGAGCAAGAAAAAACCTTCTAAAAAGAAAGAAGAAAAGGTAGAAAAAGGAGAAACGGACAATGAAAATTTATAATTCGCTCACCAAGAGAAAGGAAGAATTTATACCTTTGGAAGAAGGCAAGGTCAAGATGTACGCTTGCGGAATCACCGTTTCGGGTGAAGCGCATATCGGTCACGGGTATCAAGCACTCATTTACGATATTATGCGGAAATATCTCAAAAAAGCGGGGTACGACGTAACGTACGCGCGGAACTATACGGACGTAGACGATAAAATTATCGCCAAATCCCACGAAACGGGTATTCCCGCCGACGAGTACGCCGCGAAAATGATTGAAAATATCAATAAAATAATGGAAAAATTCCGCGTGGACGATCCCGACGTTTGGCTCAAAGCTACGCAAAATATCCAAAATATTATCGATTTCGTGTCCACGCTCATTGAAAAAGGGCACGCGTATCCCACAAAGAACGGCGACGTGTACTTTGACGTAGCGAGCTTTCCCGGCTACGGCAAACTCTCTAACCGCAACGTGGACGACGCGTTAGACGGCGTGCGCGTGGATAACGACGACGAGAAAAAGAACGCCTACGATTTCGCGCTTTGGAAAAGCGCGAAGGAAGGGGAGATTTGTTGGGATTCGCCTTGGGGCAAGGGCAGACCGGGCTGGCATATCGAATGTTCGGCAATGAACCGCGCGGCGTTCGGCGAACAAATCGACATTCACGGCGGCGGCAGGGATTTGATTTTTCCCCACCACGAAAACGAAATTGCGCAAACGGAAGCACTCACGGGCAAACCGTTCGTAAAATACTGGACGCATAACGGCTTGATTAAGGTCAACGGTCAAAAAATGAGTAAATCGCTCGGAAACAGCTTGCTTCTTGCCGAGCTTTTGGAAAAATACTCAGACGAAGCCGTGAAATTCGCGCTGCTTCAAACGAATTACCGTAACGATATCAATATCACGGACGAACTTTTCCCCGAAGCGGAGAAGCATATTTTGGATTTCTACACGGCGTTGGCGGCGGTGGACGAAGCGAATTTCACCGTAAACGACGGGGGCAGGGTTGAGGCGAAACGCATTGACGACGAATTTAACGCTTGTATGAGTGACGATTTCAATACCGCGCTCGCGCTGTCGAATTTGTTTGGATATTTCAAAGAAATGAAAAAATATCTCGCTGCGGGCGATCCGAAAGCGGCGGCGTTCGCGGCGCAAATCCGCGAAACGTACGCGCTTCTCGGCTTGTTCAAAAAGGACGCGAAAGCGTACGTAGCCGCAAACAAAAAGGACGATAGCGTTCCTGCGGAAGTGCGAGCGATTGCGGAAGAAAGATGGGCGGCAAGAACGGCGCGGGACTGGACGAAAAGCGACCTGCTTCGCAACAAGCTTGCGGAAATGGGCTATGCGGTCAAGGATAGCAAGACGGGCTACGAGTTGATTAAAAATTGATAATAATCACGATTTTATAAAGAAAGCGCGTATCGCTTGACAAAATCGTATAATCCATATATAATGTTATAAGAAAATTAATATATTTAGGAAAAAAACTATGAAAACGTATACTGGACAATCTTTGAGAGAAATGTATTTGGGCTTCTTTGAAAAGCGCGGGCATAAAATTATCCCGTCCGCTTCGCTCATTCCCGAACACGACCCGACCGTGCTCTTTACCACGGCAGGTATGCACCCGCTCGTGCCCTATCTTTTGGGTGAAAGACACCCCGCGGGCAAACGGCTTACCGACGTGCAAAAATGCGTGCGTACGGGGGATATTGAAGACGTGGGCGACGAACGGCATTGCACGTTTTTTGAAATGCTCGGAAACTGGTCGCTCGGCGATTATTTCAAGGAAGAAATGATCCCTTGGAGCTATGAATTTTTGACGGGTAAGGACTACTTGGGTATTCCTTCGGACAAGCTTGCCGTAACGGTATTTGGCGGCGACGAAACGCTGCCCCGCGACACGGAAGCCGCCGCGCTTTGGGAAAAAGCAGGGATTAAAAAGGAAAATATTTACTTTATGCCCCGCGAAAATAACTGGTGGGGGCCCGCGGGCTTGACAGGTCCTTGCGGAACGGACACCGAAATGTTCGTCATTCGCAAACCCAAATGCTCGCCGACTTGCAACCCCGATTGTAATTGCGGCGCATTTTTGGAAATTTGGAACGACGTATTTATGCGCTTTAATAAACAAGCGGACGGAAGCTTTGTGGAGCTTTCGCAAAAGAACGTAGACACGGGTATGGGCTTGGAGCGTGCGCTTTGTGTGCTCAACGGCAAATCCAGCGTTTATGAAACGGATATTTTTGAAGGCGCGATCAAGGTCATTTCCGAGCTGACGGGCAAAACCTACGGCGAAGACGAAGAAACGACCAAGGCGTTTAGAGTATTACTCGACCATACGCGTACGGCGACCTTTATGCTCGGCGACGAAAAGGGCATCGTACCGTCCAACACCGACCAAGGCTATATTTTGCGTAGAATTATCCGCCGCGCCGTTCGTTTCGGGCGTAAAATCGACCTGCCCGAAGGCAGTCTTGCGAAAATTTCCGAAGCGTTTATCGCGTACTATGAAAACGTATATCCCGAACTCAATATCAATAGCGCGAAGATCGCGGAAGAGCTGAATAAGGAAGAAGCGAAATTTACCAAGACCTTGCAACAGGGCTTGAAAGAATTTGAAAAATGTATCAACGGTATCGAACGCAAAAACGCGTTTATGTCGCAAAAAGATCCCGCGTACGTGCCTGAAAAGGTAATCGGCGGCAAGCAGGCGTTCCACCTTTACGATACTTACGGTTTCCCCGTGGAAATCACGGACGAAATGGCGAAAGAACGCGGTTTTAGCGTAGACCTTGACGGCTATAAAGCGGCGTTTGAAGAGCACCAAAACAAGAGTAAAGCGGGTAGTGAGCAAAAATTCGCTTGCGGTCTTGCCGATCATAAGGAAGCGACGACCGCTTTGCATACGGCGACGCATCTTTTGCACGCTGCGCTTAAAAAGGTATGCTCGCCCGAAGTCAATCAAAAGGGCTCGAACATTACCGAAGAAAGATTGCGTTTTGACTTTAACCTGCCCCAGCCTATGACCGCGGAACAAATTCAGGCGGTGGAAGATATGGTAAACGAAGTCATCGCCAAGGATATTCCCGTAGTTATGAAAGAAATTTCGCTTGAAGAAGCGAAAGCGGAAGGCTTTACGGGCTTGTTTGAAAGCAAGTACGGGGAAGTGGTAAAAACGTATACAATCGGCGATTTCTCCAAGGAAATCTGCGGCGGTCCGCACGTGGAATCGACGGGCAAGCTGGGCAAGTTCAAAATCCAAAAGGAACAGAGCTGCGGAAGCGGGCTTCGCCGCATTAAGGCAGTTTTGCAATGAACGAAATTCAATCGGCAGAAGAAATAAAAAAGCTAACCGCGCCGTTTTTGGAAAAGGGGTTTGCGTTTACGTACTTTTATCAAAAGGGCGGGGATAGCAGTTGCGTGTATATTTGCCGTTATCAAAAGGGGAAAGACTTTTTTGACTGGCGGGAAGTATCGGGCGGCGACGAAATCAATATCGTCGTGAGCGTAAACGGCGAATACCGTTTTCCGAGCGTAAAAACGCTCAACCCGAAAAAATACCGCGCGTTTCGCGGTAAGCATTTTTTCAAAAAAGCGACCGTTCACGAACGCCGCGCGTTCGTCGCCGAGCTTTTGCTCGACGAGCTATCGAGCGGAAAACCCGACTTTTTCGGAATAAAACTATAAAAAAATAACGTCCCAAAGGCGTTCCCTTATAAGGTTTTTAGAAAATTAAAGATTTATAGGAAATTGCACTTTTAAGCAAAGAAAGAATCAAATTCCATAGGGGGTTTGATTTTTCTTTTGACCTTTTATAAAAAATTAACTTCCCAAAGTTGAAAAATTATTGATTTTGGGAATTAAATATGGTATAATAGGTTTGTGAGGTGATTTTCTATGAAACTAATTGAAAGAAAACAATACTTAGAAAAAATGATTAACGTTATCGGAACTCCCGATATTAAAGTGTTAACGGGTGTAAGACGTTCAGGCAAATCAAAATTATTAGAATCCTTCAAGGATTACGTTGTAAAGAACGTTTCCGATGCGAATATTATTCATATTAACTTTAATCTATCCAAGTATGATAATCTTAAAGAATACAAGGCTCTTAACGAATATATCGAAAACAATTACGTAGAAGGTAAAGACAATTTCGTTTTAATTGACGAAATTCAAATGTGTGACGGCTTTGAGTTGTGTATAAATAATTTACACGCAACGGAAACGTACGATATTTATATCACGGGTTCAAATGCTTTCTTATTAAGTTCAGACTTGGCAACGTTGTTTACAGGAAGAACGTTTGAAATAAAAGTATATCCTTTCTCCTTTGCCGAGTACGTAAATTATTTTGAATTGACGGATAAATACACTGCTTTTGATAGCTATATGCTCGAAGGCGGTATGGCAGGTTCTTATTTATATAAAGAACGGGAAGATAAATACGAGTATATCGAAACGGTTTTTGACACCTTAATTTTAAGAGATATACGACAAAAGTACAATATCAAAAACCCTGCTTTAATGGATAGAATTTCTCAATTCTTGATGGATAACGTGTCTAACTTAACGTCGGCAAGAAGTATTACCGATACGCTCACGTCGAATAAGGATAAAATCAACCATAAGACGGTTGGTAACTATTTGTCTTATCTTTGTAACGCGTTCGCTTTTTATAAGTTCCGCAGATACGATATTAAAGGCAAAAAGTATCTTGCGTCTAACGATAAATATTATTTAAGCGACCACACTTTCCGTTATGCCAAACTTGGTACGAAAAACTTGGATAACGGTAGAGTGATTGAAAACGTTGTAGCTATGGAATTATTAAGACGTGGGTACGAAGTTTACGCTGGTGTTTTGTATAAAAAAGAGATTGACTTTGTGGCGTTGAAAAGAAATGAGAAGATGTATATTCAAGTTTCGGACAATATAACCCATTCCGATACCTTTAATCGAGAAGTAGAGCCCTTGCTGAAAATTAAGGACGCTTATCCTAAAATGGTAATCGCGCGAACAAGAAATCCCGAATATCAATATGAAGGCGTAAAAGTCGTTGACGTGGCGGATTGGTTGTTGAATAAATAACCTACGAGCGGAAAATCCGACTTTTTCGGAATAAAACTATAAAAAATTGCCTGCCGTTTCGCTTCAAGCGAAACGGCGGGTTTTTCCATATTGTCGTCGTATCAAACAAGCGTATTTCAAAAAATAGTCTTTTTTTATTGACATAGCATAAGAAAAATGCTAAAATAATCATACCACATTTATTTTCAAAAATCAAGCTGGTTATTTTTTACACCTGTATAGGGGCATATTATGCCCTATTGAGAACGATGCTTCATATTGGTAGCAATATGAGTTTCGCTATAAAATCGTTCTCAACAAATGATTTTTGAAAATAGTGTGGTGACTATGCGGAACGAGTATTCTACGGTGTCGTTCCTGCAAAAGGAGCGACATTTTTATATGGAATTAAAAAACAAAGAAAAGAAAAATGCGAAATGGAGCTTAAAGGAAGACTTTAAGAGAAAGCGGGCTGAAAAGGAAGCGAAACGGCAAGCGAAATTAGAAGAAGAAGCAAAAGGGCGAGAATTGACGGAGCAATTAGAGAGAGAAAAGGCAAAGGACTGGGAAATCCTTTGCCAAAGATTAAATATTAAAATAGACTAAAAAAATCCCGCCCTTGCGAATGTTCGCAAGGGCGGGAATATCTAAATCGTTATTTTTTAAGTTCTAACGTTCGTTCGTACGCCGCGGTTACCGCGTCCATTGCCGCTGCGCGCAAGCCGCCTTTTTCCAAGGCGTGCATTCCTGCGATCGTCGTGCCGCCGGGGGAGCAAACCGCGTCTTTCAAGTCGGCGGGGTGTCCGTATTCGAGCAACATTTTTGCCGCGCCGAGCAACGTTTGCGCCGCGTACAAAGCCGCTTTGTCGCGGGGTACGCCACATTCCACCGCGCCGTCCGCCAACGCTTCCGCAAACGCGTACGCGTACGCAGGTCCGCAACCCGAAAGCGCGCTCGCTGCGTCTATTTTGTCTTCGGGGAGCTTATCGAATTTGCCCGCTTTCGCGAAGCAATCCAAAAATTCGTTTTCCACTATCAAATTCACGCCCGCGCTCGTGTACAAAATCATACCTTCGCCCAAAAGTGCGGGGGTGTTGGGCATAATCCGAATTACGGGCAAGTCCGCGCCGATTAACGCGCGGATCGCGGCAATCGAAACGCCCGCCGCCATCGTGATGACGATCACGTCCTTTCGCGTTTTGAGCGTGCCCGCCACGCTTTCCAAGGTTTCCTTGATATTTTGCGGTTTCACGCCGAGTACGACGAAACGGCAAGTGTTTGCAATTTCTTGAATATCCACCGCCCAAACGCCGCAATCGCTTGCGAGCGTTTGCATTTTTTTCTTGTCGTAATCGCAAATCGCGATTTCGTTCCCGCCGACCGCTTTTACCGCCGCGCGCACGAGTGCGCCGCCCATATTACCGCAACCGATAAAACCAAGTGTGTAGCTCATAAATTTTCTCCTTTTTCGTTGGTCTATATAATTACCGCGTTTGTCCGTCGCCTTTGACGATATATTTATACGAGCAAAGCTCGTCTAATCCCATAGGACCGCGCGCATGTAATTTTTGTGTGGAAATGCCGATTTCACAGCCTTTACCAAATTCTCCGCCGTCGGTAAACCGTGTGGAAGCGTTGATATACACCGCCGCACTATCCACGCGCAAAGCGAAGCTTTCCGCCGCGAGCGCGTTTTCCGTGACGATGCAATCGCTATGTCCCGTAGAGTGTTCCGCGATATGCGAAATGGCTTCGTCTACGCCGTCAACGACCTTTACGGCAAGAATATAATCCAAAAATTCGGTGTCGAAATCGTCCGCGCCCGCTTTTACGCCGCCGATAATCGCGAACGCTTTTTCGTCCGTGCGAAGCTCCACGCGGTCTTGTAAGCGTTCTTGCAAAAGGGGCAAAAACGCCGCCGCAATCTTTTCGTGTACAAGACAAACTTCCGCAGCGTTGCAAACGGACGGGCGGGAAGTTTTCGCGTTGTCGATAATCGCCAAAGCTTTGGCAAAATCCGCTTGTTCGTCCACGTAAATATGACAAATTCCCGTACCCGTTTGAATACACGGCACTTTTGCGTTCTCTACGCAAGAACGGATCAAGCCCGCGCCGCCGCGGGGGATCAACGCGTCGATATAACCCACCGCCGTCATCATTTCATTCGCGCTTTGACGGGAAACGTCGTCGACGATATTGATAAAATTCTCGTCGATTTGCAAATCCTGCAAGGTTTTACGAAGTACCTTTACGATCGCCGCCGACGATAAATACGCGTCCTTGCCGCCGCGAAGAATACAAACGTTTCCGCTCTTAAAGCAAAGTGCCGCCGCGTCCGAAGTCACGTTCGGACGGCTTTCGTAGATAATTCCGACCACGCCGAGCGGTACGCGCGTTTTCGTCACCAAAAGCCCGTTTTTCAAGCGGTTTTCTTCCAACTTCACGCCGACGGGATCGGGCAAAAGCGCGACTTCGCGCACGCCCTGCGCCATACCCGCAATCCGTTTTTTATCCAGCCGCAGCCGATCGAGCATAACGGTAGGAAGTACGCCCGTGGCGTTTTGGATATCCACGGCGTTGGCTTGCAAAATCTCGTCCGCGTTTTGTTCCAAGGCGTCCGCCATTTTCATTAAAGCGGCGTTTTTGACGCTTTCCGTCAGGCTTGCCGCATTCCGTGCCGCCGCTTTTGCGGCGATTAAAATTTCCCGCGTCGTTTTCATATTATTTCTCCACCGCGAAAAACCGCGTGTAATTCCCCGCTTTGCCGTCTACGATATCGTACAAAAGCGCGGGCGTTTCGCCGTTCGCAATCACCATATCGCAACCCGCGTTTTCGCAAAGCTGCGCGGCTTTGAGCTTGGTTTTCATACCCCCCGTACCCAACGCCGAGCCTTCGCCGCCCGCAAGCGCGATAATCTCTTTGCCTATACCGTGTACGCGTTGAATGAGCTTTGCATCCGCATTTTTATGCGGGTCAGCCGAGTACAAGCCGTCCACGTCCGAAAGGATAATCAAAAGCTCCGCTTTCACGCTCACGGCGACGAGCGCGGAAAGTGTATCGTTGTCGCCGACCTTGATTTCTTCGGTCGCGATAGTGTCGTTTTCGTTGATAATCGGCAAAACGCCAAGCTCTAACAGCCTTTCGAGCGTATTATTAAAATTTTCGTGCCGATCGTTTGCCGAGAAGTCCGAGCCGGTCAAAAGAATTTGCGCGACGGTGTGGTTAAATTCGGTAAAAAGTCGGTCGTAGGTATACATCAATTCGCATTGTCCAACGGCAGCGGCGGCTTGTTTGGTGGGAATGTCGGTAGGCTTTTTGGAAAGCGCGAGTTTACCCACGCCCATACCGATTGCTCCCGACGAAACCAAAATTACTTCGTGCCCCGCATTTTTCAAATCGCTCAACACCCGACAAAGCTCGCTCGTGCGCTTAATATTCAGTTTTCCCGTGGCGTGCGCGAGTGTAGAAGTACCCACTTTGACGACCATTCTCATATGCGTAATTCCTTTCCCTGATTATATCAGGCAGTATAAAAGATTTTTTCGATAACAATAGTATAATATATCTGGCAGGATTTGTCAAGCACGAAAGGTGAGTAAAAACGAAAAAAGCGTTGTTAAATATACGGATAAGGGGAAAAAGATGAAATACTCAAAAAGGGGATTTTATCTGAATGAAAAAGAAACCTACGGTGTATATCACCATTTTATGCGCGTGGGGGATATGCGCGGCTACGCTTTTGACGGCTTGCGGTTTTATTCTCTACGATTTGTTTGATGCAAAGGGATTTACCGTTCAATCAGTCACGGTAGCGGCGTTACTCATCGCAAACGCGGGTATGCTCGCGTATATGTGGCTGGGTAGCGTCAAGGACTTTTTGTTCTCGTTTATATTCTTATGCAAAAAGAAAAAGATTATGAAGCGGTACGACAAAATCGTAAACTCTAATCCCGATATAACGAAGCTGTCCGCGGACGGTAAAAATCCCAAAGTACTGTTGCTGTATTGCACTTATAACGATTTCAACGCCGAAGCGTTGGAAGAATGTATGAAGCAGGACTACGACCGTTTCAAGACGATCATATTAGACGACAGTACCAAAGACGAATACCGCTTGGAAATCGACGCGTTTTCGCAAAAAACGGGCGTGGAAGTCGTCCGTCGTGAAAACCGAGAAGGGTTTAAGGCGGGGAATTTGAACAACTATTTGCAAGGCAGAAAGGATTACGATTATTTCGTCGTTTTGGATAGCGACGAGCGTATTCCCGCCGATTATATCCGTAAAATGCTCAAATATTACGCGTATTCGGACGAAGTGGGCGTCGTGCAAGCGGCGCACGAAGCGACGAACGGCAGAAATATGTTCCAAAGCCTTATGGGCTTTTCGGTGCGGAGCAACGGCAAGATTTGTCAGGTAATGAAAAACTTTTACGGCAGTAACGCCCTGATCGGACACGGTATGGCGATCAGCCGTAAATGCTACGAAGCCACGAACGGCTTTCCCAAGGTTGTAGCGGAAGACATTTCCTTTGCTATCGACGTGAAAAACAGCGGTTACCGCGTGTTGTACGCGCCCGATATTTTATGCAAGGAAGAATTCCCGATCAATTATCTTTGCTTGAAAAAAAGACAGGCGAAATGGGTACAAGGCAATGTAGAGTTTATGAAAAAATACGGACAAAGTATCACGAATTCCAAAATGAGCTGGTACGAAAAGCTGGATATTAAGCTTTCGCATTACAACCTGCCCATTATCCCGATGCTGTCCATTTTGATTATTCTCAATACCATTTTGATCGGCGCTTTGGGCTTCGACGTGGGCGGATACTCGATTGCGCTCGTTGCGCTTATGGTCTTGTTTTTAATCTCGCCGCTCATTCCCGATTTTTTCGTGCACGGTAAAAAAGAAAACGTCTTGCGCTTAATCGGCTACGCCGCGCTCAACTTCGTAGTGTATGCGTCGCTCGTGCCGATGATGATCGCAACCGTCGTGTGCGCGTTGTTCGGCAAAAAGGCGAAATTTATCGTAACGCCCAAGGAAGAACGCAAAATCACCGTCAAAGACGCCTTAGTGGGCTCGTACGATTCTTTGATTTTCGCGCTCGTGATCGGCGTGTTGACCTATTGCACGTATTTCTCGCTCCTGCCTACGATTTTTCTCGTCGGCTGTTGCGCGTTGACGCCTGTGGTGCTTTTGGTGGCAAACCTGCCCGCACCGCGTAAAACTCGGTAGGAAAAGCGGCTCACAAAGCCGCTTTTCGCTTTTCTTGCATATAGCGCACGACGATAGAACGGTCAACTTTATTTTCCACGTTCAAAACGCGGAACGCGTCCAAAGCGATCGCTTTTTCTTGGCGCGTGCCGTCCGCGCAAGCGAACTCGCCGTAAAGGGGTAAATCGCCCCGCGTATACGATTTGGTGAGCATTCCGAGCGTTCCCGTAGGGAAGCCGTTTTGTTCGCGTAGTAAAACGATAAGGTCAAGCTCTTCGGCGAGCTTGTTGTCCGTGTATTTGGTAAGCATCGTAGAAACATTGTGTGCAATTTTCAAAATTTTACCATTATGCGAAAAATGTATCGCAAAACTGTTTACAATTTATTTTTTTTATGTTATAATGATAATCGGTGGAGAAAGGAAAATTGATAAAAAAAGAGCATAAAATTCTTTCGTTCGCCGAAAATAACGATAGAAAAAAATATCATTTGAAGGAGATATAACAATGACTAACAACAAGAAAGTGCTTCAATTCGTTGCAGATTGTCAGGCGTTTGCACAGCCTGATAAAGTGGTATGGATTGACGGTAGCGACGCACAACGCGACGCTTTGAGAGAAGAAGCTTGCGCTACGGGCGAAATCATTAAGCTCAACCAAGAGTTGCTTCCCGATTGCTACTACCATAGAACGGCGGAAGACGACGTTGCTCGTGTAGAAGACAGAACGTTTATTTGCTGTGAAAACGAAGCGGACGCGCTTCCCCATTCCATCGTAAAATGGAAAGCTCCCAAAGAAGCATACGCAATGGTAAACGAAATTGCAAAGGGTGCGTATAAGGGCAGAACAATGTACGTTATTCCCTATTCGATGGGCGTAGTAGGCTCGCCTTTCTCCAAGATCGGTATTGAAATCACCGACTCTATCTACGTCGTACTCAATATGATGATTATGACGAGAGTAGGCAAAATGTGCCTTGATCAGCTTGGCGAAAACGGCGATTTCGTAAAAGGCTTCCACGCGAAATGCAACGTAGATCCCGAAAAGAGATATATTATGCACTTCCCCGAAGACAACACGATTATTTCCGTAAACTCCGCATACGGCGGCAACGTACTTTTGGGTAAAAAGTGCTTCGCGCTCCGTATCGCGACCAACCTTGGTAAGAAAGAAGGCTGGATGGCAGAACATATGCTTATTCTCGGCGTAAAACGCCCGCAGGATAAGGAAATGAAATACGTTGCGGCGGCGTTCCCTTCCGCTTGCGGTAAGACCAACCTTGCAATGTTGATCCCCCCCAAGCAGTACGTGGACGCTGGCTACGAAGTACAATGCGTAGGCGACGATATCGCTTGGATTCGCGTTGGCGAAGACGGCAGACTTTGGGCTTGTAACCCCGAAAACGGTTTCTTCGGCGTTGCGCCCGGTACGAACGAAAAATCCAACCCCAACGCGCTTGCGGCGACGAAGAAGGGTACGATTTTCACCAACGTTGCGCTTAATCCCAAAGACAACACCGTTTGGTGGGAAAAGCTTACGAAAGAAGCTCCCGCTGAACTTATCGACTGGACGGGTAAGCCTTGGACGCCCGATTGCGGACGTAACGCGGCGCATCCCAACTCCCGTTTCACCGCTCCCGCGGAAAACTGCCCTTGCATTTCGCCTGAATTTAATTCCAAAGCAGGCGTACCCCTTTCCGCAATTATCTTCGGCGGCAGAAGAGCAACCACGACCCCGCTCGTTTATCAGTCCCGCGACTGGAACCACGGTACGTTCGTCGGTACGATTATGTCGTCCGAAACGACGGCGGCTGCTACGGGCGCAGTAGGCGTACTTCGTCACGACCCGATGGCAATGAAGCCGTTTATGGGCTATTCCGTTGATCAATATTTCCAACACTGGATCAATATGGGTGCGAAGGTAGAAGAAAGCAAGCAACCCAAGATCTTCAACGTAAACTGGTTCCGTCAGGACGAAAACGGCAACTTTATGTGGCCCGGATTTGGCGACAATATGCGCGTTCTCGACTGGATTTTGGATCGTTGCGACGGCAAAGTGGAAGCTCGCGAAACGGCAATCGGTTACCTTCCTTACGCAAAGGATATCAACATCGAAAACTGCGACATCGACGCGGCTACGCTCGACAAGCTTTTGGAAGTTGATAAACAGCGTTGGGCGGCAGAAGCAGAAGAAATCACCACGTACAACGCGGAAAACTTCGGCGACAAGATGCCCAAAGAAATTATGGATAACCTTGCTATCCTTAAAGCAAACTGCGCAAAATAATTAAAACGAATATGAAAAACGACCGGTGCGGAACGCAACGGGCGTTTTTCATATCGTGTGACAACAAGCGAAGTTTTTTCTTGCAATAATATATAATTATATTATAATAACAGGATACTGTTATGTCAAGCATTTTTAGCAGTTTTCTGTTATTTTATTATAGGAGGGATACATATGATAACACAATCACTGAAAGAAAATAGAAAATCTCGGAATTTAACGCAGGCGCAGTTGGCAAAAGCTACGCAAATTCCGCAATCCACCATTAGTGCTTGGGAAAAGGGGGTTAATATTCCCAACGTGGCGGATTGTATGAAGTTGGCGGATTTTTATGAAATCACGTTAGACGAACTCGTCGGGCGGGATAAGAAGAAAAACTGGTAAAAAAATGAATTACGGAAAAGAGCTAAAAGAACATAGAGAAAAACGGAATATCACACAATCGGAGCTTGCGCAAAAGACGGGGATACATCAATCCACGATTAGTTTATGGGAAGATAATCGGCGTACGCCGACGATTGAAAATTGCGTTGCGTTAGCGGATTTTTACGAAATATCCGTAGACGAGTTAATCGGGCGCGATATCAAGAAAAACTGGTAGTAGGGAGAGAGAAAATGAAAAAAGTTTTAATACTTTCGGGTAGTCCGAGAAAGGGCGGTAATTCGGATATTTTATGCGACGAATTTGCGAAAGGCGCGCGCGATAAGGGGCACGACGTGGAAAAAATCCGCGTAGCGGAAAAGAAGATTGCGCCTTGTACGGGTTGCTATTTTTGTAAAGATCACGGGGGCAGGTGTGCGTTCAACGACGATATGGGCGAAATTTTGCAAAAGATTATCGATTGCGACGTACTCGTTTTATCCAGCCCCGTCTATTTTTATTCCATTTGCGCGCAATTAAAAACCGTCATCGACCGCACCGTAGCCCGTTGGACGGAAATTGCGAATAAGGAGCTGTATTATATCGCGACGGCAGCGGAAGAAGACCGCGATACGCTCGATACGACGCTCGATTGTTTTCACGGTTTTGCCAAGTGTATCGACGGTTACGAAGAAAAAGGCACGCTATATGGGAAAGGCGTTTACGAAAAGGGGGAAGTTTTGAACCGCCCCGAGCTGACGCTAATTGCCTATGAAATGGGGAATTCAATTTGAGCAACTTTTTTCTAAAAAGAATATAATAAACGGTAGGAATTGACGCCCCGAAGCTTGCTTTCGCCGTTCAAGCAAAGGCGCGAAAAGGAAATAAAAAATAAGAGGAAATTTAATGTACGAAATTAAGGATTTATTTGACCTGTCGCATACGCAGGCAGGCGCGTATTTGTCGGGTTTCACCTATCCTTGGGAAGCGTTATCGGATTTGAAAACGCAGATCTTGGAGCTGGGGGAAAAGCTCGACAAATCCCGTTATAGGGAAATAGCAGACGGAATATGGATAGAAAAAAGCGCGACGATCGCGCCCACGGCGCAAATCAACCCGCCCTGTATCATCGGCGCGGGTAGCGAAATACGACATTGTGCCTTTGTTCGCGGTAGCGTACTCATCGGCGAAAATTGCGTGGTGGGTAACTCGGTGGAACTCAAAAACGCCGTCTTGTTCGACGGCGCGCAAGTACCGCATTTCAATTACGTCGGCGACAGTATTTTAGGGTATAAAGTGCATTTAGGCGCAGGCGCAGTCACGTCCAACGTCAAGTCGGACAAAGCACCCGTCGTTATCAAGGACGGGGATAAGCGGATAGAAACGGGTAGAAAAAAGGTGGGCGCAATGCTCGGCGACTTCGTGGAAGTCGGGTGTAACAGCGTACTCAACCCTGGGACTATCGTAGGACGGAACGCGCGTATTTATCCCTTGTCTTGCGTTCGCGGCACGGTCAAAGCAAACCATATTTATAAAACAAACGGACAACAAACAATAATCGAATGATAAAAAGCCGAAACGGCGCGGCTTGTAATAAGAGAAAATAAGAGGAAATAACAATGAGTAAATATTTTGGAACAGACGGGTTCCGTGGCGAAGCCAACGAGAGCCTGACGGCGGAGCACGCCTTCCGCATCGGTAGATTTTTAGGGCGTTATTTAAGTGAAAAGAAGCAAGGAAAGGGCGAAAAAGCCCGTATCGTCATCGGCAAGGACACCCGTCGGTCGGGGTATATGTTTGAATACGCGCTGGCGGGCGGGATCGTCGCTTCGGGCGCGGACGCATACCTTTTACACGTGACCACAACCCCGTCCGTCGCATACGTGGTACGCACGGACGGCTTCGATTGCGGGATTATGATATCCGCAAGCCATAATCCGTTCTATGACAACGGGATCAAGCTCTTTAACGCCCAAGGCGAGAAAATGGACGAAGAAACGATTGAGCTTATCGAAGCCGACCTTGACAAAATGAACGATGGGGAACAGCTCCCCCGTGCCAAGCGCGAAAAAATCGGCAGGACGGTCGATTACGTGGCGGGCAGAAACCGTTACGTGGGGTATTTGATTTCCCTTGGCGTGTACAGTTTTAAGGGCTTAAAAGTCGGGCTTGACTGTGCGAACGGTAGCGCGTGGAATATCGCAAAAGCCGTGTTTGACGCGTTGGGAGCAACGACGTTCGTAACGGGCGTAGAACCCGACGGCACGAACATAAACGCGGGCGTAGGCTCTACGCACATAGACAATTTACAAAAATTCGTCGTGGAAAAGGGCTTGGATATCGGTTTTGCCTACGACGGCGACGCGGATCGCTGTCTTTGCGTAGACGAAAAGGGCAACGTCGTGGACGGCGACCAAATTTTATATTTGTACGCAAGCTATTTGAAAGAAAAGGGCGAACTGTTAAAAAACACCGTTGTCACTACCGTAATGTCCAACTTCGGGCTGTATAAAGCCTTGGACGATTTGGGGATCACGTACGAAAAAACGCCCGTAGGCGATAAATACGTCTACGAACGTATGGCAAGCGGGGGATATTCTCTCGGCGGCGAGCAGTCGGGGCATATCATTTTTTCCAAGTACGCCACGACGGGCGACGGCTTGTTGACGAGCTTAAAGGTAATGCAGGCAATGCTCGATAAAAAACGCCCGCTTTCCGCGCTCGTCGCACCGATGCGCGTATATCCGCAGGTTTTGAAAAACGTTCGCGTCACCGATAAACGAGCGACGCTCAACGACGAATACTTACTTGCAGCAATCCAAGCGGTCGAAAAAGACTTGCAAGGCAGCGGACGCGTGCTCGTCCGACAGTCGGGAACGGAGCCCGTCGTTCGCGTAATGGTGGAAGCGGAAACGCTTGAAAAGTGTGAACAAAAGGTAGAAAAAATCGTCGAAGTAATCCGTAGCCGCGGCTACGAACGAACGGAATAAAACGATAGCCGCTTTAAGATCTTACGACCTTAAAGCGGCTACCTATATGATAAGGGGGAAAATGATGAGCTGTATCTTTTCGGTTGTCCCCAACCGATTTACAAGTATATTTTATCACGCTTTGCTAAAAAAGTAAAGAAAAATTTATAAAAAATTTTTTACGCCAAAAAAACAATATATTCTTGCAAAAAATGTTATTTTTGAACATATTTACACGGACTTTGTGTTATTTTGTAAAATTTTCACATAAATTGACATAAAAAGCAGCATAAAATGACGGAAGCGAGATAGGAAAAGACGGAAATACACAACGCGAGCGTTAATTTTTTTCGTTTTAGACCTGCGAAATACACCGCGCCTATGTAAAAAATAGTTTCGGACGAGCCGTAGGCAACGCACGCACACCGCGCGATGTAGCTATCCACGCCGTAGCGCGTGAAAATTTCCGAAAGCACGACGATTGATCCGCTCCCCGATAGCGGTTTGATAAAGATCAGCGGTGCGATTTCCTGCGCTACGCCGACGGACGAAAAGAGCGGGGAAAGAAGCTGTGTGATTTGCGTTTCCAAGCCGCTCACTTCTAAAAGCTTGGTGAGCATCGTTACCGCGGCGATATAGGGAAAAATAGACGTAACGAGCGGGATCGCGCCTTTCACGCCCGTCGTGAAGCTGTCGAACACGCGGACTTTTTTATGGAGTGCAAAGCAGAACGAAACGAGAAAAATTAAGGGGATAAACAGGGCGAGAACGTAATTCATTGCATACCTGCCCCCTTGATTTTTAATGAAATCGGTGCTCGTTTTTTGGTCGGAACGAGCAAATATACGAGAACTACGCCGAGTAGGGTTGAGAAAAGAGAAGTGCAAAGGGTAGGAAGCACGATATCCGCAGGCGCAACGCTATGCAACGCCGTACGAATAGCGATGATAGAAGTTGGAAGCAGTTGAATGGACGTCGCGTTGATGACGAACAGCATCGCCGAAGAATGTTCGGCGTTGGGGGCGTTGTCGAGAAGCTGCGCCGCGCGGATACCGTAAGGGGTTGCCGCGCCTGAAATTCCCAACAAATTAACGGACGCGTTCATTGCCAAGGCGTTGAGCGTTTCTTCGTCGTTCGTTTTGAACAGTTTTTTCGCAACGGGTTTTAATAGACGGGAAACGGCACGGGAAACGCCGCTGTCTTCCCAAACTTGCATAAGTCCGAGCCAAACCGAATAGGTGGCGAGCAAAGAAAGGCATAAGGTCGCACTTTTGGACGAGCCGTCCAAAAGTGCGCTCAAAAAGGTGTCGGGGGAAATAAAAAGCAAAATAACGGCAGAGAGAATAAAAACAATAGCAAAAAGTATATTCATAGCATAAATATATGCGCAAAAATACGCAAAAATGCCACGAAGTCACCACCCGCGCGCGATAAAACGCGCGCGGGTGGTGTAAAACGTTTTACTTTTTGTTTGAAAAGTTGTATAATACAAAGGAATTAAGTAGTATAAGGAGCGTTTTATGGCAAACAAACCCTATTATATCACGACGGCAATCGCCTATACTTCGGGCAAACCGCACATCGGCAACACTTACGAAGCGGTGCTTGCGGACGCGATTGCGCGTTTTAAGCGTAAACAAGGCTACGACGTATTTTTCCAAACGGGTACGGACGAGCACGGTCAGAAAATCCAAGAAAAAGCGACGGCGGCAGGCGTAACGCCCCAAGCATTCGTGGACGAAATCGCGGGCGAAATCAAAGGTATTTGGGATCTCGTCGGTACTTCGTACGATAAATTTATGCGTACGACGGATAAAGACCACGTGAAAACGGTGTCCAAAATCTTCAAAAAATTCTACGACCAAGGGGATATTTATAAAGGCTACTACGAAGGAATGTACTGTACGCCTTGCGAATCCTTTTGGACGGAAAGCCAACTCGTAGACGGTAAATGTCCCGATTGCGGCAGAGAAGTCAAGCCTGCCAAGGAAGAAGCGTATTTCTTCAAAATGAGCAAATATGCCGACCGCTTGATCGAGCATATCCAAACCCACCCCGAGTTTATCCAGCCCGTTTCCCGTAAAAACGAGATGATGAACAACTTTTTGCTCAAAGGACTGCAAGACCTTTGCGTTTCGCGTACTTCCTTTACTTGGGGCGTTCCCGTCGAGTTCGATTCCCGCCACGTCGTATACGTTTGGTTGGACGCGCTCACGAACTATATCACGGGTATCGGCTACGACGTAGACGGTAACCACGGCGAAAACTATAAAAAATACTGGCCTGCGGACTTGCATTTGATCGGCAAAGACATTTTGCGTTTCCACACCATTTACTGGCCCATTTTCTTGATGGCGCTCGGCGAACCGTTGCCAAAGCAAGTATTCGGACATCCTTGGCTTTTGATGGGCGACGGCAAAATGAGTAAATCCAAAGGCAACGTCATTTACGCGGACGATTTGGCACGGCTGTTCGGCGTGGACGCCGTTCGGTATTTCGTTTTGCACGAAATGCCCTTCGATAACGACGGTCAAATCACGTGGGAGCTGGTTGCCGAACGCTTCAACACCGAGCTTGCCAACGTTTTGGGGAATCTCGTCAGCCGCACGATCGCGATGATCGATAAATACTTCGGCGGTACGGTGCAAAAATCCTTAACGGAAAACGAGCAAGATCCCGACGCGGAATTTAAGGCTACGGTTTCTAGCGTAGCCGCGAAAGTGGTTGCGAAAGCGGACGAGCTTCGGATTGCGGACGCGATCACGGAAATTTTCACGCTGTTCCGCCGCGCGAATAAATATATCGACGAAACGATGCCTTGGGCGCTCGCCAAGGACGAAAGCAAGAAATCCCGTTTGAACGACGTTTTGTACAACCTTGCCGAAGCAATCCAAATCGGCGCGAGCCTTTTGGATAGTTTTATGCCCGAAACGAGCGCAAAAATCTTCGCGGCGTTTAACGGCAAAAGCAGAACGCTTGAAGCTTGCGCTTCGTTCGGTATGCGCGAAATCGTAACGGTCACCGCCGTTCCGCCCTTGTTTGCGCGTATCGATTTCAAAACGCTTGCGCCCGAGATTGAAAAAATCCGCGCCGCGCAAATTGCGGAAGCGCAAAAATCCGAACAGAAAACGGATACGCCCGTAGAAGAAAAAGCTCCTGAAATTACCTTTGACGATTTCGTAAAGGTACAGCTTCGCGTAGGGGAAATCGTGGCTTGCGAACGGGTGGAAAAATCCAACAAGCTTTTGAAAGAAACGGTGAAATTCGGGAACGAAACGCGCACGATCGTGTCGGGTATTGCCAAGCATTACACGCCCGAAGAAATGGTCGGCAAAAAAGTGGTGTTCGTCACCAACCTTGCGCCGAGAAAGGTATGCGGTATTCTTTCCGAAGGAATGATCCTTGCCGCGGAAGACGAAACGGGTACGCTTTCGCTCATTACCCCCGAAAAGGACGTTGCCAGCGGCACGCAGCTCGGTTGATATGTATATTGACGCGCATTGTCACCTTACGGGCGACGAATTTGATCAAATCGGCGGCGTAGAAGCGGTTATCAGTCGCGCCGAAGAAAACGGCGTTTTGCGGATCGTGTGTTCGGGCTTCGATCTTGCTTCGTCGAAACGAGCTGCGCTGCTTTCCGAACGGTTTGAAAACGTATATTTTTGCGCGGGCTTTCACCCCAGCGAGCTTTTCAAGTATAACGACGGCGATTTAGCGGAAATCGAACGCCTTTGCGCACATAAAAAATGCGTTGCGCTCGGCGAAATCGGCTTGGATTACCATTTCGACGACAATCCCCCCAAGGAAATACAACGAACGCTCTTTGAAAGTCAGCTTGCGCTTGCGGACAAAGCGGGTTTGCCCGTCGTCTTACACAGCCGCGACGCCGCGCAGGAAACCTTGGAAATTTTACAAAACAACGCTTCCCTTCTAAAACGCGGGGGACTTATGCACTGCTATTCCTATTCCCCTGAAATGACGGAAGCTTTTGAAAAGCTTGGGCTTTGTTTTTCCTTTGGCGGACCGTGTACTTTCAAAAACGCCAAAAAGGTCTGGGATAGCGTTCAACGCATACCTGCCCACCGCATTTTATCGGAAACGGACTGCCCGTATCTCACGCCCGCGCCCTTTCGCGGCACGTTTCCCAACGAACCGAAAAACGTTCGCTTCGTCGTGGAACGGCTTGCCGAGCTTCGGGGCGTGACGATGGAAGAAATGCAAAAACAAATCCAAACGAACACGGAAAAACTCTTTTTTAAGATGGTATAAAATTATGGAAGAAATCAAAAACGTAACGCCGCAAAACGGCAACCAAAACGCAAACAACGGCGGGGGGCGTCGCAGACGCCGTAAACGCGGCAAAGGCGGCGGGAATAATCAAAACGCCCAACAACAGCAAAAACAGCAAACGGCGCAACAACCCCAAAACGCGCAAAAGCCGCAACCGCCCGTTCAAAATCCCCAAAAGCAAAACGCGAACAAGCCCAAAAAGCAAAACGGCAATAACAATCAAAAACCGCAAAAGGAAGAAAACCGTAAGGATACGTATTTGTATACCTTGGACGGGAATTTGTACGTGAATTTGACGAACAAATGCTCCAACGCCTGCGATTTTTGCGTGCGTAACGAACGTACGAGCTATTACGGCAACTATTTATGGCTGAAAAACGGTGATCCCACCGTGGAAAAAGTGATCGCGGCGGCAAACGGTTTCGGCGATCTTACGCGCTTTAAGGAAGCCGTCTTTTGCGGCTTTGGCGAGCCGACCTATAAGGTAGCGGAAATGCTCGCGCTGTGCGATTATTTCCATGAAAAGGGATTGAAAACCCGTTTGAACACCAACGGTCAGGGCAATCTCGTCAATAAACGGGATATCGTACCCGAACTCAAAGGCAAAATCGATTTTGTGAACATTTCGCTCAACGCTTCTTGCGCGGAAAAGTACCAAAAAATTTGCCGTTCGCAGTTTGGCGAAAGCGGTTTTGAAACGATGATCGAGTTTGCAAAGCTTTGCCGTAGAAACGGCGTTGCTTGCCGTTTTTCCATCGTCGATTGCATCGGGGAAGAAGAAGTCGAAGCGTGCAAACGCCTTGCCCAAAGCGTCAACGTGCCGCTGTATATTCGAGATTATATTACTGATAGTTAAGGAGCGTTATGCAAGATTTGCGTTCCGTGCTTCAAAAGCACGGCTTTGAGTTCAAAAAACAATTCGGGCAGAATTTCATTTCGGATACCAACCTGCTTTCGTCTATCGTCACCGCTTCGGGTATCGATAAGGATACGACGGTGGTAGAGATCGGTTGCGGAGCGGGTACGCTCACTCGTGCCATCGCCGAACAAGCCAAGAAAGTGTACGCGTTCGACATCGACCGCTCGTTGCAGCCCGTATTAGCGGAAACGCTTGCAGGGCTTGAAAACGTGGAAGTCATTTTCCGTGATTTCAATAAAATGGATTTGAAAGCCTTTGAAGAAGAAATCGGGGAGTACACGGTGGTTGCGAATTTGCCCTATTATATCACTACGCCGCTCGTTACCAAGCTCTTGGAAGAAAGCGAGAGAGTGCAGGGCTTGTCCATTATGGTACAGGAAGAAGTCGCCGAGCGTTTTTGCGCAAAAGAAGGCACGGCGGAGTACGGCTCTATCACGGCGGCAATCGCCTTAAAAGGCGCGGCAAAAATCGTAAAACGCGTTTCGCGTAATCTTTTTTATCCCAAACCCAACGTCGACTCCGCGGTCGTAAAAATCACGTTCGAGCGGGGCAGGGTTGCGGTGAAAAGCGAAAAAGCCTACCGCCAAGCGGTAAAATGCGCCTTTTTGAATCGGCGCAAGACCTTGGAAAACAACTTGGTCAATTTCTTCAATCTTTCCCGCGAAAGCGCAAAAAAAATACTCGCCGAAGCGGGTGTAGAAGAAAAAGCAAGGGGCGAAACGCTTTCCCCTCAACGGCTCGCAAGGCTTGCCGATACGCTCGTAGAAAACGGAATATTATCATAAAAAGCGGCTACAAAGCCGCTTTTTTCATATAAGCCATAATAAACCGCAAAGCAAACCGAGTGCCGCACCGCCGAGAAGATCGGTGGGATAATGCAAGCCGAGCGCAAAACGGACATACCCAAGCATAAGCCCCAACCCCGCGAGTAAGAAACTCGCCCAAAGCAGATAGGGAGCGAAAACGGCGGCAATCACGAACGCGCAGGCAAGGTGACGGCTGGGGAAGCTTTCCTTATCCTTGCTCTTTTTACGGAGCAACGGCTCTATATTCGCGCCTGCCGCGCTGTACGGCCGCGGGCGATCGATCATAAGCCGCAGCATCATCACGAGCACCAAGCACAGGGCGGGAATACCGAGAATTTTCACGCAAGCCCAAACGTCGAATTTTGCAATCCAAGACCATAAAACGAGCGCGGTATAGGCAAGGAAAAACACCGCCGTCAAGGCGATATTTAAGACGAGCAAAACGCGTTTTGCGTTGGGTCGGGCGTTAAAAAACGCCGCGTTTTTTTCATAGAGAGTTTTATAATTCATAACGACCTATAAACGTTTTGAAAAGCTTTCGGAAGGGGGATTTCCGAAAGCTTTTCTACTTTCCCGCGAAAAGTTATTCTTTCCGCGCGTCCGCTACGATTTTATCCACGAGCGCGAAGGGCACTTCTTCGTACGCAAGGAAATCGGAAACGAATTTACCGCTGCCGCGCGTAAGCGAACGAAGTTCCATCGTGTATTCCATAATTTCCGCAAGCGGAATTTCCGCCGTGATAATGGACGTATCCCCTTCGGCGTCCGTACCCATAATCCGTCCGCGGCGTTTGTTAATATCGCCCATAACGTCGCCGAGATAATCGCTCGGTACGGAAATCTTCAAGCGGTGGATGGGCTCTAACAAAACGGGTTTCGCGTTCTTCAAGCCTTCCTTGTACGCGATCGAAGCCGCCATCTTAAAGGAAAGTTCGTTGGAGTCTACGTCGTGGTAACTTCCGTCGTAAAGCACGGCTTTCACGCCGACGACGGGATAACCCGCCAAAGGCCCTTCGCTCATACATTCGCGCAAGCCCTTTTCGACTGCGGGGAAGTAGTTTTTAGGAACGGCGCCGCCCACGACTTCTTCATCGAACAAGAAATCTTCTTCGCAAGGCGAGAAACGGATTTTAACGTGTCCGTATTGACCGTGACCGCCCGATTGTTTTTTGTGCTTGCCTTCCGCTTCGGCGTTGCCGCGGATCGTTTCGCGGTAAGCCACCTTGGGCGTAGAAAGCTTTACGTCCACGCCATAACGCGCTTTGACCTTTTTGACGAGCGTTTCAAGCTGAATATCGCCCTGCCCGCCGAGCAAAAGCTCGCCTGTTTGGATATTTTTATCTACGGAGAAGGTGTAATCTTCTTCACGCAATTTTGCAAGTCCCGCAAATACCTTGTCTTCTTCGCCCTTCTTTTCGGAAGTAACGGACATAAACAGCGTAGGCTTCGGGAAATAGATAGGGGTGAAACGTACCTTTGCGTTCATATCGCAAAGCGTGTCGCCCGTATTCGTATTTCCAAGCTTGTTGACCGCGCCGATATCGCCTGCGCAAAGTTCGTCCACGGGTTCCATTTTCTTGCCGCGAAGTAAGTAGACTTGCCCGATTCTTTCTTCACATTCGGTGTTCGCGTTCCAAACGGTCGAGCCGCTCTTTAATACGCCGCGGAAACTCTTGATATAGGAAAGCTTGCCCGAGAACGGGTCGATTACGGTCTTGAATACCTGCGCTGCAAAGGGCGCGTTCTCGTCCGTACGCAAGGAAATCACGCGGTCGTTTTGCAAATCTTCCGCCATCGTGTTCAAGCGTTCGCGCGCTTGGGGCATATAGGTTACGATTTCGTTCAAAAGGTTGATGACGCCGCGGTTTTGAAGCGCAGACCCCGCCATAACGGGAATGGTGTTTACGGAAGCAATACCAAGGCGGATACCGTGGATCGTTTCTTCGCGGGTAAGTTCGCCCGATTCAAAATATTTGTCGAGCAAGAATTCGTCGTTTTCCGCCGCCGTTTCCATCAAGCTCGCTTTCATCTCTTCCACTTGGGCTTTCATATTTTCGGGAATAGGAATTTCCTGCGGCCCGTTTTCCTTGAAAAGGTACGCGCGTTCCTGCAAAGCGTTAATACAGCCTTGCATTTTCCCGTTTTCCATAATAGGAATTTGGATAGGCGCGAGTTTACCTGCGTACTTTGCGCGCAAAGCCTGCACCGTACCGAGATAATCGGCGTTTTCTTTATCCATACCGTTGATAAAGATGATAAGGGGTT
The DNA here is from genome assembly GCA_045614565.1 of Candidatus Scatosoma sp. GTDB lineage: Bacteria > Bacillota > Clostridia > Christensenellales > Borkfalkiaceae > Scatosoma. The sequence goes on along the minus strand of JAZLDG010000051.1, from coordinate 2,641 downwards.
TCCCCAGTTTCAAGCAATAATCAACGATCGATTGCGCGCCGATAGGCAAAACGCCGTTTGCGCCGATAACGAGCAACGCACCGCCTGCCGCACGCAAGCCTTCGTTGCGTTCGCCTTCAAAATCGTAATATCCCGGCAAGTCCAACAAATTGATTTTTACGTCTTTCCATACGAGATAGGAACAGGACGTGTAAATGGACATCTTTTTGGCTTTTTCGAGATCGTCGAAGTCGGAAACGGTCGTGCCGTCTAAAACCTTACCCTGACGGTCAATCGCGCCGCCGTTAAACAGCATCGCTTCGCAAAGCGTGGTTTTACCTTCGCCGCTGTGACCTACTACCGCAATGTTGCGGATACGTTCTCCTTGAAACTTCATACAAATAATCCCCCTTCGTGATTAAATTTTTTATTACCCCTTGGAAAAAATACGTTTTCCCCAAAAAGTTTGTACTATTATAATATATCTTTTCTGAAATTTCAAGGGGTTTTTGAAAAAAAGTTGGCGAAAAAAGGAAAATTTTTCAAAAAATTACTTTTATCACCTTCCATTTCGTATAAAAATACGTCAAATTTCAAAATTATACAGTTCAAGCCCCAACCAAAATCCCATTTGCATACCGCGTTTATAGGTATGCGCCTTATCGTCGGAAAGATTACCCATCAGGGCTTCGTAAAAGACATCGAATAACCTTTTTTGTTCTTCGTTAAAAGTGGCAAATAACATTTCCGCGGCTTGTCGTTCCGCTTCTTCCGTTTTCTTGTTCGTTTTGTTCTGGAATTCGCTTTCCTGTAAATCCCCGTAATAAAATTTTGTAATAATATCTTTCATCCCAAACTCCTTTCGCGCACAAATCTGTGCTTTTATATTATAGCGCACAATTTTGTGCGTGTCAAGTATTTGTCACAAATTTGTGCTATAATTTTATAAAAGGAGTATAAAATGAAAGTAAACATCGGCAAATCGTTAAAAGAACATAGAGAAAGTAGGGATTTTAATTTGACGCAGTTAGCAAAGGCTACGGGGATTTCTCGGCAAAACCTTTCGCGTTGGGAAACGAACGAAGTCACGCCCAACGTATTGGCGTGTATCACGATTGCGAAATTTTACGGGATAACCTTGGACGAGCTTTTGTCTTTATACGAATAAGCCACGGCTTTTTATTGACAATCCTATATAAAAAGCGTATAATGACGATATGGAAACGAGCATTTATTTAGACCACGCGGCGACGACGCCGCTGGATAGAGAAGTTTTGGAAAAAATGACGCCGTATTTGACGGCGTATTTCGGCAACGCCGATTCTCCGCATGCCGTAGGTCGTAAGGCGATGAGCGCGGTCGATTGCGCGCGCGACAAGGTGGCACAGCTCATCAATGCTTCCCCCAACGAAATTTATTTCACTTGCGGGGGAACGGAAGCGGACAACTGGGCGATTCTCGGTGGTGCACGCGCCAAACGCAAGGACGGGAAAAATCGCGTCCTGATTTCTTCTATCGAACATCACGCCGCGTTGTTTGCGGCGCAAACCTTGCAAGAAGAAGGCTTTTGTATCGTTTATCTTCCCGTAAACGCAAACGGCGAAGTCGAGCTAAAAACCGTTCGCGAAGCGATTGACGATAAAACGGCGTTGGTTTGCGTAATGAGCGCGAATAACGAAACGGGCGTTTTACAGCCCATTGAAGAAATTTGCAAAATCGCGCACGAGCACGGCGCGTTGTTTTTTACGGACGCGGTACAATACGCGCCGTACAAGCAAATCGACGTAAAAAAGACGGGCGTGGATATGTGCAGTTTTTCGGCGCATAAATTTTACGGGCCGAAAGGCGCGGGCGCGCTGTATATCAAAAACGGCGTACGCGTGGAAAAACTGATCGGCGGCGGCGAGCAAGAACGCGGCTTGCGCGGCGGAACGCTCAACGTTCCCGCGATCGTAGGGCTTGCGGCGGCGTATGAAAAGGCTTGTCAAGAACGAGAAGAAAACGCGAAAAAGCTTGCCTTTTTGTCCGACTTGTTTTTGAAAGAGCTGTCCGCGATAGACGGCGTAACGCGCAACGGCGAAAACGCTTTGCCGTCCGTGCTGAATTTACGTTTTGCGGGCGTGGAAAACACCGCGCTTTTGTACGGAGCGGATTTGAAAGGCGTGCATATGGCGGCAGGTTCTGCTTGCGCGAGCGCGTCGGTCAAACCCAGCCACGTTTTAACGGCGATGGGCTTAACGGAAAGCGAAGCCAAAGAATGTGTCCGTATCAGCTTTGGCAAGGATAATACGCAAGAAGAAATCGTCCGCGCGGCGCGTATTTTAATAGAAACGGTAAACCGTTTACGGGGATAATCCGATTTGGTAAAAATTTTTTGCGAAAAGCAAGCAAAGAGTGCCTTGAATTTGTTTACTAATTTATAAAAATATGATATAATAAAGAAAAAATCATCGGAGGTAATAAATATGGCACACGTTATCACGGATGAATGCGTTGCTTGCGGCGCGTGCGCGGATACTTGTCCCGTCGGCGCGATTTCCTTGGGCAACAACGGTATCTACGTAATCAACGACGAATGCGTTGACTGCGGCGCGTGCGAAGACGGATGCCCCGTCGGCGCAATCAAAGAAAACTAAACAAAGTTACCGACCGAGCGCAAACC
>JAZLDG010000050.1:0-7151 GCA_045614565.1 Candidatus Scatosoma sp. | reverse complement strand
ACGGGCGGTTGTGCGTTTATTTTTCTTCAAGCTTGATCGTGACGTTTTCGCTGTCGCGATAGTTCAACGTCGCCGTATATTCCTTTCCAGATTCGTCTTTCAAGGTAAGCGTTGCCGTGCGGTCGGTGTTAAACGCGACGATGTCGTAAGTATACATAACCGTTTCGCCGTCTTTTTCCGCCGTTACAATGCCCCAAACGTCGTTACTCGTATTTCTACCGTCGAAGGTATAAACGTAGCCGTTTTCGTCCTTGGCTTGCATTTTGAAAAGGGAATCCGCTTCCAAGCGTTTGAACGCTTTTCCGCTCGCGTTTACGTACGCATCCGCATCCGTTTGATCGCACCATTCAATCGTATAATACAACGTTGTGCCGTCGTATGTTTCTTGCGACCATAACAGCAGCGAGCCGTCGTCGTACGTGCGATAATAATACGCCGTCACGAACCCTTTATAAGCCAAATTTGCCGTGCCGTTATTATAATTTGTTTGCGAGCCGTCGAAGCTGATGGAAAAGTCGGGGTTTTGCGCTTGCGTCCATTCGCCCATCATTTCGTCTGCAATCGAACAGAAACGGTAATCGTTATAAATCGTGCTGCTATATTCCGAAATCGCGAAACAGTCGAATACGTTGTTTTCGTCGTAAATCAAGAACATATAATAGGTGACGGGCATACCGTTCGTTTCCAAATAGGAGAAGGTAAGCGTTGCCGAGTTATAATAACTAATTTTTACGTTTTGTCCTTTATAGCTTGCCGTAATATTCTCGTCGAGATCGGTAGGACCGATTTTCAACGTTTCAAACGCACCGCTGATTGCCCAGTTACCCATAAATTCGTTATGAACGAAAAGTTGCGTTTGCGTAGTTCCGATCGTCAAAAGATAATACGCTTGCTTGTCAGGGCGAATGATCGAGCCTACTTTTTCATTACCCGCGTACACGTCGAACGCTTCGCCGTTTTGTTTATAACCGTATTCGGTTTCTCCGTTCACGGTGAAGCTGCCGCCGTTTGAAAGCTCGCCTTTGCCGTCGAATTCGTAATGCGTTACGTCGCCGTTTTGGGAAACGGAAACGAAATCGATATCCGCGAAAATATCCTTGCGTTGCAAAAGGATATTTTCGTTTACGGTGATTTTACCCGTAACGTCGTCGTACGCGATCATGTACCGCTTTCCGTCGTAGTCAAACCAGCCCGAAAGCGTGGACTTTTCCAAAGTATAGCGTACGGTTTGCGTACCGATTTTCAAAGTACTTTCCCAGTTTCCGTCTGCATTGAACGAGCCGATACCGCTAAAACGGATATCGTCGAAGATTGCGGTGTCGCTGATCCATTCGCCTGCGTAATCGCCCACGAGATAGAGATAGGTATTGAGATAATCGCTGTCCGCGTTCGCGTCGAACGCGTCGAATACCGTTGCCACCATAATATTACTCCACGTATCTACGGTGAAATAACCAAGGGGAGTATCCAAATAATACAGCACGATATAACCCGCCGTTTGGCTGACTTGATAGGTAAGATCATAGGAAACGGTTTCCGCTTTATACGTATACGTTAACACGCCTACGCCCAAGCCCGTACCGTTCACGCCGTTAAGGTTAAGTACGACGTCCTTGTTTTCGCTTTCCCAAATCCCCTTAAAGCCATTGTTTTGCGAGAAAGTTTCTTTATTTTCGCCTACCGCTACGACGAGATAACCGTCGCTATCGAGCTTTGCCGTACCGTAAGTTTGCGTTCCGTTTTTCAAAACGAAAACCTTTTCAACGTCGTCCCACTCATACGTGCCTTGCGCGATCGTTTCGTCGCTTGAAGTAACGTTCCCGCCGTTTCTTGCGTATACCCGATAGTAGGATTTCCAAATCCCCGCGCCGTTTTTACTTCTGCCGTCAAAGGAATAGAATTTATTTACGGAAGCGGATTTTTGCCAAACGCCGTTTAACGCGTCCAAAGAAAGTAACGCGGTTCGAGCGTATTCCTTAACGGTTTCGTCCGATAAAGTTACGCTTACCGTGGTTGCGTTACAGGTATACGTAAATTCTTCGTACGCGCCCGTAGCTTCGTACACGCCCGTACCGTCGGGGTGGAAAGTCAGTCTTGTAAGCGCGGTGTCGTCCAAATAATATACGCCTTGCAAACGGTTATTCGCTTTATACGCAGTAAGCGGTTTTTTCGCGGTAAAATACGTGCCGTCGTAAAGTTCCAAAACGTCTTGTTCGGTCAAAACCGCTTGGAAATGATAGAGTATATAACGGTTAAGATCGAACGCCGTATCTTCGTTGACGCTCGTTTCCGTATCGACCGCACCCGTAAAGAATTTCGCAAACCGTACGCCTTCTAACAACAAAACTTCGCCGTCGTATTGATAATTGACGGTGATTTCGTTCGCACCGTCGTTACAAAGTGCCGTTCCGTCCGCTTGAATAAGAAGCTTAATAGGCTCGTTTGCGTTTTCCGTTTGCACGTAATATTCCCCGACGATGGGCGCGGGATCGGTAAAGCCGACGTATAAATCCACGCTCCGCGTCGTGAGATAGGAATAGGGGACGGGTTTCGTACAATCTTCGTCGAAGAAATAGCCGTAGGAAAGGAGCACGCCGTCGTCCGCGGTAAGATACGCGTTGATATCGCCGTTATTGAACGCGTCCATAATGGGCGCGTATGCGTCGGTGTAAGAGAATTTATCGTTTTCCGCACCGCCTACCTTGATCGCTTTCACGCCGTCCGCCGTTTTCGTGACGTAATGCACGGTAACCGTCGTCGTGACCGATTCGCTGGAAGCGTCGTAATTGATCGTGGGAAGGGAGCTGTCGGAAATAATCCAGTTATAGGTTTGCCAACCAAGCTCTTTGGTTAAGGTTTCCAAAAGGTTTTGTTCAATTTTGCCGCGGCAATTTTTAACGACGTATTGTTGAGAAGAAACGGACACCGTTCCCGCTTCGTCGCCGCCTGCAATCGCTTCGTTTGTAGCTTGCGAATTTTTGCCGTCGACCGCCGTTGCGGAAAGTACGCCTGCCGCAAAGCAATCGTTTACGATCGTATCGTTTTCCGCGTACCCTGCAATCCCGCCCGCATACGCGTAGCTAAATTCTTCGGGGAGTCCGTCCGTGTCCTTGGTTGAGCTGGCGTTCGCCATAACGTTGCCCGACGAATAACTGCTTGCTACGGACGTGTATTGACCAAGTCCGCCCGAAACGCCGCCTGCGCGGACTGCGCCGCTGACGTTACCCGTTGCGTAAGAGTTATGAATGACGGCAGGAGCGAATAAAGAGTTGGTATACAAATACCCCGCGATGCCGCCTGCAAAAAGCGTTACGCCTTGTACGCTTCTCACGTCCACGTCCACGGTCGCGTACGCCGTTTCGGCAAGATACGCTTGCGCGTAGTCTTCAAAGTAATAGCCTTGCTGTACGCCCATAAGCCCGCCCGCGATCGCGTTTTCGAGCGCGTCGCCCGTAACGTTAATTTCGCCGTTCGTAGCGTCGCAAAGATAGGACGTAACGCCCACGCCGTAACCGATCATCGAGCCGACGTAAAGCGTACGGTTGCCCTTGGGAAGCTTGGACGAGCTGACGTTGATTTCAAAGTCGTCCAAACGGATACCGTAGAACATACCGCTGCCCGTTACGGAAATATCCGTTTGCACGCAACCGAATAAGCCTACGTAGTTGGAATCGTCCGAATTGATAACGAAATTCGAGATCGTATACCGCTCCATTGCGCCCGATTCGCTGTCCGTTACGCAAGAGAAACAACCGCTGAAAAAGGATTGTGGCGTGCTTAAATCGCCGATAATTTCTAATTCTTCACCCTTACAGTCGATATCCGCGCCAAGCACGTATGCTGCGCGGGTGTATGCGGTATCGCCCGCGTTGACTTTTTCCGCGATATATAAAAGGTCGATGGGCTTGGTGATGACGAACGCGTCCGAAAAATCACCCGTACCAAGCATATTAGAAGTCGCTTTGACGACGCCGCTAACGTTTACCGTAACGTCGCTTTCCACGGTAAAGGAATATACGCCGTCCTTTTCCGCAAGAACGGTGTTGCCGACGGTAACGGTGGGCGTGCCTTCGTAAAACGCGCCAAGATCAAGCGAGAATTCTAAAGCGTCGCCTTTTTGTACGGTTGCCGTCCATTGCCCGTTTTCACTTGGAGAAACGTCGTCGCCTAAAAAGCCGTAGCCTTCGCCGCCCTGTAAGGTTACGACGTGCGTTTCACCGTTTTGCGTAGAGCTGTTTTCAGTATCGCCGCAGCTTGCCGCCGCAAGTGTGAACGCGCCGCAGGAAAGGGTAAGTAATAACGTGATAAAATATTTTTTCATAAAAACTCCGTAAAAACGAAAAAGTCCTTTAATTCCATTATTCATTATACTATATATCACGAAAAAACACAAGAATTTTTACTTAATTTTAAGCATTTTATCTATTTTTCACAAAGGATAGAATTGCTTGACAAAAACCGAAAATAGTTATATAATTATATACGATTATAAAAGTAAAGGGAGCATATATGACGCAAGGAAATAGAGTACGCCGATATTACGGAATAGCTTTTGGTGCGTATAGCGCTGTCGTTGGGATTTTATTCATCGTACAGGTTTGGAGTATTTACGCTTTGGGCAACAAATCGTTTACGGTGGAAAATATTTCCAACGCGTTTTCGCGTATCGCCTTTTTCGTGTGGCTGTGGGTTGCGGCGTTCGTCGGCGTCGTCGCGCTTGCGTTTATCGCGTCCCAAGATACGCCCGTAGAAAGACGCGTAGAGCTTCGTGAAAGCCTTGTGAGACTTTCCAAACGCTTACCAAAAGACGGCGTTACGGCGGATATGCAAAAACAGCGCAAATTCCGTTTGATCGTACGCTGTGTATGCGGCGGCGTTTGTTTGGTGTGCGGAAGCTTTGCGCTTTCCTATCTCGTGGGCGAGCATACGCCGATTGCCAAGGACGGATTTTTCGCTTCGCATATCGAAGCTGAACGCTTGCTGCTCTCCCTGCCTTGGGTCGTTGTGGCTTTGGGGGGCGGGATTGCCGCGGCGTATTTGAACGCTTCTTCGTATAAAACGGAAATCGCACTCGTTAAAACTACGGTCGCGGAAAACGCGAAAGCGGGTGTAAAACCTACCGTAGAGAAAGAAAAAACTACGTTTTTAAGCTCGAAAGGATTTTTGCTTGGCGTACGGATCGCCGTCGGCGTGTTGGCGGTGGTATGTATCGTGTTGGGTATCAACAACGGCGGTATGGCGGACGTGTTTGCGAAAGCGGTGAAGATATGCACCCAGTGCATCGGTTTAGGATAAAATAAAGAATACGCGGCGATATACAGCGTTGTACTTGCGTTTTCCCTTGGTTACGTACTACTTGTACGCTCCCGTCGGGAAAGCCGCGTACGCCTTGTCTATCTTGCGTCTTGCTTTATTTTATAAAAATGAAGAATACGCGGCGATATGCAGCGTTGTACTTGCGTTTTCCCTTGGTTACGTACTACTTGTACGGGCATTGAATAGTAAGGAGTTATACAAGACTGTATGAAAAAATTTTTTGGAAAAATAAAAGCTTGGTTTGTCAAGCACGCGCCGTCGCGTAGAAAGATTGTCCAGCTTTATACCGCGTTACTGTATAACGCGAATATAAAGGGCTTTTTCAACGGGCGTATTTATAAAGGCGCGACCAAGAATTTATGCGTACCGGGAATGAATTGTTATTCCTGCCCGGGAGCAGTCGGCTCTTGTCCGCTCGGGTCGTTGCAAAACGCATTGTCGGCGTCCGAAACGCGTACGCCTGTGTACATTTTAGGTATTTTGGCACTCTTTGGCTTGTTATTCGGCAGAATGATTTGCGGTTGGCTTTGTCCCGTCGGGCTTGGACAAGAACTCCTTTATAAAATAAAAACGCCCAAGCTCAAAAAGAGCAAAGCCACGCGCATTTTATCCTATTTTAAGTATTTCGTATTGATTGCTTTCGTCGTGATCGTGCCGTTGAGCTTCGCGATCCCCGGATTTTGCGAATACATATGCCCCGCAGGCACGTTTGAAGGGGGATTAGGGCTTTTGCTTAACCCTGAAAACGAAGCGTTATTGAGCAATCTCGGACCGCTGTTTTCTTGGAAATTCACGCTTTTAGTAATCATTATCGTAGCGAGCATTTTCATTTTCCGCGTATTTTGCCGTTTTATTTGCCCGCTTGGCGCGTTATACGGCTTTTTCAGTAAAATCGCGCTTTTGGGCGTGAAGCTCGACGAAAATAAATGCACGAATTGCGGACTTTGCGTAGGCGTATGCAAAATGGACGTAAAAAAGGTGGGCGATCACGAATGTATCAGCTGCGGCGAATGTATTTCCGTTTGCCCGACCAAAGCGATTACGTGGAAGGGTGCGCAACTTTTCGTACGCGCAAACGACGCGGACGCGCCCGCAGCAACGGAAATCAAACCGCTTGCGGGTATGTTGAAGCGTAAGGAAGAAAAGCCCCAAGAAGAAATTGCTCTTTCGGAGACGAACGCAAATGAAAAGGAATAAGTTAATCAAAATCGGCGCGTACGCGCTTGCGGGAGCGGTGCTTTGCGGTGCGCTCGTGTATTATAATTTCGTAGAAGAAGAAACGGTGGGCGCGATGCTGTACGACGAATGTCCCGATTTTTCGTTAGATACCGTGTACGGGGTGAAAGACGGGCAATTCGCGATTGCGAATAAAACCTTTAAGATGTCCGAGCAACGGGGTAAAGTGGTCGTGCTCAATTTTTGGGCGACTTGGTGTCAGCCCTGTAAACGGGAAATTCCGCATTTCAACGAATTGTACGAAGAATATAAAGACGAAGGCTTGGAAGTCGTGATTATCAGCGCGGACGCGCATTACGCCCCGCAGGAACTATTGGACGATTATCTCAATAAACACGACGACAAGGGCGAATACGATACCTATTATTCGCATTGGCTCGATTATACCTGTACCTTTGGTCGGTATAACGAAGATAACGACGTAAAGGAATTGTTTGAAGTGGGCGACGGCTTACCTATTACCGTCGTGGTTGACCGTGAAGGTATAATCAAGCACATTTTTGAAAGTTCGATGACCTTGGACGAATTAAAAGCGGCGGTAGAACCCGTTTTATAAATTTGTAAAGATAATCCGCCCCCGAAAAGCGTTGCATTTCGGG